>NZ_JAHPJF010000002.1:0-706253 GCF_020515815.1 Pseudomonas sp. AF03-9 | reverse complement strand
ATTTTGATCTGCGTTTTGTCAGGGGCGGCCGAGTAAGTGACTCATCGCTGTCTTTAACTTCATTGGCCGCACGGGCTTATGCATCAACGTATGCCCCAACTCACGAATCTGCTGCTTCAACTCATTGCTGTAGTTGGCCGTAATCATCAACGCCGGGATCGCAGTGCCGCGCCGGGCGTTGATGCGGGCCACGGCGTCGACGCCGTTCTGGTCGTCGTCGAGGTGGTAGTCGGCGATCAGCAGGTCCGCCTCGGCATGGTAGTTGTCCACCTGCCGGGCCAGGTCCTGTTCCGACAAGGCGGTGGTCACCCGGCAACCCCAGCCTTCGAGCAAGGTGCGCATGCCCGCGCAGATCGCCGCGTCGTTATCCAGCACCCACACCCGCGCGCCCTGCAAACGTTCCAGCAGCGCTTCGCTCATGCACGGCATCGGCAGCGACTTGGGCGCGGTGGCGCTGAGCGGCACTTCCACGCTAAACATCGAGCCCTTGCCCGGCCAGGATTTGACACTGATGCGATGGCCAAGGATTCCGGCGATTTTCTCGACGATGGCCAGGCCCAGGCCCAGCCCGCGATCCTGGTCCGGGCGCTGGACGTCACCGCGCTTGAACTCCTGGAAAATCTCCTCCAGGCGTTCCTCGGCAATGCCCATGCCGCTGTCCCACACCTGGATCAGCAAACGCTGCTGCTGGCGTCGGCAGCCCAGCACCACACGGCCCTGGTAGGTGTAGCGCAACGCGTTGCTAAGCAGGTTGCGCAGGATTCGTGCGAGCAGCTGGATGTCGCTGCGCACCAGCGCCGAGCAGCCGACAAAGTGCAGCTCCAGACCTTCGGCGCGGGCCAGTTCGGTGTATTCGGCGGCGAGGTTTTCCAGCAGTTCGCTGAGGGCGAACGGCGCCATGTCGGCCTTGATCACCCCGGCGTCGAGCTTGGAAATATCCACCAGGGTGCCCAGCAGGTTTTCCACGTCTTCCAGGGAGTTGCTCACGTTGCGCACCAGGGTTTCACTGGGGCGCTCCAGCAGTGCGCTGGTAAACAGGCGTGCGGCGTTGAGCGGTTGCAGCAAGTCATGGCTGACGGCGGCGAGGAACTTGGTTTTCGACAGGTTGGCCTTTTCCGCCTCTTGCTTGGCTTCGCGCAGGCGGGTTTCCATGCGTCGGCGCTCGTCGATTTCCTGCAACAACTGATCGTTGAGCGCAGTCAGTTCCGAGGTGCGCTGGGCCACGCGCTGCTCCAGGTGTTGATAGGCCTGGTGCAGGGCCTCGGCGGTGCGGCGGCGCTCGGTAATGTCGCGGATCAGCACGAAGATCCCCACCACCTCGCCACTGGCGAGCAGGTTGGGCACGTAGGAGCGCAGCATGTAGCGCTCCTGGTTGTTGATGTTGGTTTCGGCGAATTCGAACGTCACGCTCTCACCCGCCAGGGCGCGGGCGACGTAAGCGTCGAGGCGCTGGCAGTGCTGCTCGCTGTGCACTTCGCGCAGGCTCTGGCCGAGCATCATGCCGCGCGGCCAGCAGTACCATTCTTCGTAGACTTTGTTGGTGAACTCGTAGACCAGGTCGGCGTTGAGGTAGCCGATCAGCGCCGGCACGTTGTCGGTGATCAGACGAATCCAGCGTTCACTTTCCTGGGCTTTTTGCGCCGCGGCCTGCTCGCCGCGCAGGGTTTCGGCGCGCAGCCGCGCGTTGATCAACAGGTGGTTGCTGGCCTTGAGTTCGGCCATCGCCTGGTTCAGCGCGTCGGTGCGTTCGCGCACCTGTTCGGCAAGCACCACCGAATGCTGGAACGTGGTGTACGGGTTGTTGCCCTGGGTCATGCCGGATTCGATACGCTCGATCAGGGCCGCGTTGATCCGCGCCAATTTGTGATTGGCCTGTTGCAGCTGGGCGACCTGGGCGCGCAGTTCAGCGTCGGCCACGGGCAATGGCGACCCCGGTGAAGGTCTGGTTGATGTGCATGCCATTGAACTGTTCTCCGTAGGTATTGAAGCCCAGCACCCGTCTCTCGCGCAGGTAATTGCCGATGTGTTCGAGGTCGCCGTTGTCTTCCAACTCCATGCGGCGCAGGAAGCAGTCGCAGCCGATGGTCAGCAGCAGGTCGCCGAGGCGCGTGTGCAGGCCGTCGAACAGGCTTTGCAGGTTCGGCAGGATCGGCCCGGGCCGCATCACGGTGAGCACGATGCCGTTTTCCACCGCACAGTAGAAACTCAGGCTGAGGTCTTCGTGCACTTGCTGGATAGCGCGCACGTAGTACTGGTCGTGGATACGCACTGCCAACGGGTGAGCGGCGAAGACGCGGTGGTCGAGGTCGGCCACGGCTACGCCGATGTGCCTGGCGTATTCTTCGGCGGCCGGTTCGGCGTTGAGTTCGAACACCCGGCGTGACGGGCTGTCGGCGCCGGTCACCACCAGCTTTTCGGTGCGCGGCAGGATATGGTGGGTGGTGAATACCTCGAAATCCAGCCAGGTATTGACCAGCACCACCACCGCCGCGCCGCTGTGGAACACACCATTGAAGTACACGTGGGTGTGGGTGAGGAAGTTGTCGTCGCCGGCCGAACCGCCGAAGTGCGGGATGTCGCCCAGGGCCGCGCTGAGGGCGGCGAGGACCATTTCTTCCCGGCTCGACAGCCCGTCGAGCAAGGTCAGCGCGAAGGTGTTGCCCTTGATCGGCGCCAGGGTGTTGCTGCGACAGCCGCCGACCAGGCGTTCGACCATGTCCTGGGCACCGATCAGGCTGAAGTGCTCGACTTGATCGATCAGCTCGGTGGCGATGGAAAAGTGCGCGTGGTTGAAGCCCATCGCGGTGATGCAATTGCGTCCGTAACCCTGGGGTGTGATCTCGCCGGCACTGGTGCAGCCGACCACGCGCACCTTGCCGAAGCACTGTTGCAGCGCTTGGCCAAGGGCCTGCAGGTCATAGGACGCAGAGCAGAAAAACAGCACAAAACCCAGGTACGGGTGCAGCAACTGCCGGGCCAACTCTTCGGCGGCCTGCCCGGCATCGGTGGCCTGGGACATGGCACTGACTACGCCTTCACTGTTGTGCATCGTTGGTTCCCCCTCTAAGGCGTCAGTGTACGAAGGCCGAGGGGTGGGCCCTATGCTACTTGGGTACTGGGTGGGGGGATGCGTTGGGATGAGACTCTGATAAACACTGGAGACTAAAATGTGGGAGCGGGCTTGCTCGCGAAAGCGGTGGATCAGCCAATGAATCTGTTGACTGACACTCCGTCTTCGCGAGCAAGCCCGCTCCCACATTTATGACTGCGTTACCAAGTCAAGACAGCACCTACGGCGAAGGTATCGGTGTCTTCATTCTGCGCATTGGTGTCATGCCCCTTGATCTGGAATTGGTTGTACTCCGCCACCAGCTTCAGGTTGGCATTCACGTCATGGAACAGCGCAATCCCACGGGTTTCATAATCCGCGCCGCTGCCGACCACGCCGTTGCCGTCGTCCTTGGTCTTGCCATAGGACAGCGCCAGGCGGTTCTTGCCCAGTTTGTACGAGCCCTGCACCAGGTAGCCGTTGCTGTCGACATTACGCAACGTCGCCTCCCCGGCGTTGTTGGTGAAGAACGGGTTGATGCCCTTGGCCTGGAACCCCGAGCCGGTCAGCGACAAGCCGCCCATCTTGGCCTGCACGCCGTAGCCAAGGCCCTTGGAGGTGACGCTGGCGACGTTGGAGTCGGTGTTGTCGGAAGTCTGGTAGCTGCCGTTGAGCCAGCTGTAGATCTTCGCGCCGCCAACGTCGAACTGGTAGGTGATCTCGCTCTCGGTGCGCGGGTTCTTCTGGTAGGCCTTGCCCAGGGCACTGCTGTCGTTGGTGTCGACCGGGTCGAGGATGCCGACGGCGACGCGCAGGCCATCCATCACCGGGGTGCGGTAGGTGATCTGCGAGCTCGGGAACGGGTACGGGTAGCCACTGCCGATGTTGCCGAACGACACGCCACCGCCGTCCACCAGGCCGAGGCTGTCGCTGACCTGGCCGTAACCGGCGAGCAACTCATCGAGCAGGATGTTGGAGCGGGCGAACAGGCCGAAGTCCTTGCCGATCAGCACTTCGCCCCACTCCGGGTTGGCCACGGTGCCGTAGAACTGGCGCACGTCGATGGCGGTGTCGGTGCCGTTGGTTTCGCTGTCGTTGATGGTCACCCAGAACGAAGCGCGGGCGCCGAGCTTGAGGTCGTCGACCTGCTTGCTCATGTTGAAGCCCAGGTAGTTGGGCAAGAAGCCCATCTTCACGCGGGCCTGGCGGCGGTCGTACTTGTCACCCGCGCGGTCGACGTCGCTGTTGACGTAGAAGGCGTTGATGTAGCCGTCGGTGGAAAAGGTGGTTTCGTCCTTGTCGTACAGCATGATTTCGGCGTTGGCCAATGGGCTCAGGCCGAGGCCAACGATGAAGGCAGGCAACAGACGCAGGGGGACATTCTTATTGTTATGCATGGCGCGCTCCGCAACGGGGACTTGATGTCGGAGGCGATTATCGAAACCCCGCAAGCCACGGCCTACGCTGCCTTGGCCTTGGTTTGCGGGTGCTTTGGGCGGGCCGCGGGTGCCCGGCAAGTTCGGCGTAAGCCAGGCCCGGCACTTAGTGCGTAAGACCGGCCTTGATCAACATGCCGACCGCCACCAGTACACAGAGGCCGGCAAACCCGACCTGCAAGGTGCGCGCAGGAATCACCGAGCACAGGCGCCGGCCGGCGAGCATGCCGACGATGCTCGCGCCGATAAACACCCAGCCCACCGATTCGATCCGCACCCCGGCATGGAATGAGCCCGCCACGCCGATCAACGAGATCAGGCTGATCACCATCAACGAGGTGGCGACGATGCCGCGCATCTGTACATCGGTGAGCTGCTTGAACGCGGGCACGATCAGGAAGCCGCCACCGACGCCGAGCAGCCCGGAGACAGCGCCGGTCACCGCGCCCAACGCCGCCAGGGTCGCACTGCATTTGGCGGTCCAGGCCAGGCGTCCGGTCTGCTGGTTGAGCATGCAGTTTTTCTGGCCCCAGGACGCGGTGCCGTGATCACTCGGCCCGGCCTCGGTTTTTTCGCGCTGCAACATGCGCCAGGCCACCAGCACCATCAGTGCGCTGAACAGGCCCATCAGCACGGCTTCCGGCAGTTGATGGGCGAGGAACACACCCACCGGCGAAAACAACGCGCCCAACAAGGCAATCAGCAGCGCGGCGCGGTAGCGCACCAGGCCGTGGCGCAGACCGTCGATCGCCCCCACCGCCGCCGCCGCGCCCACCGCGAGCAACGACACCGGCGCGGCCTGGGTCATGCTCAGGCCCAACCCCAGCACCAGCGCCGGCACCCCGAGGATGCCGCCGCCCGCGCCGGTCAGGCCCATGACCAGGCCCATCAATAATCCCAACACCGTGGCGAGCAGCATTCAGTCCACCTTGCTCAGACGGGTCAGCCATTCACGGCCCTTGAGCATGCCGTTCCAGTAGAACCACGGCAGCAACGTGGCCTTGAGCAACCACATCGAACGGCGCGCACGGGTCGGGTCCAGGGCAAAGGTCGGCAACAGCTTGCCGCCGTAGCCGAACTCGGCGAGCACCACCTTGCCCTTCTCCACCGTCAACGGGCACGAACCATAGCCGTCGTACTTGAGCGGCAGCGGCGCCTGTTGACGCAGGGCCAGCAGGTTCTCGGCCACCACCACGATCTGCTTGCGCACCGCCGCAGCGGTCTTGGCGTTGCTGGTGGAGCACACGTCACCGAGGCCGAAGATATGCGGGTAACGCAGGTGTTGCAGGCTGTGGGGGTGCACTTCGCACCAGCCGGCGGCGTCGGCCAGCGGGCTTTGGCGGATAAAATCCGGGGCGACTTGGGGCGGGACCACGTGCAACAGGTCGAAGAATCGTTCTTCCACCGTGACGGTGCCGTCAGCGTCGTGCACCTCGAACCAGGCTTTGCGGGCCGGCCCGTCGACCTTGATCAGGTTGGACCTGAAGTTCAGGCGGGCGTTGTATTTCTCCACGTACTTCATCAGCGGCGGCACGAACGTCGGCACGCCGAACAGCGCCATGCCGGCGAGGTTGAATTCGACGTCGATGTTGTTCAGGTCGCCCTGCCTGAGCCAGTGATCACAGGACAGGTACATGGCCTTCTGCGGCGCGCCGGCGCATTTGATCGGCATGGCGGGCTGGGTAAAGATCGCCTTGCCGCCCTTGAGTTGCTGCACCAGTTGCCAGGTGTAGGCCGCGTGTTCGTAGCTGTAGTTGGACGTGACGCCGTTGTGCCCGAGGGTCGCTTGCAACCCTTCGATTTGCTCCCAGGCCAGGCGCAGGCCGGGGCACACGATCAAGTTTTGCCAGCTGACGCGCTGGCCGCTGTCGAGGACCAGGGTGCGCTCGTTTGGCAGCAGTTCACTGACGGCAGCCTGAATCCAGGCAACGCCATTGGGCAACACATCGGCCAGGGGCCGGCGGGTCTTGCGCACGTCGTAGGCACCGCCGCCCACCAGGGTCCAGGCGGGTTGGTAGCAGTGATAATCGTTGGGTTCGATCAGGGTGATGTTCAGGTGGGGGTCGCGCTTGAGCAGGCTGGCCAGCAGGCCGATGCCTGCCGAGCCGCCGCCGATGACTACGATATCGCCACTGATGGTCGGTCCCCAGTGTTGGTCGGTCATGGTCTATTGCCTTTTTTTATTCAATGCACACAAGGGGCGCTGCCGGATGGCGTCACGCCCAACTTTTGATGACCGCGCCGCAGTACAGGCCGGACAGGGTCTTCATCACTTGGATCACTTCGTGACTGGCCAGCCCGTAGTAGATGTACTTGCCTTCGCGGCGGGTGGCGACCAACCCTTCATCACGCAGGATGCCCAACTGCTGCGACAGTGTGGGCTGACGCACGCCGGTCATGGTTTCCAACTCGCCGACATTGCGTTCGCCCTGGGTCAACTGGCAGAGGATCAGCAGGCGGTCCTCATTGGCCAGCGCCTTGAGCAATGAACAGGCCTTGGACGCCGATGCGCGCAACTGGGCGACTTCGCCTTCACTCAGAGTAGATTCCATTTGCCTCGGGTCCTTTGCGTCACTTAAGCTCAAAACATTATGTGAAAACGTAAACTGATTGTAACCACTTTTTTCTCCACCGGGGACAGCCGCCATGCCAGCGTTGATTCAAGCCTTTCTGGACGAGGCATCGTCGACCTACACCTACGTCGTCTATGAACACCACGGCAGCCCGTGTGCCATCGTCGACTCAGTACTCAATTACGACCCGGCATCGGGGCGTACCGATACCACCCAGGCCGACAAGGTCATCGCCTTCGTGCGCGAGCAGGGCTTGCACGTGCAATGGCTGCTGGAAACCCACGCCCACGCCGACCACCTGTCAGCTGCGCCTTACCTGCGGCGCACCCTGGGCGGCAAGATCGCCATCGGCCAGTGCATCAGCACCGTGCAGGGTGTGTTCAAGAACCTGTTCAACCTGGAGCCGGAGTTTCGCGCCGATGGCTCGCAGTTCGATCATCTGTTTGCGCCGGATGAGGTGTTTCATATCGGCAACCTCACGGCCCAGGCCCTGCACGTGCCGGGGCATACGCCGGCGGACATGGCCTACCTGATCGATGGCCGGCTGATCCTGGTGGGCGACACGCTATTCATGCCCGACGTCGGCACCGCCCGCTGCGACTTTCCCGGCGGCGATGCGCGGCAGTTGTATGGGTCGATGCGCAAGTTGCTGAGCTTTCCCTTGGAAACTGAACTGTACGTCTGTCATGACTACCCACCGCAGGGCCGCGCGGCGAAATGCCTGACGACCGTGGCGGAACAACGGGCCGGGAATATTCATGTGCATGACGGGGTGGATGAGGCGCAGTTTGTGGCGATGCGCACCCAACGCGATGCAGGCCTGGGCATGCCGACCCTACTGCTGCCGGCGATCCAGGTGAATGTACGGGCGGGGAATATGCCGCCGGCGGAAGACAATGGGGTGGTGTATCTGAAGATTCCGCTCAACCAGCTCTGAATCGATGTCACTCAAAGTACGACGACTTGGAGGGGGCAAGCCCCGACCACAGTTCGTCGACGTGCTTGAAGCCCCACTCTTCGGCATTTTCCCGGCCGACAATCTTGTCGCTTTGTTCGGCCAGGTTCACCACAACCTGGGGAATCGGCAAGCGTGACCGTGCAGAGAAAAACACCTTGACCCTGGGGGTGAGTAGCGATTTCGGGCTTTGTTCGACCACCACGCCAATGCGCCCACTCTCCAGGCGCACCAAGGCGCCGACGGGATAAATCCCCACGCAGCGCACAAACGCCTGGAACACCTGATCATCGAAATGACCTTTCCACTCCGCCATTTTCCGGATCGCGTCGGCGGGCCCCCAGCCGCGCTTGTAAGGGCGCTCCGAGGTGATCGCATCGTAGACGTCGCATACCGCCCCCATCTGGGCGAACAGGCTGATCTGCTCTTGCACCAAGCCACTGGGATAACCGCTGCCGTCAGATTTTTCGTGGTGATGCAGGCACACATCCAGCACCAAGGCACTGATCTGCGGGCACAGACGCAGCAACCGGGCGCCTTCCACCGGGTGCTGGCGGACGGTGTGAAACTCCACCTCGGTAAGCCCGGCCGGCTTGTTCAAAATCGCCTCGGGAATCATCATTTTCCCCACATCATGAAACAACCCCGCCAGCCCGGCTTCCTGGACCAGCTGCGCAGAGAGATCCAACTGCCGTGCCAGCGCGATCATCAAGCCACTGACCGCGACGGAATGCATGTAGGTGTATTCGTCGGCCTTTTTCAGCCGCACCAGGCTGAGCAAGGCATGGGGATGGCGCAGCATGGACTGCGAAATCTCTTCCACCAGGCCGGCCACATGATGCACATCCACCGCCCGCCCCATGCGCAGGTCGCTGAACATACTGACCACTGCACGTTTGGCGACCGCACACACCCTCACTGCGCGCGCGACCTCCGCCTTTGTCTCTGCCGGAGTCGGTTCCACCGGGCGCGTTTTGACCGGGCTGCTGAGCGTGACCTGGGCCGGGCGGGCGGGCGGCGGCGTGTCGCAGCCTTTTGCAGTGTCTATCCAGACCCGCTGGACCTGCGACGTCAACAAACGCTGCAGGTCGTCTTCGCAGTCCAATAAAAAGCTGCTCTTCCAGAACCCGTGGCCGATCCAAGGGCCATCCAGTTTATGAAGGTACATGCCCAGGCAGACCTGAGAACACGCAATGCATTTGAGCATCTATCACCCCCCCCAAGGCCTGACCCGCTACACGATCAACTCACGGCGAACTTCGCGACGATCTGCTTGAGGTCCACGGCGAGTCGGGACAGTTCCTGACTGGCCACCGACGTTTGCCCGGCCGCCGACGAACTCTGGATGGACAGGTCGCGGATGCTGATCAGGTTCTGATCGACGGACCGGGCAACATGGGCCTGCTCTTCCGAGGCCGTCGCAATCATCAGGTTGCGCTCGTTGATGTCGGTAATGGCCTGGGTGATCTGGGTAATGGCCACGCCGGCTTCATGGGCGACCTTCAGCGAATCCACCGCTTCGTTGCGATTGAGGACCATGGACGCCACCGCCTCGCTCGAACAGGCCTGGATTTTCGCAATCATCTGTTCGATTTCCTGGGTCGACGTTTGCGTTCTGTGGGCCAGCGCCCGCACTTCGTCGGCCACTACCGCAAAGCCCCGGCCCTGCTCGCCGGCCCTTGCCGCCTCAATCGCCGCGTTCAAGGCGAGCAGGTTGGTCTGCTCGGCGATGGAGCGAATCACTTCGACCACCCGGGCGATGTCCTGAGCCTGCTTGGCCAGGCCTTCGACTTCCACGCCGGTCTGCTGCACCGTGGCACTGAGTTTTTCGATCGAGGCGATGGTTTGCGTCACGCGCTCCTGGCCTACGCTTGCCGAGCGCTGGGAGTCTTGTGTCGACTGGGAAGCGGAGACCGCATTCCTCGCGACTTCCTCCACGGCCGCCGTCATCTCGTTGACCGCCGTCGCCGCCTGGTCGGTCTCCATGCTTTGGCGCTCGATGCCAGCGGTGGATTCACGGGTGATCGCACTCATTTCTTCCGCAGCCGAAGCCAACTGCCCGGATGCCTCCGAGATATGCTGCAAGGTGCTTTTCAGGTTCATTTGCATGGTGGCAGTCGAGCGTTGTAGCTCGGTCAGTTCGTCCTTGCCGCTGATGGCAATCGCCACGCGCAAATCACCGTCGGCGATTTTGCCGGTCGCGATCATCAGCTCACGCACCGGGCCAATGATGCTGCCGGCAAACAACCGTGCGACGACCACCGCGATCAATACCGAGCTGGCCATCAGCACCCAAGTGAACAAGCGGGCCGCATCGTGTTCGCTCGCCGCGACTTGCACGGCCGCCTTGGACCCCTGTTCATTGAGCACAATCAGGTCATTGATGGAGCCCTGCACTTCACGGGCGATAGGGCCGTTGACGTCGCGCAGGTACACCGACATTTGTTCCGGGGAAAACGTGGCGGCTTGCGCGAGGAATTCATCCATTTTCTGGCTGTAATTCTTGATCTCGCTGAGTGCGTCGTTGTACTTGGCTTGCTCCTCGGGGCTCGACACCATCGGCGCATAGCTTTCGGCAATCTGCAGTACTTCGGCGCGAACAGCCTTGAGTTTTTCCAGGGAGGCCGGGTCCTTGTCAGGGAACTCCATGGCGTAACGACGCAGATCCAGGCGAAGTTTGTAGAACGTGGAATCTATCTGGCCCGCCAGGCGAATACTGGGCAGCCAGTTACTTTCGATTTCAACCGTCGATGAATAAACCTTATCGACTTTTATCAGCGTCATCGCGCCCTGTATTAACAGCAGGAGACAAACCACACCGAAGCACAATGTGGTACGAAAGTTCAACTTCAAGGATCTCATGGACATCTTGGCTCACCCTTCCCCTTGGTCGCATGGGACACGACCTGACAGGTTTAACTTTGTTTAAAAGTATGTGAAAAAAGCGTGAGCCGTCATGCAATTTTTTATTAATTAGCGCGAATAAAAATGACCCATATCATTGCTTAGCTAAACATCAGATTAAACGCGACCGCCTTCTGCCGATATTCACACCATCAGGCCATCGCGCGGTAAAGGCAGCGCAGTTTTATAACGCACTTGTTTAAGGGCAAAACTGGAGCGGATATTCGCCACACCCGGCACTTTGGTCAAAAAGTCCATCATGAAGCGCTCCAGTGACTGGATCGTCGGTACCAGCACCCGGATCAGATAATCCGGGTCACCCGCCATCAGGTAGCACTCCATCACTTCCGGCCGATCCGAGATCGCGCCTTCAAACTGCTGCAACGCCAGTTCGTTCTGCTTCTCCAGGCTCACATGAATAAACACATTCACGTGCAGCCCCAACAAATCCGGGTCCAGCAGCGTGACCTGCTCGCGGATCAAGCCCAACTCTTCCATCGCCTTGACCCGGTTGAAACACGGCGTGGGCGACAGGTTGACCGAGCGGGCCAGGTCGGCGTTGGTGATGCGGGCGTTCTCCTGCAAGGCGTTGAGAATGCCGATATCGGTACGGTCCAGTTTGCGCATGAGACAAAATCACCTGTTTATTATGTTTATGCAGTTTTTTTATCCGCAAATGATCGCGAGCGCAACGAAACACAGATAAATATTCTCCCACGCCCCGCCTATGATTGTTGTAGGACAAGATTTCCCCTACCCGGGGTCTGACTGTCAGCTAGCGCGCCCACTACAAGAAATTCACAAGATAGAGCGTAGAAAGCCATGACCCAGCAGTACGAACCACTGCGCCTGCACGTTCCCGAACCCTCGGGCCGCCCAGGCTGCAAGACCGACTTCACGTACCTGCGCCTGACCGACGCCGGCACCGTGCGCAAACCCGCCATCGACGTAGAACCCGCCGACACCGCCGACCTGGCCAAGGGCCTGATCCGCGCGCTCGACGACCAGGGCCAGGCCCTCGGCCCGTGGGCCGAAGGCGTGCCAGTGGAGATCCTGCGCAAAGGCATGCGCGCCATGCTCAAGACGCGCATCTTCGACAACCGCATGGTGGTCGCCCAGCGTCAGAAAAAAATGTCGTTCTACATGCAGAGCCTTGGCGAAGAAGCCATCGGCAGCGCCCAGGCCCTGGCCTTGAACATCGACGACATGTGCTTCCCCACCTACCGCCAGCAAAGCATCCTGATGGCCCGCGAAGTGCCGCTGGTGGACCTGATCTGCCAACTGCTGTCCAACGAGCGCGATCCGCTCAAGGGCCGCCAGTTGCCGATCATGTACTCGGTCAAGGAATCCGGTTTCTTCACCATTTCCGGCAACCTCGCTACCCAATTCGTACAGGGCGTGGGCTGGGGCATGGCCTCGGCCATCAAGGGCGACACCAAGATTGCGTCCGCCTGGATCGGCGACGGCGCCACCGCCGAATCCGACTTCCACACCGCCCTCACCTTCGCCCACGTGTACCGCGCGCCGGTGATCCTCAACGTGGTCAACAACCAGTGGGCCATCTCCACCTTCCAGGCGATTGCCGGCGGTGAAGCCACCACCTTCGCCGGACGCGGCGTCGGTTGCGGCATCGCCTCCCTGCGCGTGGACGGCAACGACTTCATCGCGGTGTACGCCGCCTCCGCCTGGGCCGCCGAACGGGCGCGGCGCAACCTGGGGCCGACGCTGATCGAGTGGGTCACCTACCGTGCCGGTCCGCACTCCACCTCGGATGATCCGTCCAAATACCGCCCGGCCGACGACTGGAGCCACTTCCCCCTCGGCGATCCGATTGCCCGCCTCAAGCAGCACCTGATCAAGATTGGCCAGTGGTCCGAAGAGGAACACACCGCGGTCAGCGCGCAGCTGGAAGCCGAAGTCATCGCCGCGCAAAAAGAAGCCGAACAGTACGGCACCCTCGCCGGCGGCCAGATTCCAAGCGCCGCGACCATGTTCGAAGACGTCTATAAAGAGATGCCGGAGCACTTGAAGCGCCAGCGTCAAGAGTTGGGGGTCTGACATGAACGATCACAACAACAGTATCGAAGTGGAAACCGCCATGACCACCACCACCATGACCATGATCCAGGCGCTGCGCTCGGCCATGGATGTGATGCTCGAACGTGACGACAACGTGGTGGTGTTCGGCCAGGACGTCGGTTACTTCGGTGGCGTGTTCCGTTGCACCGAAGGTTTGCAGGGCAAGTACGGCAGCTCGCGGGTGTTTGACGCACCGATCTCCGAAAGCGGCATCATCGGCGTCGCAGTGGGCATGGGCGCCTACGGCCTGCGCCCGGTGGCCGAGATCCAGTTCGCCGACTACGTCTATCCCGCCACCGACCAGATCATCTCCGAGGCCGCGCGCCTGCGTTATCGCTCGGCCGGCCAGTTCACCGCGCCGCTGACCATGCGCATGCCTTGCGGCGGCGGCATCTACGGCGGCCAGACCCACAGCCAGAGCATCGAAGCGGTGTTCACCCAGGTCTGCGGCCTGCGCACGGTGATGCCGTCCAACCCCTATGACGCCAAGGGCCTGCTGATCGCCTCGATCGAAAACGACGACCCGGTGATCTTCCTCGAGCCCAAGCGCCTGTACAACGGCCCGTTCGACGGCCACCACGACCGTCCGGTGACGCCGTGGTCGAAACACCCGCAAGCGCAAGTGCCGGACGGTTACTACACCGTGCCGCTGGACGTGGCCGCCATCGTGCGTCCGGGTTCCGCCGTGACCGTGCTGACCTACGGCACCACCGTGTACGTGTCGCAAGTCGCCGCCGAAGAAACCGGCATCGACGCCGAAGTCATCGACCTGCGCAGCCTGTGGCCGCTGGACCTGGAGACCATCGTCAAGTCGGTGAAAAAGACCGGGCGTTGCGTGGTGGTGCACGAAGCCACCCGCACCTGCGGCTTTGGCGCCGAGCTGGTGGCGCTGGTGCAAGAGCATTGCTTCCACCACCTGGAAGCGCCGATCGAACGCGTCACCGGCTGGGACACCCCCTACCCGCACGCGCAAGAGTGGGCGTATTTCCCAGGGCCGTCCCGTGTGGGCGCGGCGTTGAAACGGGTCATGGAGGTCTGAATGGGCACGCACGTAATCAAGATGCCGGACATTGGCGAAGGCATCGCGGAAGTTGAACTGTCGGTGTGGCATGTGAAAGTCGGCGACATGGTGGTTGAAGACCAGGTGCTGGCGGATGTGATGACCGACAAGGCGATGGTGGATATTCCCTCGCCGGTGCACGGCAAGGTGATCGCCCTCGGCGGCGAGCCGGGTGAAGTCATGGCCGTGGGCAGTATCTTGATCAGCATTGAAGTGGAAGGCGCGGGCAATGCCAAGGACGCGCCGGTGATAAAGGAGGCGCCCAAAGCGGCGCCCGTGGCACCTGTGGTAGAAGCCAAGCCCGCGCCGGCTGCCGTTGTCAGCAAACCCGCGCCGGCACCTGTTTGCCGTGCAGCCGACGAACGTCCCCTGGCCTCCCCGGCCGTGCGCAAGCACGCATTGGACGCCGGGATTCAGTTGCGCCTGGTCCAGGGCACGGGCCCGGCCGGGCGAATCCTGCACGAAGACCTCGACGCCTACCTGCAACAAGGCACAGCGAAGGCTTCAGCCACCGCCAACCCCTATGCCGAACGCAACAGCGAAGAGCAGATCCCGGTGATCGGCATGCGCCGCAAGATTGCCCAGCGCATGCAGGACGCCACCCGCCGCGCCGCGCATTTCAGCTACGTGGAAGAAATCGACGTGACCGCCCTCGACGAGCTGCGTGTGCACCTCAACGAAAAACACGGCGCCACACGCGGCAAGCTGACCCTGCTGCCATTCATCGTGCGTGCCATGGTTGTTGCGCTGCGCGATTTCCCGCAGATCAACGCGCGTTACGACGACGAAGCCCAGGTCATCACCCGCCTCGGCGCGGTGCATGTGGGCGTCGCCACCCAGAGCGACGTCGGCCTGATGGTGCCGGTGGTGCGTCACGCTGAAGCCCGCAGCCTGTGGGGCAACGCCGAGGAGATCGCGCGTTTGGCCACCGCCGCGCGCAATGGCAAGGCCAGCCGTGACGAGCTGTCCGGCTCGACGATCACCCTGACCAGCCTGGGCGCGTTGGGCGGCATCGTCAGCACGCCGGTGCTGAACCTGCCGGAAGTGGCCATCGTCGGCGTCAACCGAATCGTCGAGCGGCCGATGGTAATCAAGGGCCAGATCGTGGTGCGCAAAATGATGAACCTCTCCAGCTCCTTCGATCATCGCGTGGTCGATGGCATGGACGCGGCGCAATTCATCCAGGCCATTCGCGGCCTGCTCGAACAACCCGCCAGCCTGTTTTTGGAGTAAGTCATGCAAACGTTGAACACGACGCTGCTGATTATCGGCGGCGGCCCCGGCGGTTATGTGGCGGCGATTCGCGCCGGCCAACTGGGCATCCCGACCATCCTGGTAGAAGGCCAGGCGCTGGGGGGGACTTGCCTGAATATCGGCTGCATCCCGTCCAAGGCCTTGATCCATGTGGCCGAGCAATTCCAGCAAACCGTGCACCTCAGCCAAGGTTCGCCCCTGGGTATCGATGTGGATGTGCCGACGTTGGACATCCGCAAAAGCGTGGCATGGAAGGACGGCATTGTTGACCGCCTGACCACCGGCGTTGCCGCACTGCTCAAGAAACACAAAGTGCAGGTGATCCACGGCTGGGCCAGCGTGGTCGACGGCAAGACCGTCGATGTCGGCGACCAGCGCATCCGCTGCGAACACCTGCTGCTGGCCACCGGCTCGAAAAGCGTCAACCTGCCGATGCTGCCGATTGGCGGGCCGATCATCTCGTCCACCGAAGCCCTGGCACCGACCCGCGTGCCCAAGCGGCTGATCGTGGTGGGTGGCGGTTACATCGGCCTGGAACTGGGGATTGCCTACCGCAAGCTTGGTGCCGAGGTCAGTGTGGTCGAGGCGCAGGATCGTATCCTGCCGGCCTATGACGCCGAGCTGACGGCGCCGGTAAACGAATCCCTCAAGCAACTGGGGATGAAGCTTTACCTCAAGCACAGCGTCACCGGGTTTGCCGACGGCCGCCTGCAAGTGCGTGATCCGAACGGCGAGACCTTGTCACTGGGCACCGATCAGGTGCTGGTCGCCGTTGGTCGCAAACCCAACACCCAGGGCTGGAACCTTGAGGCGCTGGACCTGGAGATGAACGGCGCCGCGATCAAGATCGACCAGCACTGCCAGACCAGCATGCGCAACGTGTGGGCCATCGGTGATGTAAGCGGCGAGCCGATGCTGGCGCACCGGGCCATGGCCCAGGGCGAAATGGTCGCCGAACTGATCAGCGGCAAGCATCGCGAGTTCACCCCGGCAGCGATCCCGGCGGTGTGTTTTACCGACCCGGAACTGGTGGTGGTCGGCAAGACCCCGGATGAAGCCAAGGCCGCAGGCCTGGACTGCATCGTGTCGAGCTTCCCCTTCGCCGCCAATGGCCGGGCGATGACCCTGGAGTCGAAAACCGGCTTCGTGCGAGTGGTGGCACGTCGCGATAACCACCTGATCGTCGGCTGGCAAGCGGTTGGCGTCGGCGTGTCCGAGCTGTCCACCGCCTTTGGCCTGAGCCTGGAAATGGGCGCGCGCCTGGAGGATGTGGCGGGCACGATCCATGCCCACCCGACCCTGGGCGAGGCCGTGCAGGAAACGGCTTTGAGAGCCTTGGGGCACGCGTTGCACCTGTAGAACCGCAACCCCCTGTGGGAGCGGGCTTGCTCGCGAATGCGGTGGATCAGTCAATAAATCTGCTGACTGACACACCGCATTCGCGAGCAAGCCCGCTCCCACACCAAGCCAAGAATGAAGTATTGTTGCGCCCATTCAGAAAAAAACCGACTTGACCAAAGATAGAGGGTGTCATGGGTAACGAAAGCATCAATTGGGACAAGCTGGGTTTTGACTACATCAAGACCGACAAGCGGTTTCTCCAGGTCTGGAAAAACGGCGAATGGCAAGAAGGCACCCTGACCGACGACAACGTGCTGCACATCAGCGAGGGCTCCACTGCCCTGCACTATGGCCAGCAGTGCTTCGAAGGTCTCAAGGCCTACCGCTGCAAGGACGGTTCGATCAACCTGTTCCGCCCGGACCAGAACGCCGCCCGTATGCAACGCAGCTGCGCCCGCCTGCTGATGCCGCATGTGCCGACCGACGTGTTCATCGACGCCTGCAAACAAGTGGTCGCGGCCAACGAGCGGTTCATCCCGCCGTACGGCAGCGGCGGCGCGCTGTACCTGCGCCCGTTCGTGATCGGCACCGGTGACAACATCGGCGTGCGCACCGCGCCGGAGTTCATCTTCTCGGTGTTCTGCATCCCGGTCGGCGCCTATTTCAAAGGCGGCCTGGTGCCCCACAACTTCCAGATTTCCACCTTCGACCGCGCCGCGCCACAAGGCACCGGTGCCGCCAAGGTCGGTGGCAACTACGCCGCCAGCCTGATGCCAGGTTCGGAAGCGAAGAAAGCCGGTTTCGCCGACGCGATCTACCTGGACCCGATGACCCACTCGAAAATCGAGGAAGTCGGTTCGGCCAACTTCTTCGGGATCACCCACGACAATAAGTTCATCACGCCGAAGTCGCCTTCGGTACTGCCAGGCATCACCCGCCTGTCGCTGATCGAACTGGCCAAGACCCGCCTGGGCCTGGAAGTGGTCGAGGGCGAAGTGTTCATCGACAAGCTGGACCAGTTCAAGGAAGCCGGCGCCTGTGGTACCGCAGCGGTGATCTCGCCGATCGGTGGTATCCATTACAACGGCAAGCTGCATGTGTTCCACAGCGAGACTGAAGTGGGTCCGATCACCCAGAAACTCTACAAAGAGCTGACCGGCGTGCAGACCGGCGATGTTGAGGCGCCAGAGGGTTGGATCGTCAAGGTCTGATCACTGCCCCAGCAACACCGCAGGACCAGTGTGGGAGCTGGCTTGCCTGCGATGGCGGTCTGTCAGTTACTGAATAAATTGACTGACCCACCGCCATCGCAGGCAAGCCAGCTCCCACAATTGTTTTCAGTGCTCTCAAGATTGAGTAGGGATATTCTGCGTAAGCTTCTTGCCCATGCTGATCCGCGGCTCCACCCCATACCCCAACGCCTCGTAGAATCCCGTCACCGCCTCGTTTCCGCCGGATATCTGCAGGTTGATCTTCATGCAACCCAGCGCCGTCAACGCCTGTTCCGCATGGCGCACCAGCGAAGACCCCAGGCCATGCCGCCGATAATCGGCATGCACCGCCACTGAATACAGCCAGCCACGATGGCCGTCGTAACCGGCAAGAATCGTCCCGATCACGGCCTTCTTATCCGTGGCCACAAAAAACAGCCCGTCGTTGACCGCCAGCTTCTTATCGATCGCCAGGGTCGGCAGGTTGTGCGCCGTGTCATACCCAAATGCCTCCTGCCACAAAGCCACCACCTGCGCCCGGTGCTGGCGGTCGCGATACGGCCCGATGGGGTGGCGCGACAGCAGCGTCTTTTCCATTACCAGCGTCCGCTCGTTGCCGTGATAGACATCGCGCACGGTGTGAAAACCCAGCTTGGTATAGAACGGCTCGGCCGTCAGTGAAGACGGCACGTTCAATACCGTCACCCCGGCTTCTCGGGCGCGCCGTTCGATCTCACTCATCAACAACCGGCCAATCCCCTGCCCCTGCAGCGCCGGGTTGACGAACACCGAGCGCACCACGTTGGCATCCAGCGCCGCCGTGGCGACGATGACGTCGTCCTGCACCGCCACCAGCACCACCCGGCGCGTCAGCAAGGCCAGTACCGCATCGGGGGTGAAGTTGCTCGCAACCCGGGCGATCACGTCTGCCGGGTAATCCTTCGCGTTGCTGCTGTGCAGGGCAGCCAGGATGACCTGGCTGATGCCCTCGGCATCGGCGGGTTGGGCGAGACGAACGGCGGTAGGCATGATTCCTCCTGGCTGACGGCGTTTTAGCAAACGCCACAATACCAATGTGGGAGCGGGCTTGCTCGCGAATGCGGTGGATCAGCCAGCTCATCTGTTACTGACACACCGCATTCGCGAGCAAGCCCGCTCCCACATTTTTGATTGCATTCCACAGCCGGCAGCCGATTCGGTCGCGCCACCCACAGTTTCAGCTTTCCCGGCTGAGCCGCCCCCTCGTTTCAGCCGGGATTCATCCCGCACAACCCACAAAATAGTCCCACAGCTCAACCTCATGGATTCGTGCACCCATGCAAACCACCAACACCGTCTTGATGATTCGCCCGGCGCGCTTTGCCTTCAACCCGGACACCGCGATCAACAACCGTTTCCAACGCCAGCCCGTCGACCCACTGAGTGCACAGCAGAAAGCGCTGGAAGAGTTCGACGGCTATGTCGACACCCTGCGCCAGCACGGCGTCGAAGTGCTGGTGGTGCAGGACACCCCGGCGCCCCACACCCCCGACTCGATCTTCCCCAACAACTGGTGGAGCAGCCACGCCGACGGCAGCCTGGTGCTGTACCCGATGGAAGGCCAGAACCGCCGACTGGAACGCAACAAAGGCGTGCTGCAAGTGCTGGAACAACGCTTTGCGATCAACAGCACCATCGACCTCAGCCACCTGGAACAACAGAACATCTTTCTCGAAGGCACCGGCAGCATGGTGCTCGACCGTCAGCACCGCATCAGCTACGCCTGCCACTCCGGGCGCACCCATCACGACGCCCTGCGCCAGTTCGCCGAGCGCCTCGACTACCAGCTCTGCGTATTCCACGCCGTCGACCGCCACCACGCGCCGATCTACCACAGCAACGTGATGATGAGCGTCGGCCGCGACCTCTCGGTGGTGTGCCTGCAAGCCCTGCCGGATGCCGACGAACGCCTGGCCCTGGAACGCTCGCTGCGCGACACCGGCAAGGACATCCTCGCCCTCGACTTCGACCAGCTCGAAGCCTTCGCCGGCAACATGCTCGAAGTCCACGACCGCGACGGCCAACCGCTGCTGGTGATGTCGGCCAGCGCCTGGGGTGCCCTGCAACCGGCGCAGCGTGCGCATGTGGAACGCCACACCCGGCCGGTGGTGGTGAATATCGACAACATCGAACGCATCGGCGGCGGCAGTGCCCGCTGCATGCTGGCGGAAGTGCACCTGCCAGCCCGTCCCTCATTTCAATAAGGAGTCTTGCCATGACCCGTTACATCGACGTCAACGACCTCAGCTACCTGGTGTCGCAAAAAGGCCTGCAAACCTGCATCAGCGAGATGGCCGAGTACATCCGCGCCGACTACCTGCGCTGGCAGGACTTCGAAAAGTGTGCACGCCTGGCCAACCATTCGCCGGACGGTGTGATCGAGTTGATGCCGGTGTCGGATGCCTCGCTGTACGCCTTCAAGTACGTCAACGGCCACCCGAAAAACACCCAGGCCGGCATGCTCACCGTGATGGCCTTCGGCGCCCTGGGCGATGTAGACACTGGCAAACCGGTGCTGCTGGCGGAAATGACCCTGACCACCGCGATCCGCACCGCCGCCACGTCGGCGCTGGTGGCGCGCTACCTGGCACGGGACAACAGCCGCAGCATGGCACTGATCGGCAACGGCTCGCAGAGTGAATTCCAGGCCCTGGCCTTCCACGCCATGCTCGGCATCAATGAAATCCGCCTGTTCGACATCGACGCCAAGGCCACCGCCAAGCTGGCGGCCAACCTCAAGGCGTTCCCGGCAATCAAGGTGATCCTGGCCAGCAGCGTGGCTGACGCAGTGAAAGGCGCGGACATCGTCACCACCGTCACTGCCGACAAGGCCTACGCGACCATCCTGACCGACGACATGATCGAACCGGGCATGCACCTCAACGCCGTCGGCGGTGACTGCCCCGGCAAGACCGAGCTGGACCGACGTATCGTCGAGCGTGCCCGCGTGATCGTCGAGTACGAGCCGCAAAGCCGTATCGAAGGTGAAATCCAGCACATGCCGGAAGATTCGCCGGTGACCGAGCTGTGGCAAGTGATCAACGGGCAAAAACCTGGCCGCGAAAACCCACGCCAGGTCACTTTGTTCGACTCGGTGGGTTTTGCCATCGAAGACTACTCGGCGCTGCGCTACGTGCTGGATGTGGCCACAGCCCTGGACGTGGGCAGCACCCTTGAACTGGTGCCGGACCTGGCCGACCCGAAAGACCTGTTTGCGCGTCTGGCCCAGCCGGTCGCACAGCAGAAAAAGCGCGCCTGAGACCGCTCTGGCCTGCCGCTTTGCACCGAGGGCGGGCCAGTTTTTAAGGGATGAAAAGCCGATTCAGCGGGTGTCACAGCCGATTCCGCTGCATTGCCTGTTTTAACAGCGCAATTCGCGCTTTATGCGAGGGGTAAACGACACAAAAAACGCACCACCTTGAAGCATTCTCTCCGCCAACAAGAACGATTTGTTTCAACTCATTTACTGCCCTGACATCAATTACAAAATATAGGGACTACACCATGACTCCACTGCGATCACTCTTCGCTGCGTTGCTGTTGCCACTGTGCGCCACCGCCGCCCACGCCCAGGAGTGGAAAGAAATCCGCTTCGGCGTCTTCCCCGAATACCCGCCCTTCGAATCCGTGGCCGCCGACGGCAGCCTGCAAGGTTTCGACATCGATCTGGGCAACGCCATCTGCGCCAAGCTCGAAGTCAAATGCACCTGGGTGCACAACGAATTCGACGGCATGATCCCGGCCCTGCGTGCGCGCAAGTTCGACGCCATCATGTCGTCCATGGCCGTGACCCCGGCCCGCGAAAAAATCATCGACTTCACTGACCGCCTGTTCCTCAGCCCGACCTCGGTGATCACCCGCAAGAGCGCCGACTTCGGCGACACCCCCGAGTCGTTGAAAGGCAAGCAAGTCGGCGTGCTGCAAGGTTCGCTGCAAGAGGCCTACGCCCGTGCACACCTGGCCAAGCTCGGCGCGCAGATCAAGGCGTATCAGTCCCAGGACCAGAACTATGCCGACCTGCAGAACGGCCGCCTTGATGCGACCCTGACCGACAAGCTCGAAGCCCAACTCAACTTCCTGTCCAAGCCGGAAGGCGCCGACTTCAAGACCGGCCCGGCGTTCAAAGACCCCACCCTGCCGCTGGACATCGCCATGGGCCTGCGCAAGAACGACCAGGAATTGCGCGCGCTGATCAACAAAGGCATCGCGGCGGTGCAAGCGGATGGCACCTACGCACAGATCCAGAAGAAATACTTCGGCGATCAGGACATCTACAACGAGTAAGCCAACACCGACCCTGTGGGAGCGGGCTTGCTCGCGAAGGCGATGTGCCAGACACACATCCAGTGACTGACACTCCGTCTTCGCGAGCAAGCCCGCTCCCACAGGGGGATATCTGTGCCCTTCAGAGATACTCCCTCCATGAACGAATTCCTAAACTTGCAAGGCTACGGCCCCATGCTCGCCCAAGGCGCGTGGATGACGCTCAAGCTGGCGTTCCTCGCCCTGGCCCTCAGCCTCGTCCTGGGCCTGATCGCCGCTGGTGCCAAGCTGTCCAGCGTCAGATGGCTACGGGTGCCGGCCACGCTGTACACCACGCTGATCCGCAGCGTGCCGGACCTGGTGCTGATCCTGCTGATCTTCTACAGCCTGCAACTGTGGCTCAACGACCTGAGCGAAATGGCCGGCTGGGATTACTTTGAAATCGACCCGTTTACCGCCGGGGTGGTGACCCTGGGCTTTATCTACGGCGCGTATTTCACCGAGAACTTCCGCGGCGCGATCCTCAGCGTACCCGTCGGCCAACTGGAAGCGGCCACCGCCTACGGCCTGAGTCGCTGGCAGCGCTTCCATCTGGTGCTGTTCCCGCAACTGATGCGCTTTGCCCTGCCGGGCCTGGGCAATAACTGGCTGGTGCTGCTCAAGTCCACCGCGCTGGTATCGATCATCGGCCTGTCGGATCTGGTCAAGGCCGCGCAAAACGCCGGCAAGACCACCAACGAGCCGTTGTATTTCCTGATCCTCGCGGGCCTGGTCTATCTGGTGATCACCACCCTGTCCAACCGCATCTTCAAGCGCCTCGAACGGCGCTACAACCTCGGCATCAAGGGGATGGCGCGATGATCGAACTGTTCCAGCAATACGGCCTGGCCTACCTGTTCAGCGATGGCGCGGGGTTGTCCGGCGTGGCCATGACCCTGTGGTTGTTCATCATCTCGGTGGTGTTCGGCTTTTGCCTGTCGATCCCCCTGGCGCTCGCGCGGGTCTCGGAGCACTTCTGGCTGCGCTGGCCGGTGGAGGTCTACACCTACCTGTTTCGCGGCACACCGCTGTATATCCAACTGCTGATTTGCTACACCGGGCTGTACAGCCTGGAGGTGGTGCAGGACAACGCGCTGCTCAACCAGTTTTTCCGCAATGCGCTGAACTGCACCCTGCTGGCGTTTGTGCTGAACACCTGCGCCTACACCGTGGAAATCTTCGCCGGGGCAATCCGCAATATTCCTCACGGCGAAATCGAAGCGGCCCGCGCCTACGGCCTGCACGGCTGGCGGCTGAACCTGTTCGTGGTGGTGCCAGCGGCCCTGCGCCGCGCATTGCCGGCCTACAGCAATGAAATGATCCTGATGCTGCACGCGACGTCCCTGGCGTTTACCGCCACCGTCGCCGACATCCTCAAGGTGGCCCGCGACGCCAATGCCGAGACGTTCCTCACGTTCCAGGCCTTTGGCATCGCCGCCCTGCTCTACATGCTGCTGTCCTTTGCACTGGTGGGCCTGTTCCGACTGGCCGAACGTCGCTGGATGCGTTTTCTTGTTCCTACCCGAGGCTAACCCATGAATCAGTCCGCGCAGGCCCTGGCCGCATACCCTCTGGATGTACCCGTGGCCAAAGCCGCCACCGCCGCCGTCAAGCTGCAAGTCGAAGGCATCCACAAACGCTATGGCGAACACGAGGTGCTCAAGGGCGTGTCCCTCAACGCCCGCAACGGCGACGTGATCAGCCTGATCGGCGCCAGCGGCTCGGGTAAAAGTACGATGCTGCGCTGCATCAACTTTCTCGAACAACCCGACGCCGGGGTCATCACGCTCGACGGCATCAGCATCGAAATGCAGCAAGGTCGCGCCGGCACCCGCGCGCCGCACCAGGCCCAACTGCAAAACCTGCGCACGCGCCTGGCCATGGTGTTCCAGCACTTCAACCTGTGGAGCCACATGACCGTGCTGGAAAACATCACCATGGCCCCACGCCGGGTACTGGGCGTCAGCGCCGCCGAGGCGGAAAAACGCGCGCGGATGTACCTGGACAAGGTCGGCCTGCCGGGCCGCGTGGCCGATCAGTACCCAGCCTTCCTGTCGGGCGGCCAGCAACAACGCGTGGCGATTGCCCGCGCCCTGGCCATGGAACCGGAGATCATCCTGTTCGATGAACCCACCTCGGCCCTCGACCCGGAACTTGTAGGAGAAGTCCTCAAAGTCATACAGACGTTGGCTGAGGAAGGTCGTACCATGCTGATGGTCACCCACGAAATGGGCTTTGCCCGCCAGGTGTCCAGCCAAGTGCTGTTCTTGCACCAGGGCCGTGTCGAGGAACAAGGCGGCGCCGAGATCCTTGACCACCCCAAGAGCGAACGCTTGCAGCAATTTCTTTCCAACCGTTTGAAGTGAAACCCATGGATACCAAGGCCAACGGACCCCATACCTCCCCTGCGCTGGATCGCATCGATGAAGCCATCATCGAAGTGCTGCGTCACCAGGGGCGCATCACCTACGAAAAGCTCTCGTCGCTGGTGCACCTCACGCCCAGGCCCTGCCTGGAACGGGTGCGCAAGCTGGAGCGACGCGGGGTGATTCGCGGGTACGGGGCGATCATCGATGTGCAGATGGTCTCGCCGGGGCTGTCACTGCTGGTGCTGGTGGCCTTGTCCAACCAAAGCGGGCGCTCGGCGCAGAAGGCGTTTGAAGCTTGCGTGAAAAACTGCCCGCAGGTATTCGAATGCCAGCTGATCAGCGGGCCGTTCGACTACAGCCTGCGCATGCGCTGCCGGGACATGGAGCATTACCGGGTGCTGACGGAGACCTGGTTGAACAATGACGAGTTGCATATCGATAAGTTGGTGGCGCATCCGGAGTTGGCCGTCGTCAAGAACACCGCCACAGAGCTGACCTGAAAGGCAACTCACCAAACACTGCATAACCCTTGTGGGAGCAAGCCCGCTCCCACATTTTTATGCGTGCCCGCTTGAGATTCGTTTACCGGGTTTGGCGCCAATCAGTTTGGCCTGCCCGTCCTTCTGCTTGCCCGTGCGCGCCTCGCTGATCAACCCCGGGATCAACTTGCCCTCCGGCAGGTTCTTCCAGAACCGACTGGGCAAATGCCCCTCCATCACCTTGGGGTTCAAGCGCGCCGGATTGAAGATGTGGCTGTAGTAGGTCAACCACATCTCACTGTGGGGGTCCTCGACATTCTGCGCCAACTGCCGCCACGCCTCGGGGCATTCACGCTGGTGGATCAGCTGCTCGCCGTCGTAATACACCCCGTCCAACGGCGTGGCGATCATCCAGCGATGGCGCCCCATGCGCCCGACAAAATGCTGGCTGGCAGTTTTCAAGATGTCGTGTGCCGGTTCATGCCACGCCACGTACTCCGGTAATTCGGGCCCTGCCCCGGCCGGCAGCGCAACAAAGCGCACAAACGCATGCAAGTGGTGCGCCTCTCGGCTGACCTGTTTGATCCGCCGCTGCAACTCGCTGCCCAATTTGTCCCCCGCAAGCATCGCCGTGCGGTCGCCATGACTCACGCGCCATAACACTTCATACAACAGGCTCCAACGCTGCTCGCCGTGATAGCAGGCGGCCGACTCGAGCAATTCGAGCAGCGCCTTGGGCACCCGCGTCTGGAACGGACCAAGCCCTGCGGGGATCGGCTCGTCAGTGGCAAACAGGTCGGCCACCTCGGCTTCGCCCCAGCTTACCTGGCTGGGATCGACCTGATGGCTGAGCAGCCAGCGCGCCTGGTCGCGCCAGGTGCTGAACAGGTTGTCGCATTCCAGGCTGATCATCCCCACAAGCCCATTTGCTGCGGCTGCGGACGATCACGCAATTGCTCGCGCAGCAGCACGCTGGTGCTGTCGGCCTGTTGCGGGTGGTAGTCGCTGGTGATGAAAAACGGCTTGGCCTTGGCTAGCACGCAGCGCATGCGTGCGAGGTCTTCGAAGCGGATCTTGCGTTCACGGCGCAGGTCTACCAGCCGTTGGGTGGTGCGCAGGCCAATGCCGGGAATGCGTGCGATCAAGGTCGGTTCGGCGCGGTTGAGGTCCAGGGGGAAGACGTCGCGGTTTTCCAGGGCCCAGGCCAGCTTGGGATCAATATCCAGGGCCAGGTGACCGGGCCCCTTGAACAGTTCGTTGGCGTTGAAGCCGTAGCTGCGCAGCAGGAAATCGGCTTGATACAAGCGGTGCTCGCGCATCAGCGGTGGCGCGGCCAGGGGTACGCTTTTCGGGCTGTTGGGGATGGGGCTGAACGCCGAGTAGTACACGCGGCGCAGCTTGAAGCTGCCGTACAACGCCTCGGCTCCATGCAGGATGGTGCTGTCGTCGGTGTCGTCGGCGCCGACGATCAACTGCGTGCTCTGCCCCGCTGGTGCGAAACGCGGCGCGCGCGGCTCGTTGAATACGGTCTGCTCGCCGGTGTAGATGGTCTGCATGGCCTGCTTGATCGACACGATCTTCTTTTCCGGCGCCAGGGTCTGCAGGCTGGCTTCGGTGGGCAACTCGATGTTCACGCTCAGCCGGTCGGCATAGCGCCCGGCCTCGGCGATCAGCGCCGGGTCGGCATCGGGAATGGTCTTGAGGTGGATGTAGCCGCGGAAGTCATGCTCCTCGCGCAGCAGTTTGGCGACGCGTACCAACTGTTCCATGGTGTAGTCGGAGGAACGGATGATGCCGGAGCTGAGAAACAGCCCGCTGACGCAATTGCGCCGGTAGAAATCCAGGGTGAGGGTCACCACCTCCTCCGGGCTGAAGCGTGCGCGGGGCACGTCGCTGGAGCGGCGGTTGACGCAGTATTGGCAGTCGTAGAGGCAGAAGTTGGTGAGCAACACCTTGAGCAGCGAGACGCAGCGCCCGTCCGGTGTGTAGCTGTGGCAGATGCCCATGCCGTCGGTGGAGCCCAGCCCGACCTTGCCCTCGGAACTGCGCTTGGGCGCGCCGCTGCTGGCGCAGGAAGCGTCGTACTTGGCGGCGTCGGCGAGGATGCTGAGTTTTTCGATCAACTGCATGGAAGGCTACCGATACTGGTTTTTTGTACAGTATCAGCAGCCCCCCTATGTCACAAGTGCAGCCTGTCAGCTCGCGGTAGCGAGCAGCAGGTCTTTCACCGAACGCTCCTGGCCACGGCTGCGGTCGTTTTCGTGCAACGACGCGGCAATTTCATCGGCACGGATCGGCAGTACCGACAGCAGCGTGTCGCTCAAACCATGGCTGGCCTGGCTGAAGCCCTGGATATAAATGCCGGCCTTGCAGCGCTCGTCGGTGACGATGCGGTAATCGCGAGCCACTTCGAAGTCGCCCATGTAGGCTTCCAGCGGTGCCAGCAAGGCGCGATGGGTCTGGCGCTCGTAGCCGGTGGCGAGGATCACTGCATCGTAGTGGTTGACGCAGGTTTCGCCGTTGGCGTTGTTGCGCAGCACCAGTTCAATACCCAGCGGGCCAGGCGTGGCTTTCTCGACCACGGTCATGGTGCGGAACGCCTGGCGCGCGATACCGGAGACTTTCTGGCGGTAGAAGATGCCGTAGATGCGCTCGATCAGATCCAGGTCCACCACCGAATAGTTGGTGTTCTGGTACTCGGCGACCAGGCGTTCGCGCTCCTCGCCCACCTGCTGGAACACCAGGTCGGTGAACGCCGGCGAGAACACTTCGTTGACGAACGGGCTGTCATCCGCCGGCTTGAGCGCCGAACCGCGCAGGATCATGTCGACTTGCACCGACGGGAAGCCGTCGTTGAGGTCGATAAACGCCTCGGCCGCGCTCTGGCCACCGCCGATGATCGCGATACGCATCGCCTTACCGTCGATGCAGGGCTGCTGGGCCATGCGCTCCAGGTACTGGGAATGGTGGAACACCCGGCCGTCACCCTTGAGCGCCTTGAACGCCTCGGGAATACGCGGCGTGCCCCCGGCGCTGACCACCACCGAACGGGTGGTACGCACATGCTGCTCGCCCACTGCGTCGCGGGAGATCACGCGCAACGCTTCAACCTGCTGTTGATGCAGGATCGGCTCGATGGCCAGCACTTCCTCGCCGTAGCGCGCCTGGCTCTGGAACTGCCCGGCGACCCAGCGCAGGTAGTCGTTGTATTCCATGCGGCACGGATAAAAGGTGCCCAGGTTGATGAAATCCACCAGGCGCCCGTGGGTTTTCAGGTAATTGACGAAGGAATAAGGGCTGGTGGGGTTGCGCAGGGTCACCAGGTCCTTGAGGAAAGAAATCTGCAGTTCGCTCTGGGTCACCAGGGTATTGCCGTGCCAGCGGTAGTCCGCCTGCTTGTCGAGAAACAGCACGTCGAGTTTGCCCTGGGCTTTTTCGCGCTCCTGCAGGGCGATGGCCAGCGCCAGGTTCGAAGGGCCGAAACCGATACCGATCAGGTCGTGAACCGCGGGCGAAGCAATTGCCTGTGTCATTCCAGTGTCCTCTGGATAAGCCCCTTGGCGGTGGGGCGGGAATACCTTCAAGACCTGCACAACAGGTCGTGTGTTGATAGGAAACGAGGACAGTGAAATAAAATTTAACCGATCAGCGCTCAGTGTGCGTCCCACTCGCGCATCCGTACCCGGCAGTGCTTCATCGCGTTGACGATGTGTTTTTCCACGAGGCTGCGGGAAATCCCCAGGCGCTCAGCGATTTGCGGGTGGGACAGGCCGTCGAGCTTGCGCAGCAGGAAGCTGTCGCGGCAGGCCTTGGGCAGTTCCGCCAGGGCCCGCTCCACCATCGCCAGGCGCTGCTCGTGGGCGTGGCTGGCGTGGGGCGATGAGTTGGCGAAGCGCCCTTCGGTGTCCAGCACTTCCAGCGGCTCGACCTGGCGCAACGCGTTGCGGCGGTGCCCGTCGATCACCAGGTTCAGCGCCGTGCGGTACAAAAACGCGCGTGGCTGGTCGATCGGCGTGTCGCTGGAGCGCTCCAGCACCCGGACATAAGCGTCATGCACCACATCCTCGGCCACCTGTCGGTTGCCCAGCTTGGCGTTGAGGAAACACACCAGCTCGCGATAGTAGTTTTCCAACATGACTCCCGACCGCCGGAAGAGGCGGCATCCGTTCCTTGTGCACTGTAAGAAAAGATACCCAAACGATGATGGCAGTTTGGGTGCGTGCAATTTATAGTAATTCTCATCTACTTTTAAAGAAGTGTTGTACCAACGGACGTTTTTTTTAACCCATGGAGCTGTAACCGCTTGTGTAACCGCCTAAATCCCCGCGCAACCCCCTCGTTTAACAGTCAGCTCTGCGCAACTGCGCCCCGAACTTCCCTGGCTGGAACCAAAGCATGAAACGCTCTCGACCCGCCCGACGCGCGCTGCTTGTTGTCGCGTGCCTGATCCCCGTCATCGGCGTTGCCGCCTGGCAAGTGCTGCCCTCGGACCGCGACGCCCTCGCCACCGTCACCGTGACCCGCGGCAATATCGAAAACAGCGTCACCGCCCTCGGCACCCTGCAACCGCGCCGCTATGTGGACGTCGGCGCCCAGGCGTCGGGGCAGATCCAGAAGATCCACGTCGAAGCCGGCGACCACGTCACGGCAGGCCAACTGCTGGTGGAAATCGACCCGTCGACGCAAAAAGCCAAGCTTGACGCCAGCCGCTACGGCATCCAGAACCTCAAGGCGCAGTTGCAGGAACAGCAGGCCCAACTGGCACTGGCGCAGCAGAAATACCAGCGCCAGCAACGTCTGACGGCCGGCAACGCCACCCGCGAAGAAGACGTGCAAACCGCCAAGGCCGAGCTGAGCGCCACCCAGGCGCGGGTGGCGATGTTCCAGGCGCAGATCCTCCAGGCCCAGGCCAGCCTGCGCAGCGACGAAGCGGAGCTGGGCTACACGCGCATCTATGCGCCGATGGACGGCACCGTCGTCGCGGTAGACGCCCGCGTCGGCCAGACCCTCAACGCGCAACAACAGACCCCGCTGATCCTGCGCATCGCCAAGCTGTCGCCGATGACCGTGTGGGCGGAAGTCTCGGAGGCCGACATTGGCCACGTCAAACCGGGGATGACTGCGTATTTCACCACCCTCAGCGGCGGCAACCGGCGCTGGACCAGCACCGTGCGGCAGATCCTGCCGATCCCGCCCAAGCCGCTGAACGAAACCCAGGGCAGCGGCAGCCCCAGCAGTTCCAACAAGAGCGGCAGCGGCCGCGTGGTGCTGTACACCGTGCTGCTGGACGTGGACAACAGCGACCACGCGCTGATGGCCGAGATGACCACCCAGGTGTTTTTTGTCGCCAGCCAGGTCAAGGATGCCCTCACCGCCCCCGTCGCCGCGCTGCAGGGTACAGCGAGCGCCGATAAACAGATCGCTCGTGTGGTCGCCAAGAACGGCCGTATCGAGGAACGCGAAGTGCGCCTGGGTATCAGCGACCGCCTGCGCGTCGAAGTGCTCGACGGCTTGAACGAAGGCGATCACCTGCTGATCGGCCCAGCCGACGGCAACGGGGGTTGAGTTGGCCACGCCCCTGATCGAACTCAAGAACATCCGCAAATCCTACGGCGGCGGCGACAGCCCGCAGGTCGACGTGTTGCGCGGCATCGACCTGGCGATCCACGCCGGGGAATTCGTCGCGATTGTCGGCGCGTCCGGCTCGGGCAAATCGACGCTGATGAATATCCTCGGCTGCCTCGACCGCCCCACTGCGGGCGACTACCTGTTCGCCGGGGAAAACGTCGCGCACCTGGACGGCGACGCGCTGGCCTGGCTGCGCCGCGAGGCGTTCGGCTTTGTGTTCCAGGGCTACCACCTGATCCCGTCGGGCTCGGCCCAGGAAAACGTCGAGATGCCGGCGATCTACGCCGGCATCAGCGCCGCTGAACGCCACGCCCGCGCCAAGGCCCTGCTCACCCGCCTGGGCCTGGCCGAGCGCACCGGCAACCGTCCGCACCAACTCTCCGGCGGCCAGCAGCAACGGGTATCGATTGCCCGCGCGCTGATGAACGGCGGCCATATCATCCTGGCCGACGAACCCACCGGCGCCCTCGACAGCCACAGCGGCGCCGAGGTGATGACACTGCTCGACGAACTGGCCAGCCAGGGCCACGTGGTCATCCTGATTACCCACGACCGCGAAGTGGCGGCGCGCGCCAACCGCATCATCGAGATCCGCGACGGCCAGATCATCAGCGACTCGGCCAAAGACGCCAGCTACGTGCCGGCGGTCGCCAACAGTGATGCCTTGCAAGCCGTGGACCTGCGCCAGCGCCTGATCGACGGCGCCGAGCACAATGGCGCGTGGAAGGCCGAACTGGTCGACGCCGTGCAGGCCGCCTGGCGGGTGATGTGGATCAACAAGTTCCGCACCGCGCTGACCTTGCTGGGGATCATCATCGGCGTGGCGTCGGTGGTGGTGATGCTGGCGGTGGGCGAAGGCAGCAAGCGCCAGGTCATGGCGCAGATGGGCGCGTTCGGTTCCAACATCATCTACCTCAGCGGCTCGTCGCCCAACCCGCGTACGCCGCTGGGCATCGTTACCCTCAACGATGTGGCGGCACTGGCGGCGTTGCCCCAGGTCAAGCGCATCATGCCGGTCAATGGCAGCGACGCCGGGATCCGCTTCGGCAACCTCGACTACCTGGCGTACGTGGGCGGCAACGACATCAACTTCCCGGAGATCTTCAACTGGCCGGTGGTCGAGGGCAGCTACTTCACCGAGGCCGATGAGCGCGCCGGGGCCACCGTGGCGGTGATCGGCCATCGCATCCGCGAGAAGCTGTTCAAGGATCTGCCGACGCCGATCGGCCAATACATCCTCATCGAAAACGTGCCGTTCCAGGTGATCGGCGTGCTCGCGGAAAAAGGCTCCAGCTCCGGCAACAAGGACAGCGACGACCGCGTCGCCATCCCCTACACCGCCGCCAGCGTGCGCCTGTTCGGCACCTATAACCCGGAATACGTGGCGATTGCCGCCGCCGATGCGCGCAAGGTCCACGAAGCCGAGCGGGCCATCGACCAGTTGATGCTCAAGTTGCACAACGGCAAGCGCGACTACCAGCTGACCAACAACGCGGCGATGATCCAGGCCGAGGCGCGCACGCAGAATACGCTGTCGCTGATGCTCGGTTCGATTGCCGCAATCTCGCTGCTGGTGGGCGGTATCGGTGTGATGAACATCATGCTGATGACCGTCCGCGAGCGTACCCGTGAAATCGGTATCCGCATGGCCACCGGCGCACGCCAGCGCGACATCCTGCGCCAGTTCCTCACCGAAGCGGTGATGCTCTCGGTGGTCGGCGGCCTGTTCGGCATCGCCCTCGCGCTGCTCGTCGGCGGCGTGTTGGTGCTGGCCGAAGTGGCCGTGCAATTTTCCCTGGTGGCGGTGTTCGGCGCGTTTGGCTGTGCGCTGGTCACCGGTGTCATCTTCGGCTTCATGCCGGCCCGTAAAGCTGCCCGGCTCGATCCGGTTAAGGCGTTGACCAGTGAATAAACCGTCCCTTTACCTGCCCGGCCTGTGCCTGTTGCTCAGCGCCTGCGCCGGCCAGCCGCCGGCTGTCGACAGCGGCATCGCCGCACCCGCCGCCTGGCAATATGCCGAACGCGAGACGGCGCAGGCCCGCAATGCACGGTGGTGGACGCAGTTCGGCAGCCCACAGCTCAACCGCTTGATCGAGCAGGCGCGCCGCGACAGTTTCGACGTCGCCGCCGCCATGGCCCGCGTGCGCCAGGCCCAGGCCAGCGCGGTGATCGCCGGTGCGCCGCTGCTGCCCGAGGTGAAGTTCAACCTCACCGCCAGCCGTGAACGGCTGTTGCGCGGCAGCGGCAACTCAGACCTGAACGCCACTGCGAGCAACAACACCGTCAACAGTTATGACACCAACTTCACCGCCAGCTATGAACTGGACTTCTGGGGTGGCCGCGCCGCCGCCCGCGACAGCGCGGTGCAGACCTTGCGCGCCAGTGAGTTCGACCAGGCCACAGTGGAGCTGACCCTGCTCGGCAACGTCGCCGACCGCTACGCGCAGACCCTCGCCGCACGCGAGCGCCAACAGATCGCCGCGCTCAACCTGGCCAATGCGCGCAACGTGCTCGACCTGGTGCAGACCCGCTACGACGCCGGCTCCGCCACTGCCCTGGAACTGGCCCAGCAGAAAAGCCTGGTGGCCAGCCAGCAACGGCAATTGCCGTTGATCGAGCAGCTGGCCGAAGAGTCGCAGATCACCCTCGCCGCCCTGCTCGGCCAACCCGTCCAAGCCGTGGACCTGGGCAACGAAACGTTCCAGGCCCTGACCTGGCCGACCATCGGCAGCGGTGTGCCGAGCCAGTTGCTCAGCCGGCGCCCCGACCTGGCCCAGGCCGAAGCGCAACTGGCCGCCGCCAGTGCTGACGTCACCGTCGCCCGCGCCGCCATGCTGCCAACCCTGACCCTTGGCGCCACACTCGGCAGCGGCGCCTACAAGGCCAACGAAATCCTGCGCAGCCCGTTCTACACCCTGACGTCCGGCCTGATCGCGCCGATCTTCAACAATGGCCGTTTAAGCGCCGAGCGCGACAAGGCCCGCGCACGCCAGGATGAGCTGCTGCAAACCTATCGCGGCGCGATCATCAACGGCTTTGCCGATGTGGAAAAATCCCTCAGCAACATCACCCGCCTCGACCAGCAGCGCCACTGGCAAACCGAAGAACTGCAACAGGCGCAGACGGCCTTCCAGATCGCTCAAAGCCGCTACCAGGCAGGCGCCGCGGACTTGCTGACGGTCCTGGAAACCCAGCGCACCCTGTACGCGGCCCAGGATTTGAACGTGCAGTTGCGGCTGTCGCGCGTACAAGCCAGCATCGCCCTGTACAAAGCACTGGGGGGCGGCTGGGAAAGCAATATCCGATAAACAAAACTCCATTTCCTTACAGAAGCTGTCTGTTCGCCCTACATTTTTTGACCCGGGGTCCTTGGTAAAAAAGCCGCTATCTCACGGCTGCCCGGGACCTCATGATGACTGTTGTAAAACACCTGCTCTGCGCCTGCCTGTGGCTGACGGCAAGCCTTGCCCATGGCTTGCCGCTGATCAGCCCCACCGCCATCGACTGGCAACTGGACTGCCGCCTCCCCGCCTTCGCACACTTGGCTCCCGACGTGCTTGAGCGCACCCAATGCGGCATCGTCACCGTGCCGCGCAACTACGCCGCGCCCCGGCAAGGCAAACTGCGCCTGTACCTGACCCGCGTCGGCGCCCGCGACCCGCTGAGCCGCCAAGGCGTGGTGTTCGCCCAACCCGGCAACAGCCCCCAGGCCAACCACAGCGGCACCTTCGCCATCCTCCTGGCCGGCAGTTGGAGTGCCCATTCCACCCAGGCCTATCGCACCCTGCTCAATCGCTACGATGTGGTCGAACTCACCCCGCGTGATCTCAGCCAGGAGAGCGGGGTCGAAAACGCGGCACGGGACATGGAGTTCGTCCGCGCCCAACTTGAAGAGACCCAGCTCAATTACCTCGGCAGCGCCGACGCCACACGCCTGGGCAGTCGCTACGCGGCGCTGTTTCCCGAGCGGGTCGCGCGCATGGTGCTGGTCAACGCCGAGCGTGGCGAGGCGAACCTTACGCAAGTCGAGCAATTGCGCCTCAAGGCACCACCCAAGTCTGAGGCCAGTGCATGTGTGATCCGATGGGTCGGCGACTTCCTCGCCTTCGGCAAGCAGCCGCCACCTGCCACCCACTGCCTCGACAAAGGCGATTGGGAGTAGCGCACCGTTTGCGACCTGTTGCCGCTGAAAACGACACCTTGCGTTGACGCTCCAGGCTAATCGTTATTAAGTGCTATTTATCCGCATTAATACGATAAATCGACGCCATGCTAAGCCGCCCGCTGAAACGCAAACGCCAGAAGCTCTCCGACGTGATTGTCGAGTCGGTCAAGCGCTCCATCGTCACCGACGCCTTGAAGCCCGGCGACCGTTTGCCCACCGAGCGCGAGCTGATGGAAAGCTTCCAGTGCTCCAAAGGCTCGGCCCGCGAGGCGCTCAAGGCCCTTGAGGTCGAGGGTTTGGTGAGCACGCGCACCGGGCCCAGCGGCGGTGCATACCTCAACCAGGCCGGCACCGAACCGGCCAGCCGCGCGCTGCGTAACTACCTGCACTTCCAGCATCTGGATGGCGAGCAGGTGTATCAGTTGCGCAAGGTCATCGAAGTGGAACTGGCGGTCTCGGTGCTGGGGCGCTTGAGCGAAGACGACTACCAGGCCCTGCAAGACAACGTGGCCTTCTGCAGCGCCCCGGAAGACAGCGAGGCCGGTCAACGCGAACAGCGCCTGGCAGAACTGGAGTTCCACAACCTGCTGGCCAAGGCGTGCCCCAACCCGTTGCTGAGTTTCATGGCGCAGTTCCTCAATGATCTGCTGCGCGACCTGGTGGTGCTGAAAAAGGCCTACAAACCCAAGCGCAAGCAGTTCGACGCCGCCAACCTCGACTATCACAAACAGTTGCTGATTGCCTTTCGCGCCGGTGATGAAAGCGCGGTGCGCGGTTTGATGCATGAACATATGTGCGATGCCGAACACCACATGACCGCGCTTGAAGGCCAGGTCAGCCCGCATTTTCTACTGGAGTTCGATCATCGCCCCTAAAGACAACACAGTTCCAATGTGGGAGCGGGCTTGCTCGCGAATGCGGTGGGCCAGCAAAGCATCTCGTCACTGATGCACCGCATTCGCGAGCAAGCCCGCTCCCACATTTTGACCGCATTCCAACCAACACTCGCGTCATCCAATAAATAACAGGCCTGCCCACAGGCCCAAGCTCCACCGTATCGCCCTTGCCGCTCCTGCCAATAACTAAACCAGGGAGTCACCCCATGCAGCGTCGTACGTTATTGAAAGCCAGCCTCACCGCAGCCGCCGCCCTCAGCCTCCCGCTGAGCGTGCGCCACGCATTCGCCGCCGAGCCCTTTACCTTTTACGGCCTCAAGTCCATGTCCGGCGCCTTTGCCAGCTATGGCAAGTTTGCCGACATGGGTTCGCGCCTGGCGGTGGAACAACACGCCACCCTTCTCGGCCGCCCGCTGAACTACAAGGTCATCGACACCGAAGGCAACGCCGGCAAGGCGGTGCGCAAGGTGCAGGAAGCCATCCAGCAGGACGGCGCGCGGTTCTTCCAGGGCTGCACATTGTCGTCGTCGGCGCTCGCGGTGGCCAAGGAAGTGGACAAGGTCGGCGGCGTGTTCATGACCCCGGTGGGCGCCGATGAAGTCACTGGCAAGGATTGCAATCGCGCGACATTCCGCTGGTCGGTGCCCACCTACGGCGCGATTCGCGAAACCATGCTGCCGCTGATCAAGCTGCTGCCGGACGCCAAGCGCTGGTACACCATCACCCCGCAATACGTGTTTGGCGAAGCGCTGCTCGAAGGCGCCAAAAGTGTGCTCAAGGACAGCGGCCTGGAACACATCGGCAACAGCTATCACTCGTTGCAGGAACAGGAATTCTCCGGTTACCTGACCAACGCCATCGCCGCCAAACCCGACGTGCTAGTGCTGCTCAACTTCGGCAGCCAGTCGTCAAACACCCTGCGCCAGGCAGTGAACTTCGGCATCAAGCAGCGCATGAAAGTACTGCTGGTATGGTCCGCCGGCCTCGACCAGTTCCAGGAACTGGGCAGCGACATCCTTGAAGGCGTGTACCTGGGCGCGCAGTACTGGCATCAGGTCGACACCCCGCTCAACCGCGAACTGGTCAAGCTGACCCAGGCCAAATACGGGATCAACCCCACCTACCCGCTGGCCGCCGACTACATCAGCACCAAGGTCATGCTCGACACCATCGTCGCCACCGGCAGCTTCGACGGGCCGACCGTGGCCAAGGCCATGCAGGGCCTGAGCTTCGATGGCCCGACCGGCAAGGAATCGATCCGCGCCGGCGACCACCAGGTGATCAAGGATTACTACCTGCTCGTCGGCAAAGCCGCCAGCGAGATGGCCGACAAGGACGACCTGGCCAAAGTGCTAAGCGCCGGCCAATCCTTCCCGCCAGTGGACGCCACGGGCTGCACGCTCGCCTGACCCCCTGAATATTGCAGGCAGGGCCGCGCAAGCGGCGTCCTGCCGAGGGTTCCTGCATGCTTAATCTTTACCTGTTCCAGATCCTCAACGGCCTCGGGCTGGGGATGATCTACTTCCTCATCGCCGTCGGTCTGACCATCATTTTCGGCCTGCTCAACTTCGTCAACTTTGCCCATGGCGCGTTCTTTTTGCTCGGTGCCTACATCTGCTACACCGCCGTGAGCCTCACCGGCAACTTCTGGCTGGCGCTGCTGATCGCGCCGCTGGTGGTGGCCGCTTTGGCGTGGGTGATCGAGCGATTATTGATCCAGCGCATCTATCACTTGCCACACATGTTCCAGATCCTGGTGACCTTGGGGATAGCGCTGATCATCCAGGAGGCCAGCGTGATGATCTGGGGCCCGGTGGGCAAAAGCGTCGCCGTGCCGGAACTGCTGCGCGGGGTGCTGGTGATCGGTGACTTTGTGTACCCGCACTATCGCCTGTTCCTGATCGGCTTCTCGGGGCTGGTCGGCCTGGGCCTGTGGCTGCTGCTGGAACGCACGCGCTTCGGCGCCCTGGTGCGCGCCGGCAGTGAAAGCACCGAGACCGTGTCGCTGCTGGGCACCAATATTTTCCGTTTGTTCTCGATGACCTTCGCCCTCGGGGTGGCCCTGGCTGGTGTCGCCGGGGTGCTGTTCGCGCCCTTGCGCGGCGCACAGCCCTTTGTCGGCCCGGAAATTCTCGGCGTGGCCTTCGTGGTGGTGGTGATCGGCGGCATGGGGTCGTTCAGCGGAGCGCTGGTCGGCGGTTTATTGGTCGGCGTGGTGCAAAGCCTGATGACCACACTCTGGCCCCAGGGTGCGAGCCTGATGATCTACGGCGCGATGGCCGTGGTGATTCTGGTGCGCCCTTACGGCCTGTTCGGGAGAGCCTGACATGAGCGAGAAAAATCCCCTGCCGTTTGCCAAGACCCAATCCCGTGCGATGTTGCTGTGGGTGCTGGCCGTACTGATCGGCCTGCCGTTGATCTTGCCTTCGGCGACCCTGGCCACCGAGATCCTGATCTTTGCCATGGCCGCCCTCGCCTGCAACCTGCTGCTGGGCTATACCGGGCTGCTGTCGTTCGGCCAGGGCATCTTCTTTGGTGCCGGGGCATATTGCGCGGCGCTGCTGATGCTGCATTTGCAGATGGGCCTGTTCACTGCGTTGCTCGGCGCGGCCGTGGCCGGTGGTTTCCTGGCCTTGTTGGTCGGCGCCCTGGCGATCCGCCGCACCGGCATCTACTTCGTGATGCTGACCCTGGCCTTCAGCCAGATGGCCTACTTCGTCGCCTACACCCTCAGCGACTGGACCGGCGGCGACAACGGCCTGCTCAGCGTGCCGCGCCCGGAAATCCGCGTCGGTGACACTGTGCTGCTATCCCTGGCCGACGCCCGCGCCTTCTACGGCTTTGTGGCGGTGCTGTTCCTGCTGATCTTTATCGGCGCGCGCCGGGTCATCGCCTCGCCCTTTGGCAGCACGCTGATGGCGATCCGCGAAAACGAAACCCGCGCCGCGGCGATCGGCTACGACACGCGTCATTTCAAGATCCTGGTGTTTGTGCTGTCCGGCGCAGTCACCGGGATCGCCGGTGCGTTGTACGCGATGCTGCTGCACTTCGTGCCGCTGTCGAACATCGACCTGGCGATGTCCGAGAACATCCTGATCATGACCATCGTCGGCGGCACCGGCTCGCTGTTCGGCTCGTTGCTGGGTGCCGGCTCCATCGTGCTGCTGGGGGATTTCCTCTCCGACCTGTGGCCACGCTGGCTGATGCTGCTGGGGGTGATCCTGATCCTGGTGGTGATCTTCATGCGCGGTGGTTTGTGGGGCGGCCTGGCGTCGCTGTTTGAAAAAGTGCGCGGCGCTCGCAAGCCCGCAGTGGTGGCCAAGGAGGAAGTGCTATGAGCATCCTGCTGGAAACAGAGAACCTGGAACTGGCCTACGGCGCCTTCCATGCGGTGAACGGCGTCAACCTCAAGGTCGAAGCCGGCACCATCCACACCATCATCGGCCCCAACGGTGCGGGCAAGACCAGCCTGTTCCATTGCCTCACCGGCGAGCGCCAGGCCACCGCCGGGGCAATCCATTTCGACGGCAAGAACCTGATGCGCAAACCGGCCCACGGCCGCGTCGGCCTGGGCATGGCGCGCTCGTTCCAGTTGACCAGCCTGTTCCAGAACCTCAGCGTGCGCGAAAACCTGCGCCTGGCCGCCCAAGGCCGTGACGGTGCGCGGGCGCTGAACTTCTGGCGCCGTGTCGACAGCAAACGCGAGCACCTGGAGATGGCCGACCAGGTCTTGGAACGCCTGCAACTCACTGCCCGCGCCGACACCCTGGCCGGCGAGTTGTCCCACGGCCAGCAGCGGGTGCTGGAGGTGGGCATGTCGATCTGCTCCAAGCCCAAACTGTTGATGCTCGACGAGCCCACCTCGGGCATGGGCATCGATGACATCCCGATCATGACCCAACTGATCAGTGACCTCGGTCGCGACCACACGGTGCTGCTGATCGAACACAACATGAGCATCGTCATGTCCATCAGCCAACGCATCACGGTGATGAGCCACGGGCAGATCCTGGTGGAAGGCACGCCGGAATTCGTGCGCGCCGATGAACGTGTGCGCACTGCGTATCTGGGGGAGGCCGCCTGATGCTGATCGTCGAGAATATCCATTCCTACTACGACAAGAGCCACGTGCTCGAAGGCGTGTCGCTGAACGTCAACCCTGGTGAGCTGGTAACGCTGCTGGGGCGCAACGGCGCGGGCAAGACCACTACGTTGCGCAGCATCCTCGGCATCATCTGCCCGCGCCAGGGCCAGATTCACTTCAACGGCCAGGCGCTGGTGGGGCAGAAGATTTTTGAAATTGCGCGCCAAGGCTTGGCGCTGGTGCCGGAGAACCGCGGGATCTTCCGTTTGCTCACGGTCGAGGAAAACCTGCGCATCGCCGCCCGCAAGACCAGCCGCTGGCAGCTGGAAGACGTGTACGGCATGTTCCCGCGCCTCAAGGAACGGCGCAAAAACGCCGGGCATGCCTTGTCCGGCGGCGAGCAGCAGATGCTCGCCATTGCCCGCGCCCTGCTCAATGACCCCAAGTTGCTGATCCTCGATGAACCCACCGAAGGCCTCGCCCCGGTGATCGTCGACGAATTGGTGAAGATCCTGCGCAAGATCAAGGACGACGGCCTGCCGGTGCTGCTGGTGGAACAGAACCTGATGGTCTGCGACAAGCTCGCCGACCGCCATTACGTACTCGAACAGGGCCGCGTGGTCTACGAAGGCAGCGCCGCCGCCTTCCGCGCCGACCCGAGCATCAAGAACCGCTATTTGGCCCTGAGTGCCTGACCGGAGAATGCAGATGAACAGTTTTGCGCAACCGCTCCAGAGCAACGCCCCGCTGATCAACCGCGACCGCCTGTGGCAGTCGCTGATGGACCTGGCCCAACTCGGCGCCACGCTAAAAGGCGGCGTGTGCCGCCTGGCCCTCACCGACCTCGACCGCCAGGCCCGCGACCTGTTTGTGCAGTGGTGCGAAGCGGCCGGGTGCAGCGTCAGTGTGGATGCCATCGGCAATATCTTTGCGCGCCGCGCCGGGCGCAATCCCGCCCTGCCCCCGGTGATGACCGGCAGCCATATAGACACGCAACCCACCGGCGGCAAGTTCGACGGCTGCTACGGGGTGATGGCCGGGCTGGAAGTGATCCGCACCCTGAACGATCTGAAGATTGAAACCGAAGCGCCGATTGAAGTGGTGGTGTGGACCAACGAAGAAGGCTCGCGTTTTCCGCCGTGCATGATGGGTTCCGGCGTGTTTGCCGGGAAATTCGATTTGCAGGAGACCCTGGCCAAGCTCGATGACCAGGGCCTGTCGGTGGGTGCCGAGTTGCAGCGCATCGGTTATGCCGGTTCGCGCGCGGTGCTGGGCCACCCGGTGGGGGCGTATTTCGAAGCGCATATCGAACAAGGCCCGGTGCTGGAAGATCGCGCCACCACCATTGGCGTGGTCATGGGTTGCCTGGGCCAGAAGTGGTTCGACCTGACCTTCACCGGCGTCGAAGCCCACGCCGGGCCGACACCGATGCACCTGCGCAAGGACGCACTGGTCGGCGCTGCCGAGGTGGTCAGTGCAGTCAACCGTATTGCCCATCAACAGCAACCCCACGCCTGCGGCACGGTGGGTTGCCTGAGCCTGCATCCGGGTTCGCGCAATGTGATTCCGGGCCAGGTGCACATGACCCTCGACCTGCGCCACCTGCATGCCGACAAGCTGCAAGCCATGGTCGACGAGGTGCGCGGTGTGATTGAAGCCACGGCACAACAACACGGCCTGGCTTATGAGCTGACACCGACGGCCGACTTCCCGCCGCTGGACTTCGACCCGGCCTGCGTCAACGCCGTGCGCGACGCTGCGCGCAGCCTGGGCCTGAGCCATATGGACATCGTCAGCGGCGCCGGGCATGACGCGATTTTCGTCGCGGAACTGGGCCCGGCCGGGATGATCTTTGTGCCGTGCGAAGGTGGTATCAGCCACAACGAAATCGAAAACGCCGCGCCGGATGACCTGGCGGCGGGCTGCGCGGTGTTGCTGCGGGCCATGGTCAATGCGGCGCAGGGGGATCGGGCATGAGCGATATCGGGCAACTGACGGCGGTGCAATTGCTGGCGCATTTTCGCGACAAGACCCTGTCGCCGGTGGAGGTCACCGAGGATGCCTTGCTGCGCATCGAACGCTACAACCCGGTGGTAAACGCTTACTGCCATGTGGACCCGGAGGGCGCGTTGCACGCTGCGCGCGCCTCGGAACAACGCTGGTTCAAGGGCCAGCCGTGCGGCGCGCTGGACGGTGTACCGGCCTCCATCAAAGACCTCACGCTGACGCTCGGCATGCCGACCCGCAAGGGCTCGCGCACCTCATCTGCCGACGGTCCGTGGGACGTCGACGCGCCCTTCCCGGCCTTTATGCGCAAGGCCGGCGCGGTATTGCTGGGCAAAACCACCACGCCGGAATTCGGCTGGAAAGGCGTCACCGACAACCCGCTATACGGCATCACCCGCAACCCGTGGGACACGCGGACCACGGCGGGTGGTTCGTCCGGCGGCGCGGGGGCGGCGGCGGCGTTGAACCTGGGGGTGTTGCACCAGGGCAGTGATGCGGGCGGCTCGATCCGTATCCCCTGTGCGTTTACCGGCACGTTCGGGATCAAGCCGACCTTTGGTTATGTGCCGCAGTGGCCGGCCAGTTCCATGACGATTCTGTCGCACCTGGGGCCGATGACCCGCACGGTGCAAGACAGCGTATTGATGCTGCAAACCATCGCCCAGCCGGATGCGCGGGACGGTTTGAGCGGTGCGCCGAGGACTGCGCCGTGGCTGACGCCGGGGGCAGACTTGAAGGGCTTGCGGGTAGCGTACAGCCCTGCGTTCGGCTACGTGGACGTGGACCCGCAAGTGGCTAAAGTGGTCGCCCAGGCGGTTGAGGGGTTGGTGCGATTGGGCGCTCATGTCGAACAGATCGACCCCGGTTTCAGCGACCCGCTGGAGGTGTTCAGCACCCTGTGGGCAGCCGGGGCCGCACGTTTGACCGGTTCGATGAGCGACGCGCAAAAACAGCTCTTGGACCCCGGCCTGCTGCGCATCGCGCAACGGGGCGAACGCTTGAGCCTGGATGACTTCAGCGCGGCCCTTGAAGCGCGGGCGGCGTTGGTAGCGCGGATGGCTGCGTTCCACCAACATTACGACGTGCTGGTCTCGCCAATGATGCCGATCACCGCATTCGACGCCGGGCACGACGTCCCGCCGGGCTCCGGGTTGCAGGAATGGACCGAATGGACACCGTTCACCTACCCCTTCAATCTCACCCAGCAACCGGCCGCGTCAGTGCCCTGCGGGTTGGCGGCGAATGGCTTGCCGGTGGGGTTGCATGTGGTCGGTGCGCGGTTTGCCGATGATGTGGTGTTGCGGGTTTGCCAGGCTTATTCAAAGGCATTCCCTACCCAGCACCTGCAAGCCCCAGTAACTCCGACCTGAAATGCAATTGAATGTGGGAGATTGGCAGTGCCCGGGCGATCTCCAGCCGAGCACTCACTCCCCATCAACCCCCATCAACTGTGGGAGCGGGCTTGCCCGCGAAAGCGGAGTGTCAGTCACAGAATTATCGACTGATCCACCGTCTTCGCGAGCAAGCCCGCTCCCACACAAGCCCGCGCCCACAGTTCTGAGCGCATTCCACTACAATGCCCCCATTCATTCTCCGGGGCTCCCATGGACATCGAACTGGCACGCACCTTCCTCGAAATCACCCGCTGCGGCAGCCTCGCCGCCGCGGCCGAGAAACTGCACGTTACCCAGACCGCCATCACCGCCCGGGTCAAAAGCCTGGAAAGCCAGCTGGGCAGCACGCTGTTCATCCGCAACCGCGCTGGCGCGCGCCTGACTGCGGATGGCGAAGCCTTCGTGGTCTACGCCAACCAGTTGCTGCAAACCTGGGAAGCCGCGCGCCGCGATCTGCCGTTGCCCGAGGGCTATCGCAACGTGCTGCACATCGGTGGCGAGGTCAGCCTGTGCAACCCGTTGATGCTCGGCTGGGCCCAGGCCCTGCGTGAACACATCCCCGGCCATGCGCTGCGCACCGAAGTGCGCGAAGGCGAATACCTGCTGCGCCAGCTGGAGCTGGGGGTGCTGGATGCCGCCCTGGTGTTCCAGCCGCAATACTGGCCGGGGTTGCAGGTGGAGCAGGTGCTGGAAGAAAAACTGATCCTGGTGCAACTGGTCAGCAACCCGGTGCCCTACGTGTACATCGACTGGGGCCCAGGCTTCCGCCAGCAACACGACGCCGCCCTGCCGGACAGGGCACGCGCCGCGCTGAGTTTCAACCTGGGCCCGCTGGCCTTGCAGTACATCCTGGAAAACGGCGGCGCCGGGTACTTCCGCACGCGGGTGGTACAAAGCTACCTCGACAGCGGCGTGATGCAGCGCGTGGCGAAGGCGCCGGAGTTCAGTTTCCCGACGTATCTGGTGTACTCGCGGGCACGGGATTCGGCGGTGTTGCAACACGCTCTGGAGTTACTCCGGGGCGTGGTCAAGGCCGAGAGCGACTGGTCGCAACGCTGGGACCCGGTACTTTGAAACACACATGCGACTAGCGAAATATTCAGGCCGGGGAATGACTCACTGTTACCAGGGCGCGCAAGTCTGGGCAGTGGTTGCACCTCGGGGCGTTGGTGGGGGTGTGAGTTACCAGCGGTACCAGATGGCCCAGAGGACAGTCCCGGCCACCCAGACATAACCGATGCGATAGGGCCACAACGCCCATCGTCTCAGGGCGATAGGAACAGACGCCAATTCGGCCTGCGTTACTAGACCTGCTTTAATGTGAGTTTTTGGCATTGAAAGAAAGTCGACCATCAGGCCCATGCGGTGATACCTGTCGATGCGCTGATTTCTTCCCCAAAAGCGCTTGTGTCTACGAACCGCTTCGTTTTCGCTGAAACAAGCTTCCAGCGCGTCGAGCTTTCTATATTCCGCAAAGAGCAACAACCCCCAGAGCACAAACGCCCCCGCCATCCAGACGATGGTGTAAACAAGAAAAAAAGACATCGTTATGCCCCCTCTGGTTGCAATATAAAAACTCCATCGCGCTCTATGACTTGCCCACCCAAAAACGCACCGCCGTCTCCAAAAACAGAGCCTCCTACATACCCTCCCGCAGCACCGCCAATAACTCCGCAGGCCAGCCCAGCGCGTCCTTTCAAACCAACGGCCAACACGATCTTGCATGCACTACGAGCAACCTCTGCGCCATACCTCCCACCAATCGAAGCCCCCGCCACACTCCCCGCCAACCGCCCACTCTCCACATACTTCGCCCGCCGACACTGCGCCTCCCGCCCCATCACACACGCTTCCTTGATCTCCAAACCTGCAGTCCCGACATCCATCGCCAACCCCACATACGTGCCCTTCCCCAGCCACTTCGACACCTGCGCAATCGCCCCCATGCGCTTGGCATACCCATCGATCTCGCCCTTGTGCAAAAAGCTCTTGGTGGAAATCCCCAGCACATTCTTCAACGACTGATTGCCACGCAACCCCGTGCCAAATCGCGCCGCGCCGCGCAGTTGTGTGTCGAGCAATTCAAACAACACCTGGCGCTGGCGGATAAACGCCGGTCGGTCCAAGCCACCGGCCTTCAAGCGCTGATGCAGCTGCTCGATGTCTTCCAGCGTGCGCAGCACTTCATCCAGGTGCCGCGCCCACGCCGAGGTCGTGCTGCCGACGCCTATCGAGCCGTACGAAACACATACGCGACCAGCAGAATGTTCAGGCCGGGCTACGCTCCAACACCACAAAAATAGCCAGGAGTCGGAATGCGTACCCGCTCACGAAAACGGCGTCACCTGCTGTTTGTGTTGCTGCTGGGTGGTGGCGTTCCTGCTGCTGACGGCTTCCTGCTCAGCGGTTTGCATGACGGCCGGAAAGTGAGTTACCACTTCTGCCAAATGCCGCCGATGATCATGACAACTATCCAAATGTAAGAAATGCGATAGGGCCACAACGCCCATCGCTTGAGCGCTATGGGAACTGATGCAAGTTCGGCCTCTGAAACTAGCCCTGCCTTCAAATAGGGCTTTGGATTCGAGAGGAAATCAATCATCAGCCCCATGCGATGAAATCTGTCGATCCGCTGGTTTTTTCCCCAGAAACGCTTATGCCTTCGAACCTTTTCGTTTTCACTGAAGTATTTTTCCAACTCATCGAGCTTTCGATACTCCGCAAATAACATCAGCCCCAAAAGGATGAATACGCCGGCCATCAATACAATGCTGTAGATAAGAAAAAACGACATTGTTAAGCCCGCTCCGGTTCAAAAATCAAAACGCCATCGACCTCTACAACTTTCCCCCCCAGAAAGGCACCGCTATCACCCATCCTGTCACCGCCTAAATACCCTCCCCCCGCTCCCCCAATAACTGCGCAGACCAGTTCACTCTGTCCTTTCATCGCCACACCCAAAGCGACTGAACATAGGCGACGCGCAACTTTTGCACCTACCGCTCCGAACCAAGCAGCCCCCGCCACACTCCCCGCCAACCGCCCACTCTCCACATACTTCGCCCGCCGACACTGCGCCTCCCGCCCCACCACACACGCCTCCTTGATCTCCAATCCCGCAGCCCCGACGTCCATCGCCAAGCCCACATACGTGCCCTTCCCCAACCACTTCGACACCTGCGCAATCGCCCCCATGCGCTTGGCATACCCATCGATCTCGCCCTTGTGCAAAAAGCTCTTGGTGGAAATCCCCAACACGTTCTTCAACGACTGATTGCCACGCAACCCCGTGCCAAACCGCGCCGCGCCACGCAGTTGTGTGTCGAGCAATTCAAACAACACCTGGCGCTGGCGGATAAACGCCGGTCGGTCCAAGCCACCGGCCTTCAAGCGCTGATGCAACTGCTCGATGTCTTCCAGCGTGCGCAGCACTTCATCCAGGTGCCGCGCCCACGCCGAGGTCGTGCTGCCCACACCTATCGAGCCGTACGTCAGCAGGCTTTGCAGCAGGTCATAGTCATTGATCACGGCTGTGCCGACCGATGCCTTTTGCTCCAGCTCGCGCCGCACTTCTTCGGCGCGGCGCATCAACCAGGCTTCCTCTCGGGAGCAGCTCACGCTGTAGGTGTCGGGAATCACCACCAATTGCCCCGGCGTCACCAAGCCGTGGCGCAGGTGATGGTTCAACACATCGAAATGGTCCGAGCGCTGGCGGCTCAGGCCGTGGCCCATCAAGCGGGTTTTCAAACTGGTGAGATCGATGGTTTCGCGGTTGATATAGCCCTGCGCCATGCCCTGCATCCCGAATCCAATGGAGATGGCGTCGAAATATAAGCAGGCACTGCCGCCCCGGACACAAGCCCAGGGGGCGACCATTCAATTTGGGAAGCGGCCTACATAGGCGCAGAAAGAGTGCTGACAGAAACCAGCCTAATAACCGGTCATTTCCAGGTAACCCACCCCACCGTCGAACTGCACCGGTCCTTCCCAGTAGGGAATACCAAGGTTCATCCAGGCGTTCGGGTTGAGCGCCGTTGGGGTGATGTCCAGCTGTTTGCCGGGAATGTTCAGTGACCAGCGCGTGGGAATCGTGCGCCCGTCAAGAGTGGTGGTCGCCAACGGTGTCAGTTGGATGTCGGCGTTGTGCAGGGTCTGGACCTGACCCTGCTGATCGATCCAGGTGCCGGTGAGGTAACCCGCGCCGTCCTGCTGACGCACGCGGAACAGCATCAACTGTTCACCGCTGTCCAGGTGCAGGGAGAACCAGTCCCAGCCAGTCTGGCCCGCGGCGAGGGGTTGGCTGCTCCATTCGCGGTCGAGCCACGCGGGACCGCTGACCTGATAGGTGTGGCCGTCGATGCTGACGCTGCCGCTGGCGCGGAAAAACGGTTGGCTGTAGTAGTACGATGCCTGGCCCTGGTCGGATTTGCGGCTGTAGCCCTTGTCCCCTTGCAATACCAGCGGGCGGCTGGAGGTCAGGTGCAGGTCATAGGCGAACTGCGCGCCACTGGCCTTGAGTCGCATGTCGGCCAGTGGGCTCGCGGCGCCAGGTTGGCTGGCGAAGTCCCAGTCGTCGATCCACGCATTGAACGGCACCGCCTGCGCGCCGGCCTGGCCGACGCCGCCGCGGGCGTAGCGTTCGGCGGCGTAGTGGCGCGTGGCGGACGTGACGGCGGCGTGGCCCAGCCAAACCGTCGAGTCGTGCCAGCCGGGCTGCGTCGGCCCGGCCTTGAGCGCATTGCGAAACAGCGTCCATTGCACGCCGAATTCATTGCCTTGGGCGTCCTTGAGGTTGGCGGTGACGTACCACCACTCGATGCGAAAACCGTCGTGAGGGCCATGGTCGCCAGGAAAGCTGAACACCCTGCCGGGTACCACCTGGGCAAAGTCCGCCGCCGCGCTGCCCAGGCCGGCGAAGCTTTCCTCGGGCGCCGGGACTTTGTCGCACGCGCCCAACAGCAGCAAAACCGCGGACAACGTCGCTCTAATCTTCATGGGCAAAGGTCCTCAACAAGTCCGCCGGACGACTGCGGTACAGCTGCCACAGCGGCCAGGCCGACGCCAGCAAGGTGGCCAGCAGCGCCAGTGCCAGCAACTGCGCAAGCTGCCACGGGAACACCTGCAACGGCAGGCGCCAACCGAACGCCTGCACGTTGATCACCGCATCCAGGCACCACGCCAGCAACAGCCCCAGGGGCACGGCGAGGACCAGCGTGAGCACCGCCAACAGCCAAGTCTGCCCCAGGTTCAGCAACATCAATTGCCGCCGTGTCACGCCCAGCGCCCACAGCGGCGCAAGTTGACCGAGGCGGCTCTGGCTCTGGGTCAACAGGCTGATAAACAGCGCCACGCCGGCGACGCCAAGGGTCAGGCTGTTGAGCGCCGCAGTGGCGGCAAAGGTGCGTTCGAACACCTGGCTCGACCAGCCCTTGAGTTGCTGTTGATCGACGATGCGACTGTCCTCCAGGGCAAACCCGCGCTGCACTTCACGCACCAGCGGCGGCACATCCTGTGGCAACACCCGCAGGTTGAAACGTGCCGGCGCCAGGGTCGGCCAGTGCGCCAGCAGGTGCTTGGCATTGACCAACAGATGGCCCTTGGGGTTGCCATAGTCGGCATAAATCCCCACCAGGACGGGCGACCAGACGCCTCGGGGTGTGGGAATACTGACCGTATCCCCCAGTTTCACCGACAGTCGCCGCGCCAATTGCTCGCTGAGCATCAGGCTGTCGCCTTGCAGCAAGCGGTCCCACGGCGCGCTCGCAGCCTCGAGCAACGGCCAATGCTGGCGATAGGTCGGGTCGTCGACCACACCGAACAGATCCGCCGGCCAACCGCGCAATTGCACGGCGACCTGCCAGGTCGGCAGTACCGCCTGCACCAACGGCTGTTGCACCAGCCAGGCGTTGAGCTGTTCGGCTTGCGCCGGGTTTTGCGGATTGAGGTACAGCTCGGCCGTCAGGCGTTGCTCCAGCCAGTTGTTGAACGTCTGGCGGAACCCCGAGGTCATGGAGCCCGCGCCGATATTTGCCGCCAGGGCCAATAACAGTGCCATCAACGCCAGGCTCAACGCGGGCAGCTGTTGGCGGCAGTCAGCGAGAAACCATTGCCCCAGCACCGAGCGACTGCGCCCCAGCACGGCCTTGAGCACGCCATTGAGCATCACCGGCAAGCCCAGCGCCGCCCCCAGCAGCAAGGCCGCCATCAGCACAAAACCGGCGGCCAGGCTGTCGCCCAGCAGCAGCGCGAGCAACGCGATCAACAGCGCGGCGGCGGCAACCCAACCCTGGCGGCGCAACCAGCGCCCATGGGCGTCGTGCCAGGCTTGGGCATTGGCCAGCGCCAGCAAGGGCAAACGCGCCGCCCGCCACACGCTACTGGCGCCGGCAAGCAGCGCGCCGAGCAGGCTCAGGCCCAGCCCGGCGGCCCACCACCACGGGCTCAGGCTCAATTGGCCAGCGACTTCGGCGCCATAGAGGCCCCGCAAGCTCGCCGCCACATCCGGCAGCAGCAGGCTCGCCAGCACATAACCGCTGGCCACCCCGAGCACGCCGCCGAGCAAGGACAACACGCCCAGTTCCACGGCCAGGCTGAGGATCAGTAGCCGCGCACTGACCCCGCAGGCGCGCAAGGTGCGCAACAGGCCACGACGTTGCTCCAGGGCCAGGCCGATGGCGGCGTTCACGATAAACAGCCCCACCACAAAGGACAAAAAGCCCAGGGCATCGAGGTTCAGGTGAAAGCTCTCGGTAAGGCGCGACAAGTTGTTGTCTTCGCCCTGCCTGAGTTGCAACCCGGCGGGTGGCGTGGGCTGGGCGGCGGCGTAGGCCTTGTCCAGCAGCAAGCGCGACAGACGCCCGGGCATGTCCAGCACGGGCTGGGCGAAGCCAACGTCGGTCAGCAGCACGCCGGGGGCCATGTCCTGCCGGACCTGCAACGGCGCCAGGCGATGTCCGTTGGTGGTCAACGGCTGGTCGCCCTCCTGCAACCCGAGGGCATGCAGGGTTTGCGGCGCGATCCAGGTACGCCCCGGCGGCTCGAAGAACGCCAGCATCTGCGCCTGGCTCAAGCGCTGGCCCGCCACCGCGCCGCCGCCCGGCAGCGACAACGGCTCGATGCCCATTAATTGCAGGCGCGTGTCTTCATGCCCCTGGAGCTGCACCCGCCCCTGCACCACCGGTGACACCGGCCACCCCATCCGGCGCAACTCGGCGAACAGCGCCTGGGGGAAACTCGCCCCATCCGGCGCGCTCAGGCTGGCCTGGGGCTCGCCGCCGATCAATTGGCTGGCCCGCGCGTAACTGTCCCGCGCCTGGCTGTTGAGGGCCTGCACCCCGGTCAGCAACGCCGTGGCCAGCCACAACCCGGTCAACACGCTGAAAAACTGCACGGGATGGCGCCGCCAGTGGCTCAGCAGTGCGCGCAAGGCCCAGTAAAACACCGCCATCTCAAACAGCGTCCGCCGGGACAACCCGGCCACGGTGCAGCACCACTTGACGCTCCAGGCGTGCGGCGATGCGCGAGCTGTGGGTGACCATCAACAGGCTGGTGGGGCTGTCGCGCAACAGGTCCAACAGCAATTGCAGTACCTCATCGCTGGTGGCTTCGTCGAGGTTGCCGGTGGGTTCATCGGCCAACAGCAGCGCCGGACGCGACGCCAACGCCCGCCCCACCGCGACCCGTTGCTGCTGGCCGCCGGAGAGCTGTTCGGGATAACGCTTGAGCAAGTCGCCCAGGCCCAGGCGTTCCACCAATTGCGCTTGCCATCGCGGGTCAAACCGCCCGGCCAGGCGCGCCTGGAAGGCCAGGTTGTCGTCGACGCGCAGGCTGCCGATCAGGTTGAACTGCTGGAACACCAGGCCGATTTCGGTGCGACGCCAATCGGCCAGTTGTGCCTCACCGAGTTGATCAAGGCGCTGCTCACCGACGCGGATGCTGCCGCTATCCACCCGGTCCAGACCGGCCACCAGATGCAACAAGGTGCTCTTGCCGCTGCCCGACTCGCCCATCAGCGCCAGGCTGCTGCGCGCCGGCAGTTGCAAGTCGACCTCGCCCAGCACCGCCAGCGGACCTTGCGGGGTTGCGTAGCTTTTAAAGACACCTTGCACCTGCAACATGGGAGCACTCACCAAAGGACTGAAATCGAGAATAACGGTTGGCCGACAGGCTCACGCAAATTTTTCACATGGATTTCACCGGTTGCCCACCCATCGCCCTCTAAATTGCCCATCACACGCCAAATACCTGCAACTTTTCCGCCGGTAGCAATGGCAACTTCTAGCACTCACATGTTCAGCGAAAAGACAGCAGCCCTGTGCCACGCTCCAGTTCCACTACGGGCTTCTATTTGTAACGTTGCGCCTGTTTGATTTAACACTGCCAACAGTGCCCATGGTGATTAGTGTGGTTGACCTTACTCTGACCAAACCGCGCTCAATCCGAGCCGTTATCAAACGCCTGCGAAGGCTCTGGATCGGCACTGCGGCCGTCGGCCTGCTGCTCACCGGCGCGATGTTATGGCCGTCGTCACCGCCCGATCTGGGCGTCGGCAGCCGGCTGCTCAGCTCAGGCCTGTTGGCCCATTGGCACAGCGGCGAGGTGATTGTGCTGGTGCGCCATGAAGAGCGCTGCGACCGCTCCGCCAATCCTTGCCTGGGCCCTCCCGAAGGTCTGACCGTGAATGGCAGCCAACAGGCGGTAAAACTCGGCAAAGCCTTTAATTCATTGGGCATGGAGGCCAGCGACATCCTTGCCAGCCCGGCCGTGCGAACCGCCCAGACGGTGCATTTCATGTTTGACAAAAGTGAGTTCAGCTCAGGCGAAAGAGCCATCTGCGGCGCGGCCATGGGTGAAGAAATGCTCAGCCACAAACTGCCTGGCCGCAATCTGGTCTTCGTCACCCACAGCGGCTGCATCGCCGACTTCGAAAAGACCCTGGGTTTCCCCCACGCGACGTTCCCCGAGTACGGCAGCGCACTGTTCGTGCAGGTGCTGGCGAACGGCAAGTTCAAGACTCTGGGCATCGTCAACAACAAGGATTGGCCCGCCGTACTCAAGCAACTCTAGAACTTAAATACTTACCGCCCCAGCCCATGTTCAGCAAAACGACAGCCAACTTCTGGCATGTTTAGTTGTGCCTGTTAGTTAAGGACGTCATGAATATTTTCAGTGACTTAGTGGAAACTTCAATGTTTTACGCTATGACTTTCATACCCTCTCCCGCTTGCCGCGAACGTCAAGGAGCGACGTTTTCATGACCCGATTCAAACCCCTGCCGCTGCTGTTGCTGGCCGTTGTCGCATTCTATTTGTTACCCCTGGGCCTGCACGGTTTGTGGATCCCGGATGAAACCCGCTACGCCCAGATCAGCCAGGAAATGCTGCTGAGCGGCAACTGGGTCACACCGCACTTCATGGGCGTGCGTTACTTCGAAAAACCTGCCGCCGGCTATTGGCTCATCGCCCTCGGCCAGGCGATATTTGGCCAGAACCTGTTCGGTGTGCGCATCGCCTCGGCCGTGACCACCGCCCTCAGCGTGCTGCTGGCCTATCTGATCGCACGGCGGATGTGGAACGATCCACGCAAGAGCCTGACCTGTGCGCTGCTGTACCTGAGCTTTGGCCTGGTCGCCGGGCAAGCCGGGTACTCCAACCTCGATCCGCAATTCACCTTCTGGGTCAACCTCAGCCTGGTCGCGCTGTGGTTTGCCCTCGACAACACCACCACCCGTGGTCGCCTGGCCGCGTGGACAATGTTGGGCGGGGCCTGCGCCATGGGCTTCATGACCAAGGGTTTCCTGGCCTGGGCGCTGCCGGTGCTGATCGCCGTGCCCTACATGCTCTGGCAGCGGCGCCTGGGCGAGTTGTTGCGCTATGGCCCGCTGGCCATGGCGGTGGCGCTGCTACTGTGCCTGCCCTGGGTATGGGCGATCCATGTGCAAGAACCGGACTACTGGCGGTTCTTCTTCTGGAACGAACATGTCCGCCGCTTCAGCGGAGCCACCGCTCAACACGCCCGGCCGTGGTGGTTCTTCCTGCCGATCATGGTGGTGGCGTGCCTGCCCTGGGCTGCGCTATTGCCGGCCACCTTGAGCAAGGCCTGGACGCAAAAACGCCAGCCGGCGGTGGGCTTTCTTGCGCTGTGGCTGTTGTTGCCGCTGTTCCTTTTCAGCCTGAGCAAAGGCAAGCTGCCCACCTACATCATGCCGTGCCTGCTGCCGCTGGCGTTGTTGATGGGGCATGCGCTGAGCGACCTGGTACAACAGGGCAAATCGCGCTCGATCCGCGTCAACGGCATGCTCAACTTTGGCATCGGCATGGCGGCGATGGTGGCGCTGATCTACCTGCAAATCACCAGGCCGCCGTATGGCAATAGCCACGCGGAGATGTTCAGCCTATCGCTGATGTTCATCGTGCTGCTGGGCTGGATCCTCACGAACCTGCTGCAAGCGTTCCGCCCGCTGACGCTGTGGGCGATGCCGGTGCTGGGCATCGGCTTGCTGGTGGTGCTGTTGCCGGCGAGCATGCCGGCGCAAGTCACCGACAACGAAATGCCCGACCAGTTTGTGTTGGAGCACCTGGACGAACTCAAGCAAACCAGTGCCTTGCTCAGCAACGAATTGGAAAGTGCCAGCGCCCTCGCCTGGCGCCTGCAACGGCCCGAAGTGGGGTTGTATGAGACCGAAGGCGAGCTGCGCTATGGCCTGCAATATCCGGACAGCGCACAACGCAAGATCAGCCTGGACCAGGTTGAAGACTGGCTGAGGGACGCCCGCCGCAAAGGTTCGGTGGGCGTGCTGATCCGCGTCGGCAGTACCAGTGAAATGCGTCAGGCCGGGCAACTGCCCCTCGGTGGCACGCGGTATGACAAGGGCTACCTGCAACTGATCATTTATCCGAAGCTGCCATGAACCAGCGATTCACAGAGAAACACGGCGCCCTGCTGCTCCTGCTGGCGGTCACGGCATTGATGCTCTTGCCGGGCCTCGGCGGCCGTGACCTGTGGGGCCCGGAAACGCGCTGGGCCGACATCGCCTTGCACATGCTGCAAAGCGGCGACTACTTCGATCCCTACCTCAAGGGCGTGCCTTACTACGACAAGCCCCTGCCCTCCTACTGGCTGATCACCGGCCTGGCCCACGTGATGGGTGGCCTGGGCCCGTGGTCGTTGCGCCTGCCGTCGGTGCTGGCGGCGTGGTTGAGCGTGTGGCTGGTCTACCTGATCGGCGCACGCCTGCTGCACAAGGGCACCGGCCTGCTTGCAGGCTGGATGCTCGCCACCACCTTCTACTTCATGTTCTGGGCACGGGTCGCCACCGCGGATGTGCTTACCGTGTGCGGCGTGCTGGCGGCGGTGTGGTGGTATTGGCGCGGCCCGGATGACACGCGGCTGGGACGCTACACGGTGTTTTTCCTGCTACTGGCATTGACGTCCCTGTTCAAAGGCTTGATCGGCTTTGTGCTGCCGGGCCTGGTGCTGCTGCCGCACCTGCTCAGCGAACAACGCTACAAACGTCACCTCAACCTGCGCCTGCTGCTGGCGCTGCTGATCGCCGCCGGGGTGTATGCGGTGCCGTTCGTGCTGTCGCACTTCTACGGCACGCCAACCTATGGCCAAAGCGGCCTGGCCCTGGTGTTCCGGGAAAACGTAGTGCGCTTCTTCGACCCCTTTGACCATATGGGGCCGATCTATACCTACCTGATCTACCTGCCCGCCTACACCTTGCCCTGGACACCCTGCTGGCTGCTCGGCCTGTGGCTTGCCCTGCGCCATTGGCGCACCACGCCACCCAACGTGCGCTGGCTGGTGTGGGGCCTGGGCCTGCTGTTCATCTTCTTCACCGCCAGCGGCAGCCGCCGCAGCTATTACGTGCTGCCGCTGGTGCCGTTTGCCCAACTGCTCGGCGCCTGGTGGCTGCAGGAACACCTGCTGAAAAAACCGGCCGCCCGGCCACGCTGGCGCACAGGGTTTGGCATCGCCGCGGGCCTGTTGCTGCTGATACTTGGCGTGGCGTATCCCTGGACCAACGGCAACGGCGGCGTGACCCGCTTCGCCGAAGACGTGCGCGCCGAAGCCGTCAAACGCGCGCCTTGGGAGCAATGGCAAATGGTGCTGGTGGAAGTCGACAACAAGCTGCCGATGTACCTGCAAAACGGCGGCAAACCGTTCTACTACGTGGCCCAGGACCAGGACTTCCCGCGCCAGGGCGACAGCGCCGCGTTCATTGCCTGGCTGGACAAAACCAGCGGCCGGCACTTCGACCCGCAGCACACCCTCATCGTCGCGCAATTCAGCAAAGACGACCCGACGCCGTTGGCGTACCTGGGGGCGGACCACCAGGTGATCGTCACCCAACCGGATAACGGCGAGCGCATGTTCAAGAAACGTGAGGAAGGCAGCGTGGCGTTTTTGCCGGGGCGTTAAGGCGCCCCTTTCGGCAGGCTCGCAGCATGGATGAACGCTTCATCCAGCGTGCTGGCGCCATAGGCCGTCATAAAGCCTTGCCCATCGGTGAAGTGATTGAAGCGCCGCTGGCTGAGCATATAAAAGTCATCGCAGTGAGCAACGATTTCATCGACATTGTGCGATGACACGAGCACGGCGACACCTTGCGCCGCCGCGCCCTCCAGGCATCTCCAGATGTGATGGCGAAACTCAGGGTCCACCCCGGCGGTGGGCTCGTCCAGGATCACCAGGTCTGCATTCGCGCACAACAATGACAACGTGAAGAACCAACGCTTTTCCCCGTAGCTGCACAGGGACGATTTCTTGTTCCAGATTTCACAGTAGCGTTCTGCAATGCCAGGGCTCCACTGCTCGATCTTTTCCAGCGCATGCTGTTGCGTGACTTTCGAGTCGGAGCAAAACAGCATCATCATCTTGAAAATATCAAACATGCGAAACACGGCAGGCGTGCTGATCACCTGCGACAGATAAAGCAGCTTTGAAAAAGCATTGTCTATCACCCCACCGTCTATTGTTTTCAAGCGACAGAGCACATCAAAGAACGTGGTCTTGCCAGAACCATTGGGGCCCAACAAACCAGAGATTGCACCCGCCCGCACCTGCAACGAGGCACCACGAAACAAGACATGCTGCCCGTAGTTCACATCAAGGGAAGTGACGACAAGCTGTTTCATCAGTAACGACTCCATACCGGATTGACCCATAAAAAGCGCAACGTCATCCAGAACGAACATATAAATAAAGCAATCACGACCACCACTATCTGCAAAGACTCAACCACACCAAACTGCATAATCCGGTTTGCCCACCACATAGGATTTAAATGCATGAGCTTCGCGAACGAAGACTGAGACACCCCAAGGCTGACAATCCCCAGCGCCAACATTAAAAATGACAACATCGAAAACAACGTGTTGGTGTTTTGAAAGCCCATAGGCAGTAGTGTCAATAAAAGCGCCGGCGTGGAAAACAGCAAGAAACAAACATAAAACCTGCCAACAATCACCACGAACTCGCCAACGTCCATCACACCAAAATACGCACGGGTCAATACGTAGAATGCGGCACAATAGGTTATCGACATAACGGAATAGGCCAGAAACTGCCCAACCATAAAAATTGCCTTTGTCTGCGGCGTATACACAAACGAGCGAAGAAACCCACTTTCCCTACGGCCCACCACATAAAATGCCAACCCAAACAGCGCGACGCTTGAAGAGACAAAAGAGTAAAACCATGAAGTGCTTGAGAGATACCCGCCCGACACTCCGCCCTGCGGGGCTCGTGCGTAGTTGATCAGATAAAACGTGACTACCGGTGAAATAACAATCCAGAACAGCGCGACGGGCTCTTTCAACTGCTCTTTTATAAAAAGCATGCTTAGTAATAACGGCTTGAAGGCTGAGTAGTGGGTCATGGTACACCTCAGGGAATGGCACCAGATGACAAAACCATCAATGAAATAACAAACACAATTTAGTTATTCTGCGAAATTTCGCAAACCCGTGAACCCTTTTCACTTAGAACCATCATCTAATATGTTTAGGAAGTTTCATTCAAAGAATTCAGAAAACCGAGAATTGCCTACATATTCCAGAGACGCTAGACACTTTCGAGTAAAAATAAAAACCCTAACAAACAAAATTAGCACCCTCCAAATAACGGCACTAATACGACCAATAATGTCTGAGCAAAAATATCCCGCACAATGCAACGTCGGGCTTTCATGATTCGGAAAAACATCCGACCAACGGCGTCATTATTTCGACCCAGATGCACTCCCCCCTGAAACACCGCGGCGGACCGTTTGGGGCGGCTTCGCCCCCCAGCGCGGGGCAAGCCCGCTCACTACAATCAAATTCGGCGCCGTCGGTTGAGTTGGGGGATGGCGGTTTGCGGGACTTCGACGCGTTGTACCTGGGTAGTGGTCCGTGCCGCCAGCAACGCCAACGTCGGCTGGCTGAACAAGCTCCGCGCATCCAGGCTCGGTGCCGGCCCTGCTCCAGCAGCCAGGTAAACCGTTGGGTCAGCGCCTGCACGTCGTCGTGCAGGAAATACGCCTCGTTGTACACGCAATGCCAGAGCGCGCTGCCCTGCTGACAGTTGCTGCGCAGGTGGAAGGCAATCGGCAGCGGCTCGTGGTGGTTGGAGACCTTGACCGCCCGCCCCTGGGCCTCTGCGTAGCGCAGGTCATGGTCGTCCTGTTCGAACGACACCGACAAATCAAACAACTGCCCGCGATCTGTACGCCGCAGGCCAAGCTCGCGGTTCATCTCGCTCAGGGGGAACCGCTGGTGGCGGAAATCCTGCTTGAGTTGGTCGAGCCAGATGTCCTGTAGGGCGGGAGGGGAAAATGCTGCATAAGATCCTTCTCATGGAGGTCGGGCACTGACCGCGCAGAGAGGCCCATTACGGCGAAATTGCCGGATTTGAGCATGGGCCCCGGGGACTGTCTGTCAGCCGAAACCCGGACATCCAAATGGATAGCAACGGGCTTGGCGAACGACTCAGTGCTGAAACGATTAAATAGTTGTAGGAGATTGGCTACATCTTCCCGATGTCGATGAGCAACGGATGCTCTCAACGAAAATATTTTCCTTCCTATTTCAATTACTTAATTAATAAGCACGGCACTCCATGATTTTTTTTTGGCGGAATTGCCTTTCAGAAACGTCGAATTAATGACGTTATTTTTATGGCAGCTTCTGTCACGCATTTCCGCTACATACGTAGGAAAAATCCCCTGGTTGAATGGATTTTCGAGCGCCGATGACTGTTCTGGAAGAACGGATCGCCCCGAACCCGCCAGGGTGTCCGCTGACGGTTTTTGACATCAAGGATGAGATGGCTATGAGTTTGACGCAGAGCATTGGCACCCCCGAGAGCCCGCATTTCTATGCCGAAATGGGTGAGTTGATTGCCAACAGCGGCCACGGGGATTTTGCCGCGAACATGCTGCATCTGGTGGACAAGTGGGTGCCGATCCATCTGGTGGACCTCAGCGAATGGACCCTCGACGAAGCGCGCGACACGGTGCTCGACATCAAGTTGCTGGGCAGCGCCGGGATCAAACAGGCTTTGTCAGCACCGCAGATCGTGCACCCGCCCAGCGACCATCCCCTGTTGCGGGACATGTTGCACATGCAAGACCCGTTGCTGATCCAGATGAAGGCCAAGGCCCATAGCGCCCATCCCCGGGGCGGTTCGCACCAGTGCAACCTGGTGTCACGCCAGGGCAACCGGCGCTGTGTGATTTCGTTCTACCGCCCACCGACCCAGCGCGGGTTTTCCCTGGCCGAGTTGTCGTTTCTCAAGTGCCTGTCGGACACCCTGCTGCCGCTGATGGAGCGCCACGCGCAGATCCTGCGCCAGGCCCCCGCCGTCGACAGCGAACCGGCCCCCACCTCACTCGAGCAGTCGCAGTTGCAACGTGAGTTCTACAAGCGCCTGGCCCTCAGCGAGGTGACCCTGTCGGCGCGCGAGCAGGAGGTGTGCCTGGGGCTGTTGACCGGCGGCACCGTGCCGCAGATGGCGGAAAAACTCAGCGTGAAAAACAGCTCGATCGAAACCTACCTCAAGCGCGCCGCCGCCAAGCTGGGCGTGAGCGGCCGGCATGGTTTGGCCAAATGGATGGTGGGCGCCTGATGCACAACCTCAGATTCTCCACGCTGGCCCTGGCCTGCCTGCTGGGCGCTGGTGGCCGAGGTCAACCTGTACACCGCGCTGGGCGGCGCGTGGGGCGTCAAAGCCCCGACTGCCGCAACCGATACTCCCCCGGCGTCAGTTGCGCATAACGCAGGAAAAACCGGCTGAAATACGCCGGGTCCTTGAACCCCAGCTGGTAGCAGACTTCATTCGCCGAGCTGCCGGTAAACAGCAGCAGACGCTTGGCTTCCTGCATCACCCGCTCCAGGATCAGGCGCTTGGACGATAGGTCGGCCAGGCGTCGGCACACCTCGTTGAGCCTGGCCGGCGTGACGCCAATTGCCTCGGCGTAGCGGGCCAGCGGCCAGTGTTCCAGGTAGTGGGCTTCGATCAGTTCGTTGAAACGATGGAAGATGCGCAGGTCTTCATGCCGCGTCGGACGTGCCGGCAGGGAGTGGGCGCACAGACGCAGCAAGCGGATCATGATCAACCGCGTGAGGCTGTCGAGGGCGGCGGCGCGCCCTGCCCGCTCGGCGTTGATCTCGCTACACAGTTCTTCGAAGAGTTGATCCAGGCCCTGGCTGTCAGGCGCCAATGCGACGCAAGCCGAGCCTGAGGCGAGGCTGGGATCGGCATCGATCAATGCCCATACCAACTGCTGGCGCACCGTCAGCACGTGCCCATCGGCGTCCGCTTCAGTGACAAAGGCGTGGGGCACCGTCGGCGCCGTGAGGAAAAACATCGGCCCCGATTCGACGTACTGGCGATCGTCCAGATACACCCGCACTACGCCGCTCTTGACGTAATGCACCTGGAAAAACCGGTCATGCCGATGCACCGGCATGTTGCGCCCGAAAAATCCCGCCAGGTTGGCCAGCCGGTCGTAATGCACCTCGGCGTCGCTGTAACGCTGGTCGTAGACCTGCCCGATGTTGATGTTGGGGATCGGCTTCACGCTGCTCTCTTCTTGTTGTTTTAACGCTGCTGGATTTTGCCACGCTTGACGGTAGTTAACATATTAAATATAACGTTAACACATGAACGATCTGCCGCAAGGTCGGCGTGATTGTTCGAGGCGGGCCGCGACAGGCCCTTCTCCCCACGGCCACTCAAACAAAAAGTACAACACTATGAGCACCGTCAATTCCATCGCCAGCCGCGAGCTGGCCGAGCACGATCGCACCCATCGTTTAGTCACCTGGCGCCTCATGCCGTTGCTGCTGGTGTGTTACCTGTTCGCCCATCTGGACCGCATCAACATCGGCTTCGCCAAGATGCAGATGAGCAGCGATCTGCACTTTAGCGACACGGTCTACGGCTTCGGCGCCGGGTTGTTTTTTATCGCCTACGCGCTGTTTGGCGTGCCCAGCAACATGGCGCTGGACCGCGTCGGGCCGAGGCGCTGGATCGCCAGCCTGATGGTGGTGTGGGGCCTGTTGTCCACCGGCATGTTGTGGGTGGAAAGCGCCCGTGGCTTCTACGTGCTGCGCTTTTTGCTGGGGGTGGCCGAGGCCGGGTTTTTCCCGGGGATCCTGGTGTTTCTCAACCGCTGGTATCCGGCACGCCGACGTGCCCAGGTCACCGCGCTGTTCGCGATTGCGGTGCCGATGGCCGGGGTGTTGGGCGGGCCGTTGTCGGGGGCGATCCTCGAACACTTCCACAACGTAGGCAGCCTGCGCGGCTGGCAGTGGATGTTCCTGATCGAAGGCGCGCCCGTGGTGCTGTTGGGGTTGGTGGTGCTCAAGTGGCTACCGGATGGTTTCGACTCGGTGCCGTGGCTGAGCGCCGCGCAGAAGCAGCAACTGCATGCGCAACTGCGCAGCGAAGAACAACGCAAGACCATCACCTCGTTCAGCGGCATCCTGCGTGACCCGCAGGTGTGGCTGCTGGTCGCGGTGTACTTTGCGGTGATGCTGGCAGTGAACACCCTGGCGTTCTGGATGCCGACCCTGATCCACGGCGCGGGCATCGGCCGCGACAGCCAGGTCGGCCTGCTCAGCGCCGTGCCGTACCTGGCCGGGTGTTTTTTCATGATCGGCTGTGGGCGCTCGTCCGACCGCTTGCGTGAACGCCGCTGGCACCTGTGCGTGCCGCTGTTGATGGCGGCGCTGGGCATTGCCGTCGCCGGGCTGGCGCCGGAAAACCCGCTGCTGGTGATGGGCGGGCTGGTGCTGGCAGGCATGGGCGCGAGCGCCGCGTTGCCGATGTTCTGGCAACTGCCGCCGGCGTTTTTGTCCAACACCACCCAGGCGGCGGGCATCGCGATGATCAGTTCGTTCGGCAGCGTGGCAGCGTTCCTCGCACCGTACCTGATCGGCTGGATGCGCGATGCCACCCAGAGCGCCAGCCTGGCGCTCTACGTGCTTGCGCTGTTCATCGCGCTCGGCGGTTTGCTGGTGCTGCGCACCCACGCCGCCATCGTCAATCCGCGCTAGCGCTTGATGTTTTTCAGGTCATCGAGCAGGCCCAACAGGGTCTGCAATTTCTCGTCGCCCAATTCATCCTGCAAACGCTGGTAGTTGGCTTCCATGCACGAGCTCATGGCCTCGAAACTTTCCCTGCCCTTGTCCGCCAGGGTCACCAATACGCGGCGCTGGTCCTGCTCGGCCTTGCGGCGATGCACCATGCCGGCGGCTTCCATGCGTACCAGCACGCCGGTCATGCTCGGCTTGAGGATGCAGGCCAGTTCGGCCAGCTGGTAAATCTCCAGCTCACCGTGCTGTTCGAGGATGCGGATGATGCGCCACTGCTGCTCGGTCAGGCCGTGCTCATTCAGGGACGGGCGGAAAAAACTCATGGCGGCTTCGCGGGCTTGCAACAGGATCAAGGTCAGGGACTGGCGAGGTTTGAGCATAGGGATCAGGGTCACGATGGATTTGATTAATAATTTAACGAAACTCTAGCATTCCCTGCCGCCAAGTGCGCGCTATACGTTTGGCGCGTGCTGCCGGTGGCGCCCAGAATCAAAACCCCGGGCACGCAGGATCAAGACTTCCACCCCGTCAGGGCCCTTAATGGAGGCATCCGCTTTAGCGCCTTCCTTCACCTTTCAGGCTGCGCCATGATCAACATCGAAACCCCCACGTATTACACCGCCACCAAGAAGTACAACCTGAGTTTCCCGACCCTGGAGCAGGACATCGACGCCGACGTCGTGGTGATTGGCGGCGGTTTCTCCGGGATCAACACGGCCCTGGAGCTGGCCGAAAAAGGTCTCACCAATATCGTCGTGCTGGAAGCGCGCTACCTCGGTTTTGGCGGTACCGGCCGCAATGGCGGGCAGATCATGGCCGGCATCGGCCACGACCTGGAGAAGATCAAGAAGGACGTGGGCGAAGACGGCCTGCGCCAGGTGTTCGAGATCAGCGACCTGGGCGCCGACATCATCAAGCACCGCATCGCCAAGTACAACATCGATGCGGATTTCTGCCACGGCTACGGCTACATGGGCTTCAACGCCCGCCAGGAAAAAACCCTGCGTGCCTGGGAGAAAGATTTCAAGTCGATCAACAGCCAGCACGAGATCCGCTTTCTCGGCGGCTCCGACGTGCAGCAGATCATCGGTTCAAAGGCCTACACCAGTGCCCTGCTGCACATGGGCGGCGGCCATGTGCACTCGTTGAACCTGCTGCTGGGCGAAGCCACCGCGCTGGCCAGCCACGGCGTGCGGATTTTCGAGAACAGCCCGGCGCTGGAGGTCAGCTACGGCGAACGCATCACCGTGCGCACCGGGCGCGGTTCGGTGCGGGCCAGCAAGCTGCTGTGGGCCTGTGACAGTTTCCTCAACAAACTGGAACCGCAGCTGCACCGTTCGACCATCAAAACCTATGCGTTCCAGATGATGACCGAGCCGTTGCCCGAAGAATTGATCCAGCGCATCAGCCCGATTCGCGGGGCCTACAGCGACATCCGCCCGGTGATCGACTACTACCGCGTGACCAATGAAAACCGCCTGCTGTTCGGTGCCGCGACGCCGCTGGTGGAGCATATTCCCGGCGATCTCAAGGCGTGGAACCGCCACCTTATGCTGAAGATTTTCCCGTACCTCAAGGAGGTGAAAATCGACCTCGCCTGGGGCGGCCCGATGGCGTGCAGCCCCAACCTGTTCCCGCAGATCGGCACCTTGCCGGGGCGCAGCAATGCGTTTTTCGTGCAGGGCTATTCCGGCTTTGGCGTGACCCCCAGCCACATCATCTGCAAGGTCCTGGCCGAAGGCATGAGCGAAGGCTCGGCGCGCTATGACCTGCTCAGCTCAATCCCGCGCCCGACCATTATCGGCAAGGACGCCATCCGCCCCTTGCTGCTGACGGCGGGCAAATCCTGGCACCAACTTTCCGGCTATTGGAACGGGCGCCGCTAAATATTTTTACTCATCAGGAGCAACTGCCATGACCCTTACCACCCTCAAGCACAATATCCAGCTGTCCGAACTCGACGCCTGGGGCAGCGTGGCCGACCTCGGTTCCGAAATCCTCGAAGGCGAAGTGCGTGCCTTCGGCAAAATGACCTTTGGTGCACCTACCGACGCGATCAGCAGCGCCTACTTCGGTACGACACAGGGCAAGTTCCGCATGGTCTATCCGTTCAATGAGCAGGCCACCGTCGTGACCGGGGAAGTGATCCTCACCGACGAGTCCACCGGCCAGTCCACACGCTTCAAGACCGGTGACAGCTGGTTCGTCACCCAGGGCACGCCGGTGTTGTGGGAAGTGGTCAGCGAGAGTTTCGTCAAACACTACTTTGCCGTTGCCTGACAAACCCTTCGCTCCGGGGCCCCCCTGACCCTTGTAGTGAGCGGGCTTGCCCCGCGCTGGGGGGCGAAGCCGCCCCAAATCCAAACACCGCGGATTACCTGACTCACCGCAGCGGTCTTATTGGGGCGGCTTCGCCCCCCAGCGCGGGGCAAGCCCGCTCACTACAATCAGAGCCAGGTGGCGTCCCAGAGTGAATAGTCGCCTAGGTGTTCAACCAAACCAGCCCGCAACGGGTTAGCCACGATATAACGCGCCATAGTGCGAATATCATCCTCCACACGCACAGCCCTATCGTAATAACCGGGTTGCCATACACGCGCTTGGCTTTGTCGACACCTGTTGATCGTCAGCGTACTGCGCGACTTGATACGACGTACCACGTCGCCCAGCGTCTGCTGCTTTAGCTCAAACAGCCAATGAAGATGATCAGGCATGATGACCCACGCCAGCGAGTCGACCAGACCCAGCTCGTGCACCTGGCGGAACTCGGCCACCAGTAGGCGACCGAGGAACAGGTCGGTGAACAAGCGCTGGCGGTGGTGAGTGACAATAGTGATGAGGTAGCTGCGTCCGTGCTCCGAGTAGCGGCCGTGACGCAGACGATGGGTTTGAGGTGTTGAGCGCAATCCGTTGCTCCTGGGCAAAGTCCCTAAGAGCATTAACACTAGCCAGCGATTTACAGCCAACCAGCCCCACATAGTGACCAAATACGTCTGTAGTGAGCGGGCTTGCCCCGCGCTGGGGGGCGCAGCCGCCCCAAACCCAGGCGCCGCGGTCCTCCTGAAACACCGCAGCGGTCTTGTTGGGGCGGCTGCGCCACCCAGCGCGGGCAAGCCCGCTCACTACGGCGCCTTACAAATGCCCCGGTCTAGCCCGCCGCCTGCATCCGGCTCGAACGGAAATCCTTCGGCGACACTTCAAACTGCTTCTTGAACGAACGACTGAAATGCGCCGAGTCGGTAAAGCCCCATTTGTAGGCGATCGAGGTGATCGACTCGCTGCGCAAGAACGGGTTGGTCAAATCATCCGCGCTGCGTTTGAGCCGTGCGCGCTGGATGTAGCGGCAGACGCTGTCGTCCTGCTCCTCAAACAACCGGTACAAGTGGCGCACCGAGATGTTCAAGCGGTTGGCCAGGCCGATCGGGCTCAGGCCCGGTTGGCTGAGTGACTCGTCAATGACCTTCTGCACATAACTGCGCAGGTTGTTGCCCTGCAACGACGCCACGCCCTCGCGGCCGTCATCGCCCTGCTCCAACGCCGAGCCCAGCAGCGAGACAAAAGCCGATTGCAGCGCCTCGACTTCACCGCCGCCATCCTCTGAGTTGTCCTTGCACAGTTGATCCATCAACACATGCAACATGCGCCCGCAGGCTTTGGTCGAGGAGATCTTGCCGAACGCACGTCCATCGCCACCCAGGTGTTTGCACACATCGGCGCGCGACAGGGACAGCGAGGCGTGTTCGATCAGGCCGAAGGGGATGATCTCAATGGAGCCCACCGAGTCCATCAGCAGCATCTCGCCAGGCGCCAGTTGCAGGGTCTGGCCGTTCTGTACAATCTGCGAGTAACCGCTGCGCTGGCTGACCAGGAAACAGTCCTGGTCGTTGTCGTGGTCGGCGTGGTGCGCCGGGCGCTTGATCAGCCCGGCATTGGTGCGCAGCATGGCAAGGCCGCGCGGCAAGTTGCTGATCTCGCCGATGAACAGCGAGCGGTTGAACGCCAGTTCCGTATCGAAATAGCCGCACGCGGCGCGCAGCTCCCGATTCCAAGTGTCCAGCCCGTCGTGCGCACGCTGAGGGATGCTCATGGGGTGTCTCCGCAATGGCTTCTTTTTGTTGTTCTCGGGCAATAGTTAACATGTTAGCTATATGCGCGCAACAACAACCTGTCTGCCCATTACGGTTGCACTAATGATGCCAATCAGCGGCTCGACAACAGCCGTTGCAGGCCCGCCAGGCTGGCGAGCAGATGCTCGCGCTGCACAGCGCTCAACGCGATGTACCGCCGGAACGCCGGCAGGCGATTGACCACCTCACTGCCGCCCATATGCTCCAGGCGCACGCACCATTGCCCGCCTTGCAGGCCGATGCGCAGGCGCTTGAAGTCCAGGGGCATCAGCGCCGCGAACAACGCCGCATCCGCCTCGATGCACGCCTGCAGTTCACGCCCCAGCGTCGGGTCACCGCCACGCTGACGCACGCGCATCCCGCTGCGCCGAATCGCGCCGCCATGGTGCACCTCCAGGCATGCCATGCCCTGTGTCGCAGCAGGCACGCGCAGTACAAATTCGGTCAGCACCAGGTGCATCAACAACTGTGATTCGGTGCGCTCGACAATCTCGAACGCCACGCCATCCACCTCAAGCTGCGCCAGCCCGAGGTTGCGCCGCAAACGCTCAAGGGTCAGCCCCGGGCGATAGCCCGACGGCGCTCGATCGGCGCGAAACAGCTCAAACAGCTTTTGCCGCAAAGTCGCTATAACCATGGCCAGCCTGCTCCGCGTGATAACTGAATTCCTTGGCCAACACCTCTTCTACCGAGGCGGGCTTGAACGGGTTGACCCTCTGCACCACCAGGGTCCAGAACAACGCATACAGCGCCGTACCGCCGAGCATCACGCCGAACGGCACGTAGATGTCGGCCGGGTTCATCCCCGGTGGCGTGATGAACCACATGCCCAGCAGGATGCCCGCGCTCGACACGATCTGCGGCAGCGGGAACCACGGCGAGCGGTACGCCCGTGGCAGATCCGGGCGACGAATGCGCAGGATCACCACCGACAGCGTCACCAGCAGGTAGGCAAAGCTCCAGGCACACACCGCCGCCAGCACCAAGTGCATGATGGTGTCGGTGTTGCCGCCCAGATACAGCGCGTGCAGGCACGGGATCAGCATCGCCACCAGGATGCACAGCAGCGGCGTCTTGAAGCGCGGGTGCAAATAGGTAAAGACCTTGGGCAGCGCGCCGTCCACCGCCATGCCGTAGAGAATCCGCGGCACGCCCGCCATCAGGGTGTTGATGGTCGCCGCACCGGCAAACAGAAACCCGATGCCCAGCCACAGCGGGCCGACCTGCCCCATCACCTGCTCGGCGAACCTGGGGATGGCCATCGGGGTGTCCAGCAGGTGCACGCCCGAGGTGGCGTCGAGCACTACGTTTTCCACCTGGCGCTTCATCGCCGCGCCATAGATGAACATGCACGACGCCACGCCCATCAGCCCGAGCATCATCGCGCGCGGCATCACCTTGGCCGACTGGCGCAAGTCCGGCGCCAACGGCGTGACAAATTCGCAGCCGACAAACATGAACATCGCCATGCCCACCAGCGACAGCACGGTGATCACATCGGTGCCCACCAGCGACGCACCGAACCAGCCGTCCAACTGCACCGCCGGCGCGGCAATCAGGCCAAGGACGCCGAAGACCATCAGGGTGGTCCACATGCCAAAGGTGAGGATGATTTCCGCACGGCCAAACGCGCTGACACCAAACGCGTTCAGCACGCCGAACACCAGCACGAACCCCACCCCCAGCAGCCACGAGCCACCGGCCGACTCGGCCAGGGTATTGAGGTGTTCGAAGTTCACCAGCGCCATCACCCCGGCGAGGATGGTCTCGGCCGTGCCGGCAAACACATGCACGATCAGGTAGGCGGACAAGGTGCCGGTGATCGCGAAAAAACGCCCCATGCCGCAGTTGATGTAGTCGTACACCGAGCCGGTGGTGGGCAGGATGGCGGCGGCTTCGGCAAAGGTCGTGGCCTGGGCCAGCATCATTATCACGGCGATCAGCATCGCCAGGGCAAACGCGCTGCCGCCGATGCCGAAGCCCATGGTGGCGGTGAGAATCACCGGGCTGGCCATGATCAGGCCGATGGTACTGGCCAGCGCGGTGGGGAAACCTACCGTGCCCCGGTTGAGGTGCGCGGTGAGTCGGTCATTGCTCGACATGGTGGGGTCCTCGAAAGCGGTTTTCTGGAATGTGTCGGCACTCTGCGCCCCACCCGTGTCGAGCGTCTTGCCCCTGTCTGCCGCCGCTTTTGTTGCTGCCTGCCACCGCGGGCGGCGTGGCGGCCAGGGTCAATTGCCTGGCACGCAGAGGAAAGACTTACGCCTGCGCGCTGGCCCTAATGCGCCCTCACTCTTAACCAAGATGGGGACAATAACAATGGTGCACACCCTGAAAAATCGCGGCCTTGGCCTGGCGTTCGCGCTGCTGGCGAGCCATGCGCAGGCGGTCGAGCTGTATGCCGATGCCGACAGCAAAGTCACCGGCAACTTCCTCGCCGTGTACGGCCTGTTCAACAGCCCGAAAAACTATGATGGCCGCAGCGGTGGTTCCACCTGGCGTGAAGCGTTCATCAAGTACGGCCTGAGTGTCGAGCAGAACCTGGGCAGCTTTGGTGGCGTCTACGGCACGGCGAATCTGGTGAGTTCCGGCACCTGGGGCGATGGCGACGCGTCCGGCGTCACCACCGGCCGCGAGCGCACCACCAAGTTTGACGAAGCCTTCGCCGGCTGGCGCTCCGGTGAGCTGTTCCCGGTACTGGGCAAGGATGGCGTGGACCTGTCGTTCGGCCGCCAAGTGCTGATGCTGGGTGATGGTTTCATCCTCAACGACGACGGCCCCAACCTCGGCAAAGGCGTCGGCGATGGCCAGTTCAATCGCGGCGGCGCCTACTACATCGCCGCGCGGCACGCCTTCGACAAGACCGCCGTGCTCCGCCTCGGCGGCAAGGACGGCGTGCACGGCAGCCTGCTGTGGTTCAAGTCCGACAACCCGGCCCAGGCCATGACCGAAATGGCCGCCGGCACTCTGGAATACAGCGCTGCACCCGGCACCCTGGGGCTCACCTATATGCATGGCATCGATGTGGACGAGCGCTACGCCACCGATGTACAGCGCCAGCGCAAGGGTATGAACCTCTACAGCCTGCGCGGCGCGGGCAATGCGGGCATCGACAACGCGCACCTGGCGTTTGAACTGGCGCGCCAGGACCGTCGCGACAGCCAGCAAAACGCCGGTTACGCCGAAGCGGGCTATACCTTCGCCGACCTGCCGTGGTCACCCGACCTGACCTACCGCTACGCACGCTATTCGAAGAACTGGGACGCGATGTTCAGCGGTTTCAATCGCGGCCTGGGCACCTGGGTCCAGGGCGAAGTGGCGGGCAATTATTCCGGGCCGTTCAACACCAATACGACGGTGCAGCACGTGGGGCTCAAGCTCAAGCCGCGGGAAAACCTCACCCTCGGTGCGCTGTTTTTCGACTACAGCACCGTCAGCACCCGTGGCCAGTTGAACCTGGATGGCCGCGAGCTGGACCTGTACGCCGAATGGGCGGTGAACGAGCACCTGATCATCACGCCGTTGCTGGGCCTGTATAAGCCCAACAAGGATGCCGAGACCGGCGGCAACCAGGTCGGTGGCAACGGCACCAACGTCTACAGCCAGTTGCTGGTCGCCGTGCCGTTCTGAACGGCGCAGGCAGGCACAGGCAGGAAACCTGGCAGGCACAGTCAAGCCACCGAGGGGGGCCGTTGGTTAACCTCGGCCTTTCCTTTGTGAACTGCCAGGAACCTGCCATGAGCGATATTCCGCTGCTGCCTCAAGTCGAAGCATTTTTGCGTCGCGACCACGGGCTGTTCATCGACGGCGCCAGCGTGCGCAGCCATTCCAGCCAGACCCTGGCCGTGGTCAACCCGGCCAACGGCGAGGTCATTGCCCACGTGGCCGATGCCGACCTCAGCGACATCGACGCCGCCGTGGCTTCGGCCAATCGCGGCTTCGCGCAATGGTCCCAGGCCGCCCCGGCAACACGCGGCCAGGTACTGCTCAAGCTCGCCGACCTGCTGGAGCGCAACCGCGAAGAACTGGCGCAGATCGAGACCTGCCAGTCGGGCAAGATCATCCAGATCGCCCGTGCGTTCGAGGTCGACCAGGCCGCGCACTTCCTGCGCTATTACGCGGGCTGGGCCACCAAGATCAGCGGCCAGACCATCACCCCGTCGCTGCCCTCGTTCAACGGCGAGCGCTACACCGCCTTTACTCTGCGCGAGCCGGTGGGCGTGGTGGTGGGCATCGTGCCGTGGAATTTCTCGACCATGATCGCCATCTGGAAACTCGCCTCGGCGCTGGTCACCGGTTGCAGCATCATCATCAAGCCCAGCGAATTCACCCCGCTGACCATCCTGCGCATCGCCGAGCTGGCGATTGACGCCGGGCTGCCGGCTGGCGTGCTCAACGTGCTGACCGGCGGCGGCCACGTCGGCAAGGGCCTGGTGGAACACCCAGACACCCAAAAAGTCTCCTTCACCGGCTCGGTGCCCACCGGCATCGCCGTGGGCCGCAGTGCCATGGGCGCCGGCCTGACCCGTGCCACCCTGGAACTGGGCGGCAAGAATGCCGCCGGGTTCCTGCGCGATGTGGACGTGGACAAGGCCGTGGACGGCATCTTCGAAGCCGGTTTCCTGCACGCCGGGCAAATCTGCGCAGCGGCCGAGCGTTTCTACGTGCATCGCTCGCAGCTCGATGCCGTATTGGAAAAACTCAAGCAGCGTCTCAGCCGCCTGACCATCGGCTCGCCCCTGGACGAACGCACCGAATTCGGCCCGGTCACGCACCATCAACACCAACTCAAACTACTCGGCTACATCGCCCAGGCCCGCGCCGAACACAACACCATCATCCATGGCGGCACCCTGCTCGACCGTCCCGGCTGCTACATCGAACCTACCGTGATCCTCGCCAACCATGCCCACGACACCCTGCTCAACGAAGAAACCTTCGGCCCCATCGCGACCTTTTTGCCTTATGACGACGAAGACGAACTGCTCGCACTGATGAACAGAGGCCCCTACGGCCTCAGCGCCAGCCTGTGGACCAACGACCTGGGCAAGGCCCTGCGCATGGTCCCGGCGATCAACGCAGGGACGTTGTGGGTGAACATGCACACCCTGCTCGACCCGGCGGTGCCGTTTGGCGGCAACCGGTCCTCGGGGGTTGGGCGGGAGTTTGGCGCAGCATTCATTGAGGATTACACCGAGCTCAAATCGGTGATGATCCGCTACTGACCCCCATCTTTGGTAGTGAGCGGGCTTGCCCCGCGCTGGGTGGCGAAGCCGCCCCAAATCCAGGCACCTCAGTGTTTCTGATATACCGCGGTGGCCCGTTTGGGGCGGCTTCGCCACCCAGCGCGGGCAAGCCCGCTCACTACAAGGCATTGGGGTGGGGCTGGGTTGTGGCGACGTCCAGGCTACCAACGCCCCGTTCCCAGACTGAACGGCGAAAACTCTGCAAACTGCCAGCGCAACGCCAACGCCGCCGGGCGCTTGACCACATGTTCCACGGTCAGCGTCCACAAGCGTTGCGCGCCCTCGAACTCTGCCACCTGCGGCCCGTCGAGAATCAGCGCGGTGCGCCCGGCCACCTGCAGCACGTCCCCGGATTCAAAGTCGATAAACAACAACCCCGCCACCGGGTTCAACTGCAAGTTGCCCAGCGTGTTGAAGAACAGGTTGCCGGCAAAGTCGGGGATGGTCAGCACGTCTCCCTCGACCCGCACGAAGCCGGTGTTGCCGCCACGGTGGGAGACGTCCACCGAGCGCTCGCCATCGGTGTCCACGTAGCTGGCGACGAAGAAGGTGTCGGCGTTGCGGATCAGCGTTTGTGCGCGCTCATCCAGGCTGTCGGAGCGCTCGCTCTGTACGCCGGGTTTGCGCGCAACCCCATCGACCGGGCGCACCTGGATGTACTTGGGACAATTACCGAACGAGTGCACCACCGCCACCGAGAAACCCTCGTGATCAAGGCTGCCAATCCGTCCGTTCATGCGGTTGCGGCGCCGGGTGTTGAGATCGATCCCCAGCACCCCCACCGCCGCCCCTGGATAAAACCCCGCGCGGGCCGGGTCGTTCAGGGGCGGCAGGCTGTCGACCTGCAAGGTCTGCGGGTCCGGCGAGTGGGCGAACCCCGGCGCGCCTTCCACCATCGTCGCCCACGGGATGCCCTGCGCATCCACCACGCCCAGCAGCAGGTAGGGCAACAACGGATAAAAATCTCGGTGTTGCTCCGGCAAGTGGTCACGGATCACCTTGGGCCCGACTACCGCCATGCGGTCGGCCACGCCAACGGCGGCTTGCATCTGCCGTTCACCGGCATGCCAGGGGGAATGTTCGATCGGGTTCATGGCGAGCACCTCAGGTTGTATGTGCCAATGCTGCGCCCCTCTCGCCTGCGAGGGAATCACCACCCCAGGCAATCCACTATTACGCCAGCTGAAATGCCGGATGCTCGCGCAATGCCGCAACACAGTGATCGACAAAACTGCGCACGCGCATCGGTGCGTTGCGGCCTTCGCGGTACACCACGTGCACTGGCAACGGTGCCTGCTCATACGCCTGCAACACCCGGCGCAATTGGCCGTTATGCAGGTGCTCGTGCAACGGATAGCTCAGGCAGCGCACCAGGCCTGCACCCTGCAGCGCCGCATTGATCGCGCCTTGCACGGTGGCGCAACTCAAGCGTGCGCGAGTCTTGAGCGGGTAGCCGGGAAACCCCCAATCCACCTGCTCGGCATTGGCGATCAGCCGATGCTGCTTGAGGTCTCGCGGATGCCGGGGTTCGCCGTGGGCGTTGAGGTAGTCGGGGCTGGCACAGAGGATCTGCCGCACCTGCCCCAGCGGCCGGGCGATCAGTGACGAGCTGGGCAGTTCACCAACAAGGATCGCCACGTCCAGCCCCTCTTCGTGCAGGTTGGGGTAATAGTCGTGGTAGCGGGCATTGAGGCGCACCTCGGGATAGCGCTGCAGATAGTCGGCCAACACCGGCGCCATCACATACCGGCTGAACAGCAACGGCAGGAACACCCGCAGATTGCCCTGGGCCTGCACATGCAAGCCCTTGGCCGATGCCTCGGCGGCGTCCACGGCGGCGAGCAGGCGCAAGCAGTCAGCCAGGTAGGCGCGGCCGGCGTCGGTGAGGCTCACTCCCTGGGTGCTGCGCTCAAGCAATGCCACGCGCAGGCGCGCTTCCAAACGTGCAACCGCGCGTACCAGGGTCGGGCCCGAGACCTGAGCCCTGCGCGCCGCCGACGCCAGGCTCGGCTGCCCGGCCAGCGCAGCGAACAGCTGCATGTCGCGATAGCGCTCCATCAATTGCGCCGGTTCAGGGCGGCGTCCTGGCCCAGGCGCTCGCCAAGAAAATCCACAAAGCTGAGGACCTTGGCCGGCACCCGGGCGCTCTTCTGGAACACCACCTGGATCGGCAGCGGCGCCGGTTCAAAGGCTTGCAGCACGATCTCCAGTTCCCCCGCTTCCACCAGCGCCGCGACTTGATACGACAACACCCGCGTCACGCCCCAGCCGAGCCGCGCCAGGTTGATCGCGGCGTTATTGGCCGAAACCACCAGGCGCGGCTCGATGGGCACGCTGAGCGGCTGGCCGGCGTCGACAAACGTCCACTCACTGACCAATTGGCTGGACGACGACGTGGCGATCTGAGCGTCACGCAACTGCGCCGGATGCGACGGCCGCCCATGCCTGTCCAGGTACCCCGGCGCCGCACACACCACGCGCCGCACTTCACCGACCTGGATCGCCTGCTGCCCCGGTTCGTGCAGATGACCGATGCGCACGGCCACGTCGACACCTTCGTCGGTCATGTTGACCACGCGGTCGACCAGCAGCGCGTTGATCGTGACCAAGGGAAAACGGTCCAGATACGCCCCCAGCACCGGCGCCACATACAGTTCGCCAAACAGCACCGGCGCGGTCACCGTGAGGTGGCCACAGGGGATCGAATAACTGCCCGCCGCAGCCTCTTCGGCTTCATCCAGTTCGGCCAGGATGCGCCGACAGTCTTCCAGATAACGCTGGCCCGCCTCGGTCAGGTGCAGGCTGCGTGTGGTACGCGCCAGCAATTGCGTGCCAATGCGCGCCTCCATGGCGGCGATGGCACGCGTCACGCTCGGTGGCGAGGTGTTCAAGCGGCGTGCGGCGGCGGCGAAGCCCTGCTCCTCGGCCACCGCGAGGAACACCTGCATTTCGTGGAATCGATCCATTGTTGATCCTTCTGTGGCTTACACACTTGTTGCCTCGCCAAAGGTGACGACTTCAGGCCTGTTGTAGGCCGGCCGCCGTGCGCGGCATGCCGACAAAACCTGGCAACGCCTCGATGCTGGCCAGCCAGGCGCGCACCTGAGGGTAGTCGGCCAGCGACACATTGCCCTCCGGCGCATGGGCGATATAGGTGTAGAAGGCAATATCGGCGATGCTCGGCTGGTCGCTGGCGAGGAAGCGGCTTTGGCTCAGTTGCTGCTCCACCAGTTGCAGCAAGGCATGGGCGCGGCTGATGGCGTCAACCGTATCGATCTGGGCGCCAAACACCACCGCCAAACGCGCAGAAGCCGGGCCGACATGCAGTTGACCGGCAGCCGCCGACAACCAACGCTGCACACGGGCCTGGCCCACCGGATCGCTGGGCAACCATTGGCCTTTGCCATATCGACTGGCGAGGTACACCAGGATCGCATTGGAGTCGGCCAGTACCGTGCCGTTGTCATCGATGGCCGGTACCTGGCCAAAACTGTTGATCGTGGCGAGGAAGTCCGGCGCCTTGTGTGCGCCGTGCTTGAGGTCCACCAGGATGAATTCGGTGGGCAAGCCCAGCAGGGACAGCATCAGCTCGACTCGATGGGAGTGGCCGGACAACGGGAAACCATACAGTTTGATCGCAGGCTGGGACATGAAAGGCTCCAAAAAGGGGTAATCGACGCCACACATGTTCCACCGCGCCCCGGATCGTTGGAATCACCAGGATTCACAATCCAGCATTTCACCCGGCGAAACAATCATTCGCCAAACAATTCCACGATCAGGTTGAACAAGGTGGTCTTGACCGCGCTGTCCAACTCGGTCCAGGCCAGGCCGGTGGTGGCCTGGAACGTCCCCAACTGCAACTGGCGCGCCACGCAATTGGCCGGCAAAGCCCGCGCCGCCTGCTGCGGCAACACCCCCACGCCCAGCCCGGCGGAGACCAGTGCGAGCATGGTGGTGAACTCCCCCAGCTCGGAGGCGATCTGCAAGGGCATGCCCACGGCCTGGATAAACTCGTCGTAGAAGCCCGGCGCATAACGTCGCGCCAGGATGTACACCGGCACCTGGAGCAGGTCGCCGGGGTGGATCGACGCTTGTGCCGCCAAGGGATGATCCACCGGCAAGGCCACGCAGAAATGCTCGCGCAGCACCGCTCGGGTCTGCACCCCGGGGTGGGCGGCGGGCAGGCGCATCAGGCCGAAATCCAGCAGGCCCTGCTTCAGCGCCGCAGCCTGATCGGGGCCGGGCATGTCCTTGAGTTCCAGTTCGATGCGCGGGTAGCGCTGGTGCACCGCGCGGATCAACTGGGGCAACAGGTGCGGCAGCACCGACGACACAAAACCCAGGCGCACCCGGCCGATTTCACCGCGATTGGACGCCCGCGCCGCATCCGCCGCCCGCGCCGCCTGGTGCAGGGTGGCCTGGGCTTCCGGCAGAAACGCGCGGCCGGCGTCGGTCAAGGTCACCGAGTGGCGATTGCGGTCCAGCAGGCGCACGCCCAGGCCACTTTCCAACACTTTGATCTGCATGCTCAGCGCGGGCTGCACGATCGCCAACTGCGCCGCCGCACGGCCGAAATGCAGCTCCTGGGCAAGCACCACAAAGGCGCGCAAGTGCTTCAGCTCCATAAATTTTCCATGGTTATCACGAATATTGATCAGCCCATCACAAATGAAAATTGGACGCTGCCGCGCCCCTGCGTTGAAGTAACACCCGGTCATACACGATATGACAGGGCTTGGCCTATAACAATGAGAACAAGGAGGCACCATGCTCGGCATGGCTAACGACACTTATCTGCTACTCGATGCACTGGTCACGATTATCGGATTGATATTGTTGATCACCCACCTCAAGGTCCACCCCTTTGTTGCCCTGACCGTGGCCGCGGGTTTCTTGGGGCTCACCTCCGGCATGCCCGTGGACAAGGTGATGAAAGCCTTCCAGGACGGCTTTGGCGGCGTGCTGGGGTTTGTCGGCATCATCCTTGGCCTGGGCACCATGCTCGGCAAGTTGATGGCCGATTCCGGCGGCGCCGACCAGATCGCCCGCACCCTGATCCGTGCCTTCGGCAAGCGGCGGGTGCACTGGGCGATGATGTTTTCGGCGTTCCTGGTGGGCATTCCACTGTTTTTTGAAATCGGCTTTGTGCTGCTGATCCCACTGGTGTTCATCGTGGCGCGGCGCACCGGGCTGTCGCTGATCAAGGTCGGCATGCCGCTGCTGGCCGGGTTGTCGGTGGTGCACGGGCTGGTGCCGCCCCATCCAGGCCCGTTGTTGGCCATCGGCATCTTCGGCGCAGACATCGGCAAGACGATTTTCTACGGGCTGATCGTCGGCCTGCCCACCGCGGTGATCGCCGGGCCGCTGTTTGGCAACCTGATCTCGCGCTATGTGCCCGGCACGCCGTCGCCGGAATTGATGGAACAGTTGGCCAAGGAATCCTCCGGTGAAAACCTGCCGGGCTTTGGTATCACCGTCACCACCATCCTGTTGCCTGTGGTGCTGATGCTGCTCAAAACCTTCGCCGACGTGGCCTTTGCCGCCGACAGCAGCTTGCGGGTGTGGATGGACTTTATCGGCCACCCCATCACCGCCCTGCTCGCGGCCTTGCTGCTGGCGTTCTACACCTTTGGCGCGGCGCGGGGTTTCTCGCGCGAACACCTGAGCAAACTGCTGGATGCCAGCCTCGCGCCCACTGCTGCGATTGTGCTGATCGTCGGCGCCGGTGGTGGTTTCAAACAGATGCTGGTAGCCAGCGGCGTGGGTGATGTAATCGGGCACATGGCGGTGCGTGCCGAGATTTCGCCGATTCTGCTGGCGTGGCTGGTGGCGGCGGTGATTCGCGTTGCGACCGGCTCTGCCACTGTCGCCACCATCACCGGCGCGGGCATCGTCGCCCCGGTGATCGGCTTGCTGCCTGGCGTCAACCGCGAGCTGCTGGTGCTCGCCACCGGCGCCGGTTCGCTGGTGCTGTCCCATGTCAATGACGCCGGTTTCTGGCTGGTGAAGCAGTACTTCAACATGACCGTCGTCGAAACCTTCAAGACCTGGACGCTGATGGAGACCGTGCTCTCCTTCGCCGCCCTGGGGTTCATCATGCTGCTGTCGTTGGTGGTGTGAAGCGTTAGGAGAGTGATCCCATGCAAAACGTTCTAGACAACTTCCGCCTCGATGGCCGCCTCGCGCTGGTCACCGGCTCCAGCGCCGGTATCGGCCTGGCGATTGCCCGTGGCCTGGCCCAGGCGGGTGCGCGGGTGGTGCTCAACGGGCGCAACCGCAGCAACCTGTGCGATGCGGCGGCCATGCTCACCCTGGAAGGCCTGGAAGTGCACACCCAGGCGTTTGATGTGACTGACAGCGCGGCGATCCAGGCCGCCGTGACCGATATTGAAGCGCGTCTCGGCCCGCTGGACATCCTGGTCAACAACGCCGGCATGCAACGGCGCGGGCCGCTGGAAGACTACAGCGAACAGCACTGGCGCGAACTGCTCAGCACCAACCTCGACAGTGCGTTTCTGGTCGGCCAGGCGGTGGCGCGGGTGATGATTGCGCGCAAGCAGGGGCGCATCATCAATATCTGCTCGGTGCAGAGTGAGCTGGGCCGCCCCGGGATCGCGCCGTATGCGGCGAGCAAGGGCGCACTGAAGATGCTGACCAAGGGCATGGCCATCGATTGGGGCCCCCATGGACTGACGGTCAACGGCATCGGCCCCGGCTATTTCAAGACCGAGTTGAACGCCAACCTGGTGGCCAACCCCGAGTTCAGCGACTGGTTGGTGCAACGCACGCCGAGCCGACGCTGGGGTGACGTGGCCGAACTGGCCGGAGCGGCGGTGTTCCTGGCCAGCGATGCGGCCAGTTTCGTCAACGGTCATATCCTGTATGTCGACGGTGGCATCACCGCGCAGCTGTAATTTTGGAGAATCTCATGCACGCCATTGTCTGCCACGCTTCGAAAGACCTGCGGGTCGAGCCCCAGGACGAACCCCAGGCCCTCGCCCCCGACCAGTTGCGCGTGCGCATCGCCCGGGGCGGTATCTGCGGCTCGGACCTGCATTACTACCAGCACGGCGGCTTCGGCACCGTGCGCCTGCGCGAGCCGATGGTGCTCGGCCATGAAGTCTCGGCGGTGATCGATGCCGTGGGCAGCGACGCCGGCACGTTCAAGGTTGGCCAGCGGATCGCGGTATCGCCATCGCGCCCGTGCGGCGCTTGCCGCTATTGTCACCAGGGCCTGCCCAACCATTGCCTGGGCATGCGCTTCTACGGCAGCGCGATGCCCTTCCCGCATATCCAGGGCGCGTTTCGCCAGAGCCTGGTGATCGAGACCCATCAGGCCCACCTGCTCGCCGACGGCGTCAGCCTGGCCGAAGGCGCCTTGGCCGAGCCATTGTCCGTGGGGCTGCACGCGATCCAGCGCGCCGGTGCCGTGTTCGGCAAACGCGTGCTGGTGACCGGCTGCGGGCCCATCGGCAACTTGCTGATCGCCAGCCTGCGCGCCGCCGGTGCCGCTGAAATCGTCGCGGTGGACTTGTCCACCAGCGCCCTCGCCTGCGCCGAAAAAATGGGCGCCACGCGCACCCACAACATCGTCGACGGTGCCGATGCGCTCAAACGCTACACCGCGCAAAAGGGCTATTTCGACGTGATGTTCGAAGTCTCCGGCAGCGCCCAGGCCCTGCGCAACGGCCTGGAATGCATCGCGCCACGGGGTGTGCTGGTCACCGTCGGCCTGGGCGGCGACGTCACCCTGCCACTCAACCTGCTGGTCAGCCGCGAAATCGACCTGCGCGGCACCTTCCGCTTCCATCCTGAGTTCGCCCAGGCCGTGGACCTGCTCAACCGCCGGATCATCGACGTCACCCCGGTGATCTCCCACACCGTGCCATTTGACCAGGCGGTGCAAGCGTTTGAGCTGGCGGCGGACAAGAGTCAGGCGATGAAAGTGGTGTTGGATTTTGGGGTGTTGGATCGGGATTGAGTTCTACTCACCCGCGACCAAATACACGCCCTGAGCCTCAAGCATGCGAATCCTGCGATAGTCCGCCTCGACCACCGCAGGGTTGGCATGCACAAGGTAGACCGTACCCGGCTGGCTGAACACATCATGAGTCGCACCTATCTGCTGCCCGTTCTCGACATAAAACACCGCATCGAAAAACGACTCGAGCTTAAGCAACTCAGTCAGGAACAGGTCTTTATCAAAATAGCCTGCCGAACGGTTGATCAAGCACACGTTGTAGGTGTGTTGCAAACGTCGATAATCGAATGCCCTTGTCAACAATTGCACGAACATGTCGGGTTCGGTAATCGATAAAACCACCGCCTCAATTTGCCCAAGCCCAGTGGTCTTGGCGGACACATCCGGGCGCAAGATACCGTCGGTCCTTGCGGCAATTTCCACCAGTTTTGGCCCTTCCTCTGTAAACATCACCTCGGCGTGGCTCGGGCCGTTGCGGATACCCAGGCAGCGCACCACGGCTCGGGTGTAGTCCACCAGTATCGGATAGACCACAGCGTCGGGCTCGATCAGTTCATCAATGTCATAGACAGTGCCGCCCTCTTTGACACGCTGTTTTTGGTACCGCACGACTTCAGTGACTAGCTGCTGCCCCTCTAGCGAGACCATGTTCACCACATACTCCGACCCTGCCAGATACTCCTGGATCAGTACCTGCGAGTTGGGAATATTGAGTTTGTTCGTCGTTCCCAGCAGCTTTCCCACAGCCCTCTCGCAGTCAAGCAGGGTGTCACAGATATACACACCATCAGCGCCTGCACTTTCAAGGGGCTTGATGACCACCGGAAAACGCCCGTGATGCCTGATCCAGTCTTGAGCCAGTTCCCATGTGCCTGCGATGAACTGGTGCGCAGCGGGGAGTTGTGCATGGGTCACGCATTGGATCATGTCGTACTTGTTGCGACGGGCGCTGGTTTTATCAAAGTCATTGCGGTAAGGCAGTCGCAGCCGTTCATTCAACTGGTCAGCCAGCAATACACCGGTTTCGGCGCCGGCAATAATAAACTGCGGTTCGAAACGCTCGACACTTGCAAGGGTTGTGGCGAAATCGGCGTTGACGATCATTTGCTCATACAGCGCCTGATCAAAGCCTTTGTAGTAATAACCGTCCAAGTCGCCCGATGAGGCCACATGCATCAGTACACAGCCCTTTTCACTCAAGCGACTGGCTACAAATTTCCCGGATGAAAAACCATCGACTACGACGACCCTGATCATGGTGTACCCCTCTTGATTGCATACAACGCACGCCCCAACAGCAAAAGCACGATGATGCCGACCGCGGTGACACTCGCCATGGAAAACGCCACCCTTGTATCCAGGTACTGGAGCAACAGTACAAACACCGGGAGGGTCAGCAACACCAGAGAAACGTGAATTGGCGTGAGGTAGTAAATGGTTTTCTGGATCAGGAAAATCGGGAGCAAGTGCCCGACCACGACCAGAATCATCATCGGCACAATCAACTCCCTATCCAGCGCAAAGCCTGCGCCTGATACGGGAATGGCGACGACACAAACAACAATCATCGCCACGTTCCTGACGGCCAGAATTTCGTAGACTGACCATTGGCGCGCGAACATGTCCTTCGAGAAAACCGTATACATCACCGTGCCCAGTGCGCAGACGATCACGGCAACAATGCCCGACAAGCGTTGTTCCAGCGTGGTGTTGACAATACCGCTGTCCCCGGCAAAGGCGTTGAACAACATGATCCCCACCGAGATAAGCACCAGGCATGAAACCAGTGCATCTGCGAAGACAGCCTTGGCACTGCGTTTTTTGACGAGGGACATGATCAGGGTAAGCGCAGGACCGCAGGCGACCGAAGCAACGCCGACCACCGCTGGCTCCAAATAACGCAAGGCGTAAAACAGGCCGCCCCAGTTGAGCAGCACGGAGACGTTGATGATGACGATGAGCTTCCAATCGGCTTTGAGTTTGGACCGCAAGGAAGCCGAATCGAAATACAACGCGAGTGCCAGAAAAAAGCCAGCAGAAGTAACGAAGCAGTAGAACAACACCAACTGCGTAATGAGGGTTTGCGTGATAAATGCCACGTAGACATCGAACGCGGCGCTTAGCAGGCTGAACAACAATCCAATAAAAACGCCTTGTTTGAGCACGTCGGCACACCCGTTTTGTTGTTAGTTTCGCAACCTAACAAATCAGGTGTGGATTAAATACTGACCGAACGGCTAGGTAGGGCGGGCTGTCACCGCTCTTCGAGCCGCTCCCGCAAAAACCGATGCCCCACCGAAAACAACCGTCGATACGTCAACAGCACCGCCCCCACCGTGCCCAGCGCCGATGATGCGGCAATCAGGAACATGATCACGATCTGATACCGCACCGCATCCGCCGGGCTTTCTCCTGCCAGGACCTGGCCGGTCATCATGCCGGGCAGGCTGACGATGCCGACGACGGTCATCTGGTTCAGCGTCGGGATCATGCCCGCGCGCACGGCTTGGCGGATGGCGTCTTGGGCGGCTTCCCAGCGTGAGCCGCCGAGGGCCAGGATCATTTCGATGGTGTTGCGCCCCGAGGTCAGTTCCTGGGTCATGCGCTCGATGCCCAGGGACACGCCGGTCAGGGTGTTGCCAAGGATCATCCCGAGGATCGGGATCGCGTACTGCGGTTCGTACCACGGGTGGATACGGATCACCGCGAACAACCCCACCGCCGTGACCAGCCACGAGCTGCCCCACACCGACAATATGCTGTCGACCCGCTGCCCCTTGTACGTGCGCCGCCCGCGCCCGGCGGCAGAGATGCCGGCGATCAAGGTCATGGCGCACATCAACGGCAGCACCACGTACCAGTAGGCGAACTCGAACACCCAGCCCAACAGATAACCGATGGCCAGCAGTTGCACCACGGTGCGCACTGCCGCCCACAGCAGTTGGCGGCCCAGGCCCAGGCGCAGCAGCAGCGACAGCGCGCCGTTGATCAGGATCAGCGAGGCCGCGATGCCCAGGTCGAGGGCCGTGAGGTTCTGGTAGTTCATGGCTGGGTGGCTCCGCTCAGAACGCCCGCGTTCATATGCAGGTGGATGTTGCTCATGCGCTGCGCCTGCTCGAGATCATGGGAAACCCAGATGCAGGCACGGGACTTGTCGGCGCAGAACCAGGCGTCAATCAGCGCTTCCACTTCGCGGGACGAGGTGGGATCGAGGGCGGCGGTAGGCTCATCCAGCAGCAGCACTTCGGGATTGAGTTGCAGGGTGCGGATCAGCGAGACGACCTGGGATTCGCCACCCGATAGGTCAGCGGCGTTCTTCGACAGAAAATCCGCTGCCTTGCCAGCGTGGCCCAACAGGGTGGTAACCGCGCCCAGGTCGAAGCTGCGATTGCGCGAGGTCTTGAGGCTGAACGGGAAGCGCAGGTTGTCTTCCACCGTGCCTTCGAGCAACGCCGGGCGCTGGGACAGGTAGCTGACATGGCAACGGTAATGGGGAATCTCGGCGTTGCTGATCGGTTGGCCGTTCCACAGGATTTGCCCGGAACTGGGCGCGTCCAGCAGGGCCAAGGCGCGCAGGAAGACACTTTTGCCAGAGCCGGAGGAACCGGTGATGGAGACACGATCGGCTGCGTTCAAGATGAAATCGGTGGGCTGGAGCAACGGCACCTGGCGGCGCTCGTCCATGCGCGTGAGGGCGCGGGTTTCGATCAGTGCGCTCATGGACGCGGGGTTCCTTTCGATTCGGTTAAGCGCAATGGTGCCCCACGGGCTATACGGGGTCAAAATGTGGGAGCGGGCTTGCCCGCGAAAGCGCTGGCTCAGCCACTGAGCCTGTATCTGACACGCCGCATTCGCGAGCAAGCCTGCTCCCCCCTGAATCTTGATCGATCAGCGTGTTGCACACCCCGACGATCCTGCCTATATTCCTCGCCTGGCGCCTTCTACGCCACCTTCCGCGGAAAGGGCTGCGCCCAGGACACTGCAACACCCTTATTTTTCTACGACTCCCGACCTTAAAGCGGACAAGGTTCAGACAAGGAGCTCGTATGTCCCAGCACTTCAACACCGACGGTCGCCTCAACCTTGAGCAACAGCGCAAGCGCGCCAAGGAACTGCTGGCGCGCCTCAAAGCCCAAGACTCCAGCGCCACCCTGTCCCAGGCGCAATGGGCGATCGCCAAGAGACTGGGCTTCAGCAGTTGGCCCAAGCTCAAGGCCCATGTCGACGCCATCGACTTCGCCGCCCGCCACCCCGACTTCGCCGCCAGCGATGAAGCCCGCACCACCCACTGGCGCTGCGGCAATGACATCGCCCACAGCCTGCAGTTGGCCGGGTTCAAGGGCCGGTTCCAGATGCTCAGCGACCCGTTGTGCATGGGCCCGGTGCGCGACCTGCCCACTGACGATTACCAGGCCCTGCGCGCGGCCTTTATCAGCCAGGCGTTTGCCCTGGACAAGAACGAGGCCTCGCGCCGGCTGGCCGACGAATACCTGCAACTGGAAGCCTTGGCCCACGCCGAACACAGCGTGCTGTGGTGCGAAGCCGACGCTTACGACCAACTGTTCCTGATCCGTGCATTGGCAGGCCTGGAGCGGGTGCCAAAGAAACTGGAGCTGATTGAGGTTGACCGCATACCCGGTGTGCAGCGCTTTATCGGTATCGGCCAATTGGCGCCCGACCTGCTTGCATGGCTGTGGCCGCAACGGCGCTTGATCGATGAGCAGGCCGTGCAACTGGCCAAACAGGCATGGGCCGCGTATTGCGACAGCTCACCGATCAAATGGGCGCAGCTGGCTCACGGCACTCACCCGGCCCTGCCGTTTTTGGCGCCCGCATTGCTGCGGCAGTTGCAGGAGTTGCCCGGCGCCCGCGATGGCTTGTCGCTGACCGAGCGCCTGACCCTGAGCTACCTTGCCGAAGCCGGGCCAAAACCTGCGGGCCGGGTGTTTGCCGAGTTGATGGCCAAGCGCGAACCGCTGCCGTTCCTGGGGGACATGATGTTTTATGCGCTGTTGCGGCCGTTGATCGATGGGGCCGAACCCTTGCTGACGGAAACTCCAGCAGGATTGGCGCTGACCGAATTGGGCCGGGCGGTGCTCGATGGGCAAGCGTATTGGCTGGAGCATGCCAGCCATGAGCGGTGGGTAGGTGGTACACGGGTCACACCCGGCCAACCGCATTGGGTGATTGACGCAAACCTGCCCCCCCTCTGGCGGCACCCCTAAGTGCTTGCCCGCGCTGGGGGGGCGCGAGACCACCTGGCAGGTGAAATACGCTTACGACTTTGCCTCGGTCGGCGTACCGGGCCTGAGCTTCATGGGCATGTTTTAGCGACACGTGGTGATCGGCTGGCAAACGCCATCGTGCACGCGATCCGCCAGCAACTGCGCCAGTTCGATCAGTTGCGCGACACCACCTGGGTCGGCGATTACGCTACTGTACTGGCGCGACGAGGGTGAATCCGCAAACGACGGCCACCTGTTGCACGGCGCGGTTGTCCGCCACCTTAAAATTTCGAGGCTGATTGTTCATGCGTAATCTGATGTTTTCCGGCGTGTGCCTGCTTTCCACCGCCCTGATCGGCTGCCAGCAGCAACCACCCGCGAACGACCAGTTGGACGCAGTACTGTGGACGCAAACGTCGATCGAGCACGAGCTGATTTACAGCCAGGTCTTCGCCAGCGCCACGCGCCAGCTGGATACTGCCCTGGCCGACCCGACCTGGGACGCCCTGGCGCTGCCGCCGCGAGACCTCGCCGGTTTGCCGCCGGCCGTGGTGGTCGACATCGACGAAACCGTGCTCGACAACGTGCCGCTCAATGCGCGGGACATCCTCACCAACCAGGTCTACTCCTACGACCGCTGGAACACCTGGGTCGACCAGGCCAAGGCCCAGGCCCTGCCGGGTGCCGTCGAGTTCTTGCAGGCGGTGGACAAGAAAGGCATCACCGTCTACTACATCACCAACCGCGAACACAGCCAGGTCCAGGCCACGGTCAACAACCTGCGCCTGCGCGGTTTTCCGGTGGCGCACAACGAACAGGTGCTGGCCGCCAGCACCCCGACCGGCGGCTGCGAACAGGCTGGCTACGGTAAGAACTGCCGACGCCAATGGGTCGCCAGCCATGCCCGCGTGCTGATGCTGGCCGGGGATTCCTTCGGCGACTTCGTGCAGGCCGAACACAACACCCTGGCCGACCAACGCAAGGCAGCCGCACCGTACCTGGCCTGGCTCGGCCAGCGCTGGTTCCTGCTGCCCAACCCGACCTACGGCAACTGGTACAGCGCGCCCTATGGCGACCAGGAAAAACTGCCCTTCGAACGCAAGCGCCAGCTCAAGCAACAGGCGTTGCACCTGGAAAATTAGTTGTCAATTCTGGCGCCCGGATGCGTTGTCGATAGTGATGCAGACGCGGTATCCGGGCACGCGGTGAGGTTTCAGGCCTTTACGTTCTGCCGGATATTCCACCCAAACTTCACCGGCCCACCGTCCTTGGCACCGTCGGCCTTCTGCGGCTGGTAGCTGACATCCACGGTGGCGAAATTCAAGGCGATGCGGTCGTAGAGCAGATCATCCTTGCTTTCTGCGCTGGTGCTGTAAGACACCACCATGACTTCCTTCAACGTAATCACCAAGTACTCCACCGGGCTGGAGCCGCCCGCCTTGCGCACCACCAACCGCGCCTCGGGGTAATGTTTGCCGCTGGCGCAGGCCATCATCAGGTTGGGGCTGGATTTATCCAGCGGTTTGCTCAGGTTCAGGTTGTTGATATCGACCTTGCCCGCACCGCCCCCCGTACCCGAATGCATCGAACCCGTCTGCGACAACCCCCACGCCCATTCGGTGATGTCGATCTCGTCGCGGTGCGCCTGGTCCCGTGACTCGCCCTTGATATCGCCCAGTTTCAAAAACATATCGACGGCCATGTTGGCTCCCTCTCCTTAGTCAGCGCCGGAAATGGCGCGGGGCGAACTCTTCCTGATCCGACACGAGGGCCACAAGCCGCCACAGCAGGATCGGGAAGCGCCTGTCGGCAAACACCGAAACTTCCGACATTCATTTGCGCCAACGCGTCTTTAACCTCTCAACTCCCGAAACACCCAGGAGTTAAGGAATGACGACCGCCCTGTTCAAAGATGGATTTCCCTCGGCCCACCGCACCACGCGCCAGCGAATTGAAAGCAGCATTGACCTGCGTCGACTGTTCTGCGCCATCGACGCCGACCCTGCGCTGATTGGTGCGGGGGTGGTGTATATCGATGAAGATTTCAATGTGCTGACACTGCGCGAGTTTCAAGCGGTGTGCAGTGTGCAGGTGAAAAAGGTGGTGTTGCGTGAAGCGCCGAGGGCGGTGGGGCCGGTGGAGTTCAAGCGGATGTTGGAGCATAAGCCGCGGGAGTCGAAGTTGGTCGCGGAGGCTTTGAAAACGGCGGTGATCTGTACAGGGGCGATATTGAGTTGGATCGTAGTGTCAAGTGGAGTGGCGTTCATGCCCTTTACAGCGGGAGCGAGTGTGGTGATTACATTTATCGGCCAGGCCGCCCTGGCTGCCAGCATCACCCAATGCGTTGCCGGGTTGGGTCGAACCAGCGTTGAAGCGTTTGCTCCGCAATACCTTGATCAATTGGACAACGACGCCTGGTATCAGGCCGTTGAGGCAGCACTGGATACCATCGCATTACTGGGCGTCGCCACCTCAGTAGTGACCACTATCCGAACAGTAAACACAGCAACCAAAGCCACCGGAAAGCCACTCAGAAAAGTCTTGAAAGGCCTGAACCGCCAAGAACGCGCAAAACTGAATGATGAATTGCTCAGGCTTCAGGACCCTCGATTAACCCCAAAAATCCTCAAGGTGAAACAGGCCAACAGAGCACTGCCGAAACGAATCAGTGCCACAGAAATGCAACTTGCTACTGCCCATCACATAAGAGAAGCCTTGGCGGCCGCAGTGGGTTTTGCTAGCAGCTCAATGCCGGGAAACATCAAGGCGTTGGCAATCGGCATCTACGAGGAGGCCAGCCAATGAGCAAGCATAAAGCAGCAAGAGAACTTGGCGAATTCAACATGGATGAAGCATGGAAAGATTGGAAAACGATGACGCCCGAGGAGCTCGCTTGCACATACCTCTACCTTGAAAACCCACTAAAATTCAGGAGGCGTTATGCGCTGGTGATCGGGGCCGATGTACTTGCCGGCTGTTTCACGATAGCGATGACTGCCGTCTTACTGTTGGTGACGTTTCTCTCGGTACTTCCAGAAGACCGTGCAATCAAAATTTCTTTCTTCGGCAGCCTCGTAGCAGGTCTTGTCCTGTTTGTTTCAAAGATTCAGGTGACCTACGGTCGAATCCACTTGGTATGGATGAGTGTCGGCATCTATGTAATCTGCTTACTGACATCCCTACCTGCAATAGCGTACCGTCCGCCGCTTTTTCTCTACTTCATGGCCCTGCTCAGCCCCCTGATCGGCCTACTCATCCTCAACAGCAACCGCTGCCGCGAACTGCGCCACAAGATGGTTGAACTCCGACACAAGCGCGAGCACATCATCGCCACCCTGAAAAAACAGGGCAAATGGAAAGGGTGGTAAATGCCGCGCTCACGCCGTTGGAAATAGTTATGCACCAACCGCCTGCAAAGGCTTCACCCCCCGCGCCGCCGTATGTCGATTGACCGGCACCGGCAAGCCCAAATGCCCGCGCAAGGTGCTGTGACTGTACTCACTGCGGAACAAACCGCGCGCGCGCAATAGCGGCAGCACTTGATCGGTAAAGCGCGCAAAGTCATCCGGCGCACCGACGTGGATGTTAAAACCGTCCACCGCCCCCTCGATAAACCAACGCTCGATCTCATCGGCCACGGTTTGCGGCGAGCCGACAAAACTGGAGAACGGCTTGGCAAAACGCAACGCCGCCTGGCGCAAGGTCAGGCCCTGGTCGCGGGCGACTTGTTTGATATTTTCCGCGTGGCCACGATAGCCGTTGCTGCCCAGGTCGCCCAGTTCCGGGAAAGGTTCGTCCAGCGGGTACTGGCTGAAATCGTGGTAGTTGAACGGCCGCCCCAGTTGCACCAGGGCCTTGTCCAGGTCCAGCGCGCCGTTGCGTTCCCGGTCGATAGCCCGGGCCTGCTCGTCGGTGTCGGCAATGATCGGCGAGATGCCCGGCAGGATGGTCACGTGATCCGGATTGCGCCCCGCGGCGGCGGTGCGTTGTTTGATGTCGCGGTAGTAGGCCTGGGCGTCCTCGAAATTGCCCACGCCAGCAAAGATCCCCTCGGCGTAATGGGCCGCCAGGCTACGCCCGGATTCGGAAATGCCAGCCTGGAAGATCACCGGCTGGCCCTGGGCCGAACGCGCAATATTCAACGGCCCGGTCACTGAAAAAAACTCACCGTGGTGATCAAGGCGATGCTGGCGCTGCGGGTCGAGGAACACCTTGCTGCGCTTGTCACGCACAAACGCGTCGTCTTCATAGGAGTCCCACAGGCCCTGCACCACCTGCAGATGCTCGGCAGCCCGGCGATAACGCTCGGTGTGATCGATATGCTGCTCACGGCCGAAGTTGCCGGCGGCGCCTTCCAGGCCGGTGGTGACCACATTCCAACCGGCACGGCCGCCGCTGATATGGTCCAGGGACGCGAACTGGCGCGCCACGTTGAAGGGTTCGGTATAGGACGTGGTCAAGGTCGCCACCAGGCCGATGTTCGAGGTGGCGCCGGCGATGGCCGACAGCAGGGTCAACGGTTCCAGGCGATTGAGGAAATGCGGCGCCGAATCCGCGGTGATGTAGGGGCTGTCGACGATGAACACCAGGTCGAACTTGGCCGCTTCCGCCTGCTGCGCCTGGGCGCGATACCAGTCGATGTCGACGCTGGCATCGCCGGGAATTTGTGGGTGCAGCCATTCGTTCTGCGCAGTGCCGACACCGGTGAGAATGGCGCCGAACTTGAGTTGCCGGGGTGTTGTAGACATGAAAATGCTCCTGAAATAGATGGATATCACTGGAGAAACCGGATCAGAAATGTGGGAGCGGGCTTGCTCGCGAATGCGGTGGTTCAGCTGGAACAGCTTTGACTGATACACCGCTTTCGCGAGCAAGCCCGCTCCCACAGTTTTTTACCGAGTGAGTCAGTGGGTTCTCGCGGCGATGGCTTCGACTTCAACCAAGGCACCGGGCAGTGGCAGTGCCACCACCTGCAAGGCCGTGCGCGCCGGTTTGTTCGGTTGCTCCGGTGTACCGAAGAACTGCGTGTAACCCGCCTGCAAACCGGCGAAGTCGAGCTTGCCGCCGGTCTCTTCGGCGCCGACCAGAAACACGCGCAACTGCACAATGTCACCAAGGTCGAGGTCTTGCTGGCGCAGGATCGAGCGAATCTTGTTGAACACTGAAACGGTCTGCACCTCAGTGTTGCCGTAAGCCGCTGGGGTGCCCGCCGGGGCGTTGGCATCGTGCAGGTCGGGCAAGGTGCCGCTGACGAAGATCAAGCTGGCCGACGCCGGTACGGTGACGGTCTGCGAGATCGGGAAGTGGCCGACGCTGGTCCGTTGAATGCTGTCGCTCATGGTGATGCTCCTCAAGAAGCGGCAAGCGCCGCGCGGTGTTGTTGCTCAGTGATCCGTTCGGCCAGTTGCGCGACCACATGCCGCGCCGAATTCGCCGCCGATTCCTGCCAGATACCCACGCCGCTCTGCACCAGGCCGTCACCGGCGAGGTACACGCGACCGAAACCCGCTTCGAGCAAGGCGCTGGCCTCGGCCGCAAAGTGTTCGCGTTGCAGCCACGGGCCTTCGCTGTAGGGGATCTGTTCCCAGGACACCGCCAGCGGGTGGCGCAGGTGTCTGGAATAGCCCGGGTGCAGCAACTCCACGGCTTCTTGCGAGGTGGCGTACTGTTCTTCCAGGGCTTTGGCGCCAAACCGGTCGGCGCCCTCGCCGGTCACATAACCCGCCACCAATAAACCGTCGCGGGTGTTGAGGTCGTTGCTCGGGTACCACAGCAGCCGCGCCGGGTGCTCGATCCACGACAGGCCGCCATAGGTGCGGTAGTCGGTCTCCCAGAAACGCGGCGACTGCCACGCGACTTTGGTCGCCTGGTCGCTGCGGGTGCTGAGCAAGGCCGCCTTGATCGGGTCGCTGAAGTCGGTATCCAGCTTGGCCAACAGCGGCAATGGCAGGGTCGAGATCAAGTAGTCGGCGCGTACCACCTGCTCGCGGCCGCTGTGTTGGTCGTGATACGTCACTGCCACGCCGTCTTCCAACTGGCGGATCTGGCGCACCTGGGCGCCGAGTTGCACGTGGTCGCGAACCCGGGCGTAGAACGCATCGGTGATGCGGTCCATGCCGCCGACCGGCTGGAACATGGTCGCGGAAAACTCGGGGAATTCGGTGTGCAGCAACGCGCCCCACAACTCCGGGTGCAGCAGTTGATCCAGCGCCAACGGGCTGCGCGCAGCCGGCAACGCGCCGGGGTGCGCCGGGGAGTCCAGGTGCCCCGAACGAATCGTGCCTTCGAATGCCAGCGCTTGCGAAAGGTCGCCATACACCTGCAAAAACGCCAGCAGGCGCGTGCGTTCCTCGCGACTCAACACATCATCGAGGGCATCGCGTTGCACGGCCTTTGCCAGCAGGCCGGACAAGTGCCCGCGCGTATCGTTGAGCGCCTGGCCGACGCTGAACGCCGGTTTCTCCAGATCCGGCCGCACCTGGGCACCATGGCTGCTGTTGACCAGCACTTCCAGGGGCACCCCCAACTCACTGCAATAGTCGAGGATCGTGCGGTGCTGGCTGGGAATCCGCGCAGGCCCGGCGTTGAAGTAGTGGCCCTGATCAAACCCGGCGGTTTGCGTGCGGCCGTCCTTGTAGTCCACACGGTCGCCATGGCGAATGGTCCAGGTGCGGCCGCCGACCCGGTCGCGGGCCTCCAGCACTTGCACAGTGAACCCGGCGCGGCTCAGTTCCAGCGCTGTGACCAGCCCGGCGATCCCGGCGCCCAGCACCAGCACGCGGGTGCCCTGCCCCAGGCCGTCCTTGAGTTTCAGCGGTTGCGGGCGGCGGTGCGACGAAGGCCCCAGGCCCAGCGCCGCCAGCGCATCCTTGACCGCCTGCTCACCGCCCACCGCAGCAATACTCGACAGTGCTTCACGTCGTGTCAGTCCCATGCTCGCTGCTCCTTAATCCGGCAGGCCGGGTGGGTTGATCAGCGACTTGTCGACACGCTCCACGTCCAGGCCCCAGCGTTGCAGCACCTGTTCGTATTGGCCGCCGGCAATCGCGCTTTCCAGGGCGGTGTGGATCGGCTTGACCAGGCCGTTGTCCTTGCGCGTGGTCACGGCGATGTCGGCCTGCAACGGCCAACCGCCGTTGACGGTGCCGACGCGCTTGATGCCACCAGTGATCGCGGCCGAATAGGCGTACACCGAGTTCGGCCCGAACAGCGCGTCACTGCGCCCGGACTGCACCGCCAGTTGCGCGGCGGCCTGGTCGTCGAAGTACTGCAACAGCGCGGGCTTGATCCCGGCCTTTTCATTCGCTTCGTTCCAGGCCAACAGGACTTTCTCCTGGTTGGTGCCCGAACCAACGATGATCTTCAACCCGGCGATGTCCGAGGCCTGCTTGATCGCGTTGATCTTGCTGGTGCTCTTCACATAAAAGCCGAGCACGTCCTGGCGATAGGTGGCGAAGTCGAAACGTTTCTTGCGCGCCTCGGTCACGGTGACGTTGCTGATCACTGCATCGTATTTGCCCGAGCTGACGCCCAGCGGCCAATCTTCCCAGCTGGTCTGCACCACGTTGAGTTGCAGGCCAAGGCTGTCAGCGACCAACTGCGCGGTGTCGGCTTCGCTGCCGATGGTGGTCTTGTCATCGCTGGCCAGCAAAGCCAGGGGCGGCCCGGCCACGCCGGACACGGCCACCGTGAACTTGCCGGGCTGGGCGAACTTGAAGCCCGGCGGGATTTGCGCGATGGCCGCCTCGTTACGCGGCGCATGGATACGCACGCGGTCGGGGCTGAGGTCGACCTGTTGCACGGCGAACGCGCTTTGCGCAGCACTGACGGCCAGCGCCAGCAGGGCCACACGGGCAGTAGAGATAAACATGGGCAGTCACTCCTTGAGCTAAAGCACCTTGCCGAGAAAGGCCGCGGTGCGAGGATGTCGGGGTTGGCGGAAAATCTGTTCGGGCGGGCCCTCTTCGATGAGTTGACCGTCGCAGAGGAACACCACGTGGTCGGCGACTTCGCGGGCAAAACCGATTTCGTGGGTGACGATCACCAGGGTCACGCCGAGTTGGGTCAGGCCCTTGATCACGTCGAGGACCTCGCCCACCAGCTCCGGGTCGAGGGCCGAAGTGGGTTCGTCGAACAGCAGCACTTTCGGGTCCAGGGCCAGGGCGCGGGCGATGGCCACACGTTGTTGCTGGCCGCCGGACAGCTGGCGCGGGTAGGCGTCGGCCTTGTCCGCCAGGCCGACCTTGGCCAGCAGCGCCGACGCCCTGGCCTGGGCCTCGGCCTTGCTCCAGCGCTGGTGGGCCAGGGGCGCTTCGGCGATGTTTTCCCAGGCGGTGAGGTGCGGGAACAGGTTGAAGTTCTGGAACACGAAGCCGACGTCGATGCGGCGTTTGAGAATTTCGCGTTCTTTCAATTCGTAGAGCAGGTCGCCCTTGCGCCGGTAGCCGACGTATTCACCGTCGATGGTGATGTGGCCGCTGTCGATCTTTTCCAGGTGATTGATGGTGCGCAGCAAGGTGGACTTGCCCGAGCCCGATGGCCCGAGAATCACCGTGACCTTGCCGGGGTCGATGGTCAGGTCGATGTCTTTCAACACCTGTTGATTGCCAAAGCGCTTGCCCACGCCCTGGATTTGAATACGACCGGCGCGGGCTTCACTCATGGGATTTCTCCTTGAGCCAGCGCGTGATGCGCTGCAACGGCGTGGGCGGCAGCACCCGCGCAGTGCCACGGGCGAAGTAGCGCTCGACGTAGTACTGCGCACTCGTCAGCACGGTGGTGATGATCAAGTACCAGACCGTCGCCACGATCAGCAGCGGGATCACCGCCTGGGTGCGGTTGTAAATGACCTGCACGGTGTAGAACAGCTCGGGCAAGGCCAGCACGTAGACGATGGAAGTGCCCTTGACCAGGCCGATGATCTCGTTGAAACCCGACGGCAGGATCGAGCGCAGCGCCTGGGGCAGGATGATCCGGAACACCCGCCGCGACGCCGGTAACCCGAGGGCGGCCGCCGCTTCGTGCTGGCCGGCGTCCACACCGATCAGGCCGCCACGAATGATCTCCGCCGCGTAGGCCGCCTGCATCAGGCTCAAGCCCAGCACCGCCACGGTGAATTGGCTGAGCACGTCCACGGTGGACCACTCGGCGAACACCAGGTCGGTGAACGGCACGCCCAGCACGATGTGGTCATACAGGTAGGCGAAGTTGTACAGGATGATCAGCACCAACAGCGCTGGCATCGAGCGAAAAAACCAGATGTAGCCCCAGGCCAACGCGGCCAGCAGCGGCGAGCCCGACAGCCGCGCCAGCGCCAGGCCGGTGCCGAGGAGCATGCTGAACAGCGTACTCAGCAGCGTCAGCAACAACGTCTGGCCGAGGCCACGCAGCACCGACGGCGAAAAGAACCACTGGCCGAACACGCCCCACTCCCAACGCGGGTTGGTGGCCAGGGAGTGCACGATGCCGAGCAGTACCAACGCGGCAAAGATCGACCCGGCCCAGCGCCAGGGATGCCGCGCGGGAACGACTTGCAGGGTCTTGATCGGAGTGGCGACACGCGCCGTGCGGACCGGGCTGGCGTGCTCGATCAGATCATAGGGTTTGGCGACGATGGGCATGTTCTCTTCCTCGCGGGTTGTGGCCTTAGAAGGCGTAAGTCAGCCGGGTGTAGTAGTAACCGCCGGTAAAACCGAAGGGCGAATAGGTGCCGTAGCTGCTGACCATGGTGCTGCTCGGCACGCCTTGTTTTTTCGGGTAGACGTCAAACAGGTTCTTGGCGCCGATGGCGACGTTGAGGTCTTTGGTGAGGTTGTAGCCAAGGTCGAGGTCGGTGATCCACTTGGCGCTGTAGACCCGGTCGAGGCTGCGGTCGGCGGAGACGTTGACCTCCTTGTAGGCGCCGTAGCGGGTCAGGGCCAGGTTGAGGTTGAAGCGCTCGATGCTCCAATCGCCGCCAAGGATCAGCTTGGTGCTCGGCTGTACGCCGGTGATCAGGTTGCGCGCCTGGCGATCCATCAGGTCGTAGGAGGTGCCGAGGATCGTGGTGGACTCCTTGTAGTTGAGGATCCTGGTCTGGTTCCAGTTGAACGCGGCGGTCCACTTCAGCGAACCGTATGCGCCGAGGTCCTGGTTGTAGTTGCTGACCAGGTCGAGGCCCTTGGTACGGGTGTCGGCACCGTTGATGAAGTACTGGCCGCCGGAGGTGGAAGTGATGCCGTTGCCTTGCAGGACTTGGGTGATTTGCGGGCCGAGCAAGGTGCCGGTGAGGGTGATGCGGTCGCGCAGGTTGATCACGTAGGCGTCGGCGGTGAAGCTCAGGCGGTCGGTGGGTGTGAGGGTGAAACCGAGGCTGAAGTTGGTCGAGCGCTCGGGTTTCAACGCTTGTGCACCGAGGGCCTGGGCGGCGGCCGAACCGACCGGTAGCACACCGTAGTTGATCGACTGATACACCCCGTCCACCACGCCATAGGTGGTGGAACGCGCACTGAACAGGCTGTTGGCCAGGGACGGCGCGCGGAAGCCATTGCTCACCGTGGCGCGCACGGCGAATTGTGGGGTGAAGTCATAACGGGTGGTCAGCTTGCCGCTGCGCGTGGCGCCGACGCCCTGGTTGTAGTGTTCGTAACGCAACGCGGTGCCCACGTACCAGTCCGGCACCGGGTTGAAGCCCACGTCCACATAGCTGGCCAGGCTGTTGCGCGAGGCGGTGGCTTCTTCATCCGGCGAAATGCCGTTGGTGACCTGCGCCCCGGACGAGGCGCAATTGCCCGGTGCCACGCAGTAGCCGCCGTTGGCGTAGGACGCATAGTCACCGGCCTGCACCTCATAGGTGTCGCGCCGGTGTTCGAAGCCGTAGCTCAGGTCCAGCGGCTTTTGCAGGCCAATGTCGAAGCCGCGCTTGAAGTCGAGGTTGGTGGTCAGCTCGGTGGAAATCCACGTGCCCGAGGTGAAGTGATTCGGCGTGGCCTCGCCCAGGGATGGGTTCTGGTTGTGGGTGGTGCCCTGCTCCGCGTCGTTGCGCCCGTAGGTGGTGGACAAATCCCAATCCCACTCGCCGACGGTGCCTTTGCCACCGAAGGCGGCCTGGAAGTCGTCTTCGTCGATAAACCAGGTCGGCGTGTAGCCGCCGGGGTAGCCGTTGGGGCCGGTGGTGATGGTGTTGGTGATGGTCGGCAGGCGGAAGTTCTGGCCCTGCTCGGCCTTGCGCCGCGAGTAGGTGGTAAAGGAATACAGGCTGAAGCTGTCATCGAGCGGCAGCTCGGCGTTGTAGCCCAGGGTCAGCAGATTGGTCTTGGGTGTGCCGTAGCCGCCGTAGGTAGAACGCCCCGCCTGCTCATGGGCCTGGGCGTAGGTGTAGCCGTTGGCGCTGGCCTTGTTGTCATCGTTCTGGCTGCGTGCATCAAGGGCCAACTGCACAATGCCACCGTTGCCGATTTCAAAACCCTTGTTGAGGCTCTGTTGCACGGTCTGTTTCTTGCCGTCGTAACCCAGGCCTGCGTTGGTCACCGAGGTGCCGCTGGTGTCGGCCTTGAGGATCACGTTGATCACCCCGGCGATGGCGTCCGAGCCATATTGGGCGGCTGCGCCGTCACGCAGGACTTCCACATGGTCGATGGCGCTGATAGGGATCAGGTCCAGGTCAGCCGGCGCGGCGCCGGTGTTGATCCCGTTGATGTTCAGGGTGGCGCTGGTGTGGCGGCGCTTGCCGTTGACCAGCACCAGCACTTCAGCGGCGCTCAGGCCACGCAGGTTGGGGGCGCGGGCGATACCGCTGGCGTCCCAGCCGGTTTTTTCCGGCAGGGTCAGCGACGGGATCACCGCACTCAGGGCCTCCATCAAACCGGGCTTGCCGGTGTTCTGCAATTGCTTGGCGCTGACCACATCGATCGGCACCGCGCTGCTGGTGACAGTGCGCTGCTCGGCGCCACGGTTGCCGGTGACCACTACGGTCGAAAGGGTGCTGTCATCCTGGGCCTGGGCGGCGTTGGCCAGCATTGCCAGGGCCAGTACGGCGGTGGGTGTTAGCGCTTGCTTCATAGCCATTCCTGCTTATCCAAATCGCGAAGTCGGGCAGCCACGCGGTCGTGCGCGGTGCTCGTTTTTTGGGGGGTGTGGCGGCGATTGGGGGCTAAGGCGCGTGCGGGGTGTGAATCGGCAACATACGTTGAATTCCCTTCCAACGATTCTGCTACGGGCATGATTACCCGGTTATGGCAGCAGAATCTGAATCACGATGAGTACCATCCGAGGTCAGGGGTAGGCTGTTGCGATCAAACATAACGGAATGGGTTTTGAAAATATAATGCTGTTTTGGTCTAAGCTAATATTCTTGTATTTCATTATTTATGGATTTTTTTATACATATAAATGATGTTTTTGAGTGCATATCCATTGCTGCGGTAACGGCGGCTCACTTTTGAAAAGCGCAAACCACAGTTCCATCTGAATACATGGAGCTCCAAATGTGGGAGCGGGCTTGCTCGCGAATGCGGTGTGTCAGTCAACTCATTCATTGGCTGATCCATCGCATTCGCGAGCAAGCCCGCTCCCACAGTTTTGACGCCGTTCAACCCGCACATACCGGTCGGTTCTAAGGTCGCCGCGCTCTGGTTTTTGATCTGGGGTCGCCCCGTAAAACACGCTGGCCGAACGCAGGCGAGGTGCCGAGTGTAAGGGCGTAGGCCTTTTGCTTACTTTTAGGTCTTTCCAAAAGTGAGCCGCTGTAAGAGCGCAACCCTAAGCCGCCCTTACCTAACCAACGGATATACCCACCGAACCAAAGCTACCGCCTGGTGCATCTTCAATTGGACGGCCGCAGCAACTGCATCTGCTGACGATAATCATCCGTCACCTGCCGCGCCTGGCTGCCGCTGGTTATCACCCTTGGTGTGATCAACACAATCAGCTCGGTACGGTCCTTGGACTTGCTGGTGTTGCCGAACAACCAGCGCAAGCCGGGGATTTTGCCGAGGTAGGGCACCGCACTCACGGATTCGGCGTTGTCCTGCTTGATCAAGCCGCCGAGCAGCACGGTCTGGCCACTCTGTACCGCCACCTGGGTGGAGACCGAGCGCGTGGAGATGCGCGGGTTGCTCTGCGTGTCGCTGGCCGCTTGGGTCTCGGCATCGCTGACCTGCTGCTGAATGTCCATGTACACCAGGCCACCCGGGTTGATCCGTGGCACCACGTCGAGGATCACCCCGGTCTGGACGTATTCGACGCTGCTCAGGGTGGTGTCCGAGGTGCCGGTGTTCACCGTGGTCTGGCTGATGGGAATGTTGTCGCCCACCTGGATCTGCGCCGGCTGGTTGTTCATCACCACCAGCGAGGGCGCTGACAGCACCTGGGTACGGCCGTTGGTTTCCAACGCATGCAAGGCCACTTGCAGGTTGGAGCTGACAAACGAGTAGAACAACGAATCCGTCGCCCCCAGCCCTGCCCCGCCGCCGCCCAGGGCGCCTTGGCTGCCGGCGGTGTTGGCCACGGTGGTGCTGGCGGAATTGCCCGCCAGGCGCCCCAGGTACCACTGCACCCCGAGGTCCAGTTCACCACTGAGCTTGACCTCGAGAATGCGCGTCTCGATCTGCACTTGCAGCGGTGGGTTGTCGAGGCGCTTGATCGCCGATTCGATTTCTTTCCATTGCACCGGACGCGTGCGTACCAGCAATTGGTTGCTGCTCTTCTGCGCGGTGATGCGGGTGCCGGCGTCGAGGCTTTTGGCCGGGGCGTCCTCAGTGGCGCCCTGCTCGGGATTGTCCTGGTCGGACTCGGGTGCCTGCTCCTCATCATCGGCAACAGACGGGTTGTTGTTCAGATTGTTGCTCAGGCCGCCGGGCGTGCTGCCCGACGTGCTGTTGGTGCCTGGCGACGACAGGGTCGCCGTGCGCAAGCCCGGCGCGACCTTGGCCGGGGCGTCATCCTTGATCGCGCCGGTACCGTAGATCTGCCGCAGGTATTTGGCGAGGTCGGTGGCCTTCATGTTGCGCACGTCGTACACGTACATCTGCGGCTCGTTGCCGCCGCCTTCGTCGATGGTATGAATCCAGTCACCGACCTCACTGAGGTACTGCGGCTGCGACGAGATCGCCACCACCGAGTTGGTCCGTTCGATTGGCAGGAAGCGCACCATGCCGGCCAACGGCATGCCACTGTCGGGGCCGAACATCTTTTGCAGCTCGGGCATCAACTCGGCCACAGACGCGCGCTGCAAGCCGAACACGCCCACCGACATGCCTTTGAGCCAATCCACATCAAAGGTGTCGATGGTGTCCTGGTAGTTGGCCAACTCCTCCGGCGTACCCGCCAGGCTCAGCACGTTGCGCGCCGGGTCCACCAGCAGGAAGGCATTTTCCCGGGCGAAGGGCTTGAGCAGTTTCTGCATCTCGGTGGCGGAAATGTAGCGCAGCGGGAACAGCCGCGCCGACAAACCATTGGACGGCTGCGCAACACGCATCTGCGGCACCAGCTTGCCCGCCACGGCCTGGTTGGCGGGCAGGATCACATAACGGTTGCCCTGTTTGATCATCGCGTTGTCGGTCCAGGACAACAGGGTCTCGAGGATCGACAGCGCCTGCTGCTTGTTCACCGGTTTGGAGGTGGAAAAACTGACGTTGCCTTTCACACCCTGGGCGATGCTGTAGTTCTCGTGCAGCAGGTCGCCCATCACGCTGTTGATCACCGCTTCGATGGGCTGGTCGGCGAAGTTGAACACGATGTCGCCGCCGCCCTGCTGCGCTGCTGCCGCGGCCGTGGGTGGGCGCACGAATTGCTGGTTGCCACGGATCAACTGGCGCTGCGGCGCAGCCTTGGCCTGTTGGGTGTCGGCCGCTACCGCCGGCTCACTGGCCGGGTCCAGCGGCGGACGTTGTGAGCCGGTGCCCTGCATCGCCTCGTGCATGAGCGCGTCATCGGCGTCGAGGTGGTCGGGCAGTGAGCCGCAGCCACCAAGGGAAACGGCAGTGGCCAGGCAAAACGCGGTGGTACGCAATGTATCGATCAAGGGGTGGGCTCGTGAGGAAGAGTAATCGGGGGGGTGGTCGATGGCGGCGGCAGACGCAGGGCCTTGAGGCTCAAGGTTTGCGTGCGGCCATCGAGGGCGAAGTGCGCTTCGCGGGGTGTCAGGTGTTCCAGGCGCCAGCCGTTGGGCAGGGCCTGGCCTTGGTGGATTTTCAGCGCGGGGCCGTCGAGCGGCTTGAGCAGCGCCACGCGCAGCTCGCCGTCGAGAACAATGCCGGTCAACACCAGGCTCGACAGGCTCGACGCCTGCGCCTGGCCAACCGCGCGATCAGGGCTGCGATCGGGGCTGAACAACGGCGCCTGCCAGGTGCCGGCCAGGCTTTCCAGGCTCGCCTGCGGGGCGGCCAGCACCTTGGCCGCCGCGGTGCTGCGCGCGCTCGGCGCGGGTGCCGGCAGCCACTGCGGCGCGTCGCCGATGCTGCTCAAAATGCCGAGCATCAACAGGCCCAATGCCGCCGACAACCCCAGCAAGCCCCACTCGATGGGGCGCAATACCGGAATCATCGGGCCACCTGCCCGGCGCCAGCCGGTTGCAGATAACCGCGCACCAGCAGGTGCACCACCAGCTTCCCGGCGCCACCGCTGGCCGGCGCATCGGCGCGGCGGCGGATGCTCATTTCATCCACGAACAGGAACGGCCGCTGGTATTCCAGTGCATGCAAGATTGCGGTCAGCGGTTCGATGGCGCAGTCCAGGGTCAGGCTGACCTTGACCTGGCGGTACGGCTCGCTGTCGTCCTGCTCCGGGGTGATCGGCATGCGCTGGGTCAACTTGCAGCCGCCGCCGAGGCTGGCCTGGCTGCTGATCAGGTCGGCGACGCGTTGCATCAAGTCGGCGGCCACGGCACTGGGGTCGTCACCGGGCAACAGGCTGGTGCTGCTCGCCGGGTCCTGGCGCGCCTGCTCCAATTGCTCACGCAACGACGCGCCCTGCTGCAACAGCCCGGCGTAACGTTGCTGCTGTTCGCGCAGTTGCTCGGCGCGCTCGCCCATGTCGCGCAGCGGGCCGGCGAACCAGCTGTCGATCAACAGCCAATACGTCGCGCCCAGCACCAGGGCCAGCACCAACAGCGCGGCGCCGCGACGTTCACGGGGTGTCAGGGGTCGGCGCATCGTTGGCCTCCTGGTGCAAGTGGGCGCGCAGGGCAAACTGATCCTTGCCGGTTTGCGCATCGGGCTGGATCACCCCTTCGAACCTGGCGTTTTCCAGGCTGCGGCACGCCTTGATCCGGGTGATCAAGGCGCTGGCCTTGGCGCTTTGCCCAGAGAGCGACACCTCGGCGCCATCGGTGATTTCCAATTGCTCGATCCAGGTGTCGGCGGGCAGGCAGGTGGTCAACTCGTTAAGCAGTGCCGCCAAGGGTGGCTGGGCGGCTTTGCGGCGGGTCAGGTAGTTCGCTGCACCGCGGGTATTGAGCAGTTGCTGGCGCAGCTGCTGGACCTGGGCCACCTGGTGTTTTTGCTGCTGGACGCTGGCGTGCATCACATCCAGCACGCGCTGGCGGTCGTTGAGCCACAACAGCATCGCCGCAATCACCAACGCCGCGCACAGCCACGGCAGGCTGCGTTGCAGGCCTTTGCCGCGGGCGCGCTGGCGTGGCCGCAACGGCGCGGGCAGCAGGTCGATGCCCAGGCCCGGCACATCGACCTGATGGGGATGCAAACCCAGGGCTGCGCAGTCGAGCAGGATCTGGTCGAGGCGTGTGCGCTGGATCGCCACCAGCGTCACTTTGAGGTGCGTGCTAGTGCGCCGCTCCTGGCGTGCGACGAAGTACAGTTGTTCGGCGTCAAACGGGGTGAAACGGTCAAGTTCATAACCGACCACCGCCGTCAGGTTGCGGGCCGCCGCCAGCGGCAGTTGCAGGCTCTGCACCAGCACCGTCGACGGCGCAAGCAGCAACACCTGGCGCACATGCTCGGGCACCGGCCCTACCGGCGCCGTCAACGGCCAGGGGTAGCTGCGCTCAGGTGGCTCGTGCGCCAGCAACCACGCCGGCAGGCAGCCGCGCAGCTCCTTGAGCCACAGGCGCCAGCCCTGCTGCAACAGGCTGCCGCGCCAGCGCTGGGCAATGGGTTGAGCCCACTGCTCAAGCTGCGCCAGGGGTTTGGATAACGATCGATTCATTCTTGCCAACGCAACACCCGATACGGTTGTGCGCTTCCCTCCGATGGGCTCAATAAAACGGTGACTTGCAACCGCGCGTGGTAACCGCCAGGGCGTTCTGCCCGGCTGCTGATCACCAGCACTTCGCCGGGATCAGCCCCCACCGCGCTTTGTTGCGGCAGGTTCAGGGCCTTGCGCAGCAGTGTGCTGGCGAAGGCGGGATCGGGCCGGTCCAGGCCGCTCCATAAAGTGATCTGCGGCACCAACCGGCTGTACAGCGCCTGGGTCATGCCCGGCAACTGACGCAACTCTTCAACCACCCGGAACGGCGCTACACCTTGATTGCGGCGGGTTTCCAGGTCCTTGGCCAGGCGCGCAGCCTGGGCCGCGGAAGCGCCGCAGGCCAAGGCCACGCGGGCGAAATCAGCCGGCTCGGCACTGTTCAGATACAACTTGCCGCGCTCGCTGCGCAGGCTTACGCGCAACTGCGCGTCGTCAAATACCAACGGCATTTGCCGCCCATCGGCGACCCACTGTTTGCGCTGCAGCGGATCAGCCAGCGCCTGCATCACCAGCGCGACGCCCGCCTCCGCCGCCAGCACGGCCTGGGTGTGCTGGCGATGCCACGTCGCCTGGCGCGTCTGCAGTTGCACCCACCCGGCCAGGCCACCGAGCAACAGGCTGAGCAACGCCAGCACCCACAGCACCAGCAACAAGGCCACGCCGCGTTGCTGCTTCATTGATCCGACGCTCCGCCGGACAGGTTCAGACGCAACGCCACCACCTGGCTGACCCACGGCACCGGCCCGCCGACGGTGGCGTCGATACGCACCGCGTAAGGCAGGCGCTTGGTCCACGGCCATGCGCTGATCCAACCAGTGGCCTGGCCTTTGGGGGACACGCCGCGATAACTGAATTGCAAGGCCTCGACATCGCGCAACAACACCTGCGGCTCACTGCGCGCGGCTGGCACGCTGACCTGGGCGGTGGATTCGAAGCGCGCGAACGCCACCTGCAAGTCATCGCCGTGCAGTTGCAGGGTGAAGCGCTGAATTCCACCGCCAAGCACCCCAGGCAAGGTCGCGACAAACTGCAGGCGCTGCGCCGCACCGACAAAAAAACCGGGGGTCTGGCTGTCGTCTTCGGTCACGTCCAGCGGCAGCGCTTCGCTGATCGCCGTGCGCAAAAACTGCTGCGCGGCGCGCATTTCATCCAGGCTCACCGCGTAGCGCTGGGCCTTGAGCACCGCACGGTTGGCCCCCAGCAACGCGCCGCCGACCAGGGTCAGCAGCACGCCGAGCAAGCTGAGCACGATCAAGATTTCGAGCAAGGTAAACCCCTGCTGGCGCCGGTTCATAACGGCGCCTTGTCGCTGGCCGCGCGCAATTTCAGCGTGCTGAACTGCGCCTGGCGCGGCCCTTCGCGCACCGTCAGATCGAGGCGAAACAAACGCGGCTGGCCCAGGCGCGTGGGTTGCTGGGCGATGTGCAAGTGCCAGGCGATGCCCGCCAGGTTGCCCTGGCGGATGCCACTGGCCAGCGGCCCCGCCGCTTCCTGATCGAACACGCTGAGTGCCGCGTGGGTCAGGCGATCACTGTGCTGGACCTGCAACAACGACCGCGCGCTCTGGCCAAACGCGACCAGCAACACCGTGCTGCAGATCGCCATGAGCATCAGGGCGGCGAGCATCTCCAGCAGGGTGAACCCCGCCTGGCGCTTCATGGCAACGCCTTGGATTGCACGCTGCCGGTCAGCCAGCCGATGTCGATGCGCCAACGCCGACTGCCACTGGCCAGCAACAGGTTGCCGCCGGTGGAGCTGCCATCCGGGTAGAACGCCACCGCAGCGCCCACTTGTTCGGCGGTGTGCAGAGTCACTTGCAGGTCGGCCGGCCAGTGCCTGGGTGGCCGATCGGGGGCCTGCACGCTCAACCCTCGCAGATCAAACACAGTCGTGGCGGTTTGCCCGCTGACAATCGCCCGCGCCCGCGTGCTGCGCAGGGCATCGACAATCTGCCCGACCGCCTGGCGCTCGCGGGCGGTCTTGAGCCCTTGTTGCAGGCCAAACCCGAGCAACCCGGCGGCGATGCTGATCAACACGATCACCACCAGCATCTCCAGCAAGGTAAAGCCGCGTTGAGGGTTGGGCATGGTCGCGGGTTATTCCCAGTTGCCCAGGTCGGCGCTGTAGCCTTCGCCGCCGGGCTGGCCGTCCTGGCCGAAGAAGATCAGGTCGAACGCACCGTGCTCACCGGGAAAGCGATAGCCGAAGGCATGCCCGAACGGGTCCTTGAGGTCCGACGGCTTGGCGTACGGGCCGGCCCAGCCTGCGGCGTTGGCGGGCTTGTCGACCAGCTGTTGCAGGGTCTTGGGCGGTGAGCCGACGTCCAGCCCATAGCTTTCGATCTTCATGCCCAGGCTCGCCAATTGCGCCTTGCCCGCGCCGTATTTGCCCTTGTCGACATTGCCGCCAACCTGGCGGACCACAATGGTCGCGACGATGCCCAGCAGCACGATTACGGCGAGCATTTCCAACAGGGTGAAGCCGCTTTGGCGGCGTGCAGGTTTCAAGCGCATGGGGGTGGGTCCTCGGGGGTTCATATATTGCTGGTCAGGCTCATCAGCGGCAGCATGATCGCGAGCATGATCACCGCGACCAGCACCGCCATGACCACGGTCAGGGACGGCACCAGTGCGGCGAGCAGACGGTCGATGCCGCGTTTGGCTTCAACGTCGAACACATCGGCGACCTTGAGCAGCATGCTGTCCAGTTCACCGGCCTGTTCGCCGACTTCAATCATTTGCAGGGCCAGGTCCGGCAGTAGCGGCTCGGCGCCGAACGCGCTGGCCAGGGTGCCGCCGCCTTTGACCGACTCGGCCGCCTGGGCGACCTGGGCTTGCAGCGCGCGGTTGGTGCAGACCTGGCGCGCGATCACCAGCGCTTGCAGCAAGGCCACGCCATTGCTCAACAAGGTGCCGAGGGTGCGGGCCAAGCGTGCGGCTTCTACGCGCTGCAACAGCGGGCCGATGACGCGGATGCCAAGTACGCGGCGGTCGTAGCGTTCACGCCGTTGCGGGTTGCGCAGGCGCGCGGCCAGGGTCCAGATGGTCACGATAGCCCCGGCCAGGACTGCCAGGCCCCAGGCGCCGAGGAACTGGCCGAGGCCAAGGATCACTTCGGTAATCAACGGGATGGGTACACCGAGGTCTTTGAAGATCGGTACAAACTGCGGCACCACATAGGCCAGCAGCAGCGCCAGCGAACCGAGCACGCCCACCACCAGGAACGCCGGATAGATCAACGCGTTGATCACCTCGCCCCTCAGGAGCTGGCTGCGCTCCAGGTAGTCGCTGAGCTGACGCAGGGTGTTTTCCAATGCACCACCGGCCTCACCGGCGCGGACCATGCTCAGGTACAGCGGCGAGAACTGGCTGCCCTCTTCTTCCAGGGCCTTGGATAACGGCTTGCCGGCCTTGACGTGTTCGCGGATACGCTCGATCAAGGCGCGCATCTGGGGCTGGCCGGGTTGCTTGAGCAGGATGCCCAGCGAGCGTTCCAACGGTTGCCCGGCGCCCAGCAGCGTGGCCAGTTGCTGGGTGAAACTGACCAACGCCGCCGCCTTCAACTGGCCGCGCCCCAAGGCCTGCCGCAGGCCCTGGCTGCCCGCCGGCGCAATCTGCAACAACAGCAGGCCACGCTTATGCAGGGCGGCGACGGCAGCGGCCTGGTCCTTGGCGTCGAGGGTGCCGTTATGCGCAGCACCCTGGCTGTCGAGGGCGCGGTATTTGAACAGGCTCATGTGCCGTCGCCCCGCGTGACGCGCAGCACTTCTTCCAGCGAGGTCACGCCCGCCACGGCCTGGCGCAGGCCCTCTTCATGCAGGGTGCGCAGGCCGCTGCGGCGCGCGGCGTGTTCAAGGGTGGCGGCGTCGGCCTGGCGCATCAGCAGGCTGCGCAGTTCGTCGTTCATCACCAGCAATTCGGTGATTGCACTGCGCCCGTGGTAACCGCCGCCGGGGGCATCGGCACGCGGGCGGTAAAGCCGGATCGGACGCGCATCGGTAAAGCGATCCAGGCCGTGTTCGGCGATCAATTCGGGCGGTGCGTCAAAGGCTTCGCGGGTGGCCGGGTCGAGACGGCGGACCAGGCGCTGGGCGAGGATGCCGTTGACCGTCGAGGCTATCAGGTAGCTTTCCACGCCCATGTCGAGCAGCCGCGTGATACTCGCCGCCGCGCTGTTGGTGTGCAGCGTCGACAGCACCAGGTGGCCGGTCAGCGACGACTGGATCGCGATGCGGCAGGTCTCCAGGTCACGGATCTCGCCGATCATGATCACGTCCGGGTCCTGGCGCACGATGGAGCGCAGGGCTGCGGCGAAATCCAGGCCGATGGCGGGCTTGACCTGGATCTGGTTGATGCCTTCGAGCTGGTATTCCACCGGGTCTTCGACGGTGATGATCTTGCGTTCGGCGGTGTTGAGCCGCGACAACGCGGTGTACAGCGTGGTGGTCTTGCCCGAGCCGGTCGGCCCGGTGACCAGCAGGATGCCGTGGGGTCGTTCCAGCACCTGCAAAAACGCGTCGAGACGCTGGCCGTCGAAACCCAGGCTCTGGAAATCGAACTGCACGGTCTGGCGGTCGAGCAGGCGCATCACCACCGATTCGCCAAAACTGGTGGGCACCGTGGACACCCGCAAATCCAGCTCCTTGCCCTGGATGCGCAGCATGATGCGCCCGTCCTGGGGCAGGCGGCGCTCGGCAATGTCCAGGCGCGCCATGATCTTCACCCGTGAAATCACCGCCGCCGAGGAGCTGGACGGCGGCGCTTCGGCCTCGTGCAACACGCCGTCGATGCGGTAGCGCACCTGCAACTGGTTTTCGAAGGGTTCGATATGAATGTCCGACGCCCGATGTTCCACGGCGCGTTGCAGGATCAGGTTGACCAGGCGGATTACCGGCGCTTCGGAGGCCATGTCCTTGAGGTGTTCGATGTCTTCCAGCGCGCCACCCTGCTCGTCGAGGTTCTCGATCAGGGTGCCCATGGCCGAACGGCCCTGGCCGTAGTAGCGCTCGATCAGGGTGTCGACTTCATTGCGCGGGCCGATGGCCAGCCAGATCGGCACCCCACAGGCATAGGCCAGCGCCTGGAACGGGTACGCCTGCGCCGGGTTGGCGGCCAGCACGCTCAAGCCGTCATCGCGCCACCCCACCGGCACCACCTGGTAGTGGCGCATGAAGCGTTCGGTCACGCTGGGCAACGGGTCCAGCAACGGTGGCGCGGCATCGGCGAGCAACAGCGGCGCGCCGATCAAGTCGGCCCAGGCCTTGGCCAACTCGACTTCGGAGACCAGCCCCAGGCGGGTCAACAGGCTGAGCAACCCGGCCTCGTCAGACTCCTGGGACAAACGCCGGGCACGCTCCAGGTCGACGGTTTTCAAACCGGCGTGCTGCATCAACCAGGCGCACACCTGTTCGGTGGTCGGGATGGGCATCTGGCAGGCATCGATGGGCGTTGCGGGACTTGGCATGAGCAGCTATCTGAGGGACTAGGTAAAACCCTTGTGGGAGCGGGCCCGCTCCCACAAAGAGAGGGGCGCAAGCCGTTAGTTAGAGGCCTTCGGCGCGACCTGCTGGCCATTCAGCGGGCGACCGCCGCGAGTGGTTTCGGCCTTCTGCTTTTTGACCGCCTTGGCGTCATGGGCCTGGGTGATCACCGTGGAATCGGTGGCGCCGGACTTGGCATCGGCATCGGTGGATTCAGCCGCCATGGCCGCGCCACTCAGTGCAACACCCAGGACTACACCGGCACTCAACAGGGATACTTTCATCGATTTTCTCCAGATCAAAAAACAGCGATTTGCTCGAATGGCGTCTTGAATCGGCTCAAGACCCTACACCAAAGCGTTGTATATGACAGCACGTATAAAACATGGCCTTTTAGAACTACCGCGCAAAGCCACTAGTTCGCCATTGCCGCATCTATTTTCTTAAACCAATCGACTGGTAGGTTTAGTCTTAGTTCAAAATCGTAATGAAATATTTCTTATTTCACGCAAAAAATAGCTTTTGTTTGACAGATAACCGCAAGAATTGCCTTAATTATGGCGCTTCCGCGATTCAAAATGCCACCCCGCAATATCACCAAGACATCACCCACAACAATAATTAATACAATTATTAAACTTATAAAACTGCGAAATCCGCCAAGTAATTGCAATTAGCCATCGGTTAAACATTGCGATCAAGGCGAACTATTGCCCGTAAAAAAGTGACGAGCGTGCTGTATGCGACGCACGTCTCCACGCCCTATTTTCAACACACCGCTGTTCGGAGAAACCCCATGAATAAACGCAAGATGATCGGTGCGCAGTCAGCGTTCGCCCTGCTGGCGCTGGCCGTGTCCCACGCGCACGCGGCGACCAGCCCGGCGCTGAATGAAGGCATGGTCAGCCGTGCCGAAAAGGCGGCAGACAAGACCCTGGCGAAGATGACCACGGAAGAAAAACTCGCCTACATCGGCGGCATCGGTGGCTGGGATGTGAAGCCGCTGAGCCAGTACGGCGTGCCGCAGATTCACGGTGCCGATGGCGGCGTCGGCGTGCGTTACACCAGCGAAGGCAATGCCCAAGGCGTGGTGTACCCGTCCGGGCCGAACCTGGCGGCCAGCTGGAACCCGCGTCGCGCCATCGACCTGGGCCGCGCCCTGGGCTACGACACGGCCAGCGGCGGTTACCAGTTCGTCACCGGGCCCGGCGTGAACCTGTACCGCATGCCCTACAGCGGGCGGGCGTTCGAGTACCTGTCCGGTGAAGATCCGTTCCTTGGTGCCAGCCTCGGTCCGGCGTTGATCAACGGCATTCAATCGCGCGGGGTGTGGGCCAACGCCAAGCACTACGCGGCCAACGACCAGGAAAGCAACCGCTTCCACCTCGATGAAATCATCAGCGAGCGCGTGTTGCGCGAGATGACCTTGCCACCGTTCGAGTCCGCCTCGAAGAACAGCAAGGTGGCGATGATGATGTGCGCGTTCCAGAAGGTGAACGGCGAGTTCGCCTGCGAGAACTCACACCTGATCCACGACATCCTCAAGACCGAATGGGGCTACCCGGGCTTTGTGCAGAGTGACTACAACGCCGTGGTCAACGGCCTGCCCGCCGCCCAGGCCGGCACCGACCTGGACATGATGGGCTACCAGATGAACAGCACGGTGCTCAAGCCGTTCCTGGACAGCGGCGAGCTGAGCGGCGCAACCCTGGATGACAAGGTGCGGCGCATCCTCAAGCAGGTCTACCTGTACAAGTTCGACAGCAAGGCACCGCTGACCAACCACAACATGAACAGCGCCACCAGCAACCGCGTGGCCCTGAATGCCGCACGCGAAGGCATCGTGCTGCTGAAAAACCAGGCCAACCTGCTGCCACTGGATGCCAAGAAAGCCAAGCGCATCGCCGTGGTCGGCAACCTCGCCAAGTATGCGCCGCCGACCGGTTTCGGCAGTGCCAACGTGATGGCGGCCAACTACATCAGCGAGCTGAGCGGCTTGCAGCAATTGGCTCCGGGCGCCAAGGTCGAGTTTATCGACGGCCTGTCCCTGGACCCGAGCGCCTCGGTCTGGACCCACACCGACAGCGCCGGCAACCGCGTCAAGGGCTTGCAGACCGAGTTCTTCAGCAACACCAACTGGTCCGGCGACGCGGCTGCCAGCCGCACCGACACCCACGTCGATCTGGACTGGTCCACCGACAGCCTGCCGGTCAACGGCGACACCGCCGCCACCTCGATCCGCTACAGCGGCCAGGTCACGCCAACGGTCAGTGGCGAACAGGTGTTCAAGATCCGCGCCGACGGGGCCGTGCGCCTGTATGTGGACGGCAAGAAGATCCTCGACAACGGCGACGGCAAACCCCTGCCGAACAACAGCATCCCGCCGACCATTCCGGTGTTCGCCAAGGTCAACCTGCAAGCGGGCAAAGCGGTGGACATCAAGCTCGAATACTCGCGCCGCAACGGCTACCTCTCGACCATGGGCGGCCTGGTGGGCGTGCAGATGAGTTGGGCCTCGCTGGTGGCACCAAAGGATCTGGCGCAGTACGACGCGGTCCTGGTGGCGGCCGGCAACAGCAATGAATACGAGGGTGAAGGTTTCGACCACAGCTTCGATTTGCCGGAGTTCCAGAGCCAGTTGATCCAGAGCATCGCCAAGGTCAACCCGCACACCGTGGTGACCCTGCACGGCGGCACTGGCTTGAAGATGAGCGACTGGATCGACCAGGTGCCGGCGGCGCTGCATGCGTTCTACCCTGGGCAGAACGGCGGCCAGGCGTTGGCGGAGATCCTGCTGGGCAAGGTCAACCCGTCGGCCAAGCTGCCGATCAGCATCGAGCGCAACATCGAAGACAACCCGATCTACGCGACCTTCCCGAGATTCGACAACCAGGAAACCCTGGCCGAGATGAGCTACAAGGACGACCTGTTCCTCGGCTACCGCGGTTATGAGAAGAAAGGCATCAAGCCGCTGTACCCATTCGGCTATGGCTTGTCGTACACCACCTTCGGCTACAGCAACATCAGCGTGACCCCTGGCGTCGCGGTGGCGGGTGCGCCGATCAAGGTGTCGTTCGACCTGTCCAACACCGGCAAGGTCGCGGGGGCGGAAGTCGCCGAGCTGTATGTGGGCCAGAACCATCCGAAAGTCGAGCGCGCGCTCAAGGAGCTCAAGGGCTACAAGAAGGTGTTCTTGAAGCCGGGCGAGAGCAAGCGCGTGACCATCGAACTCAACGACCGCTCGCTGGCCTACTACGACGTCAAGAGCAAGCAATGGGTAGTGGATGCCGACAGCTTCAACCTGTCGGTGGGCGCGTCCTCCCAGGACATCCGCCTGAACGCCAAGCTGGTCAACCCGTTCCGCCAGGAACTGTCGACCACCACCAGTAACCCGCTGCCGCGCTCGGCGCTGAACTCGACACTGCGTGAATTGCCCCAGGTGAAGACCGGCGGGGTGCTGCATCAGAATGAAAATGATGACAGCGACACCAGTGCAGGCGACGGCTATGACATGAGCGACGACAGCGCACAAGGCAGCGCTGCCGCTAACTGATCCCTAAGCACGGTTGCTTTTTTGTGGGAGCGGGCTTGCTCGCGAATACGGAGTGTCCTTCACCGCATAAGGGGACTGACCCACCGCTTTCGCGAGCAAGCCCGCTCCCACATTTTGATCTCCATACATCAGCTGATATCAGGGTCTGATCGCTGCCTCGACACCGGCGATGTAGCTGTCAAATCGCGCCACCAGGTCCACCTGCTCGGGAAACCGCAGCCACTGGATCTGCAAGCCATCCATCATGGCCAGGATCTCTTCCACCAGCCCGGCCAGATCCACGTCCCCGCGCACCTCCCCCATCGCCACCAGCTCGGCGAACTGCCCCTGCATGCGTTGGTGAATCGCCGTGTAGCGCGCCTGGAACCAGCCCCACGCCGGGTGGGAATCCAACAGGCTCTCGGCATTCAAGATGGTAAACGCACGCACCACCCCCGGTGCCGTGGCATTCGAACGGTTGATCGCCCGCAAGCTGCCGAGCAAGCCGGACAACGATTTCTCCGCACGCACTTGATCGGCAATCCGCTGATTGACCTCATCGCGCCGTTGCAGCACGCCCATCAACAACGAGATCTTGCTGGGAAAGTGATGCAGCAAGCCGGCCACAGAGATACCGACGATCGCCGCCACCTGGGCCATCGAGGCACCGCTGTAGCCTTCCAGGGAAAACACCTGCAAGGCCGCATCCAGCAGTTCTTCGCGACGTTTTTCGCCCTTGGGCGCGCGACGGGTCTTGGGCGTGGGTTCGGTCATGGCAGCGTCCTTGAGCTTTCCCGTTCGATCAGGCGGCAGTCCAACAGGTTCAACCGTTGTACCTCATCCTCCAGCGGCAGCACACCCAGGCTTTCCAGCACGCGGGTGGCGGCGAGTACACCGATCTCCAGCGCGGGTGGCTTGATGGTGCTGAGGCTCGGCAGCAGCATTTCGGCGAAAGGGTAGTCGCCAAACCCCAGCACGGCGCAGTCCTCGGGGATTCTCAGCCCGGCGCGTTGCCCCGCCAGCAAGCCTCCGGCGGCGAGGTTGTCATTGGCGAAGAAAATCCCATCGGGCGGCGTGGCGTGGCTCATCAGCACTTGCATCGCCTGCTTGCCGGCTTCGAACGGTGCAAGGCCGGCGTCGGGGGCGAAGGTCCAGGGCTGCACGCCCAGTTCGCTCAGCGTCGCGGCAAACCCCTCGCCCCGTTCCATCGCGCTGAAATCCCCCGCCACACTGTTGTGCACGAAGGCGATGCGCCGGTAGCCCTGGGCATGCAGGTAGCGCGCGGCCGTGACGCCCACCGCGTAGTGGGAAAAGCCGATCTGCAACGGCTCACGCTCGGGCACGTAGTCCCAGGTTTCCACCACCGGGATGTCGGCGTCGGCGATCATCTTTTCGGTGGCCGCGCTGTGGAAGCGGCTGGTCAACACCAGCGCTGCCGGCGACCAGCCGAGAAACGCGCGCACCGCGCTTTCTTCCTGTTCGGCGCTGAAGTAACTCGACGCCAGCAACAGCTGATACCCGTGGCGACTGAGGGTGTCGCTGAAGCCCTGGATCGTATTGGCAAAAATCGGCCCGGAGATGTTCGGGATCACCATCGCCACGATCCGCCCGCGCGCCGACGCCAGCCCGCCAGCGACCAGGTTGGGCACGTAACCCAACTCGGCCACCACCGCGGCAATGCGCTCGCGGCGCTCTGGCGAAACCTGCTCCGGCTGGTTGAAGTAACGCGACACGGTAATCGCCGACACCCCGGCCTGGCGCGCCACGGTGTTGAGGGTGACGCGTCCGGCGCCACGGCGTTTGCGCGGTTTGTCTTCGCTCACGGGGAAATCCTGCTAGAAACCAAAAGGCATATAGGACTAATTTTTCAGTATTTGACGTTCTAAACCAGCCCCACCAATAATGCCGATGTTAGCGCTAACAAAACGCGTTGTCTGCTACTCGCTCGAGCGAATGCCAAAGACGAATTCACAGGCGCTGCAGGTTGCGCAACAGCAGCGGTTCAGGGCATTTTTTTCGAGCGGGCACAGCATGTATCACTTCCCACGGCATACCCATCTACTGTTTCTCGCTGGTCTTACGGCACTCCCGGTGCCCGGCGCCTTTGCGGCCGATGAGCAGGAACCGACGCTCAAATCCGTGACCGTCACCGCCACCCGCCGCGAAGAATCGCTGCAAAAAGTCCCGGTGGCGGTCTCGGTGCTGGACGGCGAGCAACTGGAGCGCGACAACCGCAACGGCGTGGCGAGCATCGCGCAACAGGTGCCGTCGCTGAACTTCCGCACCGGCGCGTCGAACAAGGACACCTCGCTGTTCGTGCGCGGCGTGGGCACCATCTCCACCTCCCCCGGCGTCGAGCCGACGGTGGCCACGGTGATCGACGGCGTGGTCTACGCCCGTCCCGGCCAGGCCACCCTCGACCTGCTCGACCTGGAACGCATCGAAGTACTGCGCGGGCCCCAAGGCACGCTGTTCGGCAAGAATGCCTCGGCCGGGGTACTCAACATCACCAGCAAGGCGCCGACCGCCGAGACCCACGGCTATATCGACCAGTCCTACTACAGCGGCAACGAAAGCCGCACCCGTTTCGGCATCGGCGGCAGCCTTGTCCCAGATGTGCTCAAGGGCTCGGTCAGCACCTTGTTCGGCAGCTATGACGGCAACGTCGACAACCAGCACAACGGCCAGGAGGTCAACGGCTACAACCACAAGGGCATTCGCGGCAAGTTGGAGTTCACCCCCAACGACGCCGTGAAACTGACCCTGATCGCCGACTACATGCAGTCCCACGACGATGCACCGAACGGCGTGGTCAGCAAGTCCCTGACCCCGGCGTTCGCCAACGCCCTGGGTCCGGTGCGCGCCTCCAGCGACAACCGCGACATCAACACCGACACCCGCAGCCATGTCGAAGACACCAACAAAGGCCTGTCGGCCCAACTGGACTGGAACCTCGGCGACTACACCCTGACCTCGATCACCGCCTGGCGCGGCTGGGACAACACCCAGTACCAGGATGGCGACCGTCTCGGCACGGTGACCGCCGCGTTCCCCGGCACCGCCGACAAGGGCCAACTGGAGTTCAACCAGTACTCCCAGGAGCTGCGCCTGGCCTCGCCCAAAGGTGAATTGCTGGAGTACGTCGGCGGCCTGTTCTACATGCACGGCAAGGATGAAGAAACCTATCAGCGCACGTTGACCACCACCACGCGCACCGACCGTGGCATTGCCGACTACAGCACCACCAACGACAGCTACGCGGTGTTCGGCGAGACCACGCTGAACTTCACCTCACGCTTTCGCGGCATCGCCGGCCTGCGCTACACCCACGACGAGCTGAAATACGATCACCGCCGCGTCTCCACCTCGGCCACCACGGTCAGCGGCATTCAACCGGCCACCTCCAGCTCCGGCTCGGTGGATGAAGACGGTTGGTCAGGGCGCCTGGGCGTGCAGTACGACATCAGCGATACCGTCACCAGCTACCTGACCTACTCGCGCGGCTACAAAGGCCCGGCCTACAACGTGTTCTTCAACATGCAACCGCGTGACACCGACGCGCTCAAGCCCGAGACCTCCAACACCTGGGAAGCCGGGATCAAGGCCAGCGCCTGGAGCAACCGCCTGACCACCAACCTCGCGGTGTTCCACAGCGACTACGACAACTACCAGGCGAACTTCTTCGACACCGTCGCCGGCCAAGTGGTGACCCGTTTGATCAACGCCGGCAGCGTCAGCACCGAAGGCGTCGAGCTGGATTACGCCTTGCAGGCCACCCAGCAACTCAAGCTCTCCGGCGCCCTGGCCTATACCCGCGCGCGCATCGACGAGTTCGCCTGCCCGGCGGGTGCAGCGGCAACCTGCAACGTGAATGGCAAGCCACTGCCGTACAGCCCGGACTGGAAAAGCTACGTGCGCGCCGACTACAGCATCCCGCTGGATAACGGCCTCGACATCGAGCTGGGCACCGACTACAGCTGGCAGAGCGAAGTGCAGTACAACATCAGCCAGAACGTCGACACCAAACAAGGCGCCTACGGCATCTGGAACGCCAGCGTCGCCCTGGCCGACTACAGCAACGGCTGGCGCGTCGCCCTGCTGGCCAAGAACCTCGCCGACAAGTCCTATTCGCCGATGCTCGCCAGCGGCGGCAACTACATCTACCGCGCCGTGCCCCGTGACGATGAACGTTACTTCGGCGTGCAACTGCGCAAGGATTTCTAGCATGAGCCGTCAACTCAAACTCGGTGCTTTCCTCATGGCCACCGGGCACCACGTCGCCGCCTGGCGTCACCCGGATGTTCCGGCGAATGCCGGGCTGGATTTCGCCCAGTACAAACACCTGGCGCGGGTCGCCGAAGCGGCGAAGTTCGATGCGCTGTTCGTCGCCGACAGCGTGGCGGCGGCCACCGGCGCGATTGCCAGCCACATGGCGCGCTCGGATCATTTCGAACCACTGACCTTGCTCTCGGCGCTGAGCGCGGTGACCGAGCATATCGGCCTGATCGCCACGGCGACCACCACCTACAACGAGCCGTACCATGTGGCGCGCAAATTCGCCTCACTGGATCACCTGTCCGGCGGGCGTGCGGGCTGGAACCTGGTGACCTCGGACGCCGCCGCCGAGGCGCAGAACTTCGGCCGCGACGAACACCTCGGCCACGCCGAGCGCTACAGCCGCGCCCGCGAGTTTCATCAGGTGGTGACCGGGTTGTGGGACAGCTGGGAAGACGACGCCTTCGGGCGCGACAAGGCCAGCGGCAACTACTACGACCCGGCCAAACTGCATGTGCTGGAGCATGTGGGCGAACACTTCAGCGTCAAGGGCCCGCTGAACGTGGCCCGCTCGCCTCAAGGCCAGCCGGTGATCGTACAGGCCGGCTCTTCCGAGGCCGGTCGTGACCTGGCGGCGCAAACCGCCGAGGTGGTATTTACCGCACAGACCTCGCTGGAAAATGCCCAGGGGTTTTATGCCGATCTCAAGGGGCGCCTGGCGCAATACGCACGTGAGGCCGACTCGCTGAAGATCATGCCCGGCGTGTTTGTGGTGGTCGGGCAGACCGAGGCCGAGGCGCAGGCCAAGTTCGAGGCGTTCCAGGATTTGGTCGAGCCCGAAGTCGGCGTCGCGTTGCTGGGGCGCATGCTCGGTAACTTCGACCTGTCCGGCTACCCGCTGGATGGCCCGCTGCCGGAGCTGCCACTGACCGACAGCGGGCAGCGCAGCCGCCAGCAGTTGCTCAGTGACCTGGCGTTGCGCGAAAACCTCACGCTGGCCCAGTTGGGCCGACGGATCGCCGGTGGTCGCGGGCACTACAGCCTGATCGGCACCCCCACGCAGATCGCTGATGAGCTGCAACGCTGGTTCGAAAACGGCGCCGCCGATGGCTTCAATATCCTGGTGCCACACCTGCCCGGCGGGCTGGAGGATTTCGCCCAATGGGTGGTGCCCGAACTGCAACGGCGTGGTCTGTTCCGCAGCGAATACAGCGGCACGACCTTGCGGGAAAACCTCGGTTTGGCACGCCCTGAAAACCGTTTCAAAAAGGACCACGCATGAAAATTCCCGCCCTGCTGCTGGCCTTGCTGGCCGTGACCCAGACCGCCCTGGCCGCCGACCCTGCCACCCTGCGCATCGGCTATCAGAAAGGCTCCATCGCCCTGGTGCTGGCCAAGGAACACGGCCTGCTGGAAAAACGCTTCCCACAGACCGCCGTGAAGTGGATCGAATTCCCCGCTGGCCCGCAGATGCTCGAAGCGCTCAACGTTGGCGCGCTGGATGTGGGCTCCACCGGCGACATCCCGCCGTTGTTCGCCCAGGCGGCGGGCGCCGATCTGGTCTATATCGGCGCCGAACCGCCCAAGCCCAGTGCGGAAACCATCCTGGTGCGAGACGACAGCCCGCTGCATTCGGTGGCGGACCTCAAGGGCAAGAAAGTCGCGTTCCAGAAAGGCTCCAGCTCCCACAACCTGATCCTGCGTGCACTGAACAAGGCCGGGCTGAGCTACAAGGACATCCAGCCGGTGTACCTGCCGCCGGCCGACGCGCGTGCCGCGTTCGAACAAGGCAGCGTGGATGCCTGGGCGATCTGGGAACCCTACTCGTCCCTGGCGCTGAGCCAGAGCCCGAGCCATGTGCTGGCCAACGGCGAGGGGCTGGGGTTGTCGGGGCCGGTGTATACCGCACGGCGCGAGTATGCCAAGGCGAATGGCGCGTTCGTGCATGATTTATTGAATGAGCTCAGCGCCGCCGAAGCGCTGACACGCAGCCATCGCAAAGACAGTCTGAAAGTGCTGACCGGCTTTATGGGCCTGCCTGAGAACGTGATCGCGCGGTACATGGACAATCGCCCGCCTTCGCCGATCCTGCCGATTGACCAGAAGATCCTCCAGGCGCAGCAGGCGACGGCGGATCTGTTCTACCAGAACCACCTGTTGCCCAAATCCATCGACGTGAAAAAAGCCATAGAGAACAACTGAAATCAACCTGTGGGAGCGGGCTTGCTCGCGAATGCGGTGGATCAGCCAATACATGTTGTGACTGACACTCCGCTTTCGCGAGCAAGCCCGCTCCCACATGTCGATGGGTGTGCACCCGTTAGAAATCGACAGTGGCCGAGAGCAGGTAGGTGCGCGGTGTCGCCAATGTCAGGCCTGGCTCGCTGTCGTCCGATGCACCGGCCGAGCTCCAGTAGCGTTTATCCGCGACGTTTTCCACGTTTGCGCGCAGGGTCACGTGTTTGTCGTCCACTTTGAAGGCATACCGCGCGCCCACGTCGATGCGGTTCCAGGCGTCGATTTCCTTGACGTTGGATTGGTCCAGGTACTGCGAGCTGGAGTGGATGCCGCGGCTGGTCAGGGTCAAGCCTTCCAGGCCCGGCACATCCCACTCGGCGCCAAGGTTGACGTTGTATTTGGGGGTGGCCGGGGCGCGGTTGCCGTCCCAGGCGCCGTTGGTGGTGTCTTTGAGTTTGCTGTCGATGTACATCACGCCGCCAAGCAAACGCACACCCTTGAGCGGTTCGCCGAACACACTCAGTTCTGCACCGGTGTTCTCGCGCTTGCCGTTGGGCCCGAACAGCCGCGTGGTGGCGTTGGTTTCATAGGCCGGTTGCTTGATGCGGAACACCGCTGCCGTCACGGCGACGGCACCGGCGTCGTATTTGGCCCCGACTTCAACCTGGCGGCTGATGAACGGCGGGAAGATCTCGTCGCTGTTGCGCGATGTGGTCGGCGCGATCTTGCCCTGACTCAGGCCTTCCATGTAGTTGGCGTACAGCGACAGCCGGTCGGTGGCCTTGAACAGCAGGCCGCCGGAGGGCGAGACCTTTTCTTCGTCGTAGCCGGTCTTGCCTTTGACGCCGTTGCTCCAGTCAGTCACCTTGACCCGCTGCCAGCGTGCGCCGAGGGTCAGCAGCAGGCGGTCGTCAAAGAAGCCCAGGGTGTCGGACAAGGCCACGCCGCTGAATTTGTTCTCGGTATAGACCTTGGCGTCCTGGCGCGTGGCCGTGGACGGTGTCGGGGTCTGCACCGGGTTGTAGAGGTTGCTGGAGGCCGTCGCGTACCGCGCGCCGCCGTTGGTGAAATCCATGTCGAAGTAGCTGGCGGCCAGGTTGACCTCATGGCTCACCGGCCCGGTATGGAACCAGTTGCGCACGCCCGCCGTGTAGGTGCGCACATTTTCATCGCGGGTGAAGTCACGGGGCAGCACACTGAAATCACCGGCGGCGTTAGTGACGGAGACCGCGTGACGCAGGAAGTCATGGTTGCTTTTACGCGCACCGAAGCCGCCGTAGAGCATCACGTTGTCGCTGAGGTCGTACTCGCCGTTGACCGTGCCAAAGGTGTCGTTGGTGCGCGCCTTGCTCCAGGATTGCGCATAGTTGCGGCGCACATCGTTGGCGCTGGGCACCGGCGCGGCGGCGGCGACTTGCACGCGTTCCTGGGGGGCGTCGGTGTCGCGCTCGGTGTGGCCGATGTCGGTGGAAAGGCGCAGGCGCTCGCCACGGAAATCCAGGCCGAGCACGGCCATTTCACGGTCGACGCTCTGGTGATCCCATTCGGTGTCGCCGGACTGCTTCACGCCGTTGAAGCGGATGCCGAATTTGTTGTCCTCGCCAAACCGCCGGCCCACATCCACTGCACCGCCCGCCTGGCTTTCGGAAGCCCAGGTGCCGGTGAACGAGGTGATGTCCTTGTCGGTGGCGCGCTTGGGCACTACGTTGATCCCACCGCCCACGCTGCCACGGGGTGAAATGCCGTTGATCAACTGGGTCGGGCCTTTGAAGATGTCGACGCGGTCGGCCATTTCCATATCAATGCTGTAGGTCGGCAGCACGCCGTACAGGCCGTTATAGGACACATCACTGTTGAACAGGCTGAAGCCGCGGATGGTGAATTGCTCGTAGCGCCCACCGGCCGGGTTGGTGGCGCGTACCGATGGGTCGCTGGCGATCAGTTCGCCCAGGGTGCGTGCTTGCTGGTTCTTCACCGCGTCGGCGGTGTAGGTGGTGATGCTGAACGGGGTTTCCATGAAGTCCCGCGTACCGAGAATGCCCTGGGCGCCACGCCGCGCCACTTGGCCACCGGCGTAGGTGTCGCCGTCGTACAGGCCGGTGGTGCCGAGGATCGAGGTCGGGGCCAGTTCCAGGCTGCTGCCATCCGGTGCCGGGATGAGCATGTAGGCTGAATCGCCGACGGGTTGCAGTTGCAGGCCGGAACCTTGCAGCAGGCGTGCGAAGCCCTCCTCCACGGCAAACTCGCCGGACAAACCACTGCTGCTGCGCCCGCTGACGAGTGCCGGGTCCACCGACAGGTTGACCCCCGCCAGCCCGGCAAACCGGGTAAGCGCCGCGCTCAGGCTACCGGCGGGCACCTGGTAACTGCGGCGGGCGTCGTCGGCGTAGCAGACAGTGGCGAATAGCGGGCCGGCGCTGAGGCTCAGCAGCAGGCTCAGGTTGAGCAAGGGGCGGACTACGGGCATTGAAGGAAGCTCTCGATGATGTGCACTTACCTCAAATGACCGGTGACGCGAAAAAAAGGGACAGACTATTTGAATTATTTTTCAGCCCGCGCCAAAAACCTCGTTGTGTTAGCGCGCGCCCTATGTAGTGAGCGGGCTTGCCCCGCGCTGGGGGGCGAAGCCGCCCCAAATCCACGCGCCTCGGTCTTTCTGATACACCGCGGCGCCTGGGTTTAGGGCGGCTTCGCCCCCCAGCGCGGGGCAAGCCCGCTCACTACAAGGTCGTCGGGGGGCACCAGAGATCGATTTGGGGCGGCTTCGCCACCCAGCGCGGGCAAGCCCGCTCACTACAGGTCGTCGGGGGTCACCAGAGGGCGATATGGGAGTCGGCCCTCGGCTCGGTGCCACCGCATAGCACGCCGCTGACCGGATCACGCAGGATGATCTGCCCGCGCCCGTAATCGGTGAGGTCGCTGGCGATTTGCACCTGATGCCCCCGCCGCGCCAGGGCATTGGCCAGGTCGCGGGAAGCGCCTTGTTCGATACCGACCTTCATCTCGCCCAGCCATTGCCAGCGCGGCGCGTCCAGGGCGGCTTGCGGGTTGAGGCCGAAATCCACGAGGTTCATCACCATCTGCACATGCCCCTGGGGCTGCATGTAGCCGCCCATCACGCCAAACGGCCCGAGAGCCTCGCCGTCTTTGGTGAGGAAGCCGGGGATGATGGTGTGGAAGGTTTTTTTGCCCGGTGCCAGGCAGTTGGCGTGGGCCGGGTCGAGGCTGAATTCCTGCCCACGGTTCTGCAATGCGATGCCGCTGTCGGGCAGCACCACGCCGGAGCCGAAGCCGTGGTAGTTGCTTTGGATGAACGAGACCATGTTGCCTTCGGCATCCGCCGTGGCCAGGTACACCGTGCCACTGGCATGAGGATCGCCCGGTTTGGGCGGCTGGGCGTGTTCACTGATCTGGGCGCGGCGGCGGCGGCTGTAGTCGTCGCTGAGCAGATCCGCAACGGCCACGCGCATGTGCAGCGGGTCGGTGATGTAGTGCAGGCCGTCGCTGTAGGCGAGTTTCATCGCCTCCAACTGGCGGTGCCAGGTCTGTTGGCTGTCGCGGTGATCGAAGCTGAAGCCTTCGAGGATTTTCAGCGCCATCAAGGCCACCAGGCCCTGGCCGCTGGGGGGGATTTCCCAGACGTCGACGCCGCGGTAGTTGATGTGGATCGGTTCGACCCACTGGGCGCGGTAGTCTTGCAGATCGGTGGCGCGCAGGTAGCCGCCCGTGGCCCTGGAATGTGCATCGAGACGCGCAGCCAAGGCGCCGCGATACAGGCTTTCGCAACGGCTGGCAGCAAGTTCCTCGAGGGTGCGCGCCTGGGCCGGGTTGCGGAAAATCTCCCCCGCCCGGGGTGCGCGGCCATCGATCAGGAAGGTGTCGAACCAGGCGTCCAGCACGGCGTCGCGATGGGGGCTGAATTCGTCCAGCGCGCTCTGCCATTGCTGGGCGACCACCGGCGACAGCGGGAAACCGTCACGCGCCAGGCGAATGGCCGGTTGCAGCAACGCGGCAAACGCCAGCTTGCCGAAGCGTTGTGACAGCTCGGCCCAGGCCGACGGGCAACCGGGTACGGTGACCGGGGTCCAGCCGTACAACGGCATCTGCTCATGCCCTGCCGCCTTGACCGCCTCGACGCTCAAGGCCGCCGGCGCATGGCCGTTGCCGTTCAGGCCGTGCAACCGGCCCTTGCACCACACCAATGCAAACGCATCGCCGCCCAGGCCGCAGCCGGTGGGCTCAACCACGGTCAACGCCGCCGCCGTGGCAATCGCCGCGTCGATGGCATTGCCGCCCTGTTGCATGATTTCGATACCGGCCTGGGCCGCCAGCGGCTGGGAGGCAGCGACCATGCCGCGCCTGGCGAACACACTCTGGCGTTGCGACGGATAGGGGTACTCGTGAGCAGAAAAATTCAACATGGCAAAGGCTCTTCCACACAAGGTTTGAAGTCATAACACGCGGCTGAGAAACGCTTGGGTCCGCGGGTGGCTGGGGTGGCTGAAAATCTGTTCCGGCGGCCCCTGTTCGATCAGTTCGCCCTGGTCGAGCACCACCACGCGATCGGCCACTTCACGGGCAAATCCCATTTCGTGGGTGACCACCACCATGGTCATGCCCTCCTCGGCCAACTCCTTCATCACTTGCAGCACTTCGCCGACGGTTTCCGGGTCGAGGGCGCTGGTGGGCTCGTCGAACAGCATGGCCTGGGGTTTCATCGCCAGCGCACGGGCAATCGCCACGCGTTGTTGCTGGCCGCCGGAAAGCATCGACGGGTAGTGACTGGCCTTGTCCGCCAGGCCGACCCGCGCCAGCAAGCCACGGGCCTGCTCGAGGGCTTCGGCACGCGGGGTGCCGAGCACGTGGATCGGCGCTTCGATGATGTTTTCCAGCGCGGTCATGTGCGGGAACAGATTGAAGCGCTGGAACAACATGCCGATGTCGCGGCGCTGGCGGGCGATGTTGCGTTCTGAGTCGCGCACCAGGCTGCCGTCGCTGCGTTCGCGATAGCCCATGGCGCGGCCGTTGACGCGGATGCGTCCGCCCTGGATGTCTTCGAGCAGGTTGATGCAGCGGATAAAGGTGGTCTTGCCCGAGCCCGAGGCGCCGATCAACACCACCACTTCACCGCGCCGCACGTTCAAGGAGATGCCCTTGAGGATCTGCAGGTCGCCGAACGACTTGTGCAGGTCCTGGGCTTCGATGATCAGTTCTTCACTTTTATGCGCCATGGTCAGCGTCCCCTCAGCAGTTTCAAGGTGCTGCGCCCGAACATGCGGCTGGACGCGGGCGGTGGCCCGGATGGCCGGTCGGACTGGCCGAAGCGCGCCTCCAGCCAGCGCTGGAAGAAGCCCCACAGGGTGGTGAGCATCAGGAAGTAGATAGCAACCACCAGGTACAACTCGAACACACGGAACGTCGCCGAGGTGACCATCTGCGTGCTGAGCAGCAACTCTTGCACGCCGATCACGCTGACAAGGGTGGTGTTCTTGAGCATCACATTGAACTCGTTGCCCAGCGGCGGCACGATCACGCGGAACGCCTGGGGCAGCACGATGCGCCGCATCAGCTTGGCAAAACCCATGCCCAGGGAACGCCCGGCTTCGTACTGGCCCTTGTCCACCGCACCGATGCCGGCACGGATGATCTCGGCCATGTACGCACCTTCGTTGAGGCCCAGGGCGATGATGGCCGCCTGGATATTGCCGGGCACGATCAGGCCGAACAGCTCGATGTCTTCGAAGCGGAACAGCCCGCCCGCCGCCAGCGCCGTGTACAGAAATACGATCTGCACCAGCAGCGGCGTGCCGCGCATCAGCCACACATAAAAGCGTACCGGCAGGTGCAACAGCGGGTTCCTCGACAGCCGCAACAGTGCCGCCGCCAACCCCAGCACGCAGCCCAGCAGCATAGCCAACACGCTGATCAGGCAGGTCAGCCAGAGCCCGGTGAGGTAAACCCCGCTGGGCTGCAACAGGTACTGCCAGAACACATCCCAATTGAAGTTCATTGCGGGAAACCTCAGTCGAGTGTGTCGCTGCTGACATGCCATTTGTTCAGCAATTGCGTGTAGCTGCCGTCGCTGCGCATGTCGCTGATCACCTGCTGCACGGCGGCGGTGAGCTGTGGATCGTCCTTGCGCATGCCCAGGCCGGTGAGGATACGACTGAACGCCGGCACGCCTTCCTGGAACAGGTCGGGGGCCATCGCCGCGTAGTAGCCGGCGGTTTCCACAGTGGTGCCGTAGGCGTCGACCTGGTTGATGCGCAAGGCCTGGAACGCATCGGTGTCGGTGTTGTACACCACCAGTTTCATCGGCGGCTTGCCGGCTTTGGTCAGGCTGTCGTTCTGTGTGTCGAGCAGGGTCTTGATGGTGGAACCGTTGAGCACCGCGACCTTGTGCGCGGACAAGTCATCCAGGGTCTTGATGCCCTTGGGGTTGCCCTTGGGCACCACCACCGACTGGCTGGAATACATGTAGTTGACGATGTCGATCACTTGGCGCCGCTCGGGCTTGTCGAACAGTTGGTCGACGATCATGTCGCACTGCTGGGCGAGCAACGCCGGCACCAGGCCGGAGAACGGGATCACGCGCCATTGCACCTGTTTGTCGCCCAGGCGCCTGGCGATTTCCAGGCCCAGGTCGACGGTCAACCCGCGCGGTTTCTGCGTTTCATCGAAGGACACCAGGGGTGGTGAATCCATCCCCGAGCAGTAGGTGAGTTTGTCGACTTTCTGCAAGCGCTCCGGCACCTGGGGCGCGGCAACGGCCCATGGTGTGCAGAGCCCGAGGGAGAGAGCCACCAGCAAGGCGCGGCGTTTATGCATGACCAGACACTCCAGTTCGTTGAATAACGGGGCAGGACTCAAAGTCAAAACACGGGCGGGCTTGGGCCCGCCTCTGATTATTGTTCCGTTTGCAAAAACTGGATCAGCGCCGGCACGGTGCCTTCGATGTGCTCGCGCACCACGGCTTCGGCGCGGGCGGCGTCACCGGCGCGGATGGCTGCGAGGATCACCGCGTGTTCCTGGCGGGCGCTGAGGGGTTTGTCGCCGTGTTGCAACCACAGGCGCATGGGGGCTTCCACCAGCGAATAGAGCGCCGAAATCTGCTTCATCAAGCGCGGGCGACCGCTGAGGCTGCACAGGTATTCGTGGAAGGCACGGTGGCGACTGACCCAGGCGGCGCTTTCGTCGCGGTAGTCGTCCATCTCGTCGAGCATGCGCTCCAGGGCGGCCAGTTGGCGTTCGCCGATACGGCCGACCGCGACACGCACTGCCAGGCCTTCGAGGGCGCTGCGCATTTCGAAGACTTCGTGCAATTCATCGATGTCCAGGCCGCTGACGATCGCGCCACGGTTGGGGCGCAGGGTCACCAGGCCCTGGGCATCCAGGCGGCGGAACGCTTCACGCACCGGCATGCGGCTCATGCCGATTTCACTGGCGATGTCTTCGGCGATCAGCCGGTCGCCCTTGCGGTAGCGGCCACCGCAAATGGCATCGAGCAGAAAGTTGTAGGCCTCCTCCTCGGCGGTGAGGGGCTGGCGGTCTACATAAGCGGGGGCAAATTGCATCGGCAGCACCTTTTGAATTTTTGTATCCAATTATCCACGAATGCAAAAAAGCAGGATGTGTGCCAACTGCTGTGTAGCCGGATTAAGTCACTGATTTAAAGAAAGTAACCGGCATGCTCGGCTTACGGACATGCAGGCAAGGAAGGCGGGTTGTGCTACCGAATAGCCCAGCGGCTGCCCCAATACTGTGCCGAACGGTAGCGTTGTCGGGGCGGGTACACACCCAATGTGGGAGCGGACAAGCAGATTTTCCAGTTCTCTATGGGGCAGTCGTTTTGAGCGGGGGTTTATGTAGTTTTCTTCATTAATTGAATTATCCGAGCCCCCTAAGATCCGACCCTATACACATTTTTACTTTATTGCATGGTTGGGTCCGATGAAACCGATGTCCCTCGTCGACACCACGCCTGCCCGCGACAGTCAGCAGGCTTTGTATGCAGCAGCGTCGGGATCACGGCGATCCCAGCTGACTCTGCACGATTTTGACGCCTGTCGAAACACCCGCACCGGGCCTGTGTTCATCATCGCGTCCGGCATGTCGGCCAAGTCGTTTCCATTCGAACAGTTTGCCCACGTGCCGATGATCACGATGAATGGCGCTATTTCGATGTTTATGGATACCGGCGTTAAACCGTGTTTTTACGCCTGCACCGACAAGAGCTTTTCCGAGCAACAGCCGGAGTTGTTCAAGTACGCGATGGCTGTCAGCCAGAACGTGGCACTTTGGGAAGATCACGCACGTTCGTCGGGCATTCGTCCTACCGGACGGGTGTATCCGCTATCCAAGGCAAAACGCCCGTCCTGGCTCGACGCTGTTCTGGGCAAACATGAGGCGCTGGTCGCCAATCATGCGTTGCCGGGATTTCGCCAGCGGCCTGTTGGGTTCAGCAAGGACATGAGCGAGGGCTTCTTTGACGCACGCACCGTGGCTTACCTGGCCTTGCAGCTGGCCTATCATCTGGGGTTTTCCAAGGTGTTTTTGGTGGGGGTGGATCTGAACGAGAAATCGGGAAGGTTTTACGAAAAGCGGGAGGGCATCAACTCCCCTTGCGGGCTGGACCAGCACTATCACACGCGGATATTGCCGTCGTTTGAGTTGATGTCCGAGAAGGTCATTGGGGATGGGTTCAGGGTTTATAACCTTTCGGATTGTTCGAGGATTCCGGAGGCAGTGGTGCCGCGAGTGACGTTGGCGCAAGCACAGGCGTTGCTTGGATAACTGATGCAAGTTGGGCAGGCCGGCGATGCCTGGCAGCATTCGACCAACAACTGCGCCTTTACGTATCGCCCGAGCAAGGTCGGCGCCACTCATCACGGACATGTGGCAGTCGGTAATTCGCAAAGTAGCGATGTGACTTTAAGTAAGCCTAATGGCGCTCACCAAGCCAAACCAGCAACTGCGCCGCGACCTGAAGGCCATCGCCTTCAAGCTTGAGCAGTCCTGTGTCGACCTGGGTAGGTTGGCCAGCCTACTCAGCGATGCCAATGCCATAGCCCTGATGGGTTGGGTGGGCACGTTCTATGAGGAAGCCGACAGGCTGGTGGGTTATGCGGATGAGGTGAAGGCGGGAAGGATTGTGAGGACCAAAGATGCGCCATCTGCCAAAGCATGAGATTCGCGACTGCTACAAGCCTGGGTGTACAGCCCGGCCCTGCCCCGGGCTTCTTGTATCTGGCGATCCCCGACCCTGCTAAGGTGGTGCCCTCAGATCGCAATGGAAGCATCGAAGAATGGATTCATGGAAGACTCTGGCAATTGCCCTCTTGGTGTCTATCAGCACACCAGCCGTATCAGGTGATGGCGCCAACCCTATCGCTGCCGCGGTATTTCTCACAATCTCCGCGCCGACCATTTTAATTGGCGCGACCACATCTCTCACGACCGAGCCGCCGAAGATCTTCAAGTCAGCCAAGACCGACGCCCTGGCATTCATTGGTTCAGACGGCGAGATTCGTGGCGCAGAGTTTGAGCAGGCATCCAGATACTACCATTCGACCTATCCTTCTCCGCTCATGTCAGACATGCAGCTGGCCCAATCAATAGCTACATCATTCTGAAAACGGCCTTCAAGCAGGCCGCAATGCGAGACCTTTCGTTTCGGCGACATCCTTTTCACCTGGCATTTACAGGACAGGACGTACTTGGCAGCCATTGAACTGCAGGCAGACGGAAGCTGGATTGCCTACTTAGGTGTTGAGATTGAGCTATCACCAGATGCTCGCAAAAAGCTTAAAACGGCGAAGACGCGACAAAGGACCACTGGACGAAGGTTGAGGAGAGGTATTTGACGCGAGCATTCAAGGAGGCTAGGGAGGCTGCGAACTGCTACGCGGGATGGAAGGAAGAAGAGATGCCGGGCTTCGGCGGAAAACGCCAACATACGGTCGAGTCCCTCAAGGGGCTGATCCGGGAAGCGCTTCATATAACTGTCGATACGGTCGTGGGCCAGGATGGTCAGAGCCACGCGCTTTTTCTTGAGGTTCGCCTCTTCCACCAGATCCTTGGCGGATTTGGCGGCGGCCTCGTTGAGCCGGTCAGCGGCAGTTTTGGATTGCCAGGTGGTATCGGTCTGCGCCAGTTGCTTCATGTTTCGGCGCACGCGGTTCTCGATGCCCTGGATTTCCTGCTGGTTGAGGGGGCGGCCAATTGCCTGGGTTACGGCCTTGATGCATTCGGGGCGCATGGGCTTGCTCCTGTTGGAATGGGAGCAAGCCTATGGTTGCGGGATAGACGGTTTCCCGACTATTTAATCCGTCGAGGTGCAGTCGTTACCACGATACGACCAGGAAGAGACCTTGCCGTCGACAACCTCAAACGTTGTAGTGCAGAAAAAATCCAAGTTCATTGCCGGCGTCCCGCCGTAACCGGTGGTATATGCGGTATTGCCAATGACATTGGTCTGGTAGGTTGGTGAAACACCAGGCATTACCACATTCCGGTTGCTCGAATAAACCAGAAATTTATGCCCCTCGGATTCGTACGCCTGCTGCGGGGCCCCCCATCCACGAATCAGAGCAAGCTCAGTTGAGCCCTTCCACATGTCGAGCGCTCTTTGGTACTTTCCTTCGGTGGCGCATCCGCCCAAAAGTGCGATACCGACGAGAATAAACAGCTGTTTCATCCATGCATTCCTGATTGTTTCGAGGGTTCCGCATATTCACACATCATCCTCGTTGCAGGAAGCAGGCAGCCGCGGCGGCAAAGCCTTTGGCGTCCTGGGTGGCCTGGGCGATGTCTGCATCTGGACAGGCAAGCAATTCACGGGCAGATACGGTGATGGGGTTGCCGTCGGCGTCCATGGCGCCTGTGCCAATTCGCATGTCCTCGACGCGAGCCAGGATCTCTTGGGCTGCCTGCAATTCTGGATCGCTTGCGCCACCTTCGAGTTTGGATATTACTGGGATCAGAAGCATCTCGCTCGACCGCCGGAAAATTTGACGGCTGCCGAGTGAGGTCGCCAGGTTCGCCTGGTGACTGATGAGGATGAGGGGAACACAGTCCCTCCGATCGTGATGCTTCAACTCCTACCTTTGCCACTCTCGCCTTTTGCAGGGTGCGCTCCGGCATAGTCATCGCCGAAACCACATCAATTCCTTTTCCGTTCGCCGACACCTCTAGCACAGTGCTTTGGTGGCGCTTCTCGTTGCGTCCAATATCGCGCTCATCATGAAGAACAACCAGCACCCGATTGGCATTCTTCGGATTCGGCAACACCTCATCTGCATTCAGTACGCCGCGCTCCAGGCGATCAAGCACGTCCTTAACAATCTCCGGTCGACTGTCCTGAATGTGCTTAATTGTTTTGGCGCTGATCCTGGCTTCGCGTAGTTTTTCATTGAAGCCCGGTAGAAAATCACTTAGGCCTTGAAAGGTAGCGTCATCGATCCGAAAGATCACCGAACGGGTTAAGACCTTCTACGAAATCCTCGATGAGCGTATGAATCAAGTCCTGGGGATAGCAGCATGATCAGCAACCACGTAAGCCTGGTCGAGGCACTGCGGCCAAAATCAAATGAGCTTGCCGACCAGGTCGCGGAATTTGTAGCGGCAGGCGGCAAGATCGAAGTAGCCGAAGCGATCGGCTACAAGCCCAAGCCCATCACCTACAGCAACCAGATGCCACCGGCGCCAAAGCCGTTTTTTCGGCGTCGTATTGAGCCCATAGCACCGCCACCGCCGACCCCGCTGGAGCGCCAGGAAGAACAGCGACGGCAGCGAGTGGCAAAGATCATGGAGCTGGCACCAACCCACATCCAGGCGGAAGTCGCCCTGGCCACAGGCATTGGCAGGCGAACCCTACTGAGCATGTCAAAGGAGTTCGACTTCAAATTTATGCGTGCCAATCGCTGGACCTGCACTAGCCCTGAGCGCATGAAGGCGCTGGTTGAACATGAGCTGGTTCTTGGGGAGCGGATCAATGCATACAAGCAGCTCGGCATAAGCAGGCGGCAGGTTTGCGGGAAGCTCTATATCACCAACACAACACTTAAGAAGCTTCTCGAAAAGCACTCAATCGACTATCCGCTGTCTGGCGCAGGCGACAACCCTACCCAATGTCCTGGGAAGAGCAGGCCCTGTTGTTTCCTGAGCTGCCCGACCACCTTTTGAGGATGGCCCTCTATAAGGTGAACACGGGTTGTCGGGAGCAGGAAGTGTGCAAGTTGCGGTGGGATTGGGAAATACGGGTGCCGGCGTTGAACACCAGCGTATTTCTGATACCTGCCGGGTTCGGCGGGCGGAGTGAAAAAGCAGGGGTAAAGAACGGCGATGAGCGCCTGGTGATCTTGAACAATGTGGCGCTATCCATCATCGATGGCCAGCGCGGTCTACACAAAGACCTGGTGTTCCCGTATGGGCAGCCAGATCAGTTCGGGCCAACGGCTATGCATCGAATGAATGATTCGGCCTGGAAGAAAGCCAGGGTGCGCGCAGCGGACAAATGGGAGAAAGCCCACCAGGCGCCAGCACACCCCGGATTCAGGTCGATCAGGATTCACGACTTGAAGCACACCTTTGGCAGAAGGCTACGTGCAGCGAGCGTGACGGAGGAAGATCGGAAAGCGTTGTTGGGGCATAAGAACGGCAGCATTACGAGCCACTATTCTACCCCGGAGTTGCAGCACTTGATTGAGGCTGCGAACAAAGTGTCGGCTACTGACTCTCGTGGGCCAGCGCTGACCATCTTGAGGAGGAAATTGGGATGATCCCCCGCAAAAGTCCCTACGCGTAAAAAAGCCGAACTGGCTAGAGTTCGGCTAAGTTACTGAAAAATATGGTCGGGACGGAGTGATTCGAACACTCGACCCCTAGCACCCCATGCTAGTGCGCTACCGGACTGCGCTACGCCCCGACTAGGCGTGTTACTGGGTTCGCTTCTTGACGAAGCGATCCGGAATATACCGCAAGCTTTTGAAATGTGGAAGTATTTTAAAAGCCGGTATCACTTCTTCAAAACCACCAGCACATCTTCGAGCTCGGCGATCATCTGGCGGATCATTTGCTTGTATTGGGTGGTGTCGTCTTTGGCTTCATCACCGGACATACGCTGGCGCGCACCGCTGATGGTGAACCCCTGGTCATACAGCAACGCGCGGATCTGTCGGATCATCAGCACATCCTGGCGCTGATAATACCGACGGTTCCCGGTGCGTTTGACGGGGTTGAGTTGAGGAAACTCCTGCTCCCAATAGCGCAGCACGTGCGGTTTTACCGCACAGAGCTCGCTGACTTCACCAATGGTGAAGTAGCGTTTGCCTGGGATGACGGGTAGCTCGTCGTTATGACTTGGTTCCAGCATAAGCCTCAACTCGGGCCTTCAACTTCTGCCCTGGACGAAAGGTGACCACACGGCGAGCCGTGATCGGGATTTCTTCTCCCGTTTTTGGATTGCGGCCAGGCCGCTGGCGTTTGTCCCGCAGGTCGAAATTGCCGAAACCGGACAACTTGACCTGCTCGTTGTCTTCCAGAGCGTGTCTGATTTCCTCAAAAAACAGCTCGACCAATTCCTTGGCCTCGCGTTTGTTCAGACCCAGCTCTTCGTACAGACGTTCCGCCATCTCAGCTTTCGTCAAAGCCCCCATACGTCACTTCCTTAACGTGGCGTTCAACCTTTGTTCGAGCGAGGTGAGGATATTTTGTGTCGTGGTATTCACCTCATCGTCATTAAGAGTGCGCGATGGATGCTGCCAGGTCAAGCCAACTGCAAGGCTTTTTCTATGCGGATCAATACCTTTACCCTGATAGACGTCAAATAGCCTGAGGTCTGTCAGCCATTCCCCTGCATTTTCACGGATTACATCCAGGACAGCAGTGGCGGCCACTTCACGGTCGGCGATCAGCGCCAGGTCGCGGCGCACTTCAGGGAAGCGCGACAGCTCGCTGAACTTCGGCATCTTGCCCGCGGCAACTTCCGCCAGGACCAGTTCGAAGACGAAGACCGGGCGATCAAGACCGAGGGTTTTCGACAATTCAGGGTGAATGGCACCGATGAAACCAACCAAACGACCTTCACGCTCGATGCGCGCTGTCTGGCCTGGGTGCAACGCCGGGTGGCTGCCGGGTACAAAGCTGAATGCATCCAGCGCACCAGCAAAGCCCAGTACCGCTTCGACATCAGCCTTGACGTCGAAGAAGTCCACGGCATCGCGGCCCTGCGCCCAGCCTTCCGGCAGGCGGCTACCGCACACCACGCCAGCCAGCATCGGCTCTTGCTTCAAACCATCCAGTTGGCCGACGAAACGCAGGCCGCTTTCGAACATGCGCACGCGATCTTGCTGACGGTTCAGGTTGTGGGAAAGTGCTTTCACCAGGCCTGGCCACAGGGACGAACGCATGGCAGCCATGTCGTTGGAAATCGGATTGGCCAGCAACAGCGGCTCGACGCCTGGGTTGAACAGCTCGAACTGCTTCGGATCGATGAAGCTGTAGGTCACCGCTTCCTGATAACCACGGGCAACCAGCAGACGACGCAACTCAGGCAGGTGCGCGCGCGCCTCGGCCTTGGGTTGTGGTGCCAGGCGCGCTTGTGGGTAACGAACCGGCAGGCGGTTGTAGCCGTACAGGCGGGCCAACTCTTCGATCAGGTCGACCTCGAGGCTGATGTCGAAACGATGACTTGGCACTTCAACGTGCCACTGCCCTTCCCCACTCGCGGAGATCGCCAGGCCCAGGGCCGACAGCAGTTGCTCGATTTCAGCCGGCTCGATCACCAGGCCAAGCATTTGCTCAACGCTTTTGGCCCGCAGGGTGATCGGCGCAACGGACGGCAGGTACTGTTCGTTGACGGTTTCGGTGATCGGGCCGGCTTCGCCGCCAGTGATTTCCAGCAGCAGGCCAGTGGCGCGCTCCATGGCTTCACGGGCCAGCTTCCAGTCCACACCACGCTCGTAACGGTGCGAGGCATCGGTGTGAAGGCCGTAGGAACGCGCCTTGCCCGCGATGGCGATCTGGTCGAAGAACGCACTTTCAAGAAAGACGTCACGTGTGGTCGCGGACACACCGCTGTGCTCGCCACCCATCACGCCGGCAATCGCCAGAGCGCGGGAGTGGTCGGCGATGACCAGGGTGTCGGCACGCAGGCTGACTTCCTGGCCGTCAAGCAGTACCAGCTTCTCGCCTTCTTCCGCCATACGTACGCGGATGCCGCCGTTGATCTCGGCGAGATCGAAGGCGTGCAGCGGCTGGCCCAGCTCGAGCATCACGTAGTTGGTGATGTCGACGGCAGCGTCGATGCTGCGCACATCGGCGCGACGCAAACGCTCAACCATCCACAGTGGGGTCGGCTTGGACAGGTCGACGTTACGGATCACACGACCCAGGTAACGCGGGCAGGCGTTTGGCGCCAGCACTTCAATCGCGCGCACTTCATCGTGTACCGCTGGCACAGCGGCGACGGTTGGACGCGTGACTGGGACGTTGTACAACGCGCCCACTTCACGGGCCAGACCGGCCAGGGACAGGCAGTCGCCACGGTTCGGGGTCAGGTCGACCTCGATGCTTGCGTCTTCCAGTTCCAGGTAAACGCGAATGTCCTGACCCACTGGCGCGTCGGCCGGCAGTTCCATCAGGCCATCGTTGCCCTCGCCTACTTGCAGTTCGGCCTGGGAGCACAGCATGCCGTTGGACTCGACGCCACGCAGCTTGGCCTTCTTGATCTTGAAATCGCCCGGCAGTTCGGCACCGATCATGGCGAACGGGATCTTCAGGCCCGGGCGCACGTTGGGCGCTCCGCACACGACCTGGAAGGTTTCCGCGCCATTGCTGACCTGGCACACACGCAATTTGTCGGCATCCGGATGCTGCTCGGTGCTCAGCACCTCGCCCACCACCACACCACTGAAAACACCGGCGGCCGGGGTAACGCTATCGACCTCAAGACCGGCCATCGACAGACGGGCAACCAGCTCGTCGCGACCTACCTGCGGGTTTACCCAGCCACGCAGCCATTGTTCACTGAATTTCATCCTGCTCTCCTAAAGATTCGTTACGACTAGCGAAATTGCGCGAGGAACCGCAAGTCGTTGTCGAAGAACAGACGCAAGTCGTTCACGCCGTAACGCAGCATGGCCAGACGCTCAACGCCCATGCCGAAGGCAAAGCCCGAGAACTCTTCCGGGTCGATCCCGGACATGCGCAGCACGTTGGGGTGAACCATGCCGCAGCCCATCACTTCCAGCCAGCCGGTCTGTTTGCAGACGCGGCAGCCTTTACCGCTGCACATCACGCACTCCATGTCGACTTCGGCGGATGGCTCGGTGAAGGGGAAGAACGATGGACGGAAACGTACCGCCAGCTCCTTCTCGAAGAACACACGAAGGAACTCTTCGATGGTGCCTTTGAGGTCGGCGAAATTGATGTCGCGATCAACCAGCAGGCCTTCGACCTGGTGGAACATCGGCGAGTGGGTAATATCGGAGTCGCTACGGTACACACGGCCTGGGCAGACGATGCGGATCGGCGGCTTGTTCGCTTCCATGGTGCGGACCTGTACCGGCGAGGTATGGGTGCGCAACAGCATGTTCGCGTTGAAATAGAAGGTGTCGTGCATCGACCGGGCCGGGTGATGGCCTGGGATGTTGAGCGCCTCGAAGTTGTGATAGTCGTCTTCGACCTCAGGGCCTTCGGCAATGCCGTAGCCAATGTGGGTGAAGAACTGCTCGATACGTTCCAGAGTCCGGGTGATCGGATGCAGGCCGCCCGAGGCCTGGCCACGGCCAGGCAAGGTTACGTCAATGGACTCGGCGGCGAGTTTGGCCGCAAGATCAGCCTCCTCCATCGTCGCTTTGCGCGCATTGAGCACCTCTGTGACACGCTCCTTGGCGACGTTGATCAGCGCACCGACTTGCGGACGCTCTTCAGCCGGCAAATTCCCCAGGGTCTTCATCACCTGAGTCAATTCACCCTTTTTGCCAAGGTAGTGAACCCGGATTTGCTCCAGGGCATTGATATCTTCAGCGCTTTGCACAGCCTCAAGAGCTTGAGCGACGAGCGCGTCCAGGTTTTCCATGTACAGACTCCAGATACAAAATAGGGGAAGAGCTTGAAGGCTCTTCCCCTATTTAAGACGTTTACCACCTTGGGCTACAGGAGCAGCCCAGGGTGATTGTCGGGGGTACTTAAGCCAGAGTGGCTTTAGCTTTCTCGACAATCGCAGCAAACACCGCTTTTTCGTTCACTGCCAGTTCGGCCAGAACCTTACGGTCGATCTCGATGGAAGCTTTTTTCAGGCCAGCGATGAAACGGCTGTAGGACAGACCGTTAACACGTGCACCAGCGTTGATACGAGCGATCCACAGAGCGCGGAACTGACGTTTTTTCTGACGACGGTCACGGTAAGCGTATTGGCCTGCCTTGATTACCGCTTGCTTGGCAACACGGAATACGCGTGAACGCGCGCCGTAGTAGCCTTTAGCAAGTTTCAGAATTTTTTTGTGACGTTTACGGGCAATGACGCCACGCTTTACACGAGCCATGAGTTACTTCCTCTATTCTTGATCCAAAAATTAACGAAGGCGCAGCATGCGCTCGACTTTTGCCACGTCAGACGGATGCAGCAAGCTGCTACCGCGCAGTTGACGCTTACGCTTGGTCGACATTTTGGTCAGGATGTGGCTCTTGAAAGCGTGCTTGTGCTTGATACCGTTAGCAGTTTTCAGAAACCGCTTAGCAGCACCACTTTTAGTCTTCATCTTTGGCATGTTCGGATACTCCGCATTCAGTTGATAAACATAATCAGAAGGCCTGCCGTGCCCTGTTGATTACTTCTTCTTTTTCGGGGCGATGACCATGATCAGCTGGCGTCCTTCCATCTTAGGATGCTGTTCGACGGAACCGTACTCGAGCAGGTCAGCTTCAACCCGCTTGAGGAGTTCCATACCCAGCTCCTGGTGGGCCATCTCACGGCCGCGGAATCGCAAGGATACCTTGGCCCTGTCCCCATCACTCAGGAAACGTACCAGGTTGCGCAGTTTTACCTGGTAATCCCCTTCCTCCGTCCCTGGACGAAACTTGATTTCTTTTACTTGAATCTGCTTCTGGTTCTTCTTCGCCGCAGCAATCTGCTTCTTCTTTTCGAAGATCGATTTGCCGTAGTCCATCACCCGGCAAACAGGCGGGACTGCGTCGGCGGAGATTTCCACCAGGTCCAATTTGGACTCTTCAGCGATACGAAGCGCTTCATCAATCGAGACGATGCCAATCTGCTCGCCGTCAGCGCCAATTAACCGAACCTCGCGTGCCGAGATATTCTCGTTGATCGGGGCTTTCGGTGCAGCTCGTTTATCTTGTCTCATTTCACGCTTAATAATAATTACTCCGAATCTGGGCGACCACGCCGGGAAACCGCTTGCGCGAGGAACTCAGCGAACTGGGCGACGGGCATCGAGCCCAGGTCAGCACCTTCACGAGTACGCACAGCGACAGTCTGCATCTCGACTTCCCGATCTCCGATAACCAAAAGATAGGGAACCTTGAGCAAAGTATGCTCGCGGATTTTAAAGCCGATCTTTTCATTTCTCAAGTCGGACTTGGCACGAAATCCGCTTTCGTTGAGAGTTTTTTCAACTTCAGCGGCAAAATCTGCCTGTTTATCAGTGATATTCATGATCACTGCCTGGGTCGGCGCCAGCCACGCAGGGAATGCACCCTCGTAGTGCTCGATCAGGATCCCGACGAACCGCTCGAACGAGCCGAGGATCGCCCGGTGCAACATAACCGGGTGTTTACGGCTGTTGTCTTCGGAGACGTATTCGGCTCCCAGACGGATCGGCAGGTTAAAATCGAGCTGCAAAGTACCACATTGCCAGACACGACCAAGACAATCTTTCAGCGAGAACTCGATCTTAGGACCGTAGAAGGCCCCCTCGCCAGGCTGCAGATCGTACGCAAGGCCCGCACTGTCTAGCGCTGCGGCCAGTGCGGATTCGGCGCGATCCCACAACTCGTCGGAACCCACGCGTTTTTCCGGACGAGTGGACAGCTTCATCTCGACTTCGGTAAAGCCGAAATCGCGGTAAACGTCCATGGTCAGCTTGATGAACGCAGCGGATTCAGCCTGCATCTGCTCTTCGGTGCAGAAGATGTGGGCGTCGTCCTGAGTAAAACCACGCACGCGCATGATGCCGTGCAGCGCACCCGATGGCTCGTTACGGTGGCAGGCACCGAACTCGGCCAGGCGCATCGGCAACTCGCGATAGCTCTTCAGGCCCTGGTTGAACACCTGCACGTGGCAAGGGCAGTTCATTGGCTTGATGGCGTAATCGCGGTTTTCCGACTGAGTGGTGAACATATTGTCGGCGTAGTTGGCCCAGTGCCCGGATTTCTCCCAGAGGCTGCGGTCAACGACCTGGGGAGTCTTGATCTCCAGGTAGCCATTGTCGCGCTGCACCTTGCGCATGTACTGCTCGAGCACCTGATACAGGGTCCAGCCGTTCGGGTGCCAGAACACCATGCCCGGCGCTTCTTCCTGGAGGTGGAACAGGTTCAGGCGCTTGCCGATCTTGCGATGGTCACGCTTTTCGGCTTCTTCGATGCGCTGGATGTAAGCGGCCAGCTGCTTCTTGTCAGCCCAGGCGGTGCCGTAGATCCGCTGCAGCTGCTCGTTCTTCGCGTCGCCACGCCAGTAGGCGCCGGACAGCTTGGTCAGCTTGAACGACTTGAGGAAACGCGTGTTCGGCACGTGCGGGCCACGGCACATGTCGACGTATTCTTCGTGGTAGTACAGGCCCATGGCCTGCTCGTCCGGCATGTCTTCCACCAGACGCAACTTGTAGTCTTCGCCACGGGCGGTGAACACGTCGATCACTTCGGCGCGCGGCGTGACTTTCTTGATCACGTCGTAATCTTTTTCGATCAGCTGATGCATGCGCTGTTCGATAGCGGCCAGGTCGTCCGGAGTGAAAGGACGCTCATAGGCGATGTCGTAATAGAAGCCTTCGTCGATGACCGGGCCGATTACCATTTTCGCCGTCGGGTACAGCTGCTTGACCGCGTGGCCAATCAGGTGCGCGCAAGAGTGGCGAATGATCTCCAGCCCCTCTTGGTCCTTGGGCGTGATGATTTGCAGGCTGGCGTCGCTGGTGATCAGGTCGCTGGCATCAACCAGCTTGCCGTCGACTTTGCCGGCGACGGTGGCCTTGGCCAGGCCGGCACCGATGGATGCGGCGACCTCAGCTACGGAAACCGCATGATCGAATGAACGTTGACTGCCGTCGGGAAGAGTAATAGTTGGCATGGCGCCTCCTCTCCTAGTGGTGACCCCTACCAAAGGTCACGTGGGTTGGGATGAGCCAGTACAAGATCCAATACCAGGCCGTTCAGTGATGAACGCCTGCCTTACAGCGGCAGGAGCCTTTCGGCCAACCGATAATCGAACCAGAGTGACTGGAGTGAGCTAAAAAGAACATGGCAAGGCGGCAAATGGCACACCTGGAAATAGCCAGGGCACCGATGCTAGCACAGATGAACGGTCATCGCGCCGACGCCAGGCCTGGTAAAGACAAATTCCAGGCTTTATAGCTGCAAAACGGAACTTGAGCTGTACGCACCACCTCCAATCCCCTGAGAATTGCCGTTTGTCCCCGACCCAAAGGAGCATCCCATGATGCGTTTTACCTCGACCCTCGCTCTCGCCGCCTCCCTGAGTCTCCTGTCACTTGGCGCACAGGCAGCCGCCCCGTCGAACTGGCCGGCCGGCGCCCGCGACAGCTTCGTCAAAGACTGCAGCGCTGCAGCCAGCCAGAACGTAGACGCTAAAACTGCCAAAGACCATTGCGAATGCGGCGCCGACAAGATCAATGCCGAATTGACCACGGCAGAAATCAAAGAGTTGATGAGCAACCCGGATGCCAAGCCCGAGCTCAAAAACAAAGCGGTCTCGGCGATTTCGTCCTGCAAAGTCGTGAAGAAAAAGTAAGAACGACCACTGATCAGACGGTCGTCTTGCCGAAAAAACAGCCCAAAAACAGCCATTTCATACAAATTACGCAGCTTTTACGGCTTTTTTTACCAGCTGACATTTCGGCTGAAAGCCCCGTAGATCGGGGCTTTCAGTCGAAAAAAGCACTAAACGCAACGCTATTGATTAGCAAACAATGCCTTGGGGGGGCTCCCAAGCCGAACATTTCGACTATGATAGCCCAGTGTGCCCAGTTGGCCTGAGCAGCACAGTACTACTGAAAATATATGTTTCTTGGAGATACACCATGTCTAATCGCCAAACCGGCACCGTTAAATGGTTCAACGATGAAAAAGGCTTCGGCTTCATCACTCCTCAAGGTGGCGGTGACGACCTGTTCGTACACTTCAAAGCTATCGAAAGCGACGGTTTCAAAAGCCTGAAAGAAGGCCAAACCGTTTCCTTCGTGGCTGAGAAAGGCCAAAAGGGTATGCAAGCTGCACAGGTTCGCGGCGAGTAATTCTCCGCTGAGCTAAAAAAACCCCGTCCATGTGACGGGGTTTTTTATGAGCGCTGCAAAAAGCTGGAAGCAATCAGCCACAATTGACGCGCGTGATCACCAGGTTGTCATCGGTGTTCAGGTTCAGGCGGTCGGAGCGGTATTCCAGGGTGATCATGTCATTGGGCTTGAGAATCCGGGCGTTCTGCGCACCAGCGCGGGCACGGGCCTGCTCCAGCAACTGGGGAGACGCTTTCTGGCCGATCGCGAACTCGGCAGCCTTCGACTCACAGCGGCTATGACCTGCATCGGTCACGGCGGCGTCTTTGGCTGGCTCAGAGGCACCCGGGGTGCTGCAACCCGCCAATGCGAGTGCTGCCAACAAAGTACCGAATGATGCGAGCTTCCAAGGCATGAAGCCTCCTATGTAAAAAAATGGACAGAGATCGTGCGACAGCTGTGAGGCGGATTGGTTTCAAGACGTAAACCGCCGGTGGGCAAGTCTGCCTGACTCTCAAGCGGTATTCGCCAGGCCAATCGTCACCAAATATGAACGCAGTCAGTATATGTCGATGTAGTCAAACGGCGGTTTCGGCCAATTCTGCTTGAGGGCGTTGAAAATCTGCGTGACCCAGACCTCGTCGCTGGCCGCCACGTTGCCGACATATCCGGACCCCTTGGCCCAGGTCTCCAGGCGAAACAACAGACCATCAATCTCCACACCACCTACGGCCCTGCCGGAGGAGATGTAGGCAATACCGGCCTTGGTCACCCGCAACTGCGTGTGCTCGTCGTCACTGGCACTCGCAATCAACTGGCGCACAGCGGCCAGTGTCAGGTTCTCGGGGTTGTTCAAATCGATCTGCACGCGGTGTTCCCCGGCAATTAAACAGGAGAGCAGTGTCGCACAGCGCTTGCCTCATGCCTAAGTAGCAGTGCCAAACGCGGCGCAAAATGCTTAACTGCCCGCGTAAAAGCCGCGTTCCAGCGCGCCGCCCCGCACTTCAGCCCCGTGAGATTTCCATGACCACCGTAACGCTCCAAGCCGACATCAAAGCCAAGTGGCCCCTGGGACAGAGCTCCTATAGCCCCGGAAGCCCGGAAGAATTGGCAATCATCGGCATCGACCTGTTGGTCAAGGAGCTGGGCACCCAGGCGGCGCAGGCGTTCATCGGCCAGGTATTCGAAAAATACCCAGCCGATCACAAGGGGGCACACGACCCCGAGCGCGAGTAAGCAACACCGCCGAAAGCGTTATTTCAGGCGCGCCAGGCGCTCGGTCAGCAGATCAAAGAAGCCCTGGGCATCACCGTTTTCAACCCAGAACACATTCTTTTCCTGCTTCAGGCCATCGTACCAATCGACGATGGTCTGGCCGAAAGTCGGGCCTTCGCGGCTGTCCACCACCATGTTGGCCTGACGACCACTGAACAACGAAGGCTTGAGCAGATAGGCAATGACCGTGGCGTCATGCACCGGGCCACCCGGGATGCCGTAATGCTCCATGTCACCTTTGACGTACTCGTTGAGAATATTGCTGACGACCTTGCTGGCATTGCTGTTCAGGTCGGCAATCTTCTTCAGGCGCGCTTCACTGGTAAGCACCTTGTGGGTCACGTCCAGCGGCAGGTAGGTCAACTTCACGCCACTTTTGAGCACAATCTCCGCTGCTGCCGGGTCGGCAAACAGGTTGAATTCGGCCACCGGCGTGATATTGCCGCCGTTGAAGTGCGCGCCGCCCATCACCACCACTTCCTTGATGCCCTGGGTGATTTCCGGGGCCTGGGTCAGTGCCAGTGCCAGGTTGGTCTGCGGGCCGAGCATGGCGATGGTGATGCTGTGGGGCTTGGCGGTACTCAGGGTCTTGATCAGGTAATCAACGGCGTTGCCTTCAGCCAGGCCTTTTTTCGGCTCGTGCACGGTGACCCCGGAGATACCTTCCTTGCCATGGATGTTCTCGGCATAGATCGGCGTGCGCAGCAGCGGCTTCGGCGCACCGGCATAGACCGGAACGTCCTCGCGCCCTGCCCACTCGCGGGCCAGGCGCGCATTGCGTGAGGTCTTGTCCAGGCGCACGTTGCCGGCGACGGTGGTCAGCGCACGGATCTGCAATTCCTCCGGGGAAGCCAATGCGAACAGCAAGGCCACCACATCGTCGGCGCCGGGATCGGTATCAATGATCAGGTCGATCTTTTCCGCCGCTTGGGCGCTTGCTGCAGTGAGTGCGGACAAGAGCAGAACACTCCGAAACAGATTTCTCAGGGTTGGAAGACCACGTTGCATAAAACACTCCTTGTTGTTGGGACACGCTAGAACGTTACGCCGGACACCAGCGCGATATTGCAATACGGCTGGCACTCGCCGGTACGCACCACGGCACGCGCCTGACGGCTGAGCTGCTTGAACGCTTCATGGCTGAGCAGACGCCGCTCACCGAGCGCCGCCTGCCCATTGAGCGTATTGAGATCCGCCAGCGCCGGCGGTTGCTTGAGCAGGATTTCTTGCGCCAACACATGACTTTCCACCTGCATTTCACTGAGCACCACACGCAACGTGCTGATGAAATCAGGAATGCCCTGGGTCAACGCGAGGTCGATCAACTCGACACCCGGCGGCACGGGCAACCCCGCATCACCGATGACCAGAATGTCGCCATGGCCCAGGGAGGCGATCACGCGCGACAAGGCGATATTAAGCAGTGGCGTCTTTTTCATGAGGGTACAAAACCTTGTACGTCGCGCAGCGTGGGAATGGAGGGTTGCGCACCGGCACGGGTCACCGACAGCGCGGCGGCAACCTGGCCGAAACGGATGGCTTGGGCTTCGCTTTTGCCGTTGGCCAGCGCGGCGGCAAAACCACCGACAAAGGTATCGCCGGCCGCCGTGGTATCCACCGCCCTGACCTTAGGCGCGAGCAAATGCTCAAACCCCTGGCCGTCGGCGAACAACGCACCTTGGGCACCCAGAGTGATGATGACTTTACCGGCACCCGCCTTGATCAAATGCGTAGCGGCCAGCTTGGCACTGTCGAGGGAGTCGACCGTCACGCCGCTCAACGCCGTGGCTTCGCTTTCATTCGGGATCAGGTAATCGATCGAGGCGTACCATTCGGCAGGCAGCGGGCCGCTGGCCGGCGCCGGGTTGAGGATCACGGTCTTGCCCAGCTCACGGCCACGCTGCAGGGCACGCCCGATCGTGTCCATCGGCACCTCCAGCTGGCAGACGATCACGTCGGCAGCCTGCAGCACAGCGTCAAACGCCTGCAATGAGTCGGGTGTCAGCGCGCCGTTGCTGCCGGCGACGATCACGATGGCGTTCTGGCTGCTGTCATCCACCACGATCAACGCCACGCCGCTGGAGCCTTCCACGGTACTGACGGCCTGGCAATCGATGCCTTCGACCAGCAACGCATCACGCAACTCGCTGCCGTAGGCATCGCTGCCAACACAACCAACCATCGCCACCTGCGCGCCCAGCCGCGCCGACGCCACTGCCTGGTTGGCGCCCTTGCCGCCGGGCACTGTGGAGAATGTCTGGCCGATCAAGGTTTCACCGGCACGGGGCAGCCGGCTGGCCCGGGTGACCAAGTCCATGTTCAAGCTGCCTATTACCACTACGTTTGCGGACATACATCAGTACTCATCAATTCGGTTCAGCGGTATTGGGCAAACACACCGGCGACGGGCGCCGTGGACTCGCGCAACACAATGCTCGGCGTCACGATGCGTTGATCGATCGGCAGTTGGGGTGTTGCAATTCGTCGCAATAAAAGCTCGGCCGCCGTCTCGCCCAGTTGCACGATCGACTGCCCGACCGTGGTCAGCGCCGGGTACACGTAGCGGCCCATTTGAATGTCATCGAAACCGATCACCGACAGCTCGCCCGGCACACGGATATTACGCTCGGCAGCTGCACGCAACACGCCGAAACCGATCATATCGTTGCTGGCGAAAATCGCGCTGGGCGGGTTTTGCGCCAGCAATTGCACGGCAGCGGCATAACCACCGGTGCTGGTGAAATCACTTTCCTGGGTACGGTCGGGCGCCACGTCCACGCCTGCCTCACGCAACGCGCGGTGGTAGCCTGCCAGGCGCATCTGCGCGACGCGGGTGTGCGCAGGGCCGCCGATGCAGGCGATGTCCCGATGACCCAACTCAAGCAGGTGCCGAGTCGCCAGGTAAGCGCCCTGTTCGTGATCGATGCGCACCAGATCGACATCAATGCCGTCCAGCGCCCGGTCGACAATCACCATAGGCGTGCGTACTGCGCTCAAGCCAGCGGCCAGGCCGCTGTCGTCGCCGCCCACCGACGTCACGATCAGGCCGTCGATGCGCTTTTCCAGCAACACCCGTAAATAGTTACGCTGTTTTTCCGCGTTGTCGTCGGAATTGCACAGGATCACGCAATAGCCGTTACGCTCGCAGTAATCCTCGATGCCCCTGGCCAACTCCGCGAAATACGGGTTGAGACTGTTGGGCACCAGCAGGCCGATGGTGGCAGTGGTCTTGGCCTTGAGCGAACGCGCAACGGCGCTAGGCACGTAGTCGAGTTGCTTGATCGCCGCTTCCACCTTGATGCGCACCGGCTCACTGACCGGGCGCGTCTTGTTCACCACATGGGACACCGTGGTGTAGGAAATACCTGCAAGCGCGGCCACATCCTTGATCGTTGCCATGGGTCAGCCCCGCCGACTGGCGCGCTGGCTGCGGTAGGTATCCAGGACCACCGCAATCACGATCACGGCACCGGTGATGATGCGCTTGGTCGGCTCCGTAGCACCGATCTGCGCCAAACCGGCGGCCAGTACCGAAATAATCAACACACCAAAAAAGGTACTGATTACCGAACCGCGACCGCCCATCAGGCTGGTGCCACCGATAACCACCGCCGCAATCACTTGCAGTTCAAGGCCAGAACCAGCATTCGGGTCCGCCGCTTCCAGACGCGATATCTGGAACAGCGCCGCCACACCGGCCAACAGGCCCATGAGGCTGAACACCAGGATTTTGTAGGGCTTGGGATTGATCCCGGCCAGGCGCACCGCTTCTTCGTTGGTGCCGATACCGATCAGGTAGCGACCAAACACCGTACGGGTCAACACCAGTTGGGCGACGATGATCACCAGCAGCGCAATGATGAACGACGGTGAAATGCCAAAGGCCACTGGGTTGGACAGCCAGGCAAACGAGTCGCCGATGTAGGCGGTACGCGAACCGGTCATTTGGTACGCCACGCCACGGGCCATTTCCAGCACGCCAAGGGACACGATAAACGACGGAATACGCCAGGCCACGGTGATAGAACCGGTGATGGTGCCCGCCAGTGCGGCGCAGCCCATACCGAGTATGGCGGCGGGGAAGACGCTCCAGCCCCAGCCAAGGATCGCCACGCTGACCGCCGACGCCGCCAATGCCAACACCGAGCCCACCGACAAATCGATGCCGCCGATGATCAGGATGAAAGTCATGCCGACTGCCAGCACCATGAGGTCCGGGATCTGGTTGGCCAGGGTACTGAAGGTGTCGTAGGACAGGAAGTGATCGCTGAGTACCGAGAACAGCGCAATCATTGCCAGCAACGCGCCAGCCAGCCCCAGGTAAGTACCCAGGCCGTAGAAGTTGCCGCCGGTTTTGCCCGGGGAAATTGTGGTTTTCATGGGGTATCCCTAAGCGCTGCGTCGTTCAGCAGCGCGTCACGTTTCTGATAGCCGGCAAAGGCGGCGGCAAGCAATTCGTCCTGGGTCCAGCTGTCGCGCTCGAAGGTCTCGATCAAGCGCCCGGCGGACAACACCCCGATGCGATCGCAGATCAGCATGAGTTCGCGCAGGTCGCTGGACACCACCACCAGCGCTTTGCCTTGGCGCGTCAGTTCACCAAGCAAGGCATAAATGTCGAATTTGGCACCTACGTCGATGCCACGGGTCGGCTCATCGAACAGCATCACCGAGCAGTCGCGCTCCAGCCAGCGGCCAATCACCACCTTCTGCTGGTTACCGCCGGACAGTTCAGAGACCAACTGCGCCGGACTGGAACTGCGGATGCGCATGGCATCGATCTGGCGCTTGGCCAAGGCCGTTTCGTTGCGGCTGTTGACCACCCCACCGCCGGAAATTTCCGGCATGTTGCCCAAGGCTATGTTGGCGCTGATGGACTGGGTCAGCAGCAGGCCTTCACCCTTGCGGTCCTCGGTGATCAGCGCAATGCCATGGTCCACTGCGTCCACCGGCGAACGAATGCTCACTACCCGGGCTGGCGAGCCGAGCGCCACGGTGCCGCTGTCGGCCAGGTCGGCACCGAAGATCAGGCGCAACAGCTCGGTACGACCGGCGCCGATCAGGCCGGAGATGCCGTAGATCTCGCCTGCGCGCACTTCAAAGGACACGTCGCGAACCTTGTCCGAGCGAGTCAGGCCTTTTACCGTCAGGGCCGGATCGCCGATGGTGCGCGGGCCCAGGTCGATGTGCTCGCCCAGCTCGCGACCGACCATCAAGGTCACCAATTGCTCGCTGTTGTAGTTGGCCATTGGCTCGACGCACACCAGCTTGCCGTCACGCAGCACCGCAATGCGCTGGGCGACACGGGCGAGCTCTTCCAACCGATGCGAAATATAAATGATCGCCACGCCCCGAGCCTGCAGGCGGGTGATTTGCTCGAACAGCATCTCGACTTCACGGGCGGTCAGCATGGCCGTCGGTTCATCGAGGATCAGCACGTGGCAGTCGCCGATGAGGTTGCGCGCGATCTCGACCATTTGTTGATGGCCGATACCCAGGCTGCCGACCAGGGTGTCCGGGTCGATCGCGTCCAGGCCGACCTGGGCCATGGCCTCAATCGCGGCCTTGCGCAGTTGCTTGCGGCTGATCCAGCCACAGTGGCTGGGCAGGTTATCCAGAAACAGGTTTTCGGCGACGGTCAGCGTCGGCAGCAGGTTGAGTTCCTGCATGACCATGCGCACCCCCAGCCCTTCAGCCTGGGTACGACTGCCCGGACGGTAGTCCTGACCATTGAATTGCATATGCCCGGTGGTCGGCGTGACCAACCCGCCGATAATCTTCGACAAGGTGCTTTTGCCTGCGCCGTTTTCTCCGGTCAGCGCCAGTACTTCTCCGCGATTGAGCGTCAGGGTGATGTCGGACAGAACCGGCTGGGCATAGGTCTTACCGATACCGCTGACCGAGAGGACAGCGTTCGGGGCGGAAGATGACATAGGAAAATCTCCAGGCGCCCGTCCAGGACGAACGGGCGCTGTTGGGTGCTGCCAGGATTACTGCTTGATGACGAGTTCGACCGGGGTTTCGATCACGCCGTCTTTGGCATCGACCTTTTCACCCTTGACCAGCTTGAGTGCGTTCTGGATGCCAAACACGGCTTGCTGGGCAGCAGCCTGGTCGGCGGTCGCCAGGACGCGGCCGTCTTGCAGCATCGGCTTGATGGCTTCGATGTTGTCGTAGCCTACGACCAGTACTTTGCCAGCCTTGCCGGCTGCGCGAACAGCGGAGACCGCGCCCAGGGCCATGTTGTCGTTACCGGCCAACAAGGCCTTGAGGTCTGGCGTTTCGCTGAGCATCGCGGCGGCGATCTTGTTGCCCTGATCGATTTCCCAGTTACCGGATTGGGTAGAAACGATCTTCATGCCGGCCGCGTCCATCGCATCCTTGAAGCCCGCGGTGCGCTGCTGGGCGTTGGTGGTGGTCGGCACACCTTCAATGATGCCGACCTTGTCACCCGCTGCCAGATGCTTGGCCAGGTAGTCCCCCACCAGCTTGGAGCCTTTGCGGTTGTCGGGGCCTACAAACGGGATGTCGAGGTGCTTGCTTTTGAGCACGTCCGGATCAAGGCGGTTATCGATATTGACGACCTTGATACCGGCATCCGAGGCTTTCTTCAGCACAGTGACCAGTGCCTTGGAGTCGGCAGGGGCGATCACGATCGCATTCACCTTGGCGAGGATCATCTGGTTGACGATATCGATCTGCGCGCTGGTATCGGTTTCGTTCTTGATCCCGTTGGTGATCATGTCGAAATCGGCGGCGTGTTCTTTCTGATATGTCTTGGCACCGTCTTGCATGGTGACAAAGAATTCGTTGGCGAGTGATTTCATGACCAGGCCGACCTTGGGTTTGGCGGCGGCGTCATCGGCAAATGCAGAGGAAAGAGGTAAGGCGGCGGATGCGGCAGCCAGCACAGCGACAGCAAGAAGACGTCCAGCGAATGGCAGCTTCATGGGTTCACTCCGATCTTATGATTATTGTGAGCAACGCCTGCATGGAAACATCTCGCAAACGTTTGCGTTATTGAAACTATGAGAACCTTGTCGAGATTTGTCAACGGTATCCCGCAGCCTTTCATCCTGGCCCTCTGACCCCCCCACCTTCACGCCACGTCCTTAAACATCGCCAGCGCTCGGTCGTTCTCTAAAACGACAGGCCTTTGGGCTGAAGTCATACACGCCCAAGGAAGATCCGATCATTTTTTCGGACAACCGAACGCGATAACGTCCAGCTGTTCGGAAAGCCGGACAGCAGATCGTCCGAGTCGCTTAAAAATTCAAACCAAACCCTTAAAAATCAACGCTTTATTTTATGAACACAAACTTGTCCAGGCTGGTACAGATCCTGCTGTTCCCCTGAACCTCGCGGCGTTCAGAACCGCCCGAGCGCTCTAGATGAACCTGCACCAGCACTCATCACAAACCAGAGAGAAAAATAATGAAATCTGCATTGAAGAACATTGTTCCGGGCGCGTTGGCCCTACTGCTGCTGTTCCCCGTTGCCGCCCAGGCAAAGGAAGCTGAAACCAAGACCAAACTGTCCAACGTGGTGATCCTCGCCACCGGCGGCACCATCGCCGGCGCTGGCGCCAGCGCGGCCAACAGTGCCACGTACCAGGCAGCCAAGGTCGGTATCGAACAACTGATCGCCGGTGTTCCTGAGCTTAGCCAAGTCGCCAATGTGCGTGGCGAACAAGTGATGCAGATTGCGTCCGAGAGCATCAACAACGACAACCTGCTGCAACTGGGCCGCCGTGTTGCCGAATTGGCCGATAGCAAGGATGTGGACGGTATCGTGATCACCCACGGTACCGACACCCTCGAAGAGACCGCCTACTTTCTGAACCTTGTGGAAAAAACCGACAAGCCGATCATTGTGGTCGGCTCGATGCGCCCAGGTACCGCCATGTCGGCGGACGGCATGCTCAACCTGTACAACGCCGTGGCCGTTGCCGGCAGCAAAGAAGCACGCGGCAAAGGCGTACTGGTGACCATGAACGACGAGATCCAGTCGGGTCGCGACGTGAGCAAGATGATCAATATCAAGACCGAAGCCTTCAAGAGCCCATGGGGCCCGCTGGGCATGGTGGTTGAAGGCAAATCCTACTGGTTCCGCCTGCCAGCCAAGCGCCACACCATGGATTCGGAATTTGACATCAAGAACATCAAGAGCCTGCCCGACGTTGAAATCGCCTATGGCTACGGCAACGTGAGCGACACCGCCTACAAGGCGCTGGCCCAGGCTGGCGCCAAAGCCATCATCCACGCCGGCACCGGCAATGGCTCGGTGTCATCCAAGGTTGTCCCTGCCCTGCAGGAACTGCGTAAACAAGGCGTACAGATCATTCGTTCTTCCCACGTGAATGCCGGCGGTTTCGTTCTGCGCAATGCCGAACAACCTGACGACAAATACGACTGGGTAGTCGCCCATGACCTGAACCCGCAAAAAGCCCGCATCCTCGCGATGGTCGCCCTGACCAAGACCCAGGACAGCAAAGAGCTGCAACGGATGTTCTGGGAATATTGATTCCTGGTGATTGACCGGCAGGGGTGGTTTACCGCCCCTGCCTCCCCCCGCAATGCCCCCTGCGCCAAACCACCTTTATCGACGTCAATCAGGCTTCCTGAGTTTTAAGCAGTTGCGAAATTGCGCACAGTTAAATACTGTATGCACGTACAGCTTATCAAGGAATCTTCCGTGGCAAAGTCTTCTTCCGCAGCGTCAACTCCACCTGATGCCTACACACGCCTGGCGACGCGTGTGCAAAAGATCATCAATTCGACCAATGCCCAGAAAGCGAAGGCAGCCTTGATCTTCCGCCTACCGGATGAGCCGGAAGACGAGTGGCAGCGCCTGCTCGAGGAAATCGCAGAGAACGATAACGTCACCCTCGCCTACCGGGATGATGGTGGTGTGCAGATTTTCTGGGTTGTGCCGAAGGAAGATTGATTCAATGAGTGCCCGTTTTATTGCTGTGTGTTGCCTGTTTTTTGCCATTAGCGCCCAGGCGCAAGCACCGCGAACGTTCAGCGAAGCCAAGAAAGTCGCCTGGAAACTCTACGCCCCGCAATCCACCGAGTTCTATTGCGGCTGCAAATACACCGGCAACCGTGTGGACCTGAAAGCCTGCGGTTACATCCCCCGCAAGAGCGCCAGCCGTGCCGCACGTATCGAATGGGAGCACATCGTTCCGGCCTGGCAGATCGGGCATCAGCGCCAGTGCTGGCAGAACGGCGGGCGCAAGAACTGTACGCGTCATGATGACGTGTTCAAGCGCGCCGAAGCCGACCTGCACAACCTGGTGCCAAGCATTGGCGAGGTGAATGGCGACCGCAACAATTTCAGTTTTGGCTGGCTGCCAGTACAACGCGGGCAGTACGGCTCATGCCTGACCCAAGTGGACTTCAAGGCCAAGAAGGTCATGCCACGTCCGTCGGTTCGCGGGATGATTGCGCGGACTTACTTCTATATGAGCAAACAATACGGTTTGCGCCTGTCGAAACAGGATCGCCAACTGTATGAAGCCTGGAACAAGACCTACCCAGTGCAACCCTGGGAGCGTCAACGCAACCAGACCGTAGCGTGCGTGATGGGACGCGGCAATGAATTCGTCGGCCCGGTAAACCTGAAAGCCTGCGGTTGAACGTGGGCGGGATTGCCGCCCAAGCCGTCTGTTACTGCGCCGCCTTGTGCTCGATGACCTGCGACTCGGTGTCGGTTTTCTTGGCGCGGGCCATCTTCTCGTTGAGCAGCGCTTGCTTGGCCTCGGCTTCGGCCTTGGTTGCAAATGGCCCCAGCAGTACTTCGTCCTTGCCGTCGACCTTCACGATATAAAAATTGAAACCATGTTCCAGCAACCACGCGGTCAGGTCTGTAATGGCCTGCAACTTGTGGTCGGGCGGGCCTACGCGCACATCCCATTCCTGGGCGGCAATCGTACCGGTCTGTGGCTGGCTTTCAGTCACGGCAGGCTTGGCCTTGGGGGCATCGACGCTTTTGCCTTCACCGCAACCGGCCAACGCCAACACCGCAATTGCCATCGCTACTTTACGCACTGCCCTGCTCCTTTAAGGATAAAGAGGCAACTTTATCATTCACTGTCTATTCTGGCCGTCATAAACGTTGGCTTAAACAATGCGAATCATGTATCGCAGACCTGTATGATGCCGCCATGGGAATTAATGTCGCCTCTATGCGTCCTAAAAGAGGCAGTCACAGGGAAGCGCTTAGCAGTAAGCTACACACATCCGACACCTGCCCTGTCTGAAACATGTGTCCTTAAAAGTAATCAAGGAGAAGTCCATGCTTATACTCACCCGCAAAGTCGGTGAAAGCATAAACATCGGTGATGACATCACGATCACCATCCTGGGCGTTAGCGGCCAGCAAGTACGAATCGGCATCAACGCTCCGAAGGATGTTGCCGTGCATCGCGAAGAGATTTACCAGCGCATCCAGGCCGGCCTGACTGCTCCGGACAAAAACCAGACGCCTTGACGCGCCCTCAGTAGCCAGCCCTTTCGTTTACTGTAACGGCTGGCGAAAACCCCTTGGGCCTGCTCGCACTTTTCGCGAGTCGCGAATGCCCTGCCGGTTTATTGCCTGCGAAAGATGAAACTGTATCGAAGTTTGGAACTTGTCCGCCGATTCATAGCCGAACCTCCTGAGTTTCCCCCGGCCATCAGAGTGCACTCAGGAGCACGTCGATGAGGCTTACCTCTACGCAACACATTTCCACCCGCGCCTGGACAATCACCTTGCTGATTGCGCTTGCCTTCCTCGGGATGGAATATGCCCTCAAATTGGAAGCGGAACGCACTTTCGGTAACGAAGTGAGCTCATGGCTGGACCTCGGGCTATTCCTGTGCACTTACCTGTTCGTGTTTTGCCTCAAGCCGATCCAGGTGATCGTCCAGCGAAAGCTGTGCAGGCGCGCAGCTCATCGCGCGCACCGGAAAACGGCGAGCTGATGAACCACGCCTACCTGAGCGTCGGCGGCTACAAAACCCTGCCGTGCACGTAGAGCAAACCTTCAGCGTTGCGCCTGGCCTGCAATTGTTCATATCCATCTATCGAAGGGTGCTTGGTCACCATCGGCTCGAGATGCGTCGACGTCACGACCATCACATCCGCACCCGCCGCTTCCCCGGCTCGAATACCTACGGCCGCATCCTCGAATACCAGGCAGTCCTCAACCGACACCCCAAGCCGCTGCGCACCGAGCACATAACAGGCTGGGTCCGGCTTGCCGCTGGCCACATCTTCGGCCGTCACCAACACGGCGGGCGGCGTAATACCCGCAGCCTGCAGGCGACGCAACGCCAGTGCCCGCGGGGCAGACGTCACCAGCGCCCATTGATCGCCCGGTAAATCACTCAGGAATGCAACGGCCCCAGGAATCGCGACAACGCCTTCGACATCGTTGATTTCGGCTTCGGTAATCCACTGCGCCTCAACCTCAGGATCGACCCCGGGCAGCGCCTGACGCGTGATGGTGTCAATGGCGCGGGCGCCATGAATGGTGGCCAGGAACGCCGCCACGTCCAGGCCATGACGCTGCGCCCAAGTGCTCCACACCCGCTCGGCGGCAGCGATGGAGTTGAGCAGGGTGCCATCCATATCGAACAGAAAGGCGCGGTAATGCTGGGCAACGGGGATGGACACTGCGTAATTTCCTCATGGGCGGTAACAAACAATCAGCCCGCTGCAATCTACGGATCACCTGGGTGCTTGTAAACGCTGTCGGTGCCTGGACGCCCAATCGGCCAGCCATCAGCGTCCGTCAAACGCGCCATTGAGGATTTCATAGATGACGCCCGTAGCAATTGCTACCAATATCAGATCAGTGCCCGCTTGCCGCCACTCATAGCCATCGTAATGGGGGAGCTGGCCGGCTAAACGACCATCGAGTTTTTTTGCGATCCCTGGTGGCAAGGGCTTGCCGCGCGCCAGGTTTTTCTGGATGCCGGGGGGCAATGCAGGGCCTGGACTCCAGTAGTCCCGATGCCCCACCAGCACATTGAGTACACCGCCGCGGTCGATGCTGGGGCCGCGAGCATCCGGAGCACCTTTGCCCTTGGATTTATCATGCCCCTGCCCGCCCTGGTCATGCCCCTTGTTATTACCGCCGCCCTTGCCATTGCCCGGATCAGCCAAGGCAATAGCGCTACCCGCAGACAAGGCCAGTGACAACACCACAGACATGAACTTGGAATACTTGATCATGGCGAATCGTCCAGAACAGGAATGTTCCTGAACTGTAGTCGAGCCTAGGGTTTCTCACGCAGAATCAGCAAGACCTCATCAACTCACCCGACCGCCGACCTCAACGACATCCACCGAGGTTTTCCAAGCAGCCAGCACGGCGACCCGCAACCCCTCGACCAGGGTCGACAGCGCCATCGTTGGCTCGCCCGAACCAGGCAGGTTGGGCACATGAACAAACCCGCTACGTATCCCTGTCCCCACCAGTGCATGCTGCAACAGATAAAACACCTGGTTGCACACAAACGTCCCCGCCGTCTGCGAAACCGACGCCGCAATCCCCGCCTCGCGCACAGCCTTGACCATCGCTTTGATCGGCAACGTACTGAAGTACGCCGCCGGACCGCCCACCACGACAGCAGTGTCGATAGGCTGCGCGCCCAGGTTATCGGGGATGCGCGCATCGTTGACGTTGATCGCCACCCGCTCGATGGAAATATCACTGCGCCCAGGCCCCAGCCCAGTCGCAATGACCATCACAGGTTGCAGCTCGGCAATCAATTGGGCCAGGCAGTCACCCGCCGTGGCAAATGCGCAAGGCAAGCGGCGCGCAACAATCTGCACACCGTCGTCCAGCAGCATCCCGTCCAGCTGGCGCGCAGCCTCCCAGGACGGGTTCACCGGGGCTTGATCAAAGGGCTCAAACCCCGTCAGCAGTAGCGTTCGCATCTTCGCCTCACATCAACAGATAAAGCAGGACGATATTGACCACCAGCATCATCAACGCAGTCGGCAACTGCGCCTTGATCACCGCGTTCTTGTCCGGCAGCTCCAACAGCGCGGCGGGCACAATATTGAAGTTGGCCGCCATGGGCGTCATCAGTGTGCCGCAGTAACCGGAGAACATGCCGATGGCCGCCATCACCGCAGGGTTGCCGCCGTAGATACCAACCAGTACCGGCACGCCGACACCACCGGTCATCACCGGAAACGCGGCGAAGCCGTTCCCCATGATCACCGTGAACAACGCCATGCCAAGCACATAGACCATCACCGCCACCAACTTGAAATCCAGGTTGATGTAGGTGGTGGTGACGTGAGCCACAGCAGTGCCGACCCCCGCTTCATTGAACAACAGCCCAAGCATCGCCAGCATCTGCGGCAGCACCATGGCCCAGCCCAGGGCTTCGGTCAGGCGTCGGGATTCACGCAAGGCTTGCACCGGGGTATCACGGGTCAGCCAGCACGCCAGGCCAAGGGCGATCAGGCAGCCGATGCCGAGAGACACGAAGGTGGTGTTTTTCGGGTCCAGCAACGGTACACCGCCGATCTCGGTGTGCTTGAGCAATACCGAGCCAATTACCGTGGTCAACGGAATGGCCAGTGCCGGGATAAACAGCTTGTGCCCCAGGCGACCGGCGCTGGCACGGGAAGCCTTGTCATGCAGTTCGGCATGGGCTCCTCGCCCGACACCGCCCAAGCCTGCGATCAACGCCATCACCACCACACCGACGCCGATAACCACCGACGGCAAGCGCTCGCCGACCAGGAACGGAATGGCGAACAGCAGCCAGAACAACGCGCTGGACCAACGCTTGGGATGGGTGCGATCCAACACGATCATGCCCGCCGTGATCAGCAACAGCACACCGGCCAGCCAGTACAGGTATTGAATGGAGATAATCATTGCGCGGCCTCCACGGCGCTAGCGACCGGCGTCAGCTCACGGGTGAGCCGGCGGTCGAATCGGTGCAGGCGGATCGCGTGAATGATGAAGGCACAGATCGCCGTAGGGATGCCCCACACGGCAATATGCAGCGGCTCCACATCGATTCCGGAGCCGAGCAGGAAGGTGTGCATCAGCGCGATGGCACCAAAAGCGACAAAGATGTCTTCACCGAAAAACAGCCCAACGTTGTCGGTCGCCGCGCACATGGCCAACACCTTGTGGCGCACCTTGTCTGGCAGTTTGCCGTAGCGTTTTTCCGCCGCACCTTCCGCCATCGGCGCCAGCAGCGGCCGCACCATCTGTGGATGCCCGCCCAGGCTGGTCAGCCCCATGGCTGCAGTGGATTCGCGCACAAACAAATAGATGATCAACAGTCGCCCGACGGTCGCACGTTCGAACCGTGCGATCCAGTTCTGCGCATGCAGGCGCAAACCGTGGCGTTCCAGCAGCCCAATCACGGCCAGGGGTAATAAAAGAATCAGTTGCAGGGCGCGGGTCTGAAGGAAACCTTCACCCATGCTGGCGAGGATTTTCTCCAAGGGAAAATGGGCAGCAAGCCCGGTCGCGATGGCGGCAGCGGTGACCACCAACAGCGGATTGAAGCGCAAGACAAAGCCAACCACGATGACAAGTACGCCGATCAACGGCCATAGGTTCACAACAGTTTGCATGACGATGAAGTCCTTATGTGCGCGCTGCGGCGCCATTACAGCAGGATGCGAACAAAGGGTTCGCAGCAAGAATGTGGCGGGCAGTCGGCTCGGTTTTTTATTGTTGACCCGGAAGGTCGAGCGTCAGTGGCGGCAACTTTGCTGTCTGGGATGGGGAGGTGTCCAACAAGAAAAATTGTTGCTGCACACCAATAAATTTTGTCGGCAATTCAAGACCGATCCAGGGCCGCCCCCCGTGATCGCGACAACAGTGACGAATCCGGCGCAGGACCTATACTCATTGGAGCGACAGCGTATTTCGCTGCTTCGCTTTGCTGACGAAGAGGTAATTCACTATGTACGCCGGACAAATGGGTATGGCGACAACGAATGGTGAGATCCGCTGCCAGATGGTTGTACAGATCATCTGCCTGCTATCGGTGGCTCAGCTTTTTTGCTGACTGATCAGTAAGCCCAAATACCCGACACCCGAAAAAAAGATTTTGCGGATGCCGTTTTCACCGGAAGAAAGATGCCTATTGCTTGCGCTCAAGGGCGTAGGTCCCACTGTGGCTGCCCGATTGGAGCAAATGGGCATCCAATCCCTGGCCGAACCAGGGGCGTCAGATGTCGGTGACATCCTCGCGCAAGCCTAAGCAGCGTTAGGTTCGACGTGCCGGAAAAACAGCCCGCAAGCTCGGGCGGCTATCACTGCGGCGGTGGATCTTGCGAGACGTGCCAAGGCGTAACGCCGCGCAAAAAATCAAGACAACAAAAAAGGGCCCACCTTTCGGTGAGCCCTTCTAGACCGCCCAGCAGAGCGGATTTTGTTTGGTAGGCGCGATTGGACTCGAACCAACGACCCCCACCATGTCAAGGTGGTGCTCTAACCAACTGAGCTACGTGCCTGCTGTGAGGCGGCATTCTACGGAATTCCGGAGGGGTGTCAACATCTTTTTTGCAGCTAACCCTATGAATATGCGAATTTTTTATTTGCGCCGGGTAGACCCGTGGTTTTCGGGTGGCTGGCAGGCAATTTTCAACTCAGGTAGGATCGGCGCACTCGTAAAAAATATAAAACAGAGGTTCCAGGATGGCGAACACCCCCTACCCCCAGTCGTATTACGCCGCGTCCGCAAACGCGGTTCCGCCGCGCCCGGTGCTGCAAGGTGACGTCGAAACCGATGTATGCGTGATTGGCGCCGGTTACACCGGCCTGTCCAGCGCGTTGTTTCTCCTGGAGAACGGCTTTCGCGTGACGGTGCTGGAAGCCGCCAAGGTCGGGTTTGGCGCGTCTGGGCGCAACGGCGGGCAGATCGTCAACAGCTATAGCCGCGACATCGACGTGATCGAACGCAGTGTCGGCCCCAAGCAGGCGCAGTTGCTCGGGCAGATGGCGTTTGAGGGCGGCAAGATCATTCGCGAGCGGGTCGCCAAATACCAGATCCAGTGCGACCTGAAAGACGGCGGCGTGTTCGCCGCGCTCAACAGCAAGCACATGGGCCACCTGGAGTCGCAGAAGCGCCTGTGGGAGCGCTATGGCCACACCCAGCTGGAACTGCTGGACGAGCGCCGCATCCGCGAGGTGGTGGCCTGTGACAACTATGTTGGCGGCCTGCTCGACATGAGCGGCGGGCACATCCACCCGCTCAACCTGGCATTGGGTGAAGCTGCGGCCGTGGAGTCACTGGGCGGTACGATCTATGAGCAATCCGCTGCACTGCGCATTGAGCGCGGCGCCAATCCGGTGGTACACACCGCCGAGGGCAAGGTCAGGGCCAAGTTCATCATTGTCGCGGGCAACGCCTACCTGGGCAATCTGGTGCCCGAACTGGCGGCCAAGTCGATGCCGTGCGGCACCCAAGTCATCACCACAGCCCCACTGGGGGACGAACTGGCAAAAACGTTGCTGCCACAGGATTACTGCGTCGAAGACTGCAACTACCTGCTCGACTACTACCGCCTCACCAGCGACAAGCGCCTGATATTCGGCGGCGGCGTGGTGTATGGCGCGCGCGACCCGGCAAATATCGAAGCGATCATCCGTCCGAAGATGCTCAAGGCGTTCCCGCAGCTCAAGGATGTAAAGATCGACTACGCCTGGACCGGCAATTTCCTACTAACCCTGTCGCGCTTACCGCAAGTAGGTCGCCTGGGCGACAACATCTATTACTCCCAGGGCTGTAGTGGTCATGGTGTGACGTACACGCACCTGGCGGGCAAGGTATTGGCGGAGGCACTGAGAGGCCAGGCAGAGCGCTTTGACGCGTTTGCCGACCTGCCGCACTACCCATTCCCGGGTGGACAGCTGTTACGCACACCATTCGCAGCACTGGGAGCCTGGTATTACGGGCTGCGGGATAAGCTGGGATTCTGACCGAATCCAACTGTGGGAACGGGCTTGTGTGGGAGCGGGCTTGCTCGCGAATGCAGTGTGTCAGTCACCAGATTTATTGACTGATCCGCCGCTTTCGCGAGCAAGCCCGCTCCCACATAAAATAAAATCGCAGACACAAAAAACCCCGGTCTTTCGACCAGGGTCTTTGCTATCGGATCAAAGTAGCCAGAGGCTTTCTTTGTGCTTCAAGGCGTTCAGTGGGCCTTGATGCAGATATGGCGCAGCGGACGGGACTCGAACCCGCGACCCCCGGCGTGACAGGCCGGTATTCTAACCGACTGAACTACCGCTGCGTATCGCTTGACCAGTTGAACGCAAACATTCAACCGTCTTTAAACATCTGATTGATCAACCTTGGTTGTTCAATCTCAAGCCCGAAAAATCAAGCCTGGAAAATATGGCGCAGCGGACGGGACTCGAACCCGCGACCCCCGGCGTGACAGGCCGGTATTCTAACCGACTGAACTACCGCTGCGCGTCGGTGCAACCTTTACGTTGCGTCTTGCCCTAGGGCAAAACTCTCAAGAAGTGGTGGGTGATGACGGGATCGAACCGCCGACCCTCTGCTTGTAAGGCAGATGCTCTCCCAGCTGAGCTAATCACCCTTTGCTTCGTTGAGGCCGCGAAATTTACGCAGGTAACGGACCTAAGTCAATAGCCTGCTTGAAGTTTTTCTGAAAAAGACAAAATTACTTCAAGACGGCCACCTGCCCTACTCGCTGTAAATCATCTTCTTGCTCATGCCACCGTCCACGACAAACTCTTGGCCGGTGACAAACCCGGCCTGACGCGACAACAGCCACGCCACCATCGCCGCGACGTCCTCCACCGTGCCAACCCTGCCCGCTGGATGCTGGGCGTGGTCAGCGTCCGTCAAAGGCTCGGCGCGCCGTGCGGCAGGATCACGCGCATCGATCCAACCCGGGCTGACCGCATTGACCCGCACTTCCGGCCCAAGGCTCATCGCCAAGGCGTGTGTCAGGGCCAACAAACCGCCCTTGCTCGCCGCATAGGCTTCGGTGTCCGGCTCCGATTGACGGGCCCGGGTCGACGCCAGGTTGACGATGGCACCGCCATGGGCACGCAGGTACGGCGCACAGTGCTTGGCAAGCAACATCGGCCCACTCAGGTTGACCGCCAGCACACGATTCCAATACGCCAGATCAAGGCTTTCCAATGTGATATTGCGCGGATCGGCCACCGCCGCATTGCACACCAACGCATCCAGACGCCCAAACTGCCCAAGCACCTCGGCAACGCCCTGCGCAACCTGCTTCTCGTCGGCCACGTCCATACTGATAAACCAGGCATTCTCGCCCAGCACTTTGGATACTTTGGAACCGCGCTCACGGTCCAGGTCAGTCAGAACCACCTGCCAGCCTTCGCTGATCAGCCACGCGGCAATCCCGAGACCAATACCCCGCGCCGCGCCAGTCACCAGCGCGACGCGCCCGTTACTGGCTGCCGCCGCCTCCAAGGACCACTCGATCACAAGGCCGCCAGCCCGCGAGCCAGGTCAGCCTGCAAGTCAGCCACATCTTCCAGGCCCACCGCGATGCGGATCAGGCTGTCACGGATACCGGCCGCCTCACGCTCTTGCGGCGCCAGGCGCCCGTGGGAGGTGGTGCTCGGGTGCGTGATGGTGGTCTTGCTGTCCCCCAGGTTGGCGGTGATGGAGATCAGGCGTGTGGCATCGATAAAGCGCCAGGCGCCGTCCTTGCCACCCTTCACTTCGAAACTCACCACCGCCCCGAAACCACGCTGCTGGCGCTGGGCCAATTCGTGTTGCGGATGACTCTTGAGACCGGCGTAATGCACCTTCTCGATACCGTCCTGCTGCTCCAGCCACTCGGCCAGGGCCTGGGCGTTGGCGCAATGGGCCTTCATGCGCAGGCTCAGGGTTTCCAGGCCTTTGAGGAAGATCCAGGCATTGAACGGGCTCAGGGTCGGCCCGGCGGTACGCAGGAAGCCGACGATTTCCTTCATCTGCTCACCGCGACCGGCAACCACACCCCCCATGCAACGGCCTTGGCCGTCGATGAACTTGGTGGCCGAGTGCACGACAATATCCGCGCCCAGCTTCAGCGGCTGTTGCAATGCAGGCGTGCAGAAGCAGTTGTCGACCACCAGCATCGCGCCCTTGGCGTGAGCCACTTCGGACAGCGCGGCAATGTCCACCAACTCGGCCAGCGGGTTGGAGGGCGACTCGACAAACAGCAACTTGGTGTTGGCCTTGATCGCCGCATCCCAGCCGGACAGATCCGCCAACGGCACGTAGTCCACTTCGATACCGAAGCGCTTGAAGTACTTTTCGAACAGGCTGATGGTCGAACCGAACACACTGCGTGACACCAGCACATGGTCGCCGGCGCTGCACAGGCTCATCACCACCGCCAGGATCGCCGCCATGCCAGTCGCCGTCGCCACCGCCTGCTCAGCACCTTCCAGGGCCGCAATACGCTCTTCGAACGCCCGCACGGTCGGGTTGGTGTAACGCGAATAGACGTTGCCCGGCACTTCACCGGCAAAACGCGCAGCTGCATCGCCAGCGGTGCGGAACACATAGCTGGACGTGAAGAACATCGGGTCGCCGTGCTCGCCTTCCGGCGTGCGGTGCTGACCGGCGCGCACAGCCAGGGTATCGAAAGCTACGCCATCGAGGTCGCTGTCCAACCGACCGGCATCCCATTCCTGACTCATGCTGCGACTCCTTACTCAATTCTTTATTTAAGATACAAAACCGGCCCCTCAGGGCCGGTGTCTACTCAGTTGTTGTACAGATCGATGATCGCGCTGACCGCCTGGGTCTTGATCTTCGACGAGTCGTTACGCGCCTGCTCGATCTTATTCAGGTAGGCCTCATCGACGTCACCGGTTACGTACTTGCCGTCGAACACGGCGCAGTCGAACTGCTCGATCTTGATCTTGCCGCCACCGACCGCTTCGATCAGGTCTGGCAGATCCTGATAGATCAGCCAATCGGCGCCGATCAGGTCGGCTACGTCCTGGGTCGTGCGGTTATGGGCGATCAGCTCGTGGGCGCTCGGCATGTCGATGCCGTAAACGTTCGGATAACGCACGGCTGGGGCTGCCGAACAGAAGTACACGTTCTTCGCACCGGCTTCGCGAGCCATCTGGATGATCTGCTTGCAGGTGGTGCCGCGCACGATGGAGTCGTCCACCAGCATCACGTTCTTGCCGCGGAACTCCAGCTCAATGGCATTGAGCTTCTGGCGCACCGATTTCTTGCGTGCTGCCTGGCCCGGCATGATGAAGGTACGACCGATGTAGCGGTTCTTCACGAAGCCTTCGCGGAACTTGACGCCCAGGTGGTTCGCCAGCTCCAGCGCAGCGGTACGGCTGGTGTCCGGAATAGGGATCACCACGTCGATATCGTGCTCAGGCCGCTCGCGCAGGATCTTCTCGGCCAGTTTCTCGCCCATGCGCAGGCGCGCCTTATAGACCGAAACGCCGTCGATGATCGAATCCGGACGCGCCAGGTAGACGTGTTCGAAGATACAAGGGGTCAGTTTCGGTGCCACGGCGCACTGACGGGTGTGCAGCTTGCCGTCTTCGGTGATGTACACCGCTTCGCCCGGCGCAAGGTCGCGGATCAGGGTGAAGCCCAGCACGTCCAGGGAGACGCTTTCGGAAGCGATCATGTACTCGACGCCTTCGTCGGTGTGACGCTGGCCGAACACGATCGGACGGATGCCGTGCGGATCACGGAAACCGACGATGCCGTAACCGGTCACCATCGCCACGACGGCGTAGCCACCCACGCAACGGTTGTGCACGTCGGTGACGGCGGCGAACACGTCTTCTTCGGTCGGCTGCAGCTTGCCGCGCTGGGCCAGCTCGTGAGCGAACACGTTGAGCAGCACTTCCGAGTCGGAGCTGGTGTTGACGTGGCGCAGGTCAGATTCGTAAATCTCCTTGGCCAGCTGTTCAACGTTGGTCAGGTTACCGTTATGCGCCAGGGTGATGCCGTAAGGCGAGTTGACGTAAAACGGTTGAGCTTCGGCCGAAGTCGAGCTACCGGCAGTCGGGTAACGCACATGGCCAATACCCATGTGCCCGACCAGGCGCTGCATGTGACGCTGATGGAACACGTCACGAACCAGGCCATTGTCCTTGCGCAGGAATAACCGGCCGTCGTGGCTGGTCACAATACCGGCAGCGTCCTGGCCGCGGTGCTGGAGGACGGTTAGCGCGTCATACAGCGCCTGATTGACGTTCGACTTACCGACGATACCGACGATGCCACACATGCGACGCAACCCCTACTTAATGAATCTTGACTGAACACAGCTTACTGAGGCGTTTTGGCCGGCAAGAGGTGTTCCTTGAACGGAAGATCAGCGGGTACGCTGATTCCGCTGGCCAGCCACTGACTGCTCCACCCCAGAATGAGGTTCTTGGACCAATCCGCAACCAATAGAAATTTTGGCACGAGTACCGACTCCTGCCACCACGAATCCTGCTGTACCGGCCCCAGGCTCAACAGCCCGACTGCCACAACCACCAGCAACGCGCCACGCGCGGCGCCGAAGGCCATGCCGAGGAATCGATCGGTCCCGGAGAGGCCGGTGACACGTATCAACTCGCCAATAAGATAATTGACCATTGCCCCCACCAGCAGCGTGGCGATGAACATGATGGCGCAGCCCGCAATGACGCGAGCCGAAGGTGTCTCGATGTATCCGGCCAGGTAGACCGACAGTGAACCACCGAACATCCAGGCTACGACTCCTGCGATAATCCAGGTCAGCAACGACAGTGCTTCTTTTACGAAGCCGCGGCTTAGACTGATCAAAGCGGAGATGGCGACGATTGCGACGATCGCCCAATCAACCCAGGTAAATGGCACAGTGCAGCCTACAGACGGATAAGGCGGCGCATTTTAGCAGAGCGCTGGGCTATCGGTAAGCTGTGATTGTCGGCGCCTTGCAAATCAGTAGTTTGTGGCGAAGGAATCCCATTTCAACCCCACTTTAAAACGAGTGCGGGAGCGGGCTTGCTCGCGAATACGGTGGGTCAGCCAGAACATCTGGCGACTGAAACACCGCTTTCGCGAGCAAGCCCGCTCCCACATTTGAACCGCATTGCCAACCGGAGGCGGCAGCTATTCAACCGCGCTCAGGCTGGAACCGCACCACAAAACCATTGAGGTTCTGCTGGCGCCCCAACAAATCGCGCAGGCGATCCGCTTCGGCACGCTCGATCAACGGCCCGATAAACACCCGGTTCTTGCCATCGGCACTGCGGATGTAGGCGTTATAGCCTTGAGCGCGCAGTTTTTTCTGCAAGGCTTCGGCGCTTTCGCGATTGGCCAGGCTGGCGAGCTGGATCGACCAACTGATCGGCAGGCCATTCGGATCAATACGGCTCTGGCCCACATCCGGCTTGCCCGGCGCGGCCGGCTGCGGCGCTACAGGCTTGGGCGCAGGTGCCGGCGCAGCAGGCTTGGCCGCCACGACGGGCGCCGGCGCAGGCTTGACCACCGGCACACTTGGCTGCACCGGCGTCGACGGTGCGGCTTGCGCGGCCACTTCCTCATCGGTCGGCACCGGCTCTTCCTCAGGCAAGGCCTGCGGCTCAGGCACCACCACCGGCTCCACCTGCACTTGAGGCACCACCGGCGCCTGGGGCGCAGCCGGCGCCTCAACCACAACCTGGCGCTGCTCGTCCTGACGGGAAAACAGCATCGGCAGGAAAATCACCGCCAATGCCACCAGAACCAGGGCTCCAACCATTCGCTGCTTGTATGCGCTATCCAGTAATGCCATGTGCAGCTTCCTCCGTGGAGCGCCGGGCCAACCACTCAAGCGCCTCGGCAACACAATAAAATGATCCGAACAACAGAATTTCGTCGTCAGGCGTGGCAACCGCGCACTGCGCTTCAAGGGCAGCGGCGACGCTTGCATACGACGCCACCGGCGCGCCAAGGTTCTGCAAGGCCTGTTCCAGCTCAACAGCCGGACGACTACGCGGCGAATCCAACGGTGCGACCGCCCAGGCCTGGACATCGCCCAACAATGGCGCAACCACGCCATCCAGATCCTTATCGGCCAGTAGCCCGAATACCGCAAGACGACGACCGACCGGCGGCGTGCGCGACAGGCGGCGCGCCAGGTATTCAGCGGCGTGAGGGTTATGCCCCACGTCGAGCAACAGGTTCAGGCGCTTGCCTTCCCATTCGAATACACGCCGATCCAGGCGCCCCACCACGCGGGTCGCCAGCAATGTCGCAGCGATCTGCTCGACATCCCACGGCAGATCCAGCAACAGGTAGGCTTGCAGAGCGAGCGCGGCGTTTTCCATCGGCAGATTCAACAGCGGCAAATCGCGCAGCTCTACAACCTGGCCACGCGCATCCCGCCCGCGCCATTGCCAGTGCTGCTCGCCGATCTCGAGATTGAATTCACGCCCACGCAGGAAGAACGGGCAATCCAGCTCGCGCACCTTGTCCAGCAAGGTATGCGGCGGGTCCAGGTCACCACACAGGGCTGGCTTGCCCTGGCGAAAGATCCCAGCCTTTTCATAGGCCACCGACTCACGGGTATCCCCCAGGTAATCGGCATGATCCACGCCAATACTGGTCACCAGCGCGAGATCGGCATCCACCACGTTGACCGTATCCAGACGCCCACCCAGGCCGACTTCCAGTACCACCACATCCAGCTGCGCACGCTCGAACAGCCAGAACGCCGCCAGGGTGCCCATTTCGAAGTAGGTCAGGGATGTCTCGCCACGCCCGGCATCAAGCGCGGCGAAGGCTTCGCAGAGTTGCTCATCAGTGGCTTGGACGCCATTGAGTTGCACCCGCTCGTTATAACGCAGCAGGTGCGGAGAATTGTAGACGCCCACTTTCAGCCCTTGGGCCTGCAGCAGCGCCGCGACAAAGGCACAGGTGGAGCCTTTGCCGTTGGTGCCGGTCACCGTGATCACACGCGGTGCCGGCCGTCCCAACCCGAGGCGGGCCGCTACCTGTTGCGAGCGCTCCAGGCCCATGTCGATGGCGGACGGATGCAACTGCTCAAGGTAGGCGAGCCATTCGCCCAGGGTACGTTGGGTCATAGGTTTGCAGGCACCGGCGGTACGACGATTGGCTCTACCTTTGGCGCGACGTATACAGGCGTCGGCAGGCCCATCATTTGCGCAAGCAGGCTACCCAGGCGCGGACGCAGCTCACCACGCGGGATGATCAGGTCGATCGCACCGTGCTCCAGCAGGAACTCGCTGCGCTGGAAGCCTTCCGGCAGTTTTTCACGCACGGTCTGCTCGATCACACGCGGGCCGGCAAAGCCGATCAGGGCCTTTGGCTCGCCGACGATCACGTCGCCCAGCATCGCCAGGCTGGCGGAAACGCCGCCGTAGACCGGGTCGGTCAGTACGGAGATGAACGGGATGCCTTCTTCACGCAGACGCGCCAGTACCGCGGAGGTCTTGGCCATTTGCATCAGGGAGATCAGGGCTTCCTGCATACGCGCACCACCGGAGGCAGCGAAGCAGATCATCGGGCAGCGGTTTTCCAGGGCGTAGTTGGCGGCGCGAACAAAGCGCTCACCGACGATGGCGCCCATGGAGCCGCCCATGAAGGAAAACTCGAACGCCGAAACTACCACCGGCATGCCCAGCAGCTTGCCGCTGACGGAGATCAGCGCATCTTTCTCACCGGTCTGCTTCTGCGCGCCGGTCAGGCGATCCTTGTACTTCTTGCCGTCGCGGAACTTGAGACGGTCAACCGGCTCGAGGTCAGCACCCAGCTCGGCACGGCCGTCGGCATCCAGGAAGATGTCGATGCGGGCGCGGGCACCGATGCGCATGTGGTGATTGCACTTGGGGCAAACGTCCAGGGTCTTTTCCAGCTCCGGGCGGTACAGCACCGCGTCGCAGGATGGGCACTTGTGCCACAGACCTTCAGGAACCGAGCTTTTCTTCACCTCGGAACGCATGATCGAAGGGATCAGTTTGTCTACTAACCAGTTGCTCATGCTTTCTTTCTCCAGTACCGGTGGCTTGAACACAGCCCCGCGTATGCCCTTGAGCTAAATTCATATGTGGCGATGACACATGCTGGACGGGGTCAGACGTTCGACCAGCCATTTCCCGCATGCATCCTCAGCCTTCCAGACAACCTGCCAGCGCAAGGTTGCCACTTCATTTCCGGGCCACCTACAGGCGGCGCCGGGCTGTTTTACACAGTGGTAATTATGGACGGCGGCAGACTGCCAGCCGTCACATCCCGCGCACAGCCTGCATGAATGCGCGGATCTTGTCGTGATCCTTGATGCCCTTGCCCTGCTCCACTCCACCACTGACATCCACGGCGTACGGGCGCACCTGTTCGATAGCGGCCGCGACGTTCGCGGGATTGAGCCCGCCCGCCAGGATGATCGGCTTGCTCAAGCCTTCGGGAATCAGTGACCAATCAAACGCTTCACCCGTACCGCCCGGCACGCCTTCGACATAGGTGTCCAGCAGAATCCCGCGAGCGCCCGTGTAGATGGCGCAGGCCGCGGCGACATCGTCTCGGGCCTTGACCCGCAGCGCCTTGATATACGGACGCTGGTAGCTCTCACACTCGTCGGGGCTTTCGTCGCCGTGGAATTGCAGCATGTCCAACGCAACGGCATCCAGGGTCTCATTGAGTTCGCAGCGGCTGGCGTTGACGAACAAGCCCACCGTAGTCACGAACGGCGGTAACGCGGCGATGATCGCCCGCGCCTGCAATACATTAACCGCCCGCGGGCTCTTGGCATAAAACACGAAACCGATGGCGTCCGCGCCCGCTTCGACTGCCGCCAGCGCGTCTTCTATGCGGGTAATCCCGCAAATCTTGCTGCGAACGGCTGGCATGTCGTGGAAACCTCAGGGGTTGGGCCGAGAAAGTCCCGGATGGTAACAAATGCTTTTCCGGGCGTCAGCCGCCAAGTTCGCTGAAACCTGTGAGGAAGTGTGGCCCGATAAAACGTTCCGGCAATTCGAACTCGTCGCGGTACTCCACATCCACCAGGTACAACCCGAACGGATGCGCCGTCACCCCGCCGGTACGGCGGATGCGGCTTTCCAGCACTTCCCTGGCCCATTCCACAGGGCGCTCGCCCGTGCCGATGGTCATCAGCACGCCAGCAATGTTGCGCACCATATGGTGCAGGAACGCACCGGCACGAATATCCAGCACGATCATCTTGCCGTGGCGCGTGACCCGCAGGTGGTGGACTTCTTTGATCGGCGACTTGGCCTGGCACTGGCCCGCCCGGAACGCGCTGAAATCATGTACACCGACCAGGTGCTGCGCGGCCTCGGCCATGCGCTCGGCGTCCAGCGGGCGGTGGTTCCAGGTGATTTCTTCGTTGAGATGAGCCGGGCGGATCTGGTCGTTGTAGATCACATAACGATAGCGCCGGGCAATGGCCTTGAAGCGCGCATGAAAGTGCGCAGGCATGACCTTGGCCCAACTGACACTGACGTCATGGGGCAAATTGATATTGGCGCCCATCACCCACGCCTTCATCGTGCGCTCGGCCTGGGTGTCGAAGTGAACTACCTGGCCGCAGGCATGCACGCCAGCATCGGTACGCCCGGCGCACATCAGCGACACCGGCGAGTCAGCGACTTTAGACAGGGCCTTTTCCAGGGTTTCCTGCACCGTCGGCACACCCGACGCCTGGCGCTGCCAGCCGCGATAGCGCGAGCCTTTGTATTCCACGCCCAGGGCGATGCGGTAAAAGCCTGCGGCCGCCATTTCGGCGGCCGCGTTATCTATATTTGCCAAGAACTGAGAGCCTGATGAGTTACGCAAAGGCGGCCATTATAAAGATGACCGCCCAAATGTGGGAGCGGGCTTGCTCGCGAAGGCAGTCACTCAGTCACGACATCATTGACTGACACTACGCCTTCGCGGGCAAGCCCGCTCCCACAGTGGATTTTCGTTGCCCTTCAAATGCGGCCGAGCATTTCCTTGGCCTCGCCGCGCTGAGACTCGTCACCTTCGGTCAGCACTTCGGACAGGATGTCCCGCGCGCCATCAGCATCACCCATGTCGATGTACGCCTGGGCCAAGTCCAGCTTGGTCGCTACTTCATCGGTTCCAGACAGGAAGTCGAACTCCGGCTCATCACCACCCAGCGCCGCATCTTCAGCGGTGAAGGATGGCTCGATAGGCGGATGCTCCAGGCTCTGGGACAGACGATCCAGCTCAGCGTTGACGTCATCCAGCTCGGACGCAAAGGCATCAGGCTTGGCAGCCGCTTCAGGCTCGTCGGCCAGGGACAGGTCGAAGTCTTCCGGCAGGTCAAAATCGTCCAGCGCAGCGGGCGTCAGGGTCGGCGGCTCGACGGCAGGCACATCCTGCATCTGCTCTTCGAGGCCAGACAGGAAGTCGTCATCGGCCTGCGCCGAAGCCGGCTCATCGAGTTGCAGGTCCAAATCAAAGTCGGACAGGTCGTCCGGGCTGGCCTTGGCTTCGGTCTGCTGTTGCAGCACCGACTCAAAACTCAACTCATCGTCCAGACTGGCAGGCGAAGCGGCTTCCAATTCATCCAGGCTCAGGTCGAAATCAGTCTCGAAGGCCTCAGGTTCTGGCGCCGGTGCCGGTGCCGCCGGCTTGTCTTCCAGCAGGTCCTTGACGTATTGAGCGTCCAGAGCGGCGGCGGCCACTGCGGCGCTGACACCCGCCGCGAGCACGGCCATGGCCGGGAAGCGTGACTTGAGCTGCTCGACCTGGGCATGGTTCTCACCGTTGGCTACCAGCTGGCGCTCCTGGGTGACAAAGCCGTCCTTGTCGTTTTGCAGGCCATAGACCTCCATCAGCTTCAAGCGCAAATCGCTGCGCTTGGGTTCGTGCTTGATCGCTTGCTCCAATACATCGGCGGCCTGGTTCAGATGGCCGCGGTCGACAAGGGATTGGGCCTGGGCCAGCGCATCGTTGGCGTTGACCGGGGCAACGGCCACTGCCAGCGGCGAGAGCACCGAGGCGACGGTTGGCACGACTGTCTGCTCGACCACAGGGGCAGACACAGGCGCCGGAGCGGCTGACAGCTTGACGTTCGGCGGCGGGACTTCCAGACCCTCGAAGCTGTCCGGTGGCAGATCCTGGTCAATATCGGAGGTGAATACCGGTTCTTCGGCCAGGGCACGGGCCATGCGCAGGTGCTTTTCCTCTTCGCGACGGGCATTGCGATGGCGCGCCCACAGCAGCAGGAGCAACAACACCACCAGGCCCGCCGTGCCACCGATCACACCCAGCACCACCGGATTGGTCAGCAGGTCGTTGAATTTGTCATCCGCGCTGGCAGGTGCCGCTTCAGGCTTGATCGGCTCAGGCGCAGGCGCCGCCGGGACAGGCGCAGGAACAGGCGCCGCTACCGGAGCAGCAGGCGTCGCCGCGGCCGGCTCGCCAGCCAATTGTGCAGAGATGGGTGCCGTTGCAGCTGCCGCTGCGGGATCACCTTTTTCAGCCTGCAAACGCGCCAACTGGTCGTTTTTCAGTTGAATCAGCTTTTGCAGCTTGTCCAACTGGCTTTGCAGGTCCGCCGCACGGCTTTTCAGCTCGGCGTTGTCGCGACGGGTGGTGTCCAGCTCTTCCTGGGTCATCGCCAGCTTGTCGCTCAGGGCGCGGCCGTCAGCGGCCTTGCCTTTTGCGCCCTTCTTGGCGGACTCAGCCGAGACCAGGCTCAGGTTGTCCTTGGTCGTGGTGCTCGACGGCGCATTGCCCGCCTGGGTGCGCTTGGTGGCATCCAGTTGCTGCTTGCCCGCGACTTGATTGGTCGCCGAGCGACGGCCCTGGCGCCAGGCAGCGTTTTGCGCGGTGACTTCGGCAATCGCCTGTGGCTGTGGCAGTGCGGTGCTTTGTACGGTATCCGGCAGGCGCAGGACCTGGCCGGTCTTCAAGCGGTTGATGTTGCCATCGATAAAGGCGCCAGGGTTGAGTGCCTGGATCGCCAGCATGGTCTGTTGGACCGAGCCGCCGTTGCGGTTCTTCGCGGCAATTTCCCACAAGGTGTCGCGAGAAGTCGTGGTGTGCTGGTTCGGCTTGCTTACAACAGGGGCGGCAGGTGCAGCGGGCGCGGCACTCGCCGGCGCCGACAAGCGCGGCGCTGGGACGGCAGCTGCCGGTTGTTCAAATTTGGCGGGATCAAGCAGCACGCTGTAGTCGCGCATCAGGCGACCATTGGGCCACTGCACCTGCAACAGGAAACGTACGTAGGATTCCGGCAGAGGCTTGCTGGAGGTGACGCGCACCACGCTGCGGCCACTGGGGTTGATCACGGGAGTAAACGTCAGGTCATTGAGGAACGCCTGGCGATCCACGCCCGCATCCACAAACGCCTGGGAGGAAGCCAGGCTCGGCGTGATCTCGGACGCCGTGAGGCCGCCGACATCAAGCAATTCGATTTCCACCGACAAGGGCTGGTTCAACTTCGACTTGAGGGTCATCTCCCCAAGTTGCAGCGCCTGCGCCATACCGGAGGACAGCGCCGAGGCGGCCGCTATTGCTAACACCAGTTTGCGAACTTGAACCATAGCCTCATCCTTTGTTTGAACACTCCCCGGCCTGCGAGAAGGTTGGTAACCGCTGCCATTAGGCATGGCGAGCCGATAGGTCACCGACGCGCAACTTTTCCAGCTTGGGGCCAAGCATAGCGCCTGGTTAGAATCAATCTACAAATTGCCGCCAAGTATCTTTTACGCAAGGTCTTTTATCAACAACTGTGCCAGCTGTACGGCGTTCAGTGCCGCGCCTTTGCGTACGTTATCTGACGTCAGCCACAGATTTAGTTCCGACGGATCATCCACACCTGCGCGAACCCGTCCGACATACACCACGTCTTGCCCGACTGCATCGCCAACAGCGGTTGGGTAATCACCCTCCTCCACCAGCTCTACACCCGGCGCTGCGTCGAGTGCGCGGTTGACGGCGGCAAGGTCGACCGCGGCACCCAGCTGCAATGACACTGTCAGGCTATCGCCAAAAAACACCGGGGCTTGAACGCAAGTTGCGGAAATCTTTAGTAAAGGAGTTTCCAGCACCGCGCGCAGTTCGTGTACGAGACGCTTCTCAAGGGCTGTATGACCTTGGGCATCTGGCGTACCGACTTGTGCCAACAGGTTGAAGGCCATTTGCCGATCAAAGAACTTCGGCTCCAGCGGGCGCACGTTCAGCAGTTCAGCGGTTTGCCGCGCCAGCTCGCTGACGGCTTCGCGCCCCTGGGCAGACACGGCCAGGCTGGCGGTGACGCTCACGCGTTGGATGTCCAGCAAGCCACGCAATGGCGCCAGGACCACCGCCAGGTTGGTTGCGGACGGGCTCGGGCTGGCGAGCTGGAAGGGTTTTTTCAGGCCCTTGAGAACCTGCGCATTCGCCTCCGGTACCACCGGCGGCGCCTGTTCGGCAGGCAAGGCACCCGACAGGTCGATCACCGCACACCCGGCCGCCGTGGCGCGCGGGGCGAAACTCAGGGTGACGGCCGGCCCGGCTGCAAAGAACGCCAGCTGCGCCTTGCTGAAGTCAAATTCGTCGACTTCCTTGACCCGCACGTTCTTGCCGCGAAACGGCACCGATGCCCCCGCCGAGTTGCTGCCAGCCAGCAGATACAGGGTACCCACCGGGAAATCCAGTTCTTCGAGGATCTGCACCAGGGTTTCACCCACGGTGCCGGTGGCGCCGATCACGGCGATTTCAAAGGTCTGGGTCATGGGGGCTGCCTCGGGCATTGCGGGGGGAGCGGCACTTTACCGGGTGGTTGGGGGTGAGGCAATTGGACCGGGTCTTGGGGTGTCGCTGATGGCCTCTTCGCGAGCAAGCCCGCTCCCACATTCGACCGAGTTTCTCCAATTGAAATGCAATCAAATGTGGGAGCGGGCTTGCTCGCGAAGAGGCCCGAAAGCACAACAAAAAACCCGCGCCTGTCACCAGAACGCGGGTTTCCTGATTGCCTCAAGCGATCAACGCTCCAGCAAGATCCGCAGCATGCGACGCAGCGGTTCAGCCGCGCCCCACAACAGTTGGTCGCCAACCGTGAACGCGCCCAGGAACTGGCTGCCCATGTTCAGCTTGCGCAGACGGCCCACGGGTACATTCAGGGTACCGGTGACCTTCGTCGGACTCAGCTCCTGCATGCTGATGTCGCGGTTGTTCGGCACCAGCTTGACCCATGGGTTGTGCGAGCTGATCAACGCTTCGATATCAGCGATCGGCACGTCTTTGTTCAGCTTGATGGTCAGCGCCTGGCTGTGGCAGCGCATCGCGCCGATACGCACGCAGATGCCATCCACCGGGATCGGGCTCTTGAAGCGACCGAGGATCTTGTTGGTCTCGGCCTGGGCCTTCCACTCTTCGCGGCTCTGGCCGTTCGGCAGTTCCTTGTCGATCCACGGGATCAAGCTACCGGCCAACGGCACGCCGAAGTTCTCGGTCGGGTACGCATCGCTGCGCATGGCTTCAGCCACACGACGGTCGATGTCGAGGATCGCGCTGGCCGGGTCGGCCAGTTGATCGGCGACAGCCGCGTGGGTCGCGCCCATCTGCTTGATCAGCTCACGCATATTCTGCGCACCGGCACCGGAGGCCGCCTGATAGGTCATGGCGCTCATCCACTCGACCAGGCCGGCTTCGAACAAGCCACCCAGGCCCATCAGCATCAGGCTGACGGTGCAGTTGCCGCCGACGTAGTTCTTGGTGCCCGCATCCAGCTGCTGGTCGATGACCTTGCGGTTCACCGGGTCCAGGATGATCACGGCGTCGTCCTGCATACGCAGGCTCGATGCAGCATCGATCCAGTAACCCTGCCAGCCGGCTTCACGCAGCTTGGGGAAGACTTCACTGGTGTAGTCGCCACCCTGACAGGTCACAATCACGTCGAGGGTCTTCAGCTCTTCAATGCTGTAGGCGTCCTTGAGCGGGGCAATATCCTTGCCCACGGACGGGCCTTGGCCACCAACGTTCGAAGTGGTGAAAAACACCGGCTCAATAAGATCGAAATCCTGCTCTTCCAGCATCCGCTGCATGAGCACGGAACCGACCATACCGCGCCAACCGATCAGACCTACACGTTTCATCGCAACTACACCTTGTTAAAAAGTGGGCCGCCTTGCAGCAACAACTGCAAGCGGGCCCGAGAGATTACAGATTCCGCAGCGCGGCGACTACTGCGTCGCCCATTTCTTGCGTCCCAACCTTGGTGCAACCCTGCGACCAGATGTCGCCGGTGCGCAAACCCTGATCCAGCACCAGGCTCACGGCCTTCTCGATGGCATCCGCCGCTTCGCTCAGGTTGAAGCTGTAACGCAGCATCATCGACACCGACAAGATAGTCGCCAGCGGGTTGGCAATGCCCTGGCCCGCGATGTCCGGCGCCGAGCCGTGGCAAGGCTCGTACATGCCCTTGTTGTTGGTGTCCAGGGACGCCGACGGCAGCATGCCGATGGAGCCGGTGAGCATCGACGCCTGGTCGGACAGGATGTCGCCGAACAGGTTGTCGGTAACGATCACGTCGAACTGCTTGGGCGCACGCACCAACTGCATGGCGGCGTTATCGACGTACATGTGGCTCAGCTCGACATCCGGGTAGTCCTTGGCCACTTCTTCGACGATTTCGCGCCACAGTTGGCTGGAGGCCAGCACGTTGGCCTTGTCGACCGAGCAGACTTTCTTGCCACGCACACGGGCCATGTCGAAACCGACACGGGCGATACGGCGGATTTCGCTCTCGCTGTACGGCAGGGTGTCGTAGGCCTGGCGTTCGCCGTTTTCCAGCTCGCGCACGCCACGTGGCGAGCCGAAGTAGATACCGCCGGTCAGCTCACGCACGATGAGGATGTCCAGGCCCGCGACCACTTCCGGCTTGAGGCTCGACGCATCAGCCAGCTGCGGGTAGAGGATCGCCGGGCGCAGGTTGCCGAACAGGCCCAGTTGCGCACGGATTTTCAGCAAGCCGCGCTCAGGGCGGATGTCACGTTCGATCTTGTCCCACTTCGGGCCACCCACGGCGCCGAGCAGCACGGCGTCGGCCGCGCGGGCGCGGTCCAGGGTTTCGTCGGCCAGTGGCACGCCATGCTTGTCGATGGCGGCGCCGCCGATCACGTCGTGGCTCAGTTCAAAGCCCAGGCTGTACTTGCTGTTGGCGAGCTCCAGCACCTTGACCGCTTCGGCCATGATTTCCGGACCAATACCGTCGCCAGGGAGAATCAGAATCTGCTTGCTCATGGGTTCCTCATTTCATCAAGCGACCCGCCCGCGGGCAGGTCGGGAAAAATTGCTCAGCGCTCGGCAAACACCACCAGCACGTCGGTGCTGAAGGTGCCGTCGGCTTGAATCTCGAAGTAATCGCGCACTTCCTGGCCCATCGCCCGTTGCAGCTCAAGGATGGCAGCGCGCAGCACCTCGGGCGTGCGCATGCGCTCGACCCACGAGGTGTATTCCAGGCGCAGGCGCTGGCGGCTGCTGTTACGCACATGCAGGCCGGACTCGCTGAGCTGCTGCATCCATTCGGCGGCGGAGTAATCGCGTACGTGGCTGGTGTCGCGCAGCACTTCGACGGTTTGCAGGTAAGTGTCCAACAGCGGGCTGCCCGGTGACAAGACATCGACAAACGCCACTACCCCGCCCGGCTTGAGCACCCGGCGCACTTCGCGCAGGGCCAGGCCGACGTCGCTCCAGTGGTGCGCCGAGTAGCGGCTGAACACGAAGTCGAACTCGCCATCGGCGAACGGCAGGCGCTCGGCGGCGCCATGGACGGTGCGGATATTGTCCAGGCCCCGATCGTTTGCAGCGCCCGCGACGACATCGAGCATCTGCTGGGAAAGGTCGTAGGCCACCACCTCTTTAACCAGAGGGGCGACGTGAAAGCTCACATGACCGGCACCGCAGCCCAGATCCAGCAGTCGTGCGGCGCCCTGCCCGGCCAGTTCGGCCTGGAGCAGCGCGAATTCGGTGCCCTGGGCGTGCACGGCACTGCTCAGGTAGGCCGAGGCTTGTTCGCCGAATTGTTTTTGCACGACTTGGGTGTGGGCGGTGCTGGTCATGAGGGTTTCCTTGGGACTTATGGTGTTTGTGCTGCCGTCTTCGCGAGCAAGCCCGCTCCCACATTTGGCCGCATTTCAACTGAAGGAACTCGGTCGAATGTGGGAGCGGGCTTGCTCGCGAAAGGGCCAGTCCTGCTTACATCAAATCAGGCATCGCGAAACAACCAAGGCTGGCTGGCCCGGTGCTTGGCTTCAAAGGCGGCAATTGCATCGCCGTCCTGCAAGGTCAGGCCAATATCGTCCAGGCCGTTGATCAGGCAGTGCTTGCGGAACGCATCGACCTCAAAGTGATACACCTTGCCATCCGGACGGGTCACGGTTTGCGCGGCCAGGTCGACGGTCAGCTGGTAGCCCTCTTCGGCTTCCACCTGCTTGAACAACTCGTCGACTTCTGCGTCGCTCAAGATGATCGGCAGCAAGCCGTTCTTGAAGCTGTTGTTGAAGAAGATGTCGGCATAGCTCGGCGCAATGATGCTGCGAAAGCCATATTCTTCCAGGGCCCACGGCGCGTGTTCACGGCTGGAGCCGCAACCGAAGTTCTCGCGGGCGAGCAACACGCTGGCCCCCTGGTAACGTTCGGCGTTGAGTACGAAGTCCTTGTTCAGCGGGCGCTTGGAGTTGTCCTGGTAGGCGTACCCCACATCCAGGTAGCGCCACTCGTCGAACAGGTTCGGGCCGAAACCGGTGCGCTTGATCGACTTCAAGAACTGTTTGGGGATGATCTGGTCGGTGTCGACGTTGGCGCGATCCAAAGGGGCGACAAGGCCGGTGTGTTGGGTAAAAGCACGCATCGGGTATTCCTCAGATCAATTCGCGAACGTCGATGAAACGACCGTTGACGGCCGCCGCAGCAGCCATGGCCGGGCTGACCAGGTGGGTACGCCCACCGGCGCCCTGGCGCCCTTCGAAGTTACGGTTGGAGGTGGACGCGCAATGCTCGCCCGACTCCAGGCGGTCCGGGTTCATCGCCAGGCACATCGAGCAGCCCGGCTCGCGCCACTCAAAACCGGCTTCGAGGAAGATCTTGTCCAGGCCTTCGGCTTCGGCTTGTGCCTTTACCAGGCCCGAACCCGGCACCACGATGGCTTGCTTGATGGTCGAGGCGACTTTGCGGCCCTTGGCAATCACCGCCGCAGCGCGCAGGTCTTCGATCCGCGAGTTGGTGCAGGAGCCGATGAACACGCGGTCCAACTGGATGTCGGTGATCGCCTGGTTGGCCTGCAAGCCCATGTACTTCAGGGCACGCGCGATGGAACCGCGCTTGACCAGATCGGCTTCCTTGGCCGGGTCCGGCACGTTCTGGTCGACGGCCAGGACCATTTCCGGCGAGGTGCCCCAGCTGACTTGCGGCTTGATCTGTGCTGCATCGAGTTCGACCACGGTGTCGAACACCGCGTCGGCGTCGGAGACCAGGTCTTTCCAGGCTTCGACGGCAGCGTCCCAGTCTGCGCCGGTCGGTGCGAATGGGCGGCCCTTGACGTATTCAACGGTCTTTTCGTCCGCCGCCACCATGCCCACACGGGCACCGGCTTCGATGGACATGTTGCAAATAGTCATGCGGCCTTCGATGGACAAGTCGCGAATCGCGCTGCCGGCGAACTCGATGGCATGCCCGTTACCGCCGGCGGTGCCGATCTTGCCGATCACGGCGAGGACGATGTCCTTGGCGGTCACGCCGAACGGCAATTGGCCTTCGACGCGCACCAGCATGTTCTTCATCTTTTTGGCGACCAGGCACTGGGTCGCGAACACATGCTCCACTTCGGACGTGCCGATGCCGTGGGCCAAGGCACCGAAGGCACCGTGGGTGGAGGTGTGGGAGTCGCCGCATACCACAGTCATACCCGGCAAGGTTGCACCCTGCTCCGGGCCGATCACGTGGACGATCCCTTGACGCACGTCATTCATCTTGAATTCGGTGATGCCATATTCGTCGCAGTAGTCATCGAGGGTTTGCACCTGCAGACGCGACACGGTGTCGACGATCGCGTCGATGCCGCCCTTGCGTTCCGGGGTGGTCGGTACGTTGTGGTCCGGGGTGGCGATGATGGAGTCGACGCGCCAAGGCTTGCGCCCTGCCAGCCGCAGGCCTTCGAACGCTTGTGGCGAGGTCACTTCATGGATGATGTGACGGTCGATATAGATCAGCGACGAGCCATCGTCGCGCCGTTTCACTTCATGGGAATCCCAAAGTTTGTCGTAAAGCGTTTTGCCGGCCATCAGTCGGTCCTCATCATCGGTCTTTCTATGCCCTGGGCATTTCAATAACCCTTTGGCTTGTGAGGCTGATGGTATGGCGCTACATTAAATAACTCAAATTCATATTTTTTATGCTTTGGATTACCAACTGGAATACAACCATGGACCTGGCCAACCTCAATGCCTTTATTGCCATCGCCGAGACCGGAAGCTTCTCCGGCGCCGGTGAGCGCCTGCACCTGACCCAGCCGGCCATCAGCAAACGCATTGCCGGCCTGGAGCAACAATTGAAGGTGCGCCTGTTCGACCGCCTGGGCCGCGAAGTCGGCTTGACCGAGGCCGGGCGGGCCCTATTGCCACGGGCTTATCAGATTCTCAACGTGCTGGACGACACCCGTCGCGCCCTCACCAACCTGACCGGTGAAGTCAGCGGGCGCCTGACCCTGGCCACCAGTCACCACATCGGCCTGCACCGCCTGCCGCCCGTGTTGCGCACCTTTACCCGCAAATACCCGAACGTGGCGCTGGATATTCAGTTCCTCGATTCGGAAGTGGCCTACGAGGAAATCCTCCACGGCCGCGCCGAGGTGGCGGTGATCACCCTCGCGCCCGACCCCCATCACCTGGTGCGTGCGACCCCGGTCTGGGATGACCCGCTGGATTTTGTCGTGGCGCCGGAGCACAGCCTGACCAGCAACGGCCACGTCAGCCTGACCGATATTGCCGGTCATCCGGCGGTTTTTCCCGGCGGCAACACCTTTACACACCATATCGTCAGGCGCTTGTTCGAAGCCCAGGGCCTGACGCCAAACATCGCGATGAGTACTAACTACCTGGAAACTATCAAGATGATGGTGTCCATCGGCCTGGCCTGGAGCGTCTTGCCGCGCACCATGCTGGATGATCAGGTGGCGAGCATCGCTTTACCGGGCATACAACTCAGTCGCCAGCTAGGCTATATCGTGCACACCGAAAGGACGTTGTCGAACGCAGCGCGGGCTTTCATGAGCCTATTGGATGCACAGGTCGATCTGCCAGGAATACCGGCATGAAGCCGTGCGGCCTCAGGTTTACGTGAAACCGCGCCTTACGCCCATTGAGCCAAGGCCCTTTGATAATGCGCAATCCCGTCGATTCCGTGCCACCCCTGCCCCGCATTTACGCTCTGGACCCCCAAGAGGCGGAACAGAGCTGGGACAGCGCCCCGCAATTGCTGGCAGCCCTCAACGGTGCCCGGCTGGGGGCATGGTGCTGGGAAATCGACACCGGCAGGATCAGTTGGTCACGGGGGACCCAGGCGCTGTTCGGCTTCGACCCGCGCGCGCCACTGCCCAAAGACCTGGATTACCTCGACCTGCTCGCCCCGGCCGACCGCGCCAAGGTCGTGCGGGCCTTTCATGCGGTGCTGGCCGGCGAACCGTTCGAGCAGGCGATGCGCCACCGTATCCAGTGGCCCGACGGCAGCTATCACTGGCTGGAAATCAACGGCAGCCTGGCGCCGGACAAGACCGGGCGGCGTCGGATGATCGGGGTGATCCGTGAGATCACCCAGCAGCGTGAACGGGAAACCGCCCTCGGCCACTCCGAAAAGCGCTTCGCCACGCTGTTTCACCTATGCCCGAACATGGTGCTGCTGACCCGCCAGGCCGACGGCCTGATCAGTGAAGCCAACCAGTATTTCGAGATCCATTTCGGCTGGCCGGTCGCCGATGCCATCGGCCGCACCACCCTGGACCTGGGCCTGTGGCGCCACCCCGAGCAGCGCGCGCAGCTGGTCAAGGCTACTCAGCGCAAGGGCGAGCCGATCACCATGGAGGTGCAGTTTTGCGCCAGCAACGGCCAGATCCACGATGGCACCCTCAGCGCGCAAAAGGTCGAACTGGAGGGTGAGGCTTATCTGATCAGCACCTTTCTTGACACCACCGAACGCAAAAACGCCGATCAGGCGCTCAAGGACAGCCAGGAACGCCTCGACCTGGCGCTCAATTCCGCGCAACTGGGCACCTGGGACTGGCACATTCCCACCGGCATGCTCTACGGCTCGGCTCGCGCCGCGCAACTGCACGGCCTGCCACCCGAGCCGTTCCACGAGTCCTTCGACGCGTTTTTCGAAGGCATGCCCGATGAAGAACGCGACAACATGCGCAATGCCTATCGCACCCTGCGCGAAGGCCCGGCCGGCAACTACCAACTGACCTACCGCGTGCCCATGGAGGACGGCAGTTCGCGCTACCTTGAAAGCCGCGCGCGCCTCTACCGCGACGAAAAGGGCGCGCCATTGCGCATGGCCGGCACCCTGCTGGACATCACCGACCAGGTCGAACGCGAGCAACGCCTGAGCGCCTCCGAAGAGAAATTCGCCAGCCTGTTCCAGGCCAGCCCCGATCCGATCTGCGTCACCGGCCTGGACAGCGGCGTATTTATCGAAATCAACCCCGCGTTTACCCAGACCTTTGGCTGGAGCGCGGCCGAAGTGCTCGACAAAAGTGCCGAGCAGATCGGCCTGTGGGACGACTCCAGCAAGCGCCTGCAACGCATCGAGCGGGTGATTCGCGAACAGTCATTGAACAATGTGGCCATCATCGCTCGCCACAAGGATGGGCGAAGCCTGACCTGCGTGATCGCCAGCCGGCTGATCAAGGTCGGCGACCAACCGTGCATCGTCACCACCTTGCGCGACATCACCCAGCAGCAACGCTCGGAAGCCGCGCTCAAGGCCAGCGAAGAGAAGTTCGCCAAGGCGTTCCATTCCAGCCCCGACGCCATTTCCATTACCGAGCGCGACACCGGTCGGTATGTCGAGGTCAACGATGGTTTTTGCCGCCTCACGGGTTACCGCGCGGAAGAAGCCATCGGGCTCACGCTGTATCAAATCGGCATCTGGGCTGATGAAAACCAACGCTCGGCGCTGCTGGCTGAATTGCAGATCAAGGGGCGCATCCACCACCTGGAGATGCTTTGGCACAACAAGCGCGGCGATGTGTTGGCGGTGGAAGTTTCGGTCGAGCCGATCACCCTGAATGAAACGCCGTGCCTGCTGCTGACCGCCCGCGATGTGAGCCTGTTGAAGAATGCCCAGGCGCAGATCCGCCACCTGGCCTACCATGACCCGCTGACCAACCTGCCCAACCGCGCCCTACTGATGGACCGCCTGAGCCAGCAGATCGCCCTGCTCAAGCGCCACAACCTGCGAGGCGCGCTGCTGTTCCTGGACCTGGACCACTTCAAGCACATCAACGATTCCCTTGGCCACCCGGTCGGCGACACTGTGCTGAAAATCGTCACCGCCCGCCTGGAAGCCAGCGTGCGCATGGAAGACACCGTGGCCCGCCTGGGCGGCGATGAGTTTGTGGTACTGCTCAGCGGCCTCGACGGCACGCGTTCGCAGGTCAGTACCCAGGTGCAGGAATTGGCCGACACCCTGCGTGAATTGCTCTCGGAGCCGATGTTCCTCGACGGCCACCGCCTGCAGGTCACCCCGAGCATTGGCGTAGCGTTGATCCCCGACCATGGCTCGACGCCGGCCGACCTGCTCAAGCGCGCCGACATCGCCCTGTACCGCGCCAAGGATTCGGGGCGCAACACCACGCAGATGTTCCACAACAGCATGCAAAGAACCGCCAGCGAACGCCTGCGCATGGAAACCGACCTGCGCCTGGCCCTGTCACGCGGCGAATTCAGCGTGCACTACCAACCCCAGGTCGATGCACGCGGCAACCACATCATCGGCGCCGAAGCCCTGGTGCGCTGGCAGCACCCGCAACTGGGCGCGCAGTCCCCTGCCGAGTTCATCAAGGTGCTGGAGGACAGCGGGCTGATCCTGGAAGTCGGCACCTGGATTCTCGATGAAGCCTGCGGTGCATTTCAGCAATTGATCTCTGACGGCCTGGTGGACCCGTTGCGCTTCAGCCTGTGCGTGAATATCAGCCCCCGGCAGTTTCGCCAGAACGACTTCGTTGAACGCGTGGTGCACAGCCTCGATCAGCACGACCTGCCCTACAGCCTGCTGAAACTGGAGATTACCGAAGGCATCGTGATCCAGAACCTGGACGACACCGTGGCCAAGATGCGCCGCCTGAAAAAGCTCGGCGTGAGCTTCGCGATGGATGATTTCGGCACCGGCTATTCATCGCTGACCTACCTCAAGCGCCTGCCGGTGGACGCACTGAAGATCGACCAGTCGTTTGTGCGCGATGCGACTCACGACCCGAACGACGCGGAAATCATCCGCGCCATCGTGGCCATGGCTCGCAGCCTGAACCTGGAAGTGATTGCCGAGGGCGTGGAAACCCTGGAGCAGTTGGCGTTCCTGCAACGGTTGGGGTGCCATGTGTTTCAGGGGTATCTGCACAGTCGGCCGTTGCCGATTGAGGCGTTCAGGCGCTTGCTGGAATAGCTGTCACACCAACTTCAGCGCCCGCAAATAAGTCCCCTTCCATTGCGACGTCTGCAGAGTGTGCCGGCCCCCATAATAATCGAGCACGCCGCCAATCACCGTCATCGAGTGACCACCGTCAGACAGGGTGCCGATAGCGCCGGCAATCAACTCGTTCACATCGCTTTCGCGGATATAGGCGTACAACCCCAACCGACGCAGCGCCTGCCCGGGGTATTCACCGTCATTGAGGGTATCGATGGCAACGTCGAAACTCTGCCCGCCACGAAAGTCGTTGTTTTCCAACTGCGCGCGCCTGGCGCTCACGGCGAACAGGAAATAGGCATCCTCCAGCATTGCACAGTCGTCGCCGCGAAAGCCGGAAGCGGCTCTCGCCTTGCGCAATTGCTCATGGGTCAGCGTCAGCCTGAAACCATCGCGCATAACGACTGCATAACCTTCGGCAGTGGCAGTGACCTCCCGAAAAATATCCGCGGGGCACTGCCCGAACCTCATCATAGCCGCCTTGATTGCCGACACCGTCACGCAGTTCCCCGGTGTCCCTTGGTAGAACCCCCCCCAAATATCCAGGGGTCTTCGGCCCGCAAACACCTTCGGTGTGGGTGCGCCTCCCCGAGGCTTGTCGGCGAACAGCCTGTAACCATAGCGACTGCCTACCTGACGCGGTTTGCCGTTAGCGTGCCCAAGCCCGTCCACTACCAGCGCACTGCCAAAATTATGGGTCTCCATCACCGCCACTACGCCTTCGCCAACCATCCTGCTCGGCGGCACATACTGGGAAAGCCCATACACCCCCATACCCTGCAAGCACCGCAGAGTGGTTTCGCCCTGGAGTGACTTTGTCAGCGCCGCGTGAAAATTGGCGTAGCCACCGATCTGCTGCCTGCGCTTTACAAACACCGTCAACGCAAAGTTGGCGGCGCTGAGGGCTTGCGCATCATTGCCACTGAATTTGGACACCTGCGCGACTAGCTGCAGCTCTTCGTGCGTGATGCGAGCGTTGAACTCATCCTTCATCATCACGTCGTAGCCGTTTGCGGTAGGCGTCACTTGATTGAACATATCGGCAGGCGTGGGGCCAAGCGTCGCCATCATCATTTTGATGACGGCAGCATGGGTGCTTACGTCAAAGTGCTCACCAAAGCGCCGCTCGCCGACGTCGAAGGCGTTCACGACAGACTTTATGGCCTTTGATGCAGAGAGCGTAGACGGGGCAGTGAAGGCAAAGGTAGGGGATTTCAAGTTCGAAGCGTTCATGGGCGAAGATTCCTATGAGATATGCCCAGAAGTTCGTGGGATTTTGCCTTGCCCGGTTCCGGTGATCACGTTTCACAATAAGAAAAGGGCGCCGATGGCGCCCTTGCTGCAGATCTCTTCGCGTTATGCCGCCGCCGGATGGGGCATGCCCAACAGCCGGCTGACCTGCTCTAGATCGGTCTCTCGGCGCATCGCGGTGAACAGTTCAACCGCTTCAGGGTAGTTGCGCGTCAACATTGCCAGCCATTGTTTCAAACGGCCCGGCGCCTGGCGCTCGGTCAGCTGCGCCACCGATTGGGTCCAGAACTCCTGGAGCATGGGCTGCATCTGCGCCCAGGTCATCTCCACGACTTCTTCACCGGCCCGCGCTGCTGCAATCTGCCGCGCCAGGTCGGGCCGCGCCACCAGGCCACGGCCGAGCATGATGTCTTCGGCGCCGCTGACTTCGCGGCAACGCTTCCAGTCTTCAACGCTCCAGATGTCGCCGTTGGCAAACACCGGCACCTTGACCACATCCTGCACGCGCGGAATCCACTCCCAGTGCGCCGGCGGCTTGTAGCCGTCGGTCTTGGTCCGCGCATGCACCACGATATGCGCGGCGCCGCCTTCGGCCAGGGCCGTGGCGCAGACCAGGGCGCCATCCGGGCTGTCGAAACCCAGGCGCATCTTCGCGGTAACCGGGATGTGCGCGGGAACGGCGCGGCGTACGTGCTCGACGATCTGGTTGAGCAGCTCCGGCTCCTTGAGCAACACCGCGCCGCCACGGGACTTGTTGACCGTCTTGGCCGGGCAACCGAAGTTCAGGTCGATCACCTCGGAGCCCAACTCGGCAGCGAGCGCGGCGTTTTCCGCCAGGCACACCGGGTCGGAACCAAGCAACTGCACGCGCAGCGGCACGCCCGCCGCGGTGTGGGCACCGTGCAGCAGTTCGGGAGCAAGTTTGTGGAAATACGCCGGGGTGAGCAGGCGGTCGTTGACGCGGATGAATTCGGTCACGCACCAATCGATCCCACCCACGCGGGTCAACACGTCCCGCAGGATGTTGTCGACCAACCCCTCCATGGGCGCCAAAGCAATTTGCATGGAAAACACTCAACAAAAATCGTGGCGCAGTTTACTGGGTTTCCTGCGGCAACCGTTAACCCCCTGTCAGGGCGGGGCCATAACCGTCAAGAAACTCGGCGGGCATACGCTTGGGCTTGCCGCTGGACAGCTCGATGCAGACAAAGGTGGTGTGCGCCCTCAGCAGGGTCGCGCCGTCGCGGGGGCGGACCAATTGGAAGCGGCGGGTCATTTTCAGGCGCTGGTCCCAGTCGACGATCCAGGTGGCCAGTTGCAGTTCGTCGCCTTCGTAGCCGGCGGCGAGGTAATCGATCTCGTGGCGCACCACCGCCATGGCGCGATCCAGCCTGCGGTATTCGGTGAGGTCCAGGCCCAGGCGCTGGGAATGGCGCCAGGCGCAGCGTTCCAGCCAGGACACGTAAACGGCATTGTTGGCGTGGCCCAGGCCGTCGATGTCTTCGGCGCCGACCTGCAGGTCGATGATAAACGGCGTTGCCAGATCCCAGCCCATGCCTTGCTCCAGTCGATTGATCTCGGCCGGGCAGTGTATCAGGCGGTTTGCCGCGCCTGTAGACGGCGGCCGGCCAACAGCGCCAGCACCGCATCGGTCACCCGGGGGTCGGCCAGGACTTTCTGATGGCCGCCCTGCTCCAGACGCAACAGGCGGCTGTCGAACCAGGCTTCGTGGATCGCCTGGGAGGCTTTGACGGGGACGAAGGTGTCGTCTTCGGCATGCACGATCAGGCCGGGGATGTTCATTTGGTAGTGGGCCACATCCAGATGCTTCAACGGCATGCCGAAGGTGTGTTCGACCTCCTGAATAAACGCCGAACGGGCCCGCGCCGGCAGACCGACCATCTGGGTGAACCCTCGAAGCACATCAAGGAATCGCGACGGCGCGGCAATGCTTACCAGCGCTTCGGTACGCAGCCCCAGTTGCACCGCCAGCATCGCGCTGGCGCCGCCCATGGAGTGACCAATCACGGCGTGCAGCGGCGGCAACTCGGCCGCCGCCTCCAACATCGCGCGGGCGAACAGCAGCACATGGGCTTCACGCCCGGGCGAACGCCCGTGGGCGGGGCCGTCGAGGGCAATCACGGAATAACCGTCATTCACCAATGCGCTGATCAGGCTGGCGAACTGCGTGGGGCGCCCTTCCCAGCCATGCATCAACAGCACGGCGGGCCCTTGGCCCCAGCGCAACGCCGACAGGCCGAAACGCAGGGTGAGGCGCTCTGATTGCGCCAGCAACGGCAACTCCCAGTCGCGTGGCGGCAGCTCGCGCGGCGTCATGAACGCACGTCGCATCTGGTTGGCCACGGTTTGCGGCGCCAGATGCCCCAGGGTGCCGTTGAAGCGACGAATCCAGGTCAGCGTGCCCATCCTTAGAACCCTCTTCTAGCGCACGGCCGACTTGGCGGCACGCAATACACGGTCAGACAATTCACCAGGGCCGAGGGCCCGCGCCAGGGCCAGGCCACCGATCATCAACGCCATGTCGGCCAGGGCCTTGTCGGTGTCTTCGGGGCTGGCGGCCAATTGGGCAGCCATCAGCTCACAGTGCTCGTTCAGCGCCTGGCGGAATTCATCCGGCAGGCGGCTCATTTCGCCGACGGTCGCCGGGATCGGACAGGCCTGAACGGTGGAATCGCGGTGTTTGCGCGACAGGTAAAACGCCGCCACAAGGCCTCGGCGCTCTTCACCGGTCAACAGCGCATCCATATCGTCAATGGCCGCACGACGCTTGGCCAGCAATTGAGTGAATGCCTCCAGCATCAGCGCGTCCTTGCTTTCGAAGTGCGCGTAAAAACCACCGACGGTGAGCCCCGCCGCCCCCATCACTTCACCGACACTCGGCTCGGCCGGGCCACGCTGGATCAACGCCGCGCTGGCCGCCTGCAAAATGCGTTCGCGGGTTTGTGCTTTTTTATCGCTCATCAAAGCCTCCGGTCTCATGGGTTGAATATTATTACCATAATAATATTTGGCAAGCGACCGACATGACCATTGGTCTGAAGAGGAAGTAGGAAGGGAGTAAGAGAATTGGCCAAACGCCAGACAAACAAAAGGGCCATTCAATAATTGAATGACCCTTAAAAATCCCGCAGAGCGGGTAATCGTGGCGTCCCCTAGGGGACTCGAACCCCTGTTACCGCCGTGAAAGGGCGGTGTCCTAGGCCACTAGACGAAGGGGACACAAACCTTCTGTACAACTGATCAGGCTGAGACTGATCGATCCAAGGACGGTGTGGCCGGAACCTTGGAACTGTAAATTGGTGGAGCTAAACGGGATCGAACCGTTGACCTCTTGCATGCCATGCAAGCGCTCTCCCAGCTGAGCTATAGCCCCGGATTTTTCGTCTCGCGACGCAGCAGATCTTGCGAACTGCTTGTTGAAACTGGCGTCCCCTAGGGGACTCGAACCCCTGTTACCGCCGTGAAAGGGCGGTGTCCTAGGCCACTAGACGAAGGGGACAAAACCTTCTGTACAGCATGATCAGCGCTGAGAACTGATCGATTCAAGTACGGTGTGGCCAGACCTTGAACCTGTAAATTGGTGGAGCTAAACGGGATCGAACCGTTGACCTCTTGCATGCCATGCAAGCGCTCTCCCAGCTGAGCTATAGCCCCTCATCGGTGAGGACGGGGCGAATCTTAATGGCGGTTTGGAAGTGTGTCAAATTTATTTTCAACAATTTCCAAAGTTTTTTGCCGGGATAACAATCACTTACCGGCGAAACCCCGGAAAACCTGGGTTTCGCCGTTGCAGCAGGCTGATTAAGCGATAGCGCCCAACAGCTTTTCCCACTCTTTGTTTTCTTTCTTCGACACACCACCAAGCAAATCAAGGGCTTGGCGCAGACGGAAACGCGTGAGGTCCGGGCCGAGAATTTCCATCGCATCCAGCACCGATACCGAACTGGCCTGCCCGGTGATCGCGGCAAACATCAGCGGCATGGCATCGCGCAATTTCAATTCGAGGGATTCCACCACCGCCTGGATCGTCGCGGTGATCGCGTCCTTCTCCCATTGGCGCAGGCTTTCCAGCTTCCACAGGATCAACTGCATCAACTGGCGCACCTGATCGCCCGAGAGCTTCTTGGATTCGAACAACTTGGCATCCGGGTTCACGCCACCGGCAAAGAAGAAGCTCGCCAACGGTGCGACCTGGCTGAACGTCTCCACCCTGCCCTGCACCAGCGGTGCGATCTTCATCATGTACTCGGGGTTCAACGCCCACTGCTGCACGCGGCTGGCGAACTCTTCCACCGGCAGGTCACGCAACCATTGGCCGTTGAGCCACGACAGTTTCTCGATGTCGAAGATCGGCCCCCCCAAGGACACGCGGGACAGGTCAAAATTGTCGACCATTTCCTGCAGCGAGAACTTCTCGCGCTCGTCCGGCATCGACCAGCCCATGCGGCCCAGGTAGTTGAGCATCGCTTCCGGCATGAAGCCCATGCGCTCGTAGAACGTCACCGAGGTCGGGTTCTTGCGCTTGGACAGCTTGCTCTTGTCCGGGTTACGCAACAGCGGCATGTAGCACAGTTGCGGTTGTTCCCAGCCGAAGTACTCGTAGAGCAGGATCAGCTTAGGCGCCGACGGCAGCCATTCTTCACCGCGCAGCACGTGGGTGATGCCCATCAGGTGGTCGTCGACCACGTTGGCCAGGAAGTACGTCGGCAGGCCGTCGGTCTTCATCAGCACTTGCATGTCCATGCGATCCCACGGGATCTCGACGTCACCGCGCAGCATGTCCGGCACCACGCACACGCCTTCGCTCGGCACCTTCATGCGGATCACATGGGGCTCGCCGGCCGCCAGGCGCTGGGCCACTTCTTCTTTCGACAGCAGCAGCGCGCGGCCGTCGTAACGCGGGGTTTCACCACGCGCCTGTTGCTCGGCACGCATCTGGTCCAGCTCTTCGGCGGTGCAGAAGCATGGGAACGCGTGGCCCATGTCGACCAGTTGCTGGGTGTACTGCTTGTAGATATCGCTGCGCTCGCTCTGGCGATACGGGCCGTGGGGACCACCGACGTCCGGGCCCTCGGCCCAGGTAATGCCCAACCAGCGCAGGGCATCGAAAATCTGCTGCTCCGACTCACGGGTCGAGCGCAGTTGGTCGGTGTCTTCGATCCGCAGGATGAATTCACCACCGTGCTGCTTGGCAAAGCAGTAGTTGAACAAGGCGATGTAGGCAGTGCCGACGTGGGGATCCCCAGTAGGCGATGGCGCGATGCGCGTGCGGACGGTGGTCATGGCGGGTCTCGAATTGGCGATAAAACTGGAATTGAAACAAGGCGCGAATGGTAACAGCCCTCGGCACTTGGGCTCCAGCAGAAGGGCATTTAGGCCAAGCTTCGGTCTGGAGGCCAGTCATGGCTATTGGACAGATGCTTGGCTGGCTATATTCCATTACCTCTTGTTACAGACACCTCGCCCATGCCAGCCCCACTGAAACGCCGACTGTTTATCTTCGTGTGCCTCGTAGTCCTGATCGGCCTGGGCTTCTTCGCCCAGTGGTTCTTCAAGGGCCGCTTCTATGAAAGCACCGACAACGCCTATGTGCAGGGTGAGATCACCCGCGTGTCCAGCCAGCTCGGCGCCCGCATCGTCGAGGTCAAGGTCGGCGATAACGAACACGTACAAAAAGGCCAGCTCCTGGTACAGCTCGAAGCCGACGACTTCCACCTCGCCGTCGACCGCGCCAACGCCGCCCTGGCCATGCGCGAGGCCGAACGCACCCAGGCACAAAGCAAACTCACCCAGCAAGCCAGCCTGATCGCCGCCGGCGCGGCCAAAGTCGCGTCAAGCCAGGCCAGCCTCGGCCGCTCGCAGATCGACCTGTCCCGCGCACAAACCCTGCGCAAGCCCGGCTACGTCTCGGAAGAACGCGTGACCACCCTCTCCGCCGACAACCACATCGCCCGCTCCCAGGTGACCATGGCCCAGGCCGACCTGCAGGGCCAGCGCCAGCAGGTCAACGCCCTCAACGCCGAGATCAAGCGCCTCGACGCGCTGATCGCCAACGCCAGGACTGACCTGGCCCAGGCCGAACTCAACCTCACCCGCAGCGAGATCCACGCGCCGATCAGCGGCCTGGTGGGCCAGCGCGCCGCACGCAACGGCCAGTACGTACAGGCCGGCGCCTACCTGCTGTCGATCGTCCCCGACCAAGACATCTGGATCCAGGCCAACTTCAAGGAAACCCAGATCGGCCACATGCAGCCCGGGCAAAAGGCCAAGCTGACCTTCGACGCCTACCCCGACACGCCCATCGAGGCACGGGTCGACAGCCTGTTCGCCGCCTCCGGCGCGCAGTTCAGCCTGTTGCCGCCGGACAATGCCACGGGCAACTTCACCAAAGTCGTACAGCGCATCCCGGTAAAACTGACCTTCGCCACGGATAACCCGCTGCACGGCAAGATCCGTCCCGGGATGTCCGTGACCGTCAAAGTGAACATCAAAGACCAGCCCGATGGCCGGTGATCAACTGCTGCGCCCGCTCGGCGAACCGACCCGGCGCGACTGGATCGCGGTGATGAGCGTGATGCTCGGCGCGTTCATGGCGGTGCTCGACATCCAGATCACCAACTCGTCGCTCAAGGACATCCAGGGCGCGCTGTCAGCCACCCTGGAAGAAGGCTCGTGGATTTCCACGTCCTACCTTGTAGCCGAAATCATCATGATCCCCCTCACCGCCTGGCTGGTGCAGTTGCTCTCGGCGCGGCGGCTGGCGGTCTGGGTGTCGGTGGGGTTCCTGATCGCCTCGTTGATGTGCTCCATGGCCTGGAGCCTGGAAAGCATGATCGTGTTCCGCGCCCTGCAAGGCTTTACCGGCGGTGCGCTGATCCCGCTGGCGTTCACCCTTACCCTGATCAAGCTACCCGAACACCACCGCGCCAAAGGCATGGCCATGTTCGCCATGACAGCCACCTTCGCGCCCTCCATTGGCCCGACCATCGGCGGCTGGCTCACGGAAAACTGGGGGTGGGAATACATCTTCTACATCAACGTGCCACCGGGCCTGCTGATGATCGCCGGGCTGCTCTATGGCCTGGAAAAAAAGGCCTCGAACTGGGACCTGCTGAAGAGCACCGACTACCTGGGCATCGCCACCCTGGCGGTGGGCCTCGGCTGCTTGCAGGTGTTTCTGGAGGAAGGCCACCGCAAGGACTGGCTTGAGTCGAACCTGATCGTCAGCCTCGGCAGCATCGCCCTGCTCAGCCTGATCACCTTTGTCATCGTGCAACTGTCCAAACCCAACCCACTGATCAACCTGGGCATCCTCGCCAACCGCAACTTTGGCCTGTCGAGCATTGCCAGCATCGGCATGGGCGTCGGCCTGTACGGCTCGATCTACCTGCTGCCGCTGTACCTGGCGCAGATCCAGAACTACAACGCCTTACAGATCGGCGAAGTGATCATGTGGATGGGCGTGCCCCAGCTGTTTCTGATTCCGCTGGTGCCCAAGCTGATGAAGTACGTGTCGCCCAAATGGCTATGCACTGTAGGATTCGGCCTGTTCGGACTGGCGAGTTTTTCCTCGGGGGTGCTCAACCCGGACTTCGCCGGCAGCCAGTTCAACCAGATCCAGATCATCCGCGCCCTGGGGCAGCCGCTGATCATGGTAACCATCTCGCTGATCGCCACCGCCTACATCCTGCCCCAGGACGCAGGCTCGGCGTCGAGCCTGTTCAACATCCTGCGCAACCTGGGCGGCGCCATCGGCATTGCATTGCTGGCGACGCTGCTGGATGCGCGCACCAAGACCTATTTCGATTATTTGCGCGAGGCGATCGTGCCGACCAACCCGCAGGTGGCGGAGCGCCTGGCAACACTGGCGCAGCAGTTCGGCAGCGACACCGCGGCGCTGGGCAAGCTCAGCGAGATCGCGCACCAGCAGGCGCAGATCATGGCCTACAACGATGCGTTTCACTTTGTCGGGTTGGCGCTGGGGGTCAGTATGGTCGCGGTGTTGTTGACCAAGGCGTTGCCGGCGGGGTTGAAGGCTGGGGAGAGTCATTGAGACCGTGGTGCCGCTTTCGCGAGCAAGCCCGCTCCCACACTTGACCGCATTTCAACGTTAGAACACGGTCAAGTGTGGGAGCGGGCTTGCTCGCGAAGAGGCCAGTACCGTCAGCGCAAAATCAAACCGCCAACAACCGCTCGCGCAACTTGCCAATCTCATCGCGCGTCTGCGCCGCCGCTTCAAACTCCAGATCCCGCGCCAACTGGTACATTTTCTCTTCCAACTGGCGAATACGCTTGGTGATCTCGCTCGGCGAGCGCAGTTCGTTCTCGTACTTGGCGCTTTCCTCGGCCGCCTTGGCCATGCCTTTGCGCTTCTTGCTGCGCGAACCCGGTACGACAGCGCCTTCCATAATGTCGGCAACGTCCTTGAACACGCCCTTGGGCGTAATGCCATTGGCTAGGTTAAAGGCAATCTGCTTGTCGCGACGGCGCTCGGTCTCACCAATCGCGCGCTCCATGGAGCCGGTGATGCGGTCGGCATAGAGAATCGCGCGGCCATTGAGGTTACGCGCGGCACGCCCGATGGTCTGGATCAGCGAACGCTCGGAGCGCAGGAAGCCCTCCTTGTCCGCGTCGAGGATGGCCACCAGCGACACTTCCGGCATGTCCAAACCTTCACGCAGCAGGTTGATCCCCACCAGCACGTCAAAGGTGCCCAGGCGCAGGTCGCGGATGATCTCTACGCGCTCCACGGTGTCGATGTCCGAGTGCAGGTAACGCACGCGTACGCCGTGGTCGGCAAGGTAGTCGGTCAAGTCTTCGGACATGCGCTTGGTCAGCGTGGTGACCAGCACCCGCTCTTCCAGCGCGACGCGTTTGTGGATTTCCGAGAGCAAGTCATCAACCTGGGTCAGCGCCGGGCGGATTTCGATTTCCGGGTCGACCAGGCCGGTCGGACGCACCAACTGCTCGATCACGCGGCCGGCATGCTCAGCCTCGTAGTTGCCCGGCGTCGCCGATACAAAAATCGTCTGCGGGCTGATGGCTTCCCACTCGTCAAACCGCATCGGCCGGTTGTCCAGCGCCGAAGGCAGGCGGAAACCGTATTCCACCAGCGTTTCTTTACGCGAACGGTCGCCCTTATACATCGCGCCGACCTGCGGCACGCTGACGTGGGATTCGTCGATCACCAGCAGCGCATCGTCCGGCAGGTAGTCATACAGCGTCGGCGGCGGCGCGCCAGAATCGCGGCCCGAGAGGTAACGCGAGTAGTTTTCGATGCCGTTGCAGTAGCCCAACTCCAGGATCATCTCCAGGTCGAAGCGCGTGCGTTGCTCCAGGCGCTGGGCTTCCACCAGCTTGTTGTTGGCGCGCAGGTAGTCGAGACGCTCGGCCAGCTCCACCTTGATGTGCTCAACGGCGTCCAGCAAGGTTTCACGCGGCGTAACGTAGTGGCTTTTCGGATAGAAGGTGAAGCGTGGCAACTTGCGGATCACTTCGCCGGTCAACGGGTCGAAGGCCGACAGGCTTTCGACTTCATCGTCGAACAGTTCGATGCGGATCGCTTCCAGGTCGGACTCGGCCGGGTACACGTCGATCACATCGCCGCGCACACGGAAGGTGGCGCGGGCGAAATCCATGTCGTTGCGGGTGTACTGCAAGCTCGTCAGTCGGCGCAACACTTCACGCTGGTCGAGTTTGTCGCCCCGGTCGATGTGCAGCACCATCTTCAGGTAGCTTTCCGGGCTGCCCAGGCCGTAGATGCACGACACCGTGGTGACGATGATCGCGTCCTTGCGCTCCAGCAGCGCCTTGGTCGCCGACAAGCGCATCTGTTCGATGTGGTCGTTGATAGACGCATCTTTCTCGATGAAGGTGTCCGACGACGGCACGTAGGCTTCAGGCTGGTAGTAGTCGTAGTAGGAAACGAAGTACTCCACCGCGTTGTTCGGGAAGAACGCCTTGAACTCGCCGTAGAGCTGCGCGGCCAGGGTCTTGTTCGGTGCCAGCACCAGGGTCGGGCGATTGATCTGCGCGATCACGTTGGCGATGCTGAAGGTCTTGCCCGAACCGGTCACCCCGAGCAGCGTCTGGTGCGCCAGGCCGGCCTCGATGCCTTCGACCATCTGGCGAATCGCCTCGGGTTGATCGCCGGCGGGCTCGAAGCGGGTGACGAGTTGGAAATCCGACATAACGTACCTCTTGAAGTCACCCCAGACTGTAAACCCGTCGGGAACGAAAAAGACCACCACCCGCGAATATTCAGAGCGGGCAGCAGGAAAAAACCATGATAGCCGTAGAAGTGGTGGCGAATGTGACGGGTTTCAAGGCAATCGTCCTGCATGCCGCTGTCGATCTGCGTTGCAATAAGACTAACGGTCGGCAAATAAACCGAAAAACTTGGCCGAAAAGCCGTTTCGGTTGTCGCTCTCAGCCGTGATGGCCTCTATACTAGCTCCCCGTTTGTGCACCGCTCTAGTGCATTCGGCTGGAGCGCGACACGTCCCTCCCTTCCCCCATAGAGCTGCCGCAAAAATGAGCCTGTTCTCCGCTGTCGAAATGGCACCACGCGATCCTATCCTGGGCCTCAACGAAGCATTCAACGCCGACACTCGAACCACCAAGGTCAACCTTGGCGTAGGCGTTTACTGCAACGAGGAGGGGAAGATTCCACTCTTGCGTGCCGTTGCCGAAGCGGAAGCCATTCGCGTGGCGCAACACGCTGCCCGTGGCTACTTGCCAATCGACGGCATCGCGGCCTACGACAAGGCCGTGCAGACCCTGCTGTTTGGTGCTGAGTCGCCACTGCTGAACGCTGGCCGCGTCACCACCGTGCAAGCGGTTGGCGGCACCGGCGCGCTGAAAATCGGTGCTGACTTCCTCAAGCAACTGCTGCCAGGCGCCGTCGTCGCCATCAGCGACCCAAGCTGGGAAAACCACCGCGCCCTGTTCGAAACCGCCGGTTTCCCGGTGCAGAACTACCGCTACTACGACGCCGCCACCCATGACGTGAACCGTGCCGGCCTGCTCGAAGACCTCAACGCCCTGCCGCCGCAGTCCATCGTGGTGCTGCACGCCTGCTGCCACAACCCGACCGGCGTCGACCTGACCCCGGCCGACTGGCAGAACGTGCTGGACGTGGTCAAGGCCAAGCGCCTCGTACCGTTCCTCGACATGGCCTACCAGGGCTTTGGCGATGGCATCCACGAAGACGCCGCGGCCGTGCGCCTGTTCGCCGAGTCCGGTCTGACCTTCTTTGTGTCCAGCTCGTTCTCCAAGTCGTTCTCCCTGTACGGCGAACGTGTGGGCGCGCTGTCCATCGTCGGCGAATCCAAGGAAGAAAGCGCGCGCATCCTGTCCCAGGTCAAGCGTGTGATCCGCACCAACTACTCCAACCCGCCAACCCACGGCGCCGCGATTGTAGCTGCCGTGCTGAACAGTCCTGAGCTGCGCGCGCAGTGGGAAGCCGAACTGGCTGAAATGCGCCTGCGCATTCGTGGGATGCGTGAGCAGATGGTGTCGGAACTGGCCAAGGCTGCACCGGGCCATGACTTCAGCTTCGTCGGCCGCCAGCGTGGGATGTTCTCCTACTCCGGCCTGACCGTTGAGCAAGTCACCCGCCTGCGCACCGAGTTCGGCATCTACGCCCTCGACACCGGCCGCATCTGCGTGGCGGCGTTGAACCAGTCGAACATCGACGCAGTCACAAAGGCAATCGTCCAGGTCCTGTAAGCCTGGAGCCGTTGCCCAGAAGGGGAAGCCGCTGGCTTCCCCTTTTTCGTATCCAGCCCCTAGACTGAACCTTGCCCGCCCCTTTGCTGTGAGAACCTTATGAGAAACGACGACCTGGACCTGCGTGCCGACCGCGACGAGCTGGATGACTATGTGCCCCGCGCGCCGCAACCCAAGCGCCAGAAGAGCCTGGTGTTGCAGGTAGCGCTAGGGGTGTTCCTCGGTGGCTTGGCGTTGTGGCTGGTGCAATTGGGTGCCACGGCACTGATGGCCAAGCTCGCCATGGGCACCCTGCAATTTGGCGGCTGACACCGATCAAACTGTGGCAGCTGGCTTGCCTGCGATGGCCTCTACTCGGTCATGCAGGACGATCGCGTCGCCTGCATCGCAGGCAAGCCAGCTCCCACACCTGATCTATGTTGGCTCTAGAACGCGCTCTTGCAGCAGCTTCACAAAGCTGTTGAGGCTCTGCGACACCGTGCCCCGCCGCCAGATCAGCCAGGTGTGCAGCACCCGGAATTTGTCCGTCAACGGCCACACGCTCACCGCCGCAAACCCCGGCATGCTTTCCAACATGCTGCGCGGCATCAGCGCCAAGCCCGCACCGGCGCTGACGCAAGCCAACATGCCGTGATACGACTCGATCTCGAAAATCTTCCCCGGCACCGCACCGTCCTGGGAAAACCAACGTTCGAAATGATGCCGGTACGAGCAGTTCGAGCGGAACGTGTAGATATTCTCGCCATTCACATCCTGGCCCCGGGTGATGGGCGCGTGATGCAGCGGCGCGATCACCACCATTTCCTCCTCAAACACCGCCACGCCTTCGAGGGTCGCGTGCAACACCGGCCCATCGACAAACGCCGCCGCCAGGCGCCCCGATAGCACGCCTTCAATCATGGTGCCCGACGGTCCGGTGCTCAGGTCCAGCTCGACCTTGGTGTGTTTCTGGTTATACGCCGCGAGCAACGCTGGGATGCGCACCGCCGCCGTACTCTCCAGCGAGCCCAGGGCAAACGCCCCCTGGGGCTCCTCCCCCGCCACCGTGGCGCGGGCCTCCTGCACCAGATCGAGAATGCGCCGCGCATAACCGAGGAAATTCCAGCCGGCCGGTGACAAGCGCAGGCGGCTTTTCTCGCGGATGAACAGTTCCACGCCCAGGTCCTGCTCCAATTGCTTGATGCGGGTGGTCAGGTTCGACGGCACCCGATGAATCAACTGCGCGGCGGCGCTGATGCTGCCTTGCTCGGCAACGGCCTTGAAGATTTCCAGCTGCACCAGATCCAAGTCATTCTCCAATCGTGAATGTATTGCTCAATATTATTCAGTTTCCAGAAAAGAACCAGCCCCGTAACCTGAACTCAACTTATCCCTTGCGCAGGACGGTGCCATGAACGCGACTACCCACGCCCTCTCGATCAACCCGGCCAACGGCGAAACGGTCGGCAGCTACCCGTATGAAAGCGAGTCGCAGCTGAACGCCGCCCTCGACCGTGCCACCGCTGCCTTCCGCACCTGGCGCCGCCAGCCGCTCAGCCAGCGCGCCGAGCTGCTGCTTGCCCTGGCCGCCGCCCTGCGGGAACAAGCTGAAGAGATGGCGCAGATGATCACCCTGGAAATGGGCAAGCCCATCGCCCAGGCCCGCGCCGAAATCGAAAAATGCGCCCAGCTCAGTGACTGGTACGCCGCCCAGGGCCCGGCCATGCTCGCCCCGGAGCCGACCCTGGTGGACAACGGCAGCGCCCATATCGAATACCGCCCACTGGGCCCGATCCTCGCGGTGATGCCGTGGAACTTCCCGGTCTGGCAAGTGCTGCGCGGCGCCGTGCCGACAATGCTCGCCGGCAACACCTACGTGCTCAAGCACGCGCCGAACGTGATGGGCAGCGCCTACCTGATGCAGCAGGCATTCAAAAAAGCCGGCTTTGCTGAAGGCCTGTTCGAAGTGATCAACGTGACGACCGACGGCGTATCCAAAGCCATCGCCGACCCGCGCATCGCCGCCGTCACCCTCACCGGCAGCGTGCGCGCCGGTATGGCCATCGGCTCCCAGGCCGGTGCCGCGCTGAAAAAGTGTGTGCTGGAACTGGGCGGCTCCGACCCGTTCATCGTGCTCAACGACGCCGACCTTGACGCCGCGGTGCAAGCCGCCGTGATTGGCCGCTTCCAGAACAGCGGGCAAGTCTGCGCCGCTGCCAAGCGTCTGATCATCGAAGCCGGCGTGGCCGAAGCCTTTACCGCCAAATTCCTCGCGGCCAGCCGTGCCCTGGTGATGGGCGACCCGACATCCGCCGCCACGTACATCGGCCCGATGGCCCGCTTCGACCTGCGCGACGAGCTGCACGGCCAGGTCCAGGCGACTCTTGAAGAAGGCGCGACCCTGCTACTGGGCGGCCATAAAACCGCCGGTGCCGGCAACTACTATGAGCCGACCGTACTGGCAGGCGTCACCGACCAGATGACCTCGTTCAAACAGGAACTGTTCGGCCCGGTAGCCTCGATCATCACCGCCCGCGACGCCGACCACGCGGTAGCGCTGGCGAATGACAGCGAGTTCGGCCTGACCGCGAGCATCTTCACCACCGACGCGGCGAAGGCGCGGGATATAGCCAACCGCCTGGAAACCGGCGGGATTTTCGTCAACGCCTTCAGCGTGTCCGACCCTCGGGTGGCGTTTGGCGGGATCAAGAAAAGCGGCTTTGGCCGTGAACTGTCACACTTCGGCGTGCGGGAATTCTGCAACGCGCAGACCGTGTGGCTGGACCGCAAATAACCCCCCGGCCGGGCTGACACCCTTGCCACCTGGCGCGGGGCAAGCCCGCTCACTACAGACCGGTGGTCACTGGGTATTGATGAAGTGAAATTGCGCCCGGGCCTGTTCAACCGCGTGGCGCACTTTGTCCTGCTGCGCCTCACTGCCCGCGTAGTAGATATTCATCCCCTGCAAACCGAGGCCTTCGCAGGCGTTCTCAACAACCGCCACGTCGATTGAACTGCGCGCCCCAATGATCAAGAACCCACTGTCGCCCAGGCGCTGGGCGTTGAGCAGTTCTTGCCTGAGTTGGCCGGCATTCGCGCCGCCGCCCAGGACAGTCGCCAGCATGTCGCCGATCACACCATGGCTGGCGATCTTGACGCTGTGCAAACGCACCTTGTTGGCGCCGGCAGGCAGCGACATGACATGGGCAGTGGCGGCCTCGTCGAAAATCTGCGATTCGCTTTTACCCTGGGTCGCACAACCGGCGAGCAGGGTGATCAGGGCGAGGGCGACTAAACGTTTCACTGTATTTTCCTTGTATGGGGCGGTTCCGTGGCCGCGCATCATAAGAGACACGCGCCCTCACGTCCAAGATCGACTACCATACCGCGCCGGTTCCCCAACGGGACTAATAGGGAATCCGAAGCGCGGCCACCCGCGCCAATCGGAACTGCCCCCGCAACTGTAGGTGCTGAGCCTGCTCCCCACTGCCACTGGACGCTGTCCGGGAAGGCCGGAGCGTGGCGATGACGCATCAGTCAGGAGACCTGCCGGCCAAGCGTTATCACCAACCGGCGGGGTGTCCGGGAAGGGCATCCCTGGCCTGCCGGACCGGCAGCGTTCATGGCTGTATTTCCACTACCGTACCGCCCCAGCTCCCTGTACGGTCCCAACGGAGATTGCCCCATGCTGCCACGCATTACCGCCCTGCTCACCGGCCTGAGTGTTTGTGCCCTGGCCCACGCCGCGCCGACTGACTACCCGCTGACCCTGGAAAACTGCGGCAGCACCCTCACCTTCCAGCAAGCGCCGGCGCGCAGCGTGACCATCGGCCAGGCCGCCACCGAGATGCTTTATGCGTTGGGCGTGGGCGACAAAGTGGTCGGCACCTCACTGTGGTTCAACAGTGTGCTGCCGCAGTTCAAGGCACAGAACGAGCGCATCGAACGCCTGGCCAACAATGAGCCGAGCTTCGAAGCCGTGATCGCCAAGCGCCCGCAGTTAGTGGCCGCCGAGCTGGAATGGGTGGTCGGCGCACAAGGCGTGGTCGGCACCCGTGAGCAATTCCACGAACTGCAGATCCCCACCTACCTGCTGCCCTCCGACTGCGAAGGCAAGGACAACCTGGTGGGCGCCGACGGCACGCGGCTGGAGCCGTTCCGCATCGAGACCATCTACAAAAGCATCAGCCAACTGGCGGCGATCTTCGATGTGCAGGACCGCGGTCAACAGCTGAACGACGAACTCAAGGCGCGCCTGGCCAAGTCCGTCGCCACCGTACGGAGCAAGGGCCTCAAGCAGGCCAGCGCACTGGTGTGGTTCTCCAGCGCCGAGCTGGCCAGCGACCCGTATGTCGCCGGGCACAAGGGCATTCCCGAATTCATGCTGCAAACCCTCGGCCTGCGCAACGTGGTGCAGTCCGATGAAGAATGGCCCGCCGTGGGCTGGGAAACCATCGCCAAGGCCAACCCGACCTTCCTCGTCATCGCCCGCATGGACCGCCGCCGCTACCCTGCCGACGACCATGAAAAGAAACTCGCCTTCCTGCGCAGCGACCCGGTCACCCGCAACATGGATGCAGTAAAAAACAACCGCATCATCATCCTCGACGCCCTGGCGTTGCAGGCCAGCATCCGCATGTTCGACGGCCTTGAGCAACTGGCCACGGCCATCGACGGCTACGACCTGCCGAAATGATTCGTGCCCTCCTCGCCCTGGCCCTACTCCTGGCCGCCGTGCTCGCCGGCGTGGCCATCGGCGAAATCGCCATCTCGCCGCAGGTCGTACTTCAGGTGCTGGCCAATAAACTGTGGGGCGCCGGCTACGTGCTCGACCCCATCGACGAAGGCGTGGTGTGGAACTACCGCCTGACCCGCGCGCTGGTCGCCGCCGCCTGCGGTGCCGGGCTGGCGACCTGCGGGGTGATCCTGCAATCGCTGCTGCGCAACCCGCTGGCCGACCCGTACCTGCTGGGCATCAGCGCCGGCGCCTCGACAGGTGCGGTGCTGGTGGCGCTGATCGGGGTGGGCGGCGGCTTGATTTCATTGTCGGCTGGCGCGTTTGTCGGCGCGATGGCGGCGTTTGCGCTGGTGATTTTATTGGCGCGGGCCAGCGGCTCGTCCAGCGGCACCGGGCAGATCATCCTCGCCGGCATTGCCGGTTCGCAGCTGTTCAACGCACTCACCGCATTCCTCATCACCAAATCCGCCAGCTCCGAACAGGCGCGCGGCATCATGTTCTGGCTGCTGGGCAACCTCAGCGGCGTGCGCTGGCCGTCGGTGTGGCTGGCGGTGCCGGTGGCGCTGGTGGGGTTGGCGGTGTGCCTGTGGCATCGCCGGGCGCTGGATGCGTTCACCTTTGGCACGGATTCGGCGGCGTCCCTGGGCATCCCGGTGCGCCGCGTGCAATTTGTGCTGGTGGGTTGCGCGGCGTTGGTGACGGCGGTGATGGTGTCGATTGTCGGCTCCATCGGCTTTGTCGGCTTGGTGATCCCCCATGCCGTGCGCCTGCTGCTCGGCACCGGGCATTCGCGCCTGCTGCCGGCCAGCGCGTTGGGGGGGGCGTTGTTCCTGATTGCGGCGGATGTGCTGTCGCGCACCTTGATCAAGGGCCAGGTGATCCCGGTGGGTGTGGTGACCGCGCTGGTAGGCGCGCCGGTGTTTGCGCTGATCCTGATCGGCCGGAGGAATGCGCGATGAGCGTGCTCAGTTGCCGTGGCCTGGGCTTCAGGGTGCGCGAAGCCGAGTTGCTGCGCGACATTCACCTGGACGTGGAGCTGGGCGAGACCCTCGGTATCGTCGGGCCGAACGGTTCCGGCAAATCCACCCTGCTCAAGCTGCTCGCCGGGTTGCGTACCCCGGCGTGTGGCGACGTGCTGCTGGGCGGCCAGCGCCTCGGGCAGCTGTCGCGCCGCAGCATCGCGCAACAGTTGGCCGTGGTAGAGCAACAGGCCGACACCGATGACGCCATCCGCGTGTTCGACGCCGTGGCCCTGGGCCGCACGCCGTGGCTGTCGGCGCTGAGCCCGTGGTCGGATGCAGACGACGCCATCGTGCGCCAAGCCCTGCACGACGTGGACGCCACCCACCTGGCCCAACGCGCCTGGCGCAGCCTTTCCGGCGGCGAGCGCCAACGCGTGCACATCGCCCGCGCCCTGGCGCAACGGCCGCAGATCCTGTTGCTGGATGAGCCGACCAATCACCTGGATATTCAGCATCAACTGGCGATCTTGAAAGGCGTGCAAGCGCTGCCGGTGACGACGCTGATTGCCCTGCATGACCTGAACCAGGCGCTGACCTGTGATCGCCTGGCGGTGCTGGACCACGGGCGATTGGTGGCGCTGGGCAAGCCGCTGGAAGTGCTGACGCCGCAGCGTTTGCAAGACACATTCGGGGTGCAGGCGCACTACCTCACAGACCCGTTCGACGGCGCGCAGATACTGCGGCTGCGTTCCAACTAAACACGGGGAGTCCAGTGGTGCTTCTTCAGGCCACTACAGCAGCCGCTGCATGTGCGTGGTCTGCCACACCGGATCAGCTTCCACGTCCACCACCGCAAACCCCTGCCGCCGCCAAAATTCGATCGCACCCGGCAGAAACGGATGGGTGTGCAGGTACATCACCTCCACCCCCTGCGCGTGCGCCAGCACCTCCAGCGCAAGGTACAACTCCCTCGCCAATCCAGAACGGCGGAACGCTGGCAGCACAAACAGGCGCACCACTTCCACCGTCCGGCGCCCCTGGTAATCCAACTGGGGAAAACGCCCGTCATAGGGCAAGTAGCCAATCGCGGCAACAATTTCGTCGCCAGCGCGGGCGATCAGAAACCGGCCGCTGCCTTGCACGTAAACCGCCTCGAACTGTGCAAGATCGTTCGGCATACCTGCATCGCTGAGCTTGGGAAACAGCTCGCCACGGGCGTGCAGCACAAAGGCCAGTACCTCGGGAATAGCCGGCGTATCAACCGGCTGGATCAGCATTGTCACGCTTCACCCACGGCGCTTACCGCCTGAATCCGTTGCAGAATCCACGCCCGGCTGTGCTCCAGCACCGCCGCTCCCACCCCCAGCGGAAAATGAATAAACCCATGCGCCGCCTCCGGCACCAGGTACGCCTCAGCCCCAGGCCAGCGCTCGGCGATCAACAGCGTGTCGTCTTTAAGCGGGTCCAACGTGCCCACCCACATCAACGCCGGCGGCAACCCGTTGAAGTCGCCATACAGCGGTGACAATGGCGCCTGCCGACGTTCTTCATCGCTCAACCCCGGCGTCAGCAGGCGTAGCGCCTCGACCATGCCCGGCCCGTCCAGCAACAAGGTGTGCGGCCCCGCCACGCGTACGCTGGGCGTGCCGCTCAAATCGTAAACGCCGTAGTACAACAGCGCGCCGCACACCCGCTGGAGCAGCTCTGGTGATTGCTTCAGCGCCAGCAACGTCGCTGCCGCCAGATGCCCGCCGGCCGATTCGCCGACAACGACCACCGGCAACCCGGCAAACTCCTCGGCGCTGAGCAACCAACGCGCCGCCGCCAGGCAATCGTCCATCAAGCCTGCCACCGGCGTGTCCACCGCCAGCCGGTAGTCCACCGACACCACCGCGACGTCGCAGGCATTGACCATGCCCAGGTTGAGATCGTCGTCCATCTGCGCGTTGCCGATCACCCAGCCGCCGCCGTGAATATCCAGCACCACGCCCTTGGGTTTGCCGACTGGCCGCAGGATACGCACGGGGACGTTGCCGGCGAGCCGGGTTTGCGCCACGGGCGAGCGCTTGAACACCTGACCGGCGCGCAACAGCGCCTGGATCAAGCGCGGCGTCACACGGTTGCGGATCTTGAAGCGCGGCAGCCACGCGAGCTTCTTGTTGAAACGGCGCATTTCGGCCAGTTGGGGTTCGCTGGCAGGCCATGGTTTATAGGGCATCAGCGGTTACTGCGCAGGATCGAGAAGTTCAGCGCCGCCGCCACACACAGCCACGCCAGGTAGGGGAACAGGATCAACCCGGTGATCAGATCCAGACGCACCGCCAGCACCACCATCGTCGCCACGGTCAGCCACAACACCACCAGGATCACCATCCCGGCCAGGATGCGATGCGCGCCGAAGAACACCGGCGTCCACAACGTATTCAACGCAATCTGCGCCGCCCACAACGCCAACACCACCTGGCTGTCCGGGATCAGGCTGAGGCGATAACCGGCCCAGGCCAGCAGCAGATAAATCAGCGTCCACGCCACCGGGAACAGCCAGTTGGGCGGCGTGAAGCTTGGCTTGACGAGGGATTCGTACCACGCGCCGGGCTTGAACAGCAGGCCGGTACTGGCGGCGGCGACGCAGGCGAGCAGGAAGATGAAAAAAGTCATGGTCGGTCCTTGGCTGGGCATTTCAACTTGGACGGGCAGCACAGGGGTAAAAGTTCACGCCCCCTTCAAACACCCGCTTGCGCCGCGCCGGGTGGCGCAGCCGCCCCACCCCAGACACCGCGTTATCCCGTCAAACCGTGTCGGCAGGGTTTGGTTCCAGGATCTTGAGCCAGGGCCAGCGGGCCTGATAACTCAGCGCCTTCTGGGCAAACAACTGCGGCTCCGGGTGATGGGGATTGATCCGCAACACCCCCTGCTCCACATCTTCCAACCCATACGGCGCATACACCTCGCCCGTCGCCACGTCCAAGCCAATGCACGTGCCCGCCACCAGGTAACGATCAATCCCCTGCCTGGCGGTGTGCAATTGCGGGTAAGGCCGCCCAAACCGCTGGCCATACCAAAGATGCACCCGCGCCTGGTTCCTCACCTCGACATTCACGCCCAGGTCGTCGAACAACCGCTGCGCCGCACGTATGACCTTGTCCTCAGCCTCGTAGGAAAGGTCCGTATCAAAGTAAAAAACGTCGTAGTCCTTCACCCCATGCCCAGCAGGCCGGTTCGCCTGATGGTTCCACACCGCCTGGAACAAGCAGCCGGCGGTGAGCAAACACTGATCCAACCCCAGCGTCGGCAAACGCGCGGTGATCTCGGCATTGATGGGGTTGGCCATGGCCAATTCGAGCAGGCGGTCGACGGTCAATGTCATGTGTATTCCCTTCAAACCATGTGTCGCGCCACGCCCTTCAATTCACTCCAGGGTAGGACTCCACATATTGAATGGTGAAGTCCGGATACGAATCGACAATCTGGATCTTGTAATCGGGAAACGAACTCACCGTCTGCCATTTTCCAACCGAGTCAGGGTAAATACTCACCTGTTGCACTTTGAGGTCAGGGTATTGATTCACGACCTTGACCTTGTAGTCGGGGTAGCTGTCGACGAACTGGATCTTGCCGTAAATCTTCGAGACATCCACCGAAGTAGCGGCCGAAACGCAGAGAGGGGAAATCAGCAGCAGTGACGCGACAACAGCTTTAAACATGAGCATTTCATCCTGAAATATGAAGCGTCCACGGGCTATCAGCCCTTCAACTCACTGGCCCGGTGGCTCGCCGCGTCATCGTAAGCCACGTACAGCGACTCGGCGACCTGGCTTTTGATGGCTTTGGTCGACTCCAGCCCCAACACAAAACCTTCCGCCTTGCCGCCGGCACGGTTGAGTTCTTCGTGAGTCGAAGCGCCGGTGATGGAGTCGAGGAGCTTAGCGGCGTGGGGGCCGACGCCTTTGGGCAGGCTGATCTGGTCGATGGACATGGGCAATACCTTGAAAAAGAGAGGTCGGTAGCGCGTGGAACAGCTGCCGGGGGCGACATGGTAGACCTATCTGCCCAGCGCTTTGGGAAATATCTCCTCCGGCGCGAGTACAGCGTCAGCTCTTACCTACCGACCAGACTTTTCCTAAATGAAGCCAGGAAGCGTCCGACTGTACTTCAAAAAACCAGATCATCAGGGTAACTGCGCGATAAGTGCGCGTTTACTGATTGCCCTCGGCTGGGTGACTTACCGCTTGTTGCTCTGTGTCATGCCGTCTAACTGACCTCCTCTTTATAAAAAGGAAAATATAAATGACTGAAGGCTACTTCATTGGCTTGGGTGACAAGACCACCTGCGGCGGAAAAGTCCTGGACGGTGACCCAAGAGTAAACATATATGGCCTCCTCCATGCCTGTGAGGGGGACCGAGTGACCTGTGGAAAACATCCGGGCATTTATAAAATACTCGGCGGTATTTCACACATGAACAGTCATGGCAGGCTTATGGCCGGCACGTTGGATAGTGTCAGTAGTTGCCCCTGCCGAGCCAAATTCACTCCTTCAATTTACACCGCCACCTATATCAACAAAGGCTACGAACAGCCTGTGTCCAGACGAACCGTTGAAGCGGCGCCTGTGACTCAGGCCCGCGCCTCGGCCGCACCGAACCAACCGACACACACACCTTCGAGCAATTGGACACCCTCTGTTGTTAACAGCCCACAGGGTCAGGAACCTGGCTTCTATATCGTGCCCAAAAGCATGAGCCGGGAAGCACTGGAAGCCACCCTTTTCCCCACGCCCGATCCGGCGGTGATGCGCAAGTTTCAAGCACTCAACCCGCGCAGAAGCCACGTTAAAGCCAGCTCATTGATCGTACTGAGCGATCCCGACAACAGCGCTTGCACCCGCCAAGAGGCACTGCTGATGCAGGCCGCGCAACAGGTCGATTCATCGCTCGATACCCTGACACCGGAAGAGGCCGACTTCCTGCACCGCCACGGCGCCGAAATCGCCAGCTTCATCGGCCACACGTCAACGTGGCTAGGTGTCAGTTCAGTGGTGATGGAGACCCACCTGACCAACCTGCGCGGCACACTCAACGCCATTGAACGCTTGCATCAGGAAAGCTATCGCCAGCACGGCCACCTTAGATCGCCGCAGTTCCTCACCGAACGCCAGCGCTTGCTCGCCCAGTTGGATGCTCATTTGCTTAACTCCACGCGTATGCGAGGCCAGACCACGCTGGGGGATCATCCCAAGTTGAAAACTGCGCTGGGTATTTCCAGTAAGAGCCTGGTGCATCATTGGGACAAGGCAGGCGGGCCAGGGCAGATTCCGGGGTATTCCGCTCATGTGGATGCGGTTAGCCGGGCGGCCAAGTACATGAAGGCGGGCGGTTACATCGGTATTGGGATTGGTGGCGTGTCGTCCTTGATGGCAATCGAGCAGGTGTGCAGTAAAGATCCCGGTGCGGCCTGCGAGAAGGTCAAGCTTACTGAGGGAGGGAAATTCGCATTCTCTACTGCCTTCGGTGTTGCAGGTGGCGCTTTAGCAAGTTCTGCCAGCGGTTCGATCTGCCTGGCTATTGGGGTAGCAACAGGAGGTATCGGAGGGATTGCCTGCGTCGCCGCGATAGTGGGAACTGGCGCTTGGGTGGGAACCACCGTCGGTGGTATGGGCGGCGAATACATAGGTGAAAAAATCTACGAGGCCACACAACCTTGAGTATCGACACGTGGAACCCTTGGGTTGCGATTCTTTTTATCGGCGCGCCGGGTCTGCTCGCAATCGCGAGTATTGCGCACAGTCTTTACCTAAGCCGAGTCCACCTGGAGGCCATCAAGAAAGCCTTAAAAAACAGCCGTTACATTTACATCTGGGGAACGAGCTTGGGAAAAAGGGGGCTGATCTGGTCACTCTTGGAAATATCAAAAATCGCCGGGATGATCGTGTGGCCAAGAGCGTCTCTTATCATCGGTGAACTGGACCCAGTCGATTTCAAAAACTTTCCACCTTATCTGAAAAGATATCTGCTCATGAACTTGACGATGATGGGCATCTCATTCACTTGGATGGTGGTTGTGGCCGTATTGGTGAAGTTGAGGTAGTCCAGGCGGGGCCTCGCGCGAGGCCCGCCGACAATCGCGGGATGGCCCTGCCACTTGCTGTCGTCAAGCAATAGCCTCGACCAACGCGTGAAAGAGCACGCCCTTGTCGAGTGTGTCGAGCGCTCCCTGGAAGCGATGCGGGCGTATATCGGTTCAGTTGGAGTGAGACATGGCTGAGTCCCGCCAACCCGTGAACAGGCAGCCCCAAGGTCCAACTACTGCAAGGATTGCGCGTGAACTTCTTCAAAAAACTGCGGGATGTATTCAACCCGCGCCCGGCACCCACCTCTAACGTCACTCCCTCTAATGCGCAGCAGCGTCCGGGCATTGGCGATTATCAAAGCCTGTGCGCCTTACAAAGCGACGCGGCGCCTGGCTGGGACACCATCGACCGCGCCTTGGCGCCGCTATACGGCGAAACCGATCCCTGGCACTTGGGCACGGCAATAAAACACGCTATGGGCGGCCCCAACCCCATCGACGGCATCAGCGCCTACTCGAGCAATGCCGCAGGAGCCACATATTTCCACTTCTGCACCTACGGCTTCACGTCCCTCTACTACGACGAAGAAGCCCTCGGTAAAGCGTTCAGCGGCTATGGCTTTGAGCTGACCTTTCGCCTGTAAAGCAACGGCGAACAACGCGACGCGTTGATCTGGGTCTGCAACCTGCTGCAAAACCTCGGGCGTTATGTATTTGGCTCCGGCAATGGCTTCAAAGCCAACTAATGAATCCCCGCCAACAGTCCCATCAACGTCGGCTACCCCACCGATATTGTCGCCCTGGCCTTTGTCGCCGACCCACAATTACCAGCCACCGACAGCCCGCACGGCCGGGCCGAATTTCTCCAACGGGTCGGCCTGACCAGCAGTGAAATGGACGACATCGAAGCCAAGCGACGCACCTGCGAAGAAGTCGTCAACGCACTGCGGCAGAACAACCCGCTGCTGATCACTGATCTGGATCGACATGATTGAGATCTTTGGCAAATTGGGGCGGGTTTATTGCGCCACGTATGCTGCTGGCAGATGAATGGCGGGCGGGATTCAATTTCAGAAAGTGGCTACAAAAGGGCTGGCCGTAACCTACAGCGATGGCCTAAAAACTCGGCCGTTGCGCCAATCAACTGCGCAGTTCAACCCAAGATAAATCCCAAAGCCATCTGGCACCTTGCTCCGTTGCCTACGCCTGCGTCAGAATCCGCCGGCTTGTGCGCTGGGGTGGCGAAATCTAAGGTTGCGCGGTCGCTGAACTTCTCGGTGATCGGGTTTAGTAGCCTACGATTTAACCTAACAACTGCATGAGCATTATCTATCAGACGTCCTTGTCTGTGCTTGATGGTGGCTGTGCGCAGGGCGCCCTCGGGCGCGCCGGTTTTGTTAGGTTCCACCGGTCTACTAACCTGCGTACAGCTACCGCCTTATTGTTTAGTAGCGATGAGGTAGTGGCCCCAAGCAAGGAACTTAACCATGACTAACGATTCAACCGGTCTCTTTAGCGTCGCTCCCGGCGCAAGCAATGAAGCTCTCATCACCAATAGCTACGAAACCTTCACCTCGGTCAGCACCCTGCTGCTCGACCTTTCCGAAGAGTTGAACGGCAAGCAGCGCGACATTGCGCTGGCCATTCATCAGCTGAGTGAATTGGGCGTGCTACTCACCGCCAAGCTTTTGGACCGTGAGACGCCTTGTTCCGGATGAGCATTTGCCATTCGGGGTGCTAATTCGACTGGAAGCGGAATTGGAGGGTTGAAAAAGGGACGGGTTGTTTTTCAGGACATTAATTCCGTGCCCTTTTTCCAGATTGGGGAAGGCTGCTTTCGGCCAAAAGCGGACCGCCGGCGCGGTTCTGGTTCAGCCCGATAGTCAAAGCTCACAGCATGCGACTGCATATCTAAAGTCATTCTGGCTTATTGCTTACACCTATATCTCTATAGGCCCCCTCTCAAATTCATAAGACTTGTATTGGCCGCTGGGTAATTGGCATAGTGCTACCACTCCCCAACTGACCCGGCGCCAAGGACTAAGTCAGCCAGAAGCTGACGGAAGTTCAGGGCCTTGCCAGGTTGCTTGTTCCAAGGATCTGGACATTTAGCCCATGAAAACATACGCAGCGCTGGCCCTTGCGCTCACCACCCTGTGCAGCCCCGTCCACGCGGCGAGCTGGCAGATTTGCCGGCTGGACGTACAGATCGTCAACGTCTTGAAACAACCCTACCCACAGCTGCAGGGGCGGATCCTCAAGGTCGCCCCGACCTCCCCCACCACGCAATGTCCCCAGCAACGCTCGACGGTCACCTTCACCCCGGAAACCACCGATTACCAGAACACCCTCCCGCGTCGGCAATGGCCTCGAAAAGGCCAGTCGGTGCAGATTGACTACCGGTATCTGGATGGGATTTGCAAGGGCGACGGCCACCCGCATCCGTGTCGCATCGAGCACTACCCACTCATGAGGCGCTAATCGGGCGTCACTCGCTCACGCAACCTTCGCAGCAACCCATCGCATGGATATGCCCAGCACTCCTTCGCGCGGAATGCGTGGCGCTGTAGCATCATGAGTTCTGGCAGCAATCCAGCTCTAAGGACGATTGATGGCTATTAACTTTGAACCCAAGATAGGGCAGATCTTGAAGTGTAATTACGGCGACTATCAGTACGATGAAAACGCCATGGCTATCATTAGAGGGACTCAAGCGTACTAGCTGCCTATCAGCCATTCCAGCTCGGCCTTTCCAACCAAAAAGTCAGTTATCGGCCAGAAACGGCCAGTCACGAGCGGCAGCTTCCCGTCGAAAGCAGCCCGTCGCAAACAACACTAACCGCCCCAAACCATCACCTACCCACCCGCAAGTCAGACCATCAAGGAGAACCGCTGCGCTGCTCGCCGCTCAAGCATCGCGCTTTCCGTCTCGCGCGTGGCCCGTTCGCCTTTATTGGACAACTGAGTGAAAAAAGTCGCGCCCTTGAACTCTGCGGGAACCATGCTGCGCGTGTCTTTCAGCAAGGGCGCCAGATCAATAGTGCTGGCGAAGTTTTCCTTCGTCAGGCTGTAGTAACCCATGTAGCTGCCCGACCACGGTGAATCGGCGTCAACCAGATCGATGGACGCATCCCAATAAGAAACGGCGGCGGCTTTGAGGCCAAGGGATTTGTTTAGCAGATCCGTGAGCCGCTGGGTGTCCGAGCGGCTGAGCTGCGCGGCGGGATCGAGTACCTTGAGGTTGCCGTCGGCCTCAACAGTGAAACCATATTTTTTGCTGGCCAGGTCGGGAGCGCTGTTCGACAGCGTTGCCTGGAATGCCTGGAAAGAGGCTTTCAGCCCTCCATGCGCCCCAGCGGCAATCTGAGCGAATCGAGGGAACTCCGGGGATTGGGAGCGGCCGATCCAGGTGTCGACGACCTCGAGTTGTTTCACCGTGGCGCTGGTGTCTTCACTGGGATGGTAGATGACTGCGGGCGAGGCATTTGCCAGGGTGTGCTGGTTGGCATCTGTCAGCGGCTGGGGCTCGAGCTTGTGTTCAGAAGGCCTAAGCTGGGTGTTTGCTGGCGGGATGAAGGTCGAGCTGACGGAAAGTACCATTTCAATCAATCCATGATCGGTGGGTTCCTACAGGTTATCGACGGGCATAGCGTGAGCTTTAGGTTGACCGAAGCGACCCCATCGGCGCCTCACTCAATCTCGGCACCTCCCACCGTCGGGCAGTGCCATGGCTGAAACTGCGCTCGGCCCCTGCTAACCTGCGGCCCTTGCCTTTTTCCGGAGCGTTCCATGGCCCTCTCAAAACGCGACAGCGCGCGCATCGACCGCAGCCTCGTCGCCAGCCTGACCGAAGCCTGCGAAACCGCCGAAGCCGAAATCCCGGGCTTCGAGTGGCTGACTCATACGGTCAACTACGCCGACTTCCCGCGCAGCCTGGTGATCACCTGGGTCTTCGACACCCGTGCCCACCGCGACCACGCCCTGGCCACCGGCCTGGACACGCGCATCCGCGAACTCACCGCCACGGCCCTGCACGCCGCCGACATCGCGCCCGTGCCGCTGAACCGCTGCGTCCAGTTCGACTGCGAAGAAGACTGCCAAGCCCGTCACGGCGGCAATTGGCGTTTGCGCCTGACCCGCTCCGCCAACTAGAGCCCGTCGCCCAACTGCTGGATAATGCCCGACCCTGCTCCCCGCCCTTCGATAAGGAAATCCCGCCCCATGAAGTTGCCGTTCGCCCTGCTGACCTGTGCCCTGCTGCTCCCCACTGCTGCCCACGCCAGCGATGCCGCGCTGACCGACACGCTCAAGGCCTTCACCCGTTGCGATGCGAGTTTCTTCAGCAGCCTGAACAGCCACCGCGACGCCTGGCAGGCCTATGCGCCGCTCAAGCAGGAAAAGAACTTCACCTGGATCGCGGTTAAAAACCGTGCCGACCACAAGGCCAACCAGGTTCCGGTCAGCGCGCCGGCCATCGGCGGGCTGAAGCTGCTGTCGTACAACGATGAGGTCACCGACCTTGGCGCGCTGGGCCTGTTTTATTACTGGGGCTTCATTGTCGATGGCGGTGTCGATGAGGTCGCACAACGCCTCACCGCGTTGCTGGAGCAGCCCGGCTCGCTGCAAAAAGGCGACAAGGAATACACCCGCAGCGAGCTCAAGGTCGGCAACGGCTGGCTGTCGATCAAACCGCAGCCGGGCAAGGCGCCGGGCCTGCGCCAGGTGGAGCGCGTGCTGATCGTTGAGCCGGAAGGCAAGCAAGGCACGCAATCGCGCATCAGCTGTTCGGTGCAGGGCGGGGTCAACGCGGGGCTGCTGGCGCAGTTGCGGCCGGACATTGCACCAGTGGACTACCCACGCACGCAGGCCGAAACAGAGATTGGCGATGTCGAAGTGCCGGCCAACGTGCTCCAGCGCCTCGACTCGCCGCTGCTGCAACCCAAGTTCAAGACACTGAGCTACACCTATTTCGCCCGCAAAGGCGATGGCAGCCAGGACCAGCCGACTTCGGTCACGTTCAAGGCCGAGGGTGGTTTGCTGGTGAAGAACGAGGTCTACGGCAAGACCTTTAACGTCGACCGCCTGACGCAGGCGGACATGATCCAGCTGAAATCGAAAATGAACGGCGTGGGCGATGGCCGGGTGCTGCAAACCCGTGAAGCCGAGCTGCACATCCCCGCCAGCTGGACCCAGGGCCAGACGCTGAGCGCGAAGTTGCACATGGTCAATGTGCCCGCCCGGCCGACCGACAAAGCCATCGACTCGTCATTGACCTGCACCGTCGGTGCGCGCATCCCGGCACGCCAGGTGTTTGCAACCTTGACCGGTGACGCGATAAAGCTGGCCTGCGACCAGGGCGACTACAAGACCTCGCGCGTGTTCATCGAGGATTTGGGCGTGGCCCTGACGCTGGAATCGACCTCGAGCCAAACCCATTACGTAAATGAATACACCGCGCTCGAAGTAGTCCGCTAACCCACCCTGCCACGACGCCCCCGTAGTGAGCGGGCTTGCCCGCGCTGGGTGGCGCAGCCGCCCCAAACGATGCGCCGCGGTATTTCAGGGGGACCGAGGTGCCGGGATTTGGGGCGGCTGCGCCACCCGGCGCGGGGCAAGCCCGCTCACTACAGTGGCCCGTTTGGTGTACATCAGGGGGGGTTATTTGGCGAATGCGTACTCGCCACCTTGCTCCACTGCCTTGCGATACGCCGGGCGTGCCTGGAATTTCTGCACCCACGCCGCCAGGTGCGGATACGCCGCCAACTTGCCCTGCGCCCCGGCGACTTCGCCGATAAAGCTCATCTGAATATCCGCGCCGCTCAACTCATGCCCAAGCAGGTACGGCGTCTGCCCCAGCACGTCGTTCAGGTACCCCAGGTAATTGGCCACTTCCGATTCGATGCGCGGATGCAACGGCGCGCCCGCCTCGCCCAGGCGGCCGACATAGAGGTTGAGCATCAACGGCAACATCGCCGAGCCTTCGGCGAAGTGCAGCCATTGCACATACTGGTCGTAGGCGGCGCTGGCCGGGTCCGGTTGCAGGCGGCCGGCGCCGTGGCGGCGGATCAGGTAGTCGATGATTGCGGCGGACTCGATCAGCACCTGGCCGCCGTCCTCGATCACCGGGGATTTGCCCAGCGGGTGGATGGCCTTGAGTTCAGGCGGTGCAAGGTTGGTCTTCGGATCGCGCTGGTAACGCTTGATCTGGTACGGCAGGCCGAGTTCTTCGAGCAGCCAGAGGATGCGCTGCGAGCGGGAGTTGTTGAGGTGGTGGACGGTGATCATAGGGTGGCTCCGCTGGGCGACAGTGAATGACTGAGCAAGAGACTACGCCACTGGCCTGGAGTGCCAGGAAATATATTTCAGTGTGACGGGCGCCATGGTTACGATGGGGATCGGCTCGTACGGAGAGGCACCATGGATCTGAAATTCAGTCACGTCGACATACTGGTCGAAAACCTCGACGAGGCCTGCGCCTACTACGCGCACATCCTCAAGGCCCGCATCTCCAAGACGTTCGTGTGGGAACGCGGCGGCCTGCACGTGCGGTATGCCGTGGTGCTGCTGGGGCAGGAGCGCTTCATGCTGGTCCAGCCCATTGCGGGGAACTTGCGCGCATTGCTGGACGCCCACGGCGAAGGGATGATTTACCGGCATTGCTACACCACGCCGGACATCGAAATCGCCTACGACGAACTGGTCGCCGCTGGAGTGCAACCCGAAGACGAAAACGGCACGCCGCTCGCCCGCGAAAACCTGCAATCGCCGTCCGGCGGACGCATCATCTGGTTGCCCAAGCGCTTCGGGCATTTCTCCATGGAAATCCTCGAAGCGGCAACGCTGGAAGCCTTTATTGCAGAGGCATTTGACTGATCGCCGCCCGCTCCCATCGAAATGCTGAAAGGCACTCAAAGATGGGAAGGGGCCCGCCCCCTCCCACACAAGCGCGCGACACAAACAGAGATCAGCTCAGCCGGAACCGTGCAGTGTTATCACTCAACGCCTGGCTGCCCTTGCTCAAGGTATCGGCCGCCTGGTTGACCGCCCGTGCACCGTCAAGCAAGCGCCCCGCCGCCTGGTCCACCTGCTGGATATTGCCGCTGACTTCATCCGCCGTCGCGGCCTGTTCTTCTACCGCCGTGGCGATCTGCGCCAGGGTGTCGGTGACGTTCTGCACCGCGCCGGCGATCTCGCCCAGGCGCGTGCCGAGCCCGGTGACGGACTCGGCATCGGTCAGCGCTTGCTCGCACGCGGCGCCCATCAGGGTGACCGCCTGGCTCACCGTCGCGCGCAGGCTGTCCACGGTGCTGGCGATCTGCGCGGTGGAGGCCTGGGTACGTTGCGACAGGCTGCGCACTTCATCGGCCACCACCGCAAAACCACGGCCCTGTTCGCCGGCGCGGGCGGCTTCGATGGCGGCGTTGAGCGCCAGCAGGTTGGTCTGCTCGGCAATGCCACGGATGGTGTCGACCACCGATTGAATCTGCTGGCCCTGCTGGCTGACTTGCTCCAAGGCATTGGCGGTGTCGGTCAGGCGCCGGTTGAGCTGCTGGATGCTCGCGGTGGTGCGCTGGCTGTCGCGGCTGCTGTCTTCGGCGATGCGCCGGGTCTGCTGGGCGCTGCCCGAGGCTTGTTCGCAACTGCGCGCGACGCCCATGGATGTGGCGGCCAACTGGGTCGCGGCGGCGGCAATCTGGCTGATCTGTTGTTGCTGGTCTTCGACTTCGTTGAGGGTGCTGCCTGATTGCGAATTGAGGGTGAGCACCGCCGAGCCCAATTGCTGGGTCTCGTGATTGACCCCCAGCAGGCTGGTGCGCAATTGCACCACTGCGACGTTCAGCGCAGTGCTGATCGCCGCCAGTTCGTCACGCCCTTGCACCGCCACTTCCACACACAGGTTGCCGTCACGCAGCGACTCCGCCAGGGTGGTGATGCCACTGGCGCTGCGGCGGATCGAGGCTTGCAGGCACATAAACAGGTACAGCGCCGCCAACGCCAGTAGGCTGAACGTCGCCGCCACGGGAATGATCTGCTGCAGCGAGCGGTTGTGGTAATAGCTCAACCGCGCATCCAGGGACTTCAGCGTCTGGTTGCGCAGCGCGCCGAGGCTGTCGAGCATGGTATCGACACTGCTTTCGAAAGCTGTGGTATCGAGCTTGATGGTGCCGCCGAACACGCCGTCGTCGAGGACCTTGAGTTGGTTATCCAGGCCTTGCAGGCTGCTGTCGTACTGCGCGGTCCACGCCTCGATGCCCGCGTATTGCTTGGCCTTGAGCGAGGCGGCGGCCTTGACCAACTGATCCCGCGCATCGCCGATACGGCCGCGCAGGTCGCGCATCTGCAGGCGGCTTTGCAGGGTGAACTGGCCAGACGCGATGGACGACTGGCCCACACTGGCCATGCGTCCGATGCGCTCGATCAGGTCGGGGGTGTGCTGGGTGGAAATCTGCATCAGCAGGTAGGTTTCCAGCCATGGGTCGAGGATCAGGCCGGTGTCCAGGGTCACCTGTTCGCGCAGGGTTTGCATCGCAGTCAGGGCTGCGGTGAAGCGATCATAGCCGTCCGGCCACCAGCCCACGGTACGCAAGGCTTGAGAATCCATACCCTTGACCGTGGCCTGCAACGCCTCGAAGCGCGTCAGGATATCGGCGCTGGCATGCTGGGCCTTGAGCGCCTCGCCGAGGGTTTGCAGGCTTTGCAGCAGCACCGGGAAGTTGGCATCGACCTTGTCCATCGCCGCCTTCGCCGCCGGCGTGGGGGCGTGCAGGATGTCGGCGGCTTTCCAGCGTGCGGCCAGGTTGCGCTGGGCGGTCAACTGGGCGTCCAGCGCGTCCATCGCCAGCAGTTGGCGCACGCCGGACTGCTCGCTGGAGATCACAGTCAATTTGGCGCGGTAGTCCTGCCCGATCATCCACAGGCTGCCGGCCAGGGGCAGCATGAACAGGAAGAACAGGATCTGGAACTTGCGCGCGAAACCAAAACGGCCGAGTAGGCGGATACCGGGTGATAAAAAGCTGTGCATGTCCGACCACTCCCTAAAACGACCCACGCGGTGCACCGCACGGTGAAGCCTTGAAATGACTAACGGCAAAACGCCATGTCATTGATTAAATTGGCTCAAGCAAGATACGGGCCGTAGGTTGGGAGGCTTGAGTTACGCGGGGTGGCACACAAAAAGCGCACGTCACTCGCCCTGAAATGGGGCAAAAGCACTCAGTACCGCTCACAGGCGTAACCATTGGTACAAAACAACGGATCTGGAGCGGGCCCTGGTGCCAGTCAGTCAAGGGCGAACGCTGTGCTTGTGGAGAGGGTGCAAGCGGCCTCGCCACATTTTGTTTTCACTCGCCTTTCAACAGTGCGGTGATCCAGCTGACGTGCCGCGCAAGCGCTTGCAACTTGTCCTCAAGCCCCGCCTGGCGCGCCTGTTCAAGGCTGGCCAGGGTCTTTTGTTTCTCGCGCAGCGTACGTTGCCACTTGGCCAAAAACACCGGGCTGCGGGCCTGCAAGTGCAACGGGCCGAAGTATAGTTGCTCGGCGCTGTAGCGCACGGGCTCGCCGCGCTCGGCGACGATGATTTCGTAGTAGAAGCGGTTCTCGTGCAGCAGCTCCTCGTGAAGGATGGCGTAGCCGTTGTCCATCAACCATTGGCGTAACGGTTGCTCACCGCCGTTGGGTTGCAGGATCAGCCGCTCGCGGCCGTTCAGGTGCGCCTTGCCGCTGGCGAGAATGTCGCGGATGGTTTCGCCGCCCATGCCGCACAGGCTGATCGCGGTGATGCCGTCTTGCGGCTCGATGGCCGCCAAGCCTTTGGCCAGGCGCACGCTGACCTGTTGTTCCAGGCCGTTGTCACGCACGGTGCGCTGCGCCGCGTGAAAGGGCGTAGCCGCCACCTCGCCCGCCACCGCCGCGGTGATTGCGCCACGACGTAACAACGCCACCGGCAGGTAAGCGTGGTCGGAGCCGATATCGGCTAGGCGTGCACCGGCGGGCACGTTCGCCGCCACGCGCTCCAGGCGTATGGATAAAGTGTGTTCGTTCAACTGCCCTACTCTCCCGAAAAACGATCGCGACTGTTGCTCAAGTGCAGCACCATCGCGGCGCGTGCGGCGTCCGGGTCCTGGCGCTTGATCGCATTGAAGATTGCCTCATGCTCCAGGTGCGCCAACTGGCCCAATTGGGCGAAGTCCGCGCCGCCGCGCTCGGCGCCCTTGACCTGGGTGCGCGGAATCATCGCATTGCCCAGGTGCAGCATGATTTCGGTGAAGAAGGTATTGCCGGTGGCTTCGGCGATCAACTGGTGAAAGCGCTTGTCTGCTTCCACGCAACTGTCGTTGTTGGCCAGGCAAGCCTGGTAGTCACTCAGCGCCACACGCATGCGCGCCAATTGTTCATCACTCCTGCGCAGTGCGGCCAGCGCCACCGCCTGCACCTCAAGGCCCAAGCGCAACTCGAGCACGCTGCGCACGCTGGCCACCGTGTCCACATGCAGGCGCAGGCCGGATTGCGCTTGCGGCGCGAGCACAAAGGTGCCGATGCCGTGGCGTGTCTCCACCAGCCCCGAGGCCTGCAACTTGGACAGCGCCTCGCGGACCACGGTACGGCTTACCCCGTGTTCAGCCACGATGGTGGATTCGGATGGCAGCTTTTCACCGGGCTGCAATTGCCCGAGCAGGATGCGCTGGGTCAGCGCGTCGAGCACGCCTTGGGCGAGGTTGTTGGAACGTTTACGGACAGGCGTTCCGTTTTCATTGGGCATCGTTACGGGTCCACGGGGCTGGGCTGGTGGGAGCTTAACACCCTGCCCGCAGACGAGGCCGGGCAGATTCAAAATCCCACACAACTTGTATGATGACTATCTTTTGCTTGGCACAGACTCAAACACATCGCCAAGGCATCCACACCTATCCAAACCCAACAAACAGCCTAAAAAACCCAGCAAACACTGAAAAATAACCAAAATACCAATAAACCCTACGGCCTTATAAAAACAAAAATCACAGCGCCCGATTGCGGCTTCAAGAAAAGCACTTGTATGATGTCTATCAACAAGACGCACAAACCCGCATAAAAACAATCAGGGGGAGTTTTGAACTGTGACCCATTCAAGCCATGCATCCGCCGCTTCAACCAGTGATCCCGTCCTCGCGCGCGCCGTGAGCAAAGTGAAGCGCCACGTGCTGCCACTGTTCGTGATTATGTTCATCCTCAACTACATCGACCGGGTCAACATTGGCTTCGTGCGCACGCACATGGAGCATGACCTGGGCATCGGCGCAGCGGCCTACGGCTTCGGCGCCGGGTTGTTCTTCATCGGCTACGCACTGTTCGAAGTGCCCTCCAACATGCTCCTGCAAAAGGTCGGCGCACGGATCTGGCTGACCCGCATCATGTTCACCTGGGGCATCGTCGCCACGCTGATGGCGTTCATCCAGAACGAAACCCACTTCTACATCCTGCGGTTTCTGCTGGGTGTGGCCGAGGCGGGTTTCTTCCCGGGGGTGATCTACTACTTCACCCGCTGGTTGCCCGGCGTTGAGCGCGGCAAGGCCATCGCGATCTTTCTCAGTGGCTCGGCGGTTGCCTCGCTGATTTCCGGCCCCTTGTCGGGGGCGCTGTTGCAGATCGAAGGCTTCGGCCTGCACGGCTGGCAATGGATGTTCAGCATCGAAGGCCTGGCCTCGGTGGCGCTGGGGTTCTTTGTGTGGTTCTGGCTCGACTCCAAGCCTCACGACGCGAAATGGATGAGCCGCGAAGAGCAGGACGCACTGGTCAACGCCATCGACCAGGAACAACGCGACCGTGAAGCGCTGAGCACGGTCAAGCCGACCATCGGCAAGCTGCTCAAGGACCGCCAGATCATGCTGTTCTGTGCGTTGTACTTCTGCATCCAGTTGACGATCTACGCCGCGACGTTCTGGCTGCCGAGCATCATCAAGAAGATGGGTGAGTTGAGTGACGTGCAGGTCGGTTTCTTCAACTCGATCCCGTGGCTGATCTCGATCATCGCCATGTACGCCTTCGCGTCGCTGTCGGGCAAGTTCAAGTTCCAGCAGGCGTGGGTTGCGGCGGCGTTGTTGATTGCGGCGGCGGGCATGTTCATGTCCACCACCGGCGGGCCGGTGTTTGCCTTCGTAGCGATCTGTTTTGCGGCGATCGGTTTCAAGTCGGCGTCGTCGCTGTTCTGGCCGATTCCCCAGGGCTACCTGGATGCGCGCATCGCTGCGGCGGTGATCGCGCTGATCAACTCCATCGGCAACCTGGGCGGCTTTGTTGCGCCGACCACATTCGGCTTCCTGGAACAGACCACCGGGTCGATCCAGGGCGGCCTCTACGGCCTGGCCGGCACCTCGGTGCTGGCCGCGATCCTGGTGTTCTTTGCCAAGACTTCGCCCTCTGCCGCGCTGGCGGCACCCAGCGTCGTGCCCAGCGGCGCGGCCATCAGCAAACCTCTCTGAACCTATTTAGGAACCTGCCATGAACACGCCTATCGTCAGCGATTTCCAAGTCATCCCGGTCGCCGGCCATGACAGCATGCTGCTCAACCTCAGCGGCGCCCACGGTCCGTATTTCACGCGCAACATCGTTATCCTCAAGGACAGTTCGGGCAACACCGGCGTCGGCGAAGTGCCCGGCGGCGAGCGCATCCGCGAAACCCTGGAAGACGCCCGCAGCCTGGTGATCGGCCAGCCCATCGGCCATTACCAGCGCATCCTCAACCAGATGCGCAGCACCTTCGCCTCGCGGGACTCTGCCGGGCGCGGCCTGCAAACCTTCGACCTGCGCATCACCATCCATGCCGTCACCGCGATGGAAGCCGCGTTGCTCGACTTGCTGGGGCAGTTCCTCGAAGTGCCGGTGGCCGCCCTGCTTGGCGAAGGGCAGCAGCGCGATGCGGTGAAAATGCTCGGTTACCTGTTCTACATCGGCGACCGCAACACCACCGACCTGGCCTACCGCAACGAAGCCGACGCCGATGACGACTGGTTCCGCCTGCGCCATGAGCAAGCGTTGACTGCCGAAGCCGTGGTGCGCCTGGCCGAAGCCGCCAAGGCCAAATACGGCTTCAACGACTTCAAGCTCAAAGGCGGGGTATTGAGCGGCGACGCAGAAATCGAAGCCGTCACCGCCCTGGCCGAACGCTTCCCCGATGCACGCATCACCCTCGACCCGAACGGCGCATGGTCTCTGCAAGAAGCCATCCGCCTGTGCCGCGACCAACACCACGTGCTCGCCTACGCCGAAGACCCCTGCGGTGCGGAAAACGGCTATTCCGGCCGCGAAGTAATGGCCGAATTCCGCCGCGCCACCGGGCTGAAAACCGCGACCAACATGATCGCCACCGACTGGCGCGAAATGGGTCACGCGATCCAACTGCAATCAGTGGACATCCCCCTGGCCGACCCGCACTTCTGGACCATGCAAGGCTCGGTACGTGTCGCGCAGATGTGCCATGAGTGGGGCCTGACCTGGGGTTCGCACTCCAACAACCACTTCGACATTTCCCTGGCGATGTTCACCCAGGTCGCCGCCGCCGCACCGGGCGACATCACCGCCATCGACACCCATTGGATCTGGCAGGACGGCCAGCGCCTGACCCGGGAACCCCTGAAGATCGAAGGCGGCTACGTGAACGTGCCGGCCAAACCCGGCCTGGGCGTGGACATCGACATGGACGCCGTGGCCAAGGCCCATGAGCTGTACAAGGGCATGGGCCTGGGCGCACGGGATGACAGCGTGGCGATGCAGTTTTTGATTCCAGGGTGGAAGTTCAACAACAAACAGCCGTGCCTGGTGCGATGAACTAAAACACAGAGATCAAAAATGTGGCAGCGGGCTTGCTCGCGAATGCGGTGGATCAGTCTATCTATCGGGTGACTGACACTTCGCATTCGCGAGCATGTCCATACAATATTCTTGAGTGCTGTACGGACGGTAATAGCATAACCGCAGGAAACTCCGAAGAAGTAGCATAGAAATTTGAAAAACCAACAGCGGGAACGGTATCAGCATTGGATAAAATCAGCACCGGACCGGGCGCAGTGGATTGAGTGATTGATCCCTCCCCGGCAAAAGCGGCTTCATTGTTAAAAACAACTAAAACAGCAAACAGCGCAAGAACCGCTCCAGCGAGATTTACGCGCTGAGGAAACACGATAAAACCTTTCATAATCTTCACCCTAGCGTCAGGTATTAACACTTAAGGTTCCAATCAAGCCAACTGTAAGAATCACGCCACTACCTGTGCACGATTCAATAACCGCATAAACCCACACACTTCCTAAAATCAAGAAAGACAACTGCGTCATACTTGAAAGTTGGAGTTCGTCAGCAACTTCCTAGTCCCGCCTGCCCTCTACTCAAATCGCCGATTTCCAGTCATGATGCGCGCCTCACTTCAAGGACGATAACAACAGTGAAAATCACCCTTGCCGCGTTGTTCCTGGTCTGCCTCGCCACACCTGCATTCGCCGACAACAGCCCCATCGGCTTCCAGAACACCACCCTCCCCGACGCCCACGGCAACCGCCCGTTGCAGATGGTCGTGTGGTATCCCGCTAAAACCGCCAAAGCCCCAGAGCTGATCCGCGACGACGCCGTCTTTCACGGCGCCCTCGCCGTGCCCGACGCACCGCCCGCCAGCGGCAGACATCCGTTGGTGGTGATTTCCCACGGCAATGGCGGCAATTGGGGTAATCAGGTGTGGCTGGCCAGTGCGTTGGCGCATCAGGGTTATATCGTCGCGGCGGTCAACCACCCCGGCACCACCAGCAAAGATCGCAGCCCCGAGGCCGCCGCGCAGTTGTGGCAACGGCCCAAGGACCTGAGCCGCGCCATCGACGCGGTGCTCACGCAGCCCAAGCAATTCGGCGCCGTGGAGAATCGTCGGATTGCCGTGATAGGCCATTCACTCGGCGGCTGGACCGTGCTGGAAGCCGCCGGCGCGCGCTTCGACCCCGCGCTGTTCGCCCAGGACTGCACCGCTCACCCGCAATTGGTCGCCTGCACGGCGTACCGGCAGATGAACCCCGACAACGCCAAGGTGGCAGCAGACCTGAGCGATAAACGCGTCAGCGCCGTGGTATCGCTGGACCTGGGCCTGTCACGCGGCATGACCGACGCCAGCCTGGCGGCACTGCCGGTGCCGGCATTGATACTTGCGGCGGGCGTGACGGAACCGCAACTGCCGGCCGAACTGGAATCCGCCGACCTGGCCAGGCGTCTGCCGAAAGCATCGACCCAGTATGTGCAGATCAGCGACGCCACCCACTTCAGCTTTATGGCGATCTGCAAACCCGGCGGCGAGGCGCTGATTGAAGAGAGTTCGCCCGGTGACGGCATGATTTGCCGCGATGGCGAGGGCGCGCGACCACGGGAGGTGATTCAACAGCAGGTGGTGGCCCTGATCAGCGAATTTCTCGCCCAACCTGCGGGCAAATAAGGCCGTGTCAACGTGAGAAAAGTAGTCTTCAGCACACTCTTAACTTGCGCAGCGCTGTGGGGCGCTTCGCAGTGGTGGGAAAAAGGCCTGGCGCAACCCTCCGGCTCCGCCCATATCAGCCCCAACGGCTGTTATCGGGTGCAGCAATTCAAACCTTTCTGGGTACTGCCCAGCGCCTTTCACCCCCAGGCCCATCCGGACGAAACAGCCGAGGTTCACCTGTTTGTGCGCTGGGAAAGCCCGGCGTTCTTTCGCCTGTACGATCAGCGCAACGGCCGGTTGATCAGTGAAAGTGCGATCTATGATCTGGTCAGTGATGGCGGGCCATTGTTCTGGGGGATGGAGGGTATCGCTTCGGTGTCGGCCGGTATGATCGAGATTGGGCCGATTCGGCTGGATTGCGCGCTGTAGGGCTGGGATTTTTAGCTGGTATCATCCGCACCTTAACCCGTCGGATAAAACCCCATGAATCGCCAGAAAAAGCTCCAGCAACTGTTCAAGGCCAAAGCCAAAAAAGCCAGTGCCAAACTGGCGCCAAAATCCAAAGACAAATACATCAGCAAAGCCGACCGTCTGAAACTCGCCGAAGAAGCCGCCGCGCCTGCGGAACAAGCGTAAACACACGGCAGCGCCGCGCCTTGTTATAGGGGGGTGGGGTATGCAATGATCGCCCCCTTCATAGGTAGGGGGGGTATAGGCATGGGCCACGTCTCGGCAAACAAAGACAACCTGATCAAACGCGTCAAACGCATCGCCGGGCAGATCCAGGCCCTCGAGCGCGAGCTTGAAGCGGATGCCAACTGCGCCAAGACCCTGCACTTGGTGGCGGCCACCCGCGGCGCGATCAACGGGTTGATGGAAGAAATCATCGAAGACCACGCCAGGTCGCACGTGGCCGACCCTGCCCTCTCCGAAGAAGAACGCAGCAAGGGCGTCGAAGAGTTGCTTGAAGCCATTCGGCGCTATTCCAAATGAGCCTCGCCAATAGCCATAGCCACGAGCATGTGTTCCTCGGTGCATCCCACGATGAAAACGCCAGGCGCACCCTGTGGGTGGTGATGCTGACGGTGGTGATGATGGTCGTGGAAATCGCCGCCGGTGCGCTCACCGGCTCCATGGCCCTGCTCGCCGACGGTTTTCACATGGCTACCCACGCGGGCGCCCTGGGCATTGCCGCCGCCGCATACGCCTTTGCCAAACGCCATGCGCACAGCCCGCGCTACAGCTTTGGCACCGGCAAGGTCGGCGACCTCGGCGGCTTTGCCTCGGCACTGATCCTGGCGCTGGTGTCGTTGGGTATCGGGGTGGAATCGGTGATGCGCTTGCTGATGCCCTCCGAGGTGCAATTTGGCACGGCTACCCTGATTGCCGTGGTGGGCCTGGTGGTGAATATCGCCAGTGCGCTGCTACTGGGCCACGGCCACAGCCATGATCACGGCCACGCACACGACCATCACCACCACGGCCACGACAACAACCTGCGATCGGCCTACGTGCACGTCATCGCCGATGCGCTGACCTCCGTCCTCGCCATCGCCGCGTTGCTGGCCGGGCGCTACCTCGGTTGGGTGTGGCTGGACCCCGTGATGGGTATCGTCGGCGCCATCGTCATTGCGCGCTGGGCCTGGAGCCTGATGGGCGCGACCGCCGGCGTGCTGCTGGACCAGACCGATGAGCACGTCGCCGCCGAGATCCGCGAGTTGGTTGAGCAGCCCGGCGATGCGCGGATCACCGACCTGCACGTCTGGCGCGTGGGGCCAGACGCCCATGCGGCGATTGTCAGTGTGGTGGGCGCCGCAACGACGGATGCCGAGCGCATTCGCGAGCGCCTCAAGCCGGTGCATGAAGTGAGCCACCTCACCGTCGAGTTTCGTGCGGCGTAACCGCGACCACTGACGCCATCTATGGGTGCCCCCTTGGCTAAAGATATAGAAAACCCCTGCATCTCCACCTGCCAGCTCAGCGGCGACCTCTGCGTCAGTTGCGGGCGCAGCAAAGACGACATCCGTAAATGGAAAAGGATGAAACGGCCGGAGAAAATGGCCGCCGTGCAACGCGCCACCCTGCGTTTGAAAGCGCTGAAAAAGGCCAAGTAAGCGTACGACTAAGTACGCCCCACCGACCCCGATACCGGCAGGTTACCCAGCAGCTTGAGCCCTGTGCTTTTTACAAAGGTGTCGTAGTCCATCGGTTTCTGGATGCGGGTTTCGGCGTTGGGCAGCACGTAGGCCCAGGCGCGCTTGGACGAAGCGTCATACACCAGCTTGAACAGGCGCGTCGGCACCCAGACCTGATTGGCGCCGATGGTGCTGTGGCCGGGGTCGAACAACGGGCCGGTGAACACATACACATCGCCGCCGGCGCGCACGGCGAATTTGCGCACGTCGGCCTCGACCTTGCTCCAGATCTTGCGGTTGTTGGTGGGGTCTTGCGGCACCATGTTCGACAGCGCGAACGACTGCGCCATCGCGTTAGCGTTCGGCGCGTCGGCAGCCGGGGCTTGGTGGCCACGGTCCACGGCCGGATGCTGGCTGCGGTAGTCGCTCAATTCCGCGCGCCCACCCTTGGGAATACGCGGGTCAGCGTAGAACTGGTTGGTGCGTTCCTCGCCCTTGGCGTCTTTCAACTGTGCGGCGTTCAGGCGCTCGACCACCACCAGCGGGGTCTTGCTGGTTTGCGAATAGAGCACGGCGAAGTGGTCGGAGCACAGCGCCAGGGGCCTCATCGTGGCGGGCACAGTGGCGGTATTGATCGGTGTTGCAGCGGGAAACAAGTCAGCGCAATTGTCGAATGACGCCTGCTTTTGCTGTTTGGAGTAAAGGTCCGGCAGACTGCGCGCATTGGCTCCGGAGGAAAGTAAAACAAGGGCGGTGAGACCAACTGCAATATTGCGTAGGTACATGCATTAAATCTTCGACAGAGAGTGACGCGACAGGCGGCGGAAAACGCCGCCAAGTGGATGATATTACGAGGATTATTGACTATCGAATGTCAGATTAGTGCCCAATCGCTGCAGGTTTTCCCGCACCTCGAGGCCCTGGCTTGAACCCATGGCTGCGTGCACTCCAGGCCAGTGCGAATGACAGCGCAATCAACAGCAGCATCGCCCACGGGAACGACGCCACGCCCCAGGTCTCCAGCAACACCCCGCCGACGATGCCACTGGCGGCAATTGCGCTGTTCCACGCCACCACATTCAGCGACAGCGCGACGTCCGCACCATCCCCCGCCGCATCGGCCAGGGCGGTTTGCAGCAGCGTCGCTGCACCGCCGAAGCTGAGCCCCCACACCGCGACACCGAGATAGATCACTGCGGGCAGGCTTCCTACAACACCAAACACCACGCTGACCCCTGCAAATGTCGCCAGGCTCACCAGCACGGTTTTGCGCAACAGCGGCTCGACCAGCCTGGCCGTCAGCCAAATCCCCGCCAATGCCGCCAGCCCGAACACCAGCAGCACTCCATCCACACGCTCCGCCAACCCGGCCTGCGCCACGAAGGGCGCGATGTAGGTGTACAGAATGTTGTGCGCCAGCATCCAACTGATCACCACCGCCAGCACCGGGCGCACGCCCGGCGTGGCCAGCACCTTACCCAGGGACAAACGCTGATGCGCGGCCTGGGGTGGATAGTCCGGGACTTTCACCAGCACCCACACAATCAGCCCCAGCGTCAGCGCCGACATCAGCCCGAATGTGGTGCGCCACCCCAGCAGCCCACCCAGCAACGTGCCCAGAGGCACACCCAGCGACAGCGCAATCGGCGTGCCGACCATCGCCAATGCCAGCGCCCTGCCCTGTTGCCGGGGCGCGACCATGCGCCGGGCGTAACCAGCCAGCAGGCTCCAGGCCAAGCCAGCGGCGACGCCGGCGAAGAACCGCGCGACCAGGGTCACCCCGTAGTGGGATGACAGCGCGGTGATCGAGTTGAACAGCAGGAAACCGACGATGGTCAGCAACAGCACATTACGCCGACGCCAGCCACGGGTCGCAATGGTCATGGGGATGACTGCCAGCACCGAACCCAGCGCATAGGCGGTGACCATCTGCCCGGCCATTGCCGGAGAAATCGCCAAGCCCGCGCTGATAAGCGGCAGCAGGCCTGCGGGCAAGGTTTCGGTGACGATACAGATGAAACCGGTCATGGCCAGGGCGAGCAAGGCGCCGATGGGCAAGCGTTCTGAAGACGCGGACAAGCTGAGTGAAGGTGTCATGGGCAACTCCTGGGACGACTTAAATACTGATCGATACAAATGTTGCAAGCCCAGCGGGTACATTGTCAACGACTTATGTATCGACTAGTATTTATCTCGTTTTCTACTGGAGACCTGACATGGCACAGATGGGCCGCCCGCGTAATTTCGACCGTGACCATGCCGTGGAACAGGCGATGCACCTTTTCTGGCAATACGGCTACGACGCCACCTCCCTCGCCCAACTCAAGGCCGGCCTGGGTGGCGGTATCTCCGCGCCAAGTTTTTACGCCGCGTTCGGCTCCAAGGAGGCGTTGTTCGACGAATGCGTGCAGCGCTACCTGTCGACCTACGCCAGAGTCACCGAATGCCTGTGGGACGAAACCCTGTTGCCCCGCCAGGCTATCGAAACCGCCCTGCGTCAGTCGGCGCGCATGCAGTGCGAAGACGGGCACCCCAAGGGCTGCATGGTCGCGCTAGGCGTGATGAGTGCACCGAGCCCGGAGAATGCGCGGGTCGCCCATGCACTGACGCAATCACGCCTGCGCACACGGGCGGGGATCGTCGCGTGTGTGGAGCGCGCGATCCGCGCCGGGCAATTGCCGCAACACACGCAGGCCCCGGTGCTGGCAACGGTGTTTGACAGCTTTTTGCAGGGGGTGTCGATCCTGGCACGGGATAACGTGCCCCATGCCGTGATCGACGCGGCGATTGATCAGCTGCTGATGGCGTGGGATGTGGCGGCGTCGGTTGTGGCGCCGCAACTCAAACAGCCGTAGCAGACCTGGAAAACCGCCGGGGAAGCGTGGAAAAACACTGCAGGCCTATCGCCACTTCTATATAGTAATGCTTCGCATTAAGCGGATTACCCAAGGAATGCGCGCCCTGTTACCGACGGCGCACGTCATCGTTCAGAAGGATCTTTATGCAAGGCTTTACTCTCTCCCCGGCGCGCCTGTTCGGTGTGCTGGCTGTGGTGGTTTGCGGGCTGTTCACGGCACAGGTGCAGGCCGATGACACCGACCACTCCCTCACTGTCGAAAAAAATACCCACGCCTATGTCGTCAATGCTGACGGCAGCTTTGTGCTCAACGTGGAAATGATCTCGCGGGTCAATGAAGAGCGCGCAATCAAGCTGCACGCCCAACGGCCACTGAGCTTCAACCGCACACTGGAAACCTTGAAAGTCGTCGAGGCCTACACCCAGAAAGCCAGCGGTCGCAAAATCCGCGTACAGCCCAAACAGATCAAGGAGCAGCAAGAGCGCGCCTCAGCCGATGCGCCGATGTTCCAGGACTCCCGGGTCAAAGTGGTGATCTTCCCGGACGTGGCGGTCGGCGACCGCCTGGTCTTGCGCTACCAGTTGCAGCGCAACAAGCCATTGTTTCCCCAGCAGTTCGAAGACATCAACATCCCGGACTTCTACCAAACCGAGCAAACCAGCTTTTCCTACGACATGCCAGCGAGCATGCCACTGTACGCCGATGTCAAAGGCTACAAGGCCTCCACGCCAGCGGCGGCACCCGGTCGCAAGATCTATCACTGGGAACAACTGCCCAGCGAGAAATTCCGAATCGAAAACGGTGCTGTCGCCTACAGCGACTACGGGCAATTCATGGCTGTATCGACGTTCGCCGACTACAAACAATTTGCCCAAGCCTACGCCGCCAGGGCACAGATCGAAGTGACGCCCGCCATCAGCAAACTGGCCAAGGAACTCACAAACAACCTCGACACCCCACGTAGCAAAGCCCTGGCGCTGAGCGACTGGGTGCGTAAGAACATTCGCTATGTCGCGGTTTACGTCGGCCCTGGCGGCGTAGTACCGCACCCGGCGCAGGCGGTGCTGGACAACCGTTACGGCGACTGCAAAGACCATGTCGCCCTGCTCGAAGCCTTGCTCAAGGCCGTCGCCCTCGAAAGCTCACCGGCGCTGATCAACTTCGGCAACGCCTATACCTTGCCAACGGTGCCGACGCTGGGCCTGCTCAACCATGCGATCACCTACGTCCCGAGCCTGGACCTGTACCTGGACTCCACGGCGGCGCCGATTGGCGCCGGCTATCTGCCGATTCCGGACCTGGGCAAGCCGGTGTTGCTGACCCAGACCGGCGCACTGGAACGCACGCCGATCAGCCAACTGGGCAAAGTCGAGAACACCCTGACCTTCACCGTCGCCGACAACGGCGGCGCCGACTTCAACCACGTCTCCACCGTGGAAGGCTGGGGCGCGGAGTTCAACCGCTTCGTATTCAAGTCGCTGCCGCCCGCCGACCTCAAGAAACTGACGCAGGAAATCCTCAGCATGTACGGCCAGTCCGGTAATGGTGAAGTCGTCAGCGACACCCTGGAAGGCAATGCGCCGATCTTCAAATCGACGATCACGGGCCACACCGACAACCTGGTCAACCTGCCCGGCCCGACCGGCGTGCCGACCCTCACCAGCCTCGCCGGCGGCATTTCACAGAACGTGTTTGCGTTTATGGCCGAGAAAGAGCGCACCCAGAACTTTACCTGCCTGTCTGGCGAAATTGCCGAACGGGCGCGCTTCGAATTTCCGAAGACGGTAAATATTCTGGCAGTGCCCAAGGCGGTGTCTCTCAAGAGCGGCGGCTTCGATTACCAAGCCACGTACACCCAGGACGGCAACAGCGTGGTGGTGACCCGCAGTTACCAGTTCGCCCACACCGACGCGCAGTGCAGCGCACAGGACTACGTCGCGATGAAGCCGACGATTGAAGGGATGGTCAACGACCTGAAAAGCCAGGTGATTGTGCAGACCCTATAACTGCGCCTACCTACGCGATTGCCCAGCCAATCCCAAGGCAAAAAGAGGCCTGCATCTGTGCAGGCCTTTTCATCTGGCTATCAGCCACACCCCATTAGAAAAAAACTCAACGGTTGTCGGTCAAACGGAACGAACTTACCGACGCAGCGATGATTTCGCTCGCCTGCGTTATGGGGGGGCAAACCTACCTAGCTCCAATTTTCTCTACAGCCTCGTCTCGGTAAGACCTACGCAGTCCCTCAGTCGCCGAACCCTCCGAGGCCCACCTCTCTGCTCAAAGCACCTACTGAGGAGGGTTCAATCTTGTATCGAGGGCAAAATGCTCCTGACTTATCAATTCGAACAAATCGAGCGTTGTAGAGGGATTCATCAGCACATTCCAGCTATGCCGGGAAACGGCTGAAGGAATCAACACGAAGGGATGCTCTGCTAAGAGGCTGTCACCAAACTGCTGCTGACCTCGCCCGGGTGAGCCCGGGAACAGCCAGTTTGCGTTAGGTACCGAGTCAGGCATGACCCGATGGACGAGCTTGAAGTCCTTGACCCGGGCACACGTGAGTACATGCGCAATCGTGTCCAGCGCCTGAAAACCTTTGTGCACGGCCACCTCAAGGATCGCAGTAGACGGATCTGCGGAGCAGTACACCGCTTTGATACCTTTAGAGTTCCACCGGCCGCCAGCGATTTCAGCCCCAATACCGGACGACCAAGTGGATGCATGCTTCTCTTGATCCAATCGCCACAAATACAACTCACCATTCCCTGGCACTATCGTCATCAGGAATACACCCCGTATTCCATGCGGGTCAGAAAGTCCTCTACCAACTCAAATCCCATCTGAGTCGTCAGCAGATCCAGAGGCGTCTTTCCCTCGAGCCCCATAGCAGGAGAGGTCATCCAGTTGAGCGCCTGCTGGCGATCTCCCAACACCTCCTCTGCCTTACTCAATACGCTAGCCAGACGCCACGTGCTGTTGGTCTGCTCAGCCGTCAGGGGTTCGGGCTTTTTGATACGCCGCTGCACCGTTCGATCCGAAAGCCCGAGCACCTTAGAGAACACATGGTGATCTCGTAGTTGGCTGTATGACTGAACAAACGCAATCACCAGCTCTGACGGAAACCCCTTCTCCATCATGGAATGAAGCTCAAACGCACTCGTAACCTTGAGTTTTTTGCCTTCGCCAAACAGCAGCTGCAGCGGCCGCGCTGGATCGTATGTTGTCGCTTGTAGGCTTTTGCTTGCAGGAATCATGGTCGCCCTCCTCTGCCATATGGCTAAAATATATCGCCAGATGGCAGAGAAAGCCAACCTATCCGACGATGGGTATTTTTCGCCTATCGCACACTGAAACTGGCAGATTGAAAAGAGGCATTTTCTGCAAGTCCAATTCAAGCTAGGTGAGCATTGTCTGTCATACGTCATGCCTGGAAAGTTAGTCGGGTTGGGTTGACTTGGCTTGTCAAAGCGACGCAGAGCAATGACCTGTAGGAAAAGGAGGTGCCCTCTGTCAGCTACCGAGTAACCTTTATGCCTGACTTAACTTCCTAACCAGCGTAGCCGCCATTAGCTTCAATGTTCTGCTCTCTACCTCAAACTCCTCATCTAGAGCGCGTATGACCTGCGCCCTGTCAAGAATGTAGCCAGCCAAAAAAACTGATTCAATTGATTCAATTGCATGAATGACAACCGACTCCTCTTCAGCTTTTAGAAGCGCTAGCAAAACGCGCAAAGCCCGCTCATCATCCGAGTCACCGAGAGACTCCGCGCACCGACCTCGCCAGACTTCAGACTTCGCCAGAAAAATAGATTCAAGTTCGTTCCAGCTTGAATTATCAAACTGAGAGATCTTGGAGGCCAAGATATCAATTCCTACATCCGACCAGTAATCTTCTGAACTTATTGAATCCAGCAAAAATTCATAGTCCTTCAACATACTACACCTATCAGAATTCGTCGGATCCGGAGCCGTGCATCGAAAACATTCGCAGTGATTTTAGGATAATTCGCCAGAACTTGCCCCTTGCGTCACGCAATCGCTGAGCTTACATAAGCGTCGCCCGTTTCTACGGCGACACTAGAAAGTCCTTCCAACCTCGTAAAGCCTTTTCGAAGTCGTCCAAGCTAATGGTGATTGAAAAATCCTCATCATAAAGCGAATAAATTTTCACTCCATCTTTCGATATATGAGCAGCCCAGGCATCACGAGCCCATTCCGTAAAAACTTTCTCGTCGCGTCTCACTGCCAATAGTCTATTCAACCCTTCATCCAACCAAGGAATGGTTTCGTTAAAAGGCACTCCACCATTGTCGATCAATAAGCATGCGAGAAGATCTACACCATCTACTCTCTCCACATCAGTGCTGCACCGAGGACTTGAGAATTCAGCTGACTCTTCCATAAAAAAACGAATGTTCATTTTAGCCCTCACGCCAATGGATGAAAGGTGCATGGACAGGACATATCCACGGTGAGTGAGAAAAGGGGCCAGATTAATTTATTCAGAAAATTTAAATTCGTCCCCTTTTTTGTCCTTTTCAAAACACATCGTTGATACCGGAGAAACTATCGAACCGAGCATGATGATGGAGATCGAGTCCATACATCTAGATCGCCGGCCTGCGCTATGCAGTATCATCGACATAACTGTTCGTACAAAGCTTACAAAATGTCTAATAATCGAAGATCTTCAACAAGGTCTACTGCCTCTTCCGGAGGCAGCTCTTTCAGCATAGAGGAAAGGTCAATCTGCTCGATCAGCATTAAGGCAGCATCCATATGATATTGTTTGACGCTCTCGGAAGATCGACCCGCAGAAAGAACAAGAGCTAAAATTTCAAGCATCAACTTCTCAACTGGCAGATCAAAGGAATTTTCGAGTTCGCTATAGGCAAAGCCTACCTCGCTTTCACCTTCGACCCAAGCGCTTCGATGCCTAAGCTTTACTCTGCAGTAGCTGTAGTAACTGCCCAAAAACCAAGACCTAATTTCAGCGTAAGTCACTCTTTCTTCCATCACGGAGTTTTCCTTGGTGGACGCAACATGACGCCCTGATTATCAAAAATATTCACAGCACGAAGAGGGGCCAAATTTATTTATCAAGAGAATTTAAATCCGCCCCCCTTTTTCCCTATGTACATATGACTCAGACAGATTATGCTCACAACAACCTTAGGAATTTTTAAGAAATCTCAGGGGCAATACTCAATTTTATAGCTATCGCCTAATTCCGCCTGCATTTCTTGGGCCAATAGGCACCCCTCGTTTACATGACGGACTTTCTCCTGCGGAGAGCAAAACCCAGAGTCGGGAGGATATTCGTCATTGAAAGTACTTTGATACTCATCATCCCACATCCTGATTTTATCGCTCAAACTTCGCGAAACAGGTAAATCTTCGATATCAACGTGCCCCATTTGATCTAGGTCAGGGCAAAATACCGGCCCAGCCAGATACTCATTCGCCAGCCTTAAGTTGATCATTTTAAAGGTTTCCATTTGCTTGCCGGATTCGCGCGCACTACGAAGCCAGAACGCGCCCAGATTGGCGCCAACCGTGGTCTTACCCGGCCCGCCTTTGGTTGAAACGACTGCAGCGACTTTCATGGGGCTTACCTCTGAATCGTGGGATTAGAGACGTCTTCATGCCTGCCACGCTGTGCGCTTCGATCACCCCGGCCAAATCCAAGGCAAAAAAAAGCCTGCATCTCTGCAGGCTTTTCTCTATCTGGCTCCACGACCTGGACTCGAACCAGGGACCCAATGATTAACAGTCATTTGCTCTACCAACTGAGCTATCGCGGAATGCGCCGTATGTTACTGATTAAAAAGAAGAAGTCAAGCATTCAGTGCGAACGTACCGGATGATCGGTCGTGAGTGGCTGTTCCTTGGCCAAATCCAGCCAGGCCCGCGCGGCGGGTGGCAGGTGGGCGCTGGCGCGCCAGGCCAGGGCGATGTGCCAGTCGGTGTGGGGTTCGTCCAGCGGGATCAGGGCGATGCCGGTGTGTTGATGCTTGTGCGCCAGCATGCGCGGCAGGAAGGCGACGCCCAGGCCCGCCGAGACCAGGTCGACGATAAAGTCGATCTGCCCGCTGCGGGCCGCGACCCGAGGGGTCACGCCTTTGCGTTCGCACGCGGCGAGGATCTTGGCGTTGAGGGCGAAGCCGGCTTCGAACAGGATGAACGGCGAGTCCGCCAGGTCGTTGAAGTCGATGCGCGTGTTTTGCGCCAGAGGGTGCTCCACGGGTAGCACGGCCATCAACGGTTCGTTGCGTACGGGCTGGTAGTCGAAACCTTCGTCCATCGGCAGCAGTAGCGCCGCCAGGTCGACCTCCCCCGCTTCCAGGCAGTCGCGCAGTTTTTTGCTGCCGTATTCGGTGAGTTCGATCTCGATGTCCGGATAGCGGCGGCGGTAGGTCGCAAACATCGCTGCAAACAACACACCGCAGCCCACTGGCGGCAAGCCGATGCGCAGTACGCCGCGCTTGAGGCCACGCAAGTCGTTGATCTCGGCCAGCAGGTCATTGTGCTCGGCAAGCAGCACCTGGGCGCGGCGGTAGGTCATTTCGCCAGCGGCGGTGAGTTCGTTCTTATGCCCGAGACGATTGAGCAGCGGCATGCCCAGTTCATCCTCCAGGGTCTTGACCGCCTTGCTCACCGTGGATTGGGTCAGGGACACAACCTCAGCCGCCTGGGAGAAACCGCCCTGGCGCACCACTTCGACAAAGGTGCGCAGTGTTCTGAGGTTCATCAGTATTCCTTTAGCGACTGGATGCTAGTTGAAAAAGTTGTTTTTATCATGCCAGAGCTTTGCTTATCGTGAACCCCCTTTGACCTGTGGAGTTTACGCTGATGATCATTTCGTCCGCTTCCGATTACCGTGAAGCCGCCCGACGCAAGCTGCCGCGCTTTCTGTTCGATTACATCGACGGTGGCGCCAACGCTGAGCACACGATGCGCGCCAACGGCACGGACTTGGCCGACATCAGCCTGCGCCAGCGCATCCTGCGTAATGTCGACAACCTGAGCCTGAAAAGCACGCTGTTCGGCCAGGAATTGGCGCTGCCGGTGATCCTCAGCCCGGTTGGCCTGACCGGCATGTATGCGCGTCGCGGTGAAGTGCAGGCGGCCAAGGCGGCGGCGAACAAAGGTATTCCGTTCTGCCTGTCGACAGTGTCGGTGTGCCCGATTGAAGAGGTCGCGTCGCAAAGCCCACAGGCGATCTGGTTCCAACTCTATGTGCTCAAGGACCGCGGTTTCATGCGCAATGCCCTGGAGCGTGCGCAGGCCGCCGGGGTCACGACGCTGGTATTCACCGTCGATATGCCCACGCCGGGTTCGCGTTACCGCGATGCGCACTCGGGCATGTCCGGGCCGTTCGCCGCTTCGCGCCGCATACTGCAAGCCGTGACCAAGCCGCAATGGGCCGTCGATGTCGGGTTGATGGGGCGCCCCCATGACCTGGGCAATATCTCCAAATACCTCGGCAAACCCACGCACCTGGAAGACTACATCGGCTGGCTGGCCAACAATTTCGATCCGTCGATCAGTTGGAAAGACCTGGAGTGGATCCGTGAATTCTGGAAGGGCCCGATGATCATCAAGGGCATCCTCGACCCGCAAGACGCCAAGGACGCCGTGAGTTTCGGCGCCGACGGCATCGTGGTCTCCAACCACGGCGGCCGGCAGTTGGATGGCGTGTTGTCCACCGCCAAGGCATTGCCGCCGATTGCCGAAGTGGTCGGGGACGATCTGACGGTGCTGGTGGACTCGGGTGTGCGCTCCGGGCTCGACGTGGTACGCATGCTCGCCCTCGGCGCCAAGGCGTGCCTGCTGGGACGTTCGACCGCCTACGCGCTGGCCGCCGAGGGTCAGCACGGCGTGGAAAACCTGCTGGATATCTTCGCCAAGGAAATGCGCGTGGCCATGACCCTGACCGGTGTGACCTCGATCGATCAGATCGACCGTACAACGCTGGTCAACCCATAGCCAAATAAATGGCGTCACTGGGCACCGTTGCACGTTGGCTGTATTTACAGCCATTTGATTTAAAAGGACTTTTATAAAAACAAAGGATTTGGCATGAATCTCGCTCTAACTTGTCTCAAGCAGGTTAGGCGATGACAAGACGTGTGGCAGTGCCCAGGGGTTATAACCCACTGCAAAGCGGTCTAAACTGTTTCCAATGTTTTACGGAACTGAGGGAACAGTACGACGCATGGCACTCGCCACTCTTATCGAGCCTGTAAGACAGTTCTGCGCTTAGAGGCTGATAGTTTATGAAAACACCGACCCATACCAACGCAATTGACTTCGACAGTGCCAAATTGCAACGCCTGGGTTTCGGTCAACCGTCCTCCCTGCCACGACGCCCCACCACAGTCGCGCAGCTGCGCCAGCAGTTGAGCATGCACTTGCAGACCAGCCTGGAACCGGAGCGGATCCTCGGCCTGTTTTTCCGCGAAATCCAACGCCTGGTCCCCCTGGACGCCCTGCAATATCACCACCAGGCCAGCGACCTGCGCCTGGAGTTTGGCCATCGCGGCCATCACTCGGTGAGCTACGCGCTGAGCCATGAAGGCGAGCACCTGGGCGAGTTGGTGTTCCGCCGCAACCAGCGCCTTCTGGAAGACGAACTGAGTCAGCTCGAATCCTTGCTGGCTACCCTGCTCTACCCGATGCGCAATGCCCTGCTCTATCGCGCGGCCACCCGCAGCGCGCTGCGCGATCCGTTGACGCAAACCGGTAACCGCATCGCCATGGATCAGACCCTGCAACGGGAAATCGACATGGCGCGTCGGCATTTGAACCCACTGTCGCTGCTGATGCTGGACATCGATCACTTCAAGGTCATCAACGACACCCATGGCCATACGGCCGGCGACAGCGTGTTGCGCACCGTGGCCCAGGCCATCAAGAGCCAGTTGCGTAACGTCGACATGGTGTTCAGGTTTGGCGGGGAAGAGTTTCTGATCCTGCTGTCCAACACCGGCCGGGACGCGGCGGCGCTGGTCGGCGAACGCCTGCGCAAGGCGGCACAAGCCCACGACTATTGGGCGGATGGGACAAGAATCGAATTGACCGTGAGCCTCGGTTGCTCGACCCTGCTGGCCGCAGAGTCGGCCGACAGCCTATTGCGCCGGGCCGACAGCGCCTTGTACGTGGCCAAGCGCGAAGGCCGCAACCGCTTGGCAATGGCGGGGTAAGCACCCCGCCATCACGTGTCACATCACGCCTCGCTGGCGACGCGCATCGGGCGCTCACGCGCGGCCGCAGGCGCTTTCTCTTTCTCCAGGCGCATGCAGCTTTCCAGGAACAGATACATGTAGTCGTAGCTCTTGCATACGGCTTGGCGCAGCTCGACCTGCAAGGCCTTGCTCGGGTTCATCCCGGCCAGGGTGCAGATGATTTCCAGTGCTTCCCACGGGTGGGCATCGTCGTACTGGGCATGCATCTTCAGCCACTTCATCGCACGCTTGCGTTCTTCTTCGGGGAAGGCCGCCGCGTAGACACCGGTGGAACACACCACGGCCGACCACTCCCCCGTCGCCCCTTCGATTGCATAGTTGGTCGCGGCCACGGCCACGATCAGCGAATCGGCCGAGCTGGTGTGCCAGCACCAGTGGCTGAGCGCATGCAATTCAGGCGGCACGTTCTGCGCCTGCAACTCCTCGAGGCTGACCCCATGGGCACGCGCCCAATGCACCCAATAATCGGCGTGGTTCAACTCGACGCGAATATTGCGCATCAGCCAACGTCGCGCCATATCCTCCCCAGGATGGCGGGCAAACTTGGTCTTGGTGAGGTTCTGTGCCATGTACAACGCAAACTGTTCAACCACCGGCCAGCCACCGATCAGGTAGTGGCGCATGGTCTTGGCGCTGAGCGTGTTGTCACGCATGCGCTGGTACAGTTCGTGCTCGACAACTCGGCGCTTGCTCTCGCTACAGTCCTGGATCAATTGCTGTGCCCAGGCTGGGTAACTTGAGGCTTCCATTAGCGGGCCGGTTCTGTTGAATGTGTCGATCACTATAAGGCTCCTTTTTTAGTGTGATAGTACAGACCAGCGTATGTTTCAGCGGAATGTGCCGGGCGCCCTGAATAACAGGGGCTGCGGTCGCACAGGTCGACACTGCAAGCTATCAAAGGTAAACAATTGCGGGCGTTCTATCAGGTAGCCCTGAGCGTAATCCACACCAATCTCAAGCAACGCCTGTTCGATGTGCGGTGTTTCAACAAACTCGGCAATTGTGCGCTTACCCATGACGTGGCCGATGTGATTGATCACTTCGACCATGGCGCGGTTAATCGGGTCGTCCAGCATATCCTTTACGAAACTTCCATCGATCTTCAGGAAGTCTACAGGTAAATGTTTGAGATAAGCGAATGAGGACATTCCGGCACAAAAGTCGTCGAGCGAGAAATGACAACCTAAGGCTTTGAGTTCATTAATAAAGCGAATTGCACTGCCCAGGTTGGCGATAGCACTGGTTTCGGTTATTTCAAAACAGATCATCGCCGGCGGTATACCGTAGTTATTGAATTTCTCACGTAAAAAGCCGAGAAAGTCGTCATCGCCGATGGTAATACCCGACAGATTGATCGCACACATCGCCATGGGCAGGCCCGGCCGCTCGCGCATGCAGTCGGCGATGATCTTGAACACATTATCCACCACCCAACGGTCCAGCGAGGTCATCAAGCCATAGCGCTCGGCGGCCGGGATAAAACTGTCGGGCAAGATGATGCGACCGCCTTCGTCATGCAGGCGCAGCAGGATTTCAATATGCCCGGTGCCGCCATCGGTATACCCCAGGGGCGCGATTTCCTGGGCGTACAAGCAAAACCGGTTTTCCTCCAGGGCCATGTGCAAGCGCTGCACCCAGGCCATCTCGCCAAACCGCAGGGACAGTTCCGAATCGTCGGCATGATAGACCTGCACCCGGTTGCGGCCCTTTTCCTTGGCCATGTAGCAGGCCATGTCCGCCGCTCGCAGTGACGTCTCCAGGGTGGTCGGGACCTGGGAGATATGCACCAGGCCAATGCTGACGGTGGTCATGAACGGCCGGCCTTTCCACACAAAATGCAGGCTTTGCACGGTATGGCGCAGGCTCTCGGCGATTTTCTCCGCCACCGGCGCCGGGCAGTTTTCCAGCAGGATGCCGAACTCGTCGCCGCCCAGGCGCGCCAGAGTGTCGCCGTCGCGCAGGTCCGATTGCAGGAGCGCGCAGATGTGCCGCAGCAGTTCATCGCCCGCTGCGTGGCCGCAGGTGTCGTTGACCAGCTTGAACTGGTCCAGGTCGAGGAACATCAACGCATGCCGTGGGTTCTGCTGGCGCCCCACGTGATGCAGCACCTGCTCCAGCCGGAACTCGAATTCGCGACGGTTGGCCAGGCCGGTCAACGCATCGTGGGTGGCCTGCCACGACAGGTTGGCGATGTACTGGCGCTCCTGGGTCATGTCATGCAGCACCAGCACGGCCCCGCTGACCTTGCCGGCACTGCAGATCGGCGCCCCCACCAGCGTCACCGAAACCGTGCTGCCGTCCAGGCGCTGGATCAGCTTGGAATGCTCGCTGCCACCACTGAGCCGGCCCTTGATGATGTGATCGATCAGGGTAAAACCGTCGGGCTCGGCGTTTTCGTCGAGCAGTTTGAACAACGCGGCCAGGGGCAGGCCCTGGGCCTGGGCCGACTTCCAGTGGGTCAACGCCTCGGCTGCCGGGTTCATGTAGGCGATGGCGCCATCGACGTCGGTGGTGATCACCCCATCGCCAATCGACTCCAGGGTGATCTGCGCACGCTCCTTTTCCGCCTGCAAGGCGTCGGCGAACGCATGACGCTGGGCCAGCAGTTTGTGGGTGCGCAACAGCGCCAGCACGATCAGGCCCAGTGCGGTCGCCAGGTTCGTGATCAGCAGCAGGCGCAGAATCATCCGCGAACCTTCGCCCAAGGCGTCGCTGAAGGCCTTGGCGGCCGGCGTCACGCCTTCATTGATCGCAGTGATGCGCGCCTTCCATTGCCGCACGTCGTTGCCGCTGAGGTGGTCGGCGCGGATCGCGCGGTGCATTTCCTGGGCCAGGTCATCCAGTTGCAGCAGGTAGCCGTCGCCGACCGTCCACAGCTCGATGGCTTTTTCCAGGTAGCTGAAATGGCGGAAGTTGAGGTACAGCCAGATCAGGCTGGAGACATCGTCAGGATGGTTACCGCCCTTGAGGATGCCCTGGCGGGCTGCGGCGATGTCGGGAGCGGGTTGGTCGAGGGCGATGCGCAGTTCATGCCCGCCCTGGGGCACGGCGATGGCTTGCTGGTACTTGAGGTAGGTGGTTTCGTCGCGGTTGTCGGCGTAGAGGGTCAGGTAATAGATGGCATCTTTCTGGCCCTTGGACCACAAGCTTTCGCCTGCCACGTAGCCGCGCACGGCCGAAAGCACGTAGAGACTGACGCAGCCTAACAATGCCTGGAACAGCACGACGGCGATAAAGGGCCACACAATGCCCAACAGCCGAGGCGTTCCGAGAGTCCGCTTTTGCTTCATGAAGTCCCTTGCACATGCACCGCTGGATACGCACGCGAAAAACCGCTTCCGATAGCTCAGCCTAGGCTAAATCAACGCACTTGTTGCAAGTGTCCATAAAGTTTTGCGTACAGCCCGCCGTCGGCGATCAGTTGTTGATGATCACCATCCTCGGCAATGTGCCCGCCGTCAAACACCAAGACTCGGTCTGCCTGCTTAACCGCCGACAGACGGTGGGCGATGATCAGTGTAGTACGCCCGCTGAGAAACCGCGCCAGCGCCTGGTGCAGGTTGTACTCGGTGGCGGCGTCGAGGGCGGAAGTCGCTTCGTCGAGGATCACCACCTTCGGCTCGGCCAGGACCATCCGCGCAATCGCCAGGCGTTGCCGCTGGCCGCCGGAAAACCGCACCCCGGAACGCCCCACCACACTGTCCAGGCCCATCGGCAGTGCCTTGACGGTAGCATCCAGCTGGGCAATTTCCAGTGCCTGCCAGCAGGCCTGGTCGCTGCGGGTGCGCCCCATGGTCAGGTTGGCGCGCACGGTGTCGTTGAACAACGCCGGGTGTTGCAGCACCACGGCGACGTTCTCGCGGATGGTCTCCAGGCCGATTTCCTGCTGGGTCGCACCGCCGAAGCGGATGCTGCCCGCCTGCGGCGTGTACAACCCCAGCAGCAACTGCACCAGGGTGCTCTTGCCGCCACCGCTGGCGCCGACGATCGCGACCTTCTCGCCCGGCGCAATGGCCAGGTTCAGTTGGTCGAGCACCAGGTCTTCGCCATAGCCGAAATTCAGCCCGCGGACTTCGATACCGACCGTTTCCCGCCCGCTGAACGGGTCTTCGCCGCCGGCGTATTGCGGCTCGTCGGCCCGTGCCAATAGCTCGTTGATCCGCGTCAGCGCGCCGCCCGCCGCGTAATAGGCGTATTGCAGGTTAAGCAGTTGCTCCACCGGGCCGATCATGAACCACAGGTAGCTGAACACCGCGAGCATCTGGCCGATGGACAGGTCGGAAAACAGCACGGTGAGCATCGCCGCCGCGCGGAAGATGTCGATGCCGAACTGGAACAGCAAGCCACTGGCGCGGCTGGACGCATCGGTTTTCCACTGCGAGTGCACCGCATAGTCACGCACTTCCTGGGCGCGCTGGCCCAGGCGGCCCAGGAAAAACCCCTGGCGGTTGCCGGCGCGCACTTCCTGGATCGCATCCAGGGTTTCGGTCAGGGCTTGAGTGAACCGCGAGGTGCTGTCGTTCTCGAGTTTCTTCAAGTGCTTGACCCGTTTGCCCAACTGCACCGTGGCGTAGATCACCAACGGGTTGAACAGCAGGATCAGCAGCGCCAGCTGCCAATGCATCCACACCAGGATCGCCGACGTGCCCACCAAGGTGAGCATCGCCACGAGGAAACGGCTGAGGGTTTCACCGACGAATTTGTCCAGGGTGTCCAGGTCGGTGACCAAATGGGTGGTGACCGTGCCGCTGCCCAGGCTTTCGTATTCCCCCAGGGAGATGCGCTTGAGCCGCTCGATCAAGCGCACGCGGATGCGGTACACGATGTCCTTGGCCAGCCGCGCAAACAGCCGCGCCTGCACCACGTTGAACACCAGCGCGCCGCAGCGCAGGAACAACGTCACCAGCAGCATCAGGCCGATATAACCGGCGGCTTTCTGCCAGCCCAGCGGCAGCGCGTGGTTCATCACCTTGAGCGCGGCGTCGCCGTGGCCGAGCAGCACTTCATCGACCAGCAGCGGCAACAGCAGCGGGATAGGCACGCTGCACAGGGTCGCCAGGACGGCGACGCCATTGGCGATCCACAGGGATTTCTTGTGACGCAGGGCCAGGCGGCGGATCTCCGCCCAGGTCAGTCGATCAGTGCGCTGGGCCGGTTCATGCACAGGTGGCTCGCTCCAGCCATCGGCCCAGTAGCGGCGACAGCTCGGCCAGCGGCTGGTAGCCGTTGGTCAGCAAAGCCAGCTGGCCATTGCGCTCGGCCAGCAGCGTCGGAAAACCGGCGATGCCCAGGTCCTGCACCCAGGTGAAATCGGCAGCCGTGGCCGCATGCTGCTCGGCACGGTCGAAGGCACCGGCAAACTCGATACGCGGGATGCCCGCCTGTTCGGCCAGGTCCACCAGCACGCTGGCGAGGGTCACGTCGCGGCCCTCGACATAAAACGCGCGCTGGATCAGCCCCAGCAACGTCCACGCACAATCCGGCGCCAGGCTGCGCGCGGTGACGATGGCGCGACACGCAGGCTCCGTGTCATACACAAAACCGTCGGGCAACGCGCCTTCGCGCTTGAACGGCTGGCCGGTAGCGCCGGTCACCGCCTGCCAGTGTTCGAGGATGTAGCGCCGCGTGGTCGGCTCCAACGCCGCACCGCTGCCGGTGCGCAAGCCGCCCACCACCAGGTGCAGTTCCACACCGGCGGCCCGGGCCTGCTCCACCAAGGCTTCGGCTACCGGGGCAAACCCCCAGCACCAGGAACACATCGGGTCCATTACATAGAGCAAGCGCGCGGACATGGCTCAGGCCTCGGAAGGGGATTGCTTGTAGTTGAAGCCAATCGGGTGCGGCATATTGCGGGCCTTGGCCAGCTCGATCTGCTTCTGCCGGTCGATCGCGCTACGGCGGGTCTTCTCCGGCAGCTTGTCCCAGCAATGCGGGCAGCTGATGCCGGCCACGTAGTGCTCGGACGCGCGGTCTTCGACACTCACGGGTGTGCGGCAGGCATGACATTGATCGTAGTCGCCTTCGCTCAAGTCGTGGCGCACGGTCACGCGATTATCGAAAACAAAGCAGTCGCCCTGCCACTTGGTTTCGGCCTGCGGCACCTCTTCGAGGTACTTCAGGATGCCGCCCTTGAGGTGATACACCTCATCGAAGCCTTCGCTGAGCATGTAGCTGGAGGCCTTTTCGCAACGAATACCGCCGGTGCAGAACATGGCGACTTTCTTGTGCTTGGCCGGGTCGAAGTTGGCTTTGATGTAGTCGGGAAATTCGCGAAAACTGGTGGTTTTCGGGTCGATTGCGCCTTCAAAGGTGCCGATCGACACTTCGTAGTCGTTGCGGGTGTCGATCAACAGCACTTCCGGGTCGCTGATCAATGCGTTCCAGTCCTGCGGATCCACGTAGGTGCCGACTTTCTTGTTCGGGTCGACGCCTTCGACGCCCAGGGTCACGATCTCTTTCTTGAGCTTGACCTTGGTGCGGTAGAACGGCTGGTCGTCGCAGTAGGATTCTTTGTGGTCGATGTCGACCATGCGCGGGTCGTTCTTCAGCCAGGCCATCAGGCCATCAATGCCTTCGCGGCTACCGGAAACGGTGCCGTTGATGCCTTCTTCGGCGATCAGCAAGGTGCCTTTGATGCCGTTGTCGACCATCGCCTGCAGCAGTGGCTCGCGCAGGGCGACGTAATCTTCGAGGGTGACGAACTTATACAGTGCCGCCACGACAATCGGTTGAGTCATGGGTGTTCTCTCCAGGTGGCTACCCTCGTAAAGGGTGAACCGGATGCAAAAAAAAACGCGCCGACTGAGCGGCGCGTTGCGGATTCTAACAAATGCCCGGTGTCAGAGACACCCGATCATCAATCATGCCCGCCGGCGCAGGTCGGCGAGGCCGGGGCTGCGTCGATTTTCGCCCATTCTTCAGGCGTGTAGGTATGCAGCGCCAGCGCATGAAACTCGCTCATCAGGTCACCCAGGGTGGCGTAGACCGTCTGGTGGCGCTTGACGCGGTTAAGCCCCTCGAACTGTGGGCTGACCAGCACGGCCTTGAAGTGGGTCTGCAACCCACGGCTGTGCATGTGGCTTTCATCCAGCACGCTCAAGTGGTCCGAGCCCAGGGCGGCGAGCGCCGTTTCGATACGCTGTTGCATGGTCATTCCTGCTTACTTCTTCTTGGCCGGTGCGGCGGCTTTCGGCGCCAGCTCGTTGGTCATGTCGTCCAACAGCTTGTTCACCACCGGCACGGCGCTTTCCAGCTTGGCCTGGGTCATCTGGGCCGATTGCTGGGTCAGTTGCGGCATTTTTTCGAGGACCTTCTTGCCCAATGGCGATTGGTAGAAAGCCACCAGGTCCTTGAGTTCGGATTCGCTGAAGTTGGTGGTGTAGAGCTTGACCATGTCCGGTTTCAGCTTGTCCCAGCCAATGGCCTTGTCCAGGGCGGCGTTGGCCTTGGCCTGGTAGCTGTCCAGCACGGACTGCTTGGCGGCAGGTGCCTTGGTCTGTTCGAAACGCTGGGCGAACATTTGCTGCACTTGCATGTACACCGGGGTACCCAGCTTGTCGGCGTGGGCCAGGGTAAGGAAGGCTTCGGCACTGGCGTTGTGGCTGGCGGTATCGGCAAAAACCTGGCCGCTGGCGCAAACCAGAGCAACCGCGGTACAGATGGCACGAAGACGAGTCATCGAGTTTCCTTTTCTAGCAGGCGAGGTAAGACCCCAAGGGCGCCCATTCTGCGCCTAAAAAACCTCGCGGCTCAACCCCGGGCCTTGCCGGGCAAGGATTCCGCGCGGATGAATCCGATGAAAAGTCTTTTAGGGAACCCCACCGGCCGATCACGGCCTAAACTGCGCAAACCGATCTCAAGGAGTGTGCCCGATGAGCCGTATCGAAACCGACAGCCTGGGAGACGTAGAAGTCCCGGATGACGCTTACTGGGGCGCGCAGACCCAACGTTCACTGGTGAATTTCGCCATCGGCGAGCAACGCATGCCGCTGGCGGTGTTGCACGCCCTGGCGCTGATCAAGAAGGCCGCCGCGCGGGTCAACGACCGTAACGGCGACCTGCCCGCCGACATCGCCCGCCTGATCGAACAGGCCGCCGACGAAGTCCTCGCAGGCAGGCACGACGACCAGTTCCCGCTGGTGGTCTGGCAGACCGGCAGCGGCACCCAGAGCAACATGAACGCCAATGAAGTCATCGCGGGCCGCGCCAATGAGCTGTCGGGCAAATCCCGTGGCGGCAAGAGCCCGGTGCATCCCAACGACCATGTGAACCGCTCCCAGAGTTCCAACGATTGCTTTCCCACGGCGATGAGCATTGCGGCGGTCCAGGCGATACACCAACGCTTGCTGCCAGCCATTGCCGCCCTCTCCGGTGGCCTGGCCGAACAGGCTGCACGGCATATGAAGCTGGTGAAGACCGGCCGTACCCACATGATGGATGCCACGCCGATCACCTTCGGCCAGGAGCTCTCGGCGTTCATCGCCCAGCTCGACTACGCCGAACGCGCCGTGCGCAGCGCCCTGCCCGCGGTGTGCGAGCTGGCCCAGGGTGGCACTGCGGTGGGCACCGGGCTGAACGCGCCCCATGGCTTTGGCGAGGCGATTGCCTCCGAGCTGGCGGCGTTGTCCGGGCTCCCTTTCGTCACCGCGCCGAACAAGTTTGCCGCCCTCTCCGGCCATGAGCCGCTGGTGACCCTGCACGGCGCCCTGAAAACCCTCGCGGTGGCGTTGATGAAAATCGCCAACGACCTGCGCCTGCTGGGCTCCGGCCCGCGTGCCGGGTTTGCCGAGGTCAAGTTGCCCGCCAACGAGCCTGGCAGTTCGATCATGCCGGGCAAGGTCAACCCGACCCAGTGCGAAGCCCTGTCGATGCTGGCCTGCCAGGTGCTGGGCAATGACGTGACCATCGGCCTCGCCGCCAGCCAGGGTCACTTGCAGTTGAACGTGTACAAACCGGTGATCATCCACAACCTGCTGGAATCGATCCGTCTGCTGGCCGACGGCTGCAACAACTTCCAGGAACATTGCGTGGCTGGGCTTGCGCCCGACGCCGGACAAATGGCCGAACACCTGGAGCGCGGGCTGATGCTGGTGACAGCGCTCAACCCGCATATCGGCTACGACAAATCGGCCGAAATCGCCAAGAAAGCCTACGCCGAAGGGCTGACGCTACGGGAAGCCGCCCTGGCGCTGGGCTACCTCACCGATGCCGAGTTCGATCTGTGGGTGCGCCCGGAAAACATGCTGGGAGCCTAAGACGCCATGCGCAACCGCCGGGCCTTGAGCCCGGCCATCAATGAAGGCGCCAGCGCCACGGTCGCCGAGCCCAGCACCACCACCAACGCCCCGGCATACCCCAGGGCGTTGATCTCTTCGGCCTGCACATAATCCGGCCACCACCACGCTGCCACCGCCACCGCAACAAAAGTCACCAACGGCGTGAGCGCCAGAGTCGCACTGACCCGTGAGGCTTCCCAATGCGCCAATGCTTCGGCAAACGCACCGTAAGCCACCAGGGTATTCATGCAGCACGCCAGCAACAGCCATGCTTGCAGCGGGCTCAGGTCCAAGGCTTCCAACGGGTGTGCCCACGGCGTAAGCAACACGGCGCAACACAGGTAGATCACCATCATCACTTGCAGCGAATTCCATGCGGTGAGCAATTGCTTCTGGCCCAAGGCGTAGAACACCCAAATGGTGGTGGCCAGCAGGACGGTCAGAACGCCCGCCGTGTAATCGCCAAGGGACGTCAGCAACTCCTCCAGGCGTTGATTGAAGAACAAACCAAAGCCACAGATCAGCACGATCAGGCCAAGCACCTGGCCCAGGCTGAAGCGCTCCTTGAACACAAACACACTGGCGACCATCAAAAAGATCGGGCCCATCTGCACCACCAATTGCGCGGTGCCGGGGCTGAGCAGTTGCAAGCCCACCAGGTACAACACGTAGTTGCCCACCAGGCCACACACAGCCATGCCCACCAGCCAGCCGCCCTTGGGGCCGAGCACCTTGTGGCTGGGCAGGCGCTTGGTCAGTGCGAGGTAGAAGAACAGACACCCACCGGCAACGGTGAGGCGAAACCACGTGACGGTGATCGGGTCCATCACCTGCAGCACCTGCTTGAGTTTGATCGGCAGGATGCCCCACAGGAACGCGGTCAGCAGGGTCAACAGAAAGCCATAGACCCAGCGGCCGGAAGAGATGTGCATGAGTGCCCCAGAAGCCAGAGGAAGTGGAGCCGCATTCTAGGGGCAAGAACACGACTCGCGATACGCTGCAGTTCAAATGTGGGAGCGGGCTTGCTCGCGAATGCAGGGTGTCAGTCGCTGCATGTATTGGCTGACACACCGCATTCGCGAGCAAGCCCGCTCCCACAATTTGATCCGGTTTCTTCAGTAGCCTTAGCGTACGGCTTCGAACAGGCCGGTGGCCCCCATGCCGCCGCCCACACACATGGTGACAATGCCGTAGCGCAGGTTGCGCCGCTGCAACTCACGCACCAGATGCCCCACCTGCCGCGAACCGGTCATGCCGAACGGATGCCCGATGGAGATCGAACCGCCATTGACGTTGTACCTGGCATTGTCGATTTCCAGACGATTGCGCGCATACAGGCACTGGGACGCAAACGCTTCGTTCAACTCCCACAGATCAATGTCCGCCACCTGCAAACCCTTGGCCTTGAGCAACTTGGGCACCGAGAACACCGGGCCGATGCCCATTTCGTCCGGCTCACAACCGGCCACGGCGAAACCACGGAAAAACGCCTTGGGCTTGAGCCCCAGCTCCAGGGCTTTTTCCAGGCTCATCACCAGGGTCATCGACGCACCGTCGGACAACTGCGACGAGTTACCCGCCGTCACCGAACCGTCGTCGGCAAACACCGGCTTCAAGCCTTGCAGGCTGGCCAAGGTGGTATCGGGGCGGTTGCAATCGTCGCGGTCGACCACACCGTCGAGGATCTGCACCGCACCGGAGTTCTTGTCCTCGACCTTGTACTTGACCGCCATCGGCACGATCTCATCGTCGAACAAACCATCGGCCTGGGCCTGGGCCGTACGCTGCTGGCTTTGCAGGGCGTACAGGTCCTGCTCTTCACGGCTGACGTTGTAGCGGCGGGCGACGATCTCGGCGGTCTGGCCCATGGGGAAATAGATACCCGGCACCTGCTCTTTGAGCAGCGGGTTGATCAGGTTGTCGGTGTTGACGCTTTTCATGGTCAGGCTGATGGACTCGACTCCACCGGCAACGATGATGTCGCTGCACCCCGAAGCAATCTGGTTGGCCGCAATCGCAATCGCCTGCAAGCCCGACGAGCAGAAACGGTTGAGGGTCATCCCCGCCGTGCCGGTGCCCAGTTGCGACAATACCGCCACGTTGCGCCCGATGTTGTAGCCCTGGGCGCCCTCGTTGGAACCCGCGCCAACGATGCAATCTTCCACGGCGGCCGGGTCGATGCCGTTGCGGCTGAGCAGCGCGTTGACGCAATGGGCCGCCATGTCATCGGGGCGGGTCTGGTTGAACTTGCCGCGAAAGGATTTGGCCAGGCCGGTTCGCACGCTGTCGACGATCACTACTTCACGCATGGGCTACCTCGATCTTGTCATTGTTGGGAGATGGATCGAGCATAGATCCAGCTGATTCCAACCGCGACGATCATTCACCCGGCGTATGCAAAAGCATGGGGACAAAAATCATCCCCTGCTGAACTGCCATCCCCGTAGTGAGCGGGCTTGCCCCGCGCCGGGTGGCGAAGCCGCCCCAAATCGATCCGCCGCGGTGTATCAGGAAGACCGAGGTGCCTGGGTTTGGGGCGGCTTCGCCACCCAGCGCGGGCAAGCCCGCTCACTACAACAGGCGAGGCGGGGTCCGTCACGAGTCGGTTATTTGTGTTTCTTTTTGGCGTGCTTGTCGGACTTGGCAAACGCCTCCTCCAGCGCCAGGTTGATGGTGCGCAGCACCTTGACCCGCGCCCAGCGTTTGTCGTTGGCCTCCACCAGCGTCCAGGGCGAGACTTCAGTGCTGGTACGGTCGACCATATCGCCGACGGCCCCACGGTAGTCATCCCATTTGTCACGGTTGCGCCAGTCGTCTTCGGTGATCTTGAAGCGCTTGAACGGGATTTCCTCGCGGGCCTGGAAGCGCTCCAACTGAGTGTCCTTGTCGATCGCCAGCCAGAACTTGACCACGATCACCCCCGCGTCGCGCAGTTGCTCTTCGAAGTCATTGATTTCGCCATAGGCGCGCATCCAGTCGGCGGAGGTGCAGAAGCCTTCAATACGCTCCACCAGCACGCGGCCGTACCACGAGCGATCGAACACGGTGAACATGCCGCGCGCCGGGATCTTCTGCCAGAAGCGCCACAGGTACGGTTGGGCGCGTTCGTCTTCACTCGGCGCGGCGATCGGCACGATGTGGTACTGGCGCGGGTCGAGCGCGGCCGCGACACGGCGGATCGCCCCGCCCTTGCCTGCCGCATCGTTGCCTTCAAACACCGTGACCAGCGCGTGCTTGCGCATGCGTTTGTCGCGCATCAGGCCGGACAGCCGCGCCTGCTCGGTGATCAGCTGTTCTTCGTAATCGTCCTTTTCCAGGCGCTGGCTCAGGTCGAGGCTGTCGAGCAGGCTTTTCTTGTCCACCGACGCAATCAACGGCGCCGGGTTCATGCCGCTGGCCTTGCCCTTGGGCAGTTTCAGGGCGTTCTGGATGCCTTCGAGCAGCAGCTTGCCCACGGTGAGGCTGCGGTAATTGGCGTCGACACCTTCGATCACATGCCACGGCGCATAGTCGCGGCTGGTGCGGCGCAGCACGCGCTCGCCAAAGTGCACGAACTTGTCGTAGGTCTCGGACTGCTGCCAGTCCAGCGGGCTGATGCGCCAGCTGTGCAGCGGGTCGTCGGCCAGGGCCTTGAGCCGTGCCTTCATCTGCTTCTTGGAGAGGTGGAACCAAAACTTGAAGATCAGCGCGCCTTCATCGCAGAGCATCTTTTCCAGGCGTTCGGCGCCGGCGATGGCCTGGTCCAGGCGGGCGTCCTTGATCTGCCCGTGCACCCGGCCTTGCAGCATCTGGCTGTACCAGTTGCCAAAGAACACGCCCATGCGCCCCTTGGCCGGCAACTGTCGCCAGTAGCGCCAGGCCGGTGGGCGGGCCAGTTCTTCATCGGTCTGCTGGTCGAAGGTGCGCACCTCGATCAGGCGTGGGTCCATCCATTCATTCAGCAGCTTGACCGTCTCGCCCTTGCCGGCGCCTTCGATGCCGTTGATCAGGATGATCACCGGGAAGCGCTTTTGCTGTTGCAGCTCGTACTGCACCTCCAACAAGGCTTCGCGCAGGGCGGGCACTTCGGCGTCGTAGGTGTCTTTGTCGATGGCGTGACCGATTTCGGCGGATTCGAACATGGGCAGCTCCGTTTCAAGATGGCTCAAGACTAGCGGATTGGGCAGCAACACGCGGGAGGAAATTCCACCGGCGCTTGCCGTGGGTCAATTCATTCCCCATTGATCGGCTAGAATGACGGCCTTGTGTTTACCGAGCCGCCCATGAACCCCATCACCCACGCCCAGCTCGACTGGGACGAACAAGGTCGCCCGCACTCGCGGGTCTTCGACGACGTGTACTTCTCCGACCAGTCGGGCCTTGAAGAAACCCGCTATGTGTTCCTCGAACAGAACCGCTTGCAGGAACGCTTTGCGGCCTTGCCGGTGGGTGGGCGGTTGGTGATTGGCGAAACCGGCTTCGGCACGGGCCTGAATTTCCTGTGCGCCTGGCAGCTGTTCGAACAGCACGCGGTGGCCGGGGCGCGGCTGCATTTTGTCAGCGTGGAAAAATACCCGCTGAGCCACGCCGACCTGCAACGTGCCCTCGCCCTCTGGCCTGAGTTGCAGCCATTCGCCGAGCAACTGCTCCAGCAGTACGTCGCCATCCACCAGGGTTTCCAGCGCCTGGTGCTGGACAACGGCCGCGTGACCCTGACCCTGTTGATCGGCGACGTACTGGAGCAATTGCCGCAACTGGATGCGCAGGTCGATGCATGGTTTCTCGACGGCTTCGCACCAGCGAAAAACCCCGAGATGTGGACCGCCGAGCTGTTTGCCGAACTGGCACGCCTGGCCGCGCCGGGCTCGACCATCAGCACCTTCACCAGCACCGGCTGGGTGCGACGACTGATCAACGCCGCCGGGTTCAAGATGAAGCGCACGCCGGGCATCGGCCATAAGTGGGAGATCCTGCGCGGCGAGTTTCTCGGCTGGCCCGAAACAGCCCCGCTGCCCACCCGCGCCAAACCCTGGTTCGCCCGCCCTGTGCCCGTGGAAGGCGAACGCAAGGCCTTGGTCATCGGCGGCGGCCTGGCCGGTTGCGCCACGGCCGCCAGCCTGGCAGCGCGGGGTTGGCAAGTGAGCCTGCTAGAGCGGCATGCCGCACTCGCCCAGGAAGCCTCGGGCAACCCCCAGGGCGTGCTTTACCTCAAGCTCTCGGCCCATGGCACCGCGTTGTCGCAAATGATCGTCGCCGGTTTCGGCCACACGCGCCGACTGCTGGAGCACTTGCATCGCGGCGTGGACTGGGACGGCTGCGGTGTATTGCAACTGGCCTTCGACACCAAGGAAGCCCAGCGCCAGGCACAGCTTGCGCAAGCCTTTGCGCCAGACCTGTTGCACCTGCTTGACCGCGACCAGGCGCAAGCCAGAGCCGGTATTGCGCTGGAACACGGTGGCTTGTTTTTCCCTGAAGGCGGTTGGGTACATCCCCCCGCGCTGTGTCAATGGCAAGCCAGCCAAACCGGCATTACGGTGCTGCCCCACACCCATGTGCTCGACCTGCGCCGCGTCGACGATCACTGGCAAGCCTGGGACGGTGAACACCTGCTGGCCAGCGCCCCCGTGGTGGTCCTGGCCGGCGCCGCCGAGGTCCAGCGTTTCGCTGACCTGCCCCTCAAGCGCATTCGCGGGCAGATCACGCGTCTGCCACAGACTGCCGAGAGCCAGGCCCTGAGCACCGTGGTGTGTGCCGAAGGTTACGTCGCCCCGCCGCGCCTGGGCGAACACACCCTGGGGGCCAGCTTCGACTTCAAGAACGAAGACCTCACCCCCACGGCTGCCGACCACGCCGGCAACCTGACGATGCTGCACGACATCTCCACCGATCTGGCCCAGCGCCTGCACGCCGACACGCTCGACCCCAGCGTATTGCAAGGCCGCGCTGCGTTCCGCTGCACCAGCCCGGATTACTTGCCGATTGTCGGGCCGCTGGCCGACAGCATGGCGTTCAACCAGGCCTACGCAGTATTGCGCAAGGACGCACGCAGCGTTCCGGACACAGCCTGCCCTTGGCTCGACGGCTTGTACGTCAACAGCGGCCACGGCTCCCGCGGCCTGATCACCGCACCACTGTCTGCCGAGCTGCTCGCGGCCTGGCTCGATGACGAACCCTTGCCCGTGCCCCGCAGCGTAGCTGACGCCTGCCACCCCAATCGGTTTGCCGTGCGCGGGCTGGTGCGCAGCAACGCGAACAAGGCCTGACTAGATGCAGCCCTTCAGTTCGCCTTGCTTCAAGGCGTCCAGGGTCAAGCGCTCCAGTTCGGTTTTCTCGGCCTTCTCCTGCTCCCGAAGAATGATGTTCATCTGCTCGCGGTAACTGGCGTCGTCCAGCGTAAGGCTTTGGTCGAACACCGCTTGCAGCCGTCCATCAAAGGGCTCGTTCAAGCCCTCGAACCTGGCCGCATGCGTGCGCTTGAGGTACTGCGTCCAGAACGGTAGTTCCACCAGGTACTTCATTAGCTTTGGCGAGAGTTCGGCAGCCCTGACCCGGCTTTCCGCCTCCTCCAGATTGGCGGCGGTCACCCCGCCAAGGCTGGCAAAGCGCATATGCCGTGGCTGCCCAGGCAGATGGAACCGTTCAACCAGGCCTGTGCGGAACGCCAGGCTGACTTCCAACGGGTCGACCAAGGGATGTTCGAGGCTGTGGTTATGGGCCAGCCGCTCAAGCTGGTCGAGACGAAACAATCCTTTGGCCAACTTCAACAGCGGCGTGGCGGTCAGGCGCCCGGTTGCCGCCAGCCGGGCGGCCTCGCGAATTTCCACCAGCACCTCCAGGCTGCTGAAATTGACTGCCGCGGCATCATCGCAATTGAGAGGGGTTGCGGCGCGCTCGAAGATTTCCTCGCGCAACTCGGCGTCTTTGCCGGTGGCCTCGAGTACGCGCCAGACGCGCCGATCCATGTCTTCGCGGACCTGAGCAGCATCCGCCGTACCGCCCAGTTCGGCGAGCAGGGTGAACAAACCGTCCGAGCCCGGCTCGTCCCTCAACCCCGCCCAGGTCTGGTCCTTTTCGGTGTAGCCGGCCACCCGCTCATCCGACAGCCACAGGTCGCGTGCCCTCTGTTCCGTCAGGCGAGCGAGGTCGTCCTCCAGAAACCCCATGCCCACACCATGGGCACTGCGGTAGTTGCGCAGTAACTGCTGACTGCGCACATCCAGAGGGTTATGCCGCAGATTGATCGTCTGGGCATAGCTGCGCGGCGCCTCGAACAACCAGGCGGGCAATACACTGATATCGTTTTCCCTAAGGTCGAGGGTTTCCAGATACGGCAGGCGGGCAACGCCCTTGGGGAACTCCGTGAGACGACAATTGCGCAGCATCAACTCGCGCAGCACGAACAGCTGACTGACGTCGGGCGGGTCCAGCAGCGGGTTGTTGTTCAGGTTCAACACTTGCAGGCTGCGCAGCCCGGCCAGTGTGGCACGCGAGTATTCATTCAGTTGCAGGCCGTTGTTGGCCATGCACAGGTACTCCAGCTGCGGCATCTGCGCCAGCACTTGGGGAATCCGCTTGACCTGGTTGTCCGCCAGGTTCAGGGACATCAGGTTTTTGAAGTGTTTGAGAAAGTAGGCCACCCTATCGTCCAGGCCCATGTTGCCAAGGGACAACAGCCGCGCCCCATCAAAGCTGACTTGCGGCGGCAACGTCGGCAAGGGGTCATGCAGCATACCGTCCAGCGACAGGCCCGGCACTTTCCTGGCGTTATGATCGAGCAGGCTCGTCATGCGCTTCCAGCCGTGCTCAATGGCCTTGGCCACCTGATGGCGGCTCAAGCGGTAGTCCCTGTGTGATGTAACCTCAGGGTTTTCCGCAGAACGGTCACTGCGCCAGATTTTCAAGGCTCGGTGCAACGCGTCGAACTGCTGCTCCAGCGCCTCCACGAACTTGGCCCGCCCGAGATGATCAACGCCCGCGTCCTGAATAATGTTGGTCAGCTTGTGGTCATCCTCCAGGGGATAGAGTTTCCTCAGCTTGCGCATCAATGCCGGCTCGGCCTCTGACAGGCCTGGCGGCGCCGCCTGGAAACAGGGGAGTGGGTCGGGCTCGACCGCAGCCCAGTCGGAACGCAGGTAGGCCGCTACCCGTCTGCGTTGACTCTGGGTGCTCGAGCGTATGCGACTGAGCAACTGCTGGGGCGCCGACTCGCCCATCAGGTTCATGCTTGTGCGATGGCGCGCGGGCAATGCATCCACCAAGGCCTGGTAGAACCCATAAGGGCCATCGGCTCGGCCTGACAGCGGCCGACCCACCTCATCGAACGCCTGGACCCCCTCCTCAGTCTCCACCAACGTGCGTTGGACAGTGGCCGAGGGGCTCCCCACCCGGGCCATCACCTCGCCGCGCACGCTTTGCCGGCGAAGTTGCACTGACAGGTCCCGTGGCCACCCCGCCAAGTCCTGCGCCGCCCCGAGGGCAATGCGACGGGTGTCGGGCAGCGCCTGCTCCGGCAGGTACAGACCGGTCAGGGCGCGATCCTCGTGCATTCGCTCAAGCGCGCCGTGCGCGCGCTCGGCCATACCCAACGGCACACGGCCGGTCTTGCGCAAACGCTGGCGCTGGACGTCCGGAGATTCGATCAGCACTTCCCTGGCCAAGCGGTTGGAAAGCCTGGGATGTGCCTCTTTCAGAGACTGCAACTCGCCCTCGGCCACGCCCTCCTGATCCAGATAGAGTTTGTGCGTCAGCACCTGGTGATGCGCCTTGAGAGTTTCCAGCAAACGCCGCTCCAACACCGGCTGCGCCTGGTCCCGCGGGATACTCTCACCGAGCAGCGCATGACGTTCTTCATCGTTCAACGCCTGCAGTACGGTCTGCATCACCCGGCCCTCCTTAAGCTCGTGCTGGGTGATATGGATGCTCAGGTCTTCGTAATCGAAAGGCTCAAGATCCGGATGGCGCTCCAGCAAATACTCCTCATCATCCAACACTTCGAAAAAGCGCCCTTTGGGCCAACCCGGCATCATCGGAATCACCAGCAACTGGGTGCGCGCAGTGTCGACCGAGGGCGACTCACCTCGTTGCAGCTGGCTGATCAGGTCGACGACTTTCTGATGCTGCTTGACCCGCACCACACAATCCTGGAAGCGCTCCGGCAGCGCTTCATGCCCCCGGGCCAGGCGCCGCGCTTCGGGGATGGTCATATCCGTGATGCCGGCAATGGTGTCCAACTGCTCGCCATTGATCTCTTCAAGGCTGGGATCGAGACGCTTCAAGCTGTAGCGCAAGTCCTGCCAGTGCTCCGGGCGTTCGAAAGCGTGCTGCCAGCCACCACGATAATTGTGATACAGCGGCGGACGGTAGGCCGTAGGGCGCAGCGGATGGTTGATCCGCCATTGGCCAATGCCGGGGTCGAAGCCGATCGAATACAGCGCCCCGTCGATCTTGATCCACGACTGCCCTTTTGACTGATACAGGCCCTTACTGTTGGTAACCCAGCGCGCATCCTTGGCGGGCGCTTGCCGGTAGGGCGCCAGGCGCGGGCGCCATAAACCCGGACGCGCGTCCGTGCGGGTAATGGCCTCGACCTTATTGAAGAAATCCGTCGAGGGTTCGCGCGGTTTCAACGCACCGACTATTCGCCCCCCCGCCGCGAACGCCACCATGGCCGCCAGGCTTTCTGCGATGTTGACCAGATGCCGCAAGGCCTCGGTACTGTCGTCATCCAGCCAGTCCTCGACACCGTCGAACACCTCGCCCAACAGTTGCCCGATGGCCACGCCGGTCATCAGTTGGCCCAGCACCGGCACCATCAAGGCTGCAACGTTCAAGATATTCAGGCCCGCCTCCAGGTAGCCTTGCCAGCGAGCCTCGTCAGCGTCCTGGTCGACCTGCAACGTCGGCACTGCCAGGGCAAGGGCATCGCGCTGGATTTTTCCGGTGTAGGCATGGAAAAAGAACGCCGAAAATTCACTGGTCGTCGGTACGGGCTCCAACCGCCCCAGACGTTTGTTCACGTCGAAACGCTCAAAGAAGCCCAGGCGGTCGTTTTCATCCAGGTACTGCTGGAAAACCTCGCGATAACTGGCCACCTGCAACTTCAACGTGAGGTAAAGCCGGAAGTCCTCCAGGGATTCGTACTCATACCAGGGCCTGAAGGGCTCATTGGGCATGTACACCAGGAACGCCCCGCCCCCGAGCTTGCCGGGGTCGTCGTCACACACCACCAACACGCTCCACAGGCAGGTGCTATCGATGTTCAGGCCTTGCCATATCAGGGGTTTTTCCAGTGGGGTCAGGTACGCCAGCTCACTGGCGGGGCGGTCGGCCTTGATCAACTTGAGCATGCGCTCGCCCAACGCCGCGCTGACATGCTCCTTGGCGCAGGCAATGTGCAGGTCGATCTGCATGTCGAGGTTCTTCGATTGGCCAATATGCGTGGCCGCCGTGTTGTAGCTCAAGCCACTGTTTTGCAGTGGATCCGTCGGTTGTGGCAAGCCAAAGACGTCGCACAGATGGCGTTGGTAGGCCCCCCCCAGGTCCAGTTCGCGACAGTACTCGACGAACTGTTGCACCGTGAGGTCCGGTATTGGCTTGCCCGTGGCGGCTGAACGGATCACCGCCCGCGGCGACATGCCGCCCCTTCTGGCCCGGGCGGCGTCGAAGTTCTGCATGGCGGCTTGCACCAGGCTGCGTTTTTCCCAGGTGGTGGTTTCGATCAACGCGCCACCCAGGTCGGGGGTAACGCCTGTCAGGCTACGTCTTGGCAGCTCCAGGCGATCCTGCTTTACATCCACCTGCTCCACGCCTTTGCTCAGCAGAAAGGTATGCAACCGCTCGGCACAGAACTCATCCAGGGGCTGCACGCGCTGCAGGAGCGCCTTGAGTTGGCGTCGCGGTTGCTGGCTGTCGCGATGGGCTTGCTCAAGGGCAGCCAGGGTGGCGGGCCTGGCTTCCACCAACCACGGCGGCAGGGTGCTGCGCAGCACCCGTGCCTTGTCCAGGTCACCGGTCATGTCCAACACGACTGCCAACAGTTCATCTTCAGTCACAGGTTCCGTGACTGCACTCAAATCGCGTTTCTCCGTCATGGGTAGGCGTCCTTGTCGCACTGCTAACTGAGTGCTCACCCTAAGCGCGCGGCAGCAAAAAACGCATTCGAATATCGACGTGGTCAGCCCGCCAAACGAGCGGCAATCCCAATGCATCCTGGCGGTATGTAACACCCCTGCCTTACGGGCCGCGCAGCGCCGAGGGGCATACAAGCGCGGACCAGGCCAGCAGACTTATAACTTATTGATCTAAAACTCCCACCATAGCCCCGTGTCAGTTTCTGGGTACGCGCCCTCCGGGCGTATTGAGTGTTTCCCCCTCCCCAACGGAAAAACCGGTAAGGAATTTATGTGCGGATTAGCTGGCGAGCTACGTTTTGATCAACAACCTGCCGACCTGGCAGCGATAGAACGCATCACCCATCACCTGGCCCCCCGTGGCCCCGACGCCTGGGGCTTCCACGCTCAGGGGCCGATTGCCCTGGGCCATCGACGCCTGAAAATCATGGACCTGTCGGACGGCTCGGCCCAACCGATGGTCGACGCCCACTTGGGCCTGTCCCTGGCCTTCAACGGCGCGATCTACAACTTCCCGGAACTCAGAGAAGAGCTGGCAGCCCTGGGCTACGCCTTCTATTCCGGTGGCGACACCGAAGTGCTGCTCAAGGGCTATCACGCCTGGGGCGAAGCGCTGCTGCCCAAGCTCAACGGTATGTTTGCCTTCGCCATCTGGGAGCGTGACACCCAGCGCCTGTTTATCGCCCGCGACCGTCTCGGCGTGAAGCCGCTGTACCTGTCGCGCACCAGCCAGCGCCTGCGCTTTGCCTCGGCGCTACCAGCACTGCTGAAAGGTGGCGACATCAACCCGATCCTCGATCCGGTGGCGCTCAACCACTACCTGAACTTCCACGCCGTGGTCCCGGCGCCGCGCACCTTGCTGGCGGGCATTGAAAAACTGCCACCGGCAAGCTGGATGCGCATCGACGCCAGCGGCAAGACCGAGCAGAAAACCTGGTGGACCCTGCCCTACGGCCCACATGAAGATGAAAAAAACCTGACGCTGGAAGACTGGACCGACCGCGTCCTCGACAGCACCCGCGAAGCCGTGGCCATTCGCCAACGTGCCGCCGTGGATGTGGGTGTGCTGCTCTCCGGTGGCGTCGACTCGAGCATGCTCGTCGGCCTGTTGCGTGAAGCCGGGGTAAAGGACTTGTCGACCTTCTCCATCGGTTTTGAAGACGCCGGCGGCGAGGCTGGCAACGAATTCCAGTATTCGGACCTGATCGCCAAGCACTACGGCACCCGTCACCACCAACTGCGCATCGCCGAAAGCGAGATCATCGAGCAACTGCCGGCGGCGTTCCGCGCCATGAGCGAGCCGATGGTCAGCCACGACTGCATCGCCTTCTACCTGCTGTCGCGGGAAGTGGCCAAGCACTGCAAGGTGGTGCAAAGCGGCCAGGGCGCCGACGAGTTGTTCGCCGGTTACCACTGGTATCCGCAGGTGGACGGCGCCAGTGACCCCTACGCGGCTTATCGGGAGGCGTTTTTCGACCGCAGCTACGACGACTATGCGGCCACCGTCGCACCGCAATGGCTGACCACCAATGACGCCGCCGGCGACTTCGTGCGCGAGCATTTCGCCATGCCCGGCGCGACTGCCGCCGTGGACAAGGCCTTGCGCCTGGACAGCACGGTGATGCTGGTGGACGACCCGGTCAAACGCGTCGACAACATGACCATGGCCTGGGGCCTGGAAGCCCGTACACCGTTCCTCGACTACCGCCTGGTGGAGCTGTCGGCCCGTGTGCCGGGCAAGTTCAAGCTGCCCGACGGCGGCAAGCAAGTGCTGAAGGAAGCCGCGCGCCGAGTGATTCCAAGTGAGGTCATCGACCGCAAGAAAGGCTACTTCCCCGTCCCTGGCCTCAAGCATTTGCAAGGCGACACCCTGAACTGGGTACGCGACCTGCTGCTGGACCCCAGCCAGGATCGTGGCCTGTTCAACCCGGCCATGCTCGACCGCCTGCTCACCGACCCGCAGGGCCAACTGACCCCGTTGCGCGGCTCCAAGCTGTGGCAACTGGCGGCGCTGAACCTGTGGCTCAGCGAACAAGGAATCTGATTGATGAAACCTCATGCAGCGGCTTACAACCAACGCCTACTGAGGGGCCAGGCGCCATCCTACGAGCGCCTGCAAGCCCGACTGGCCGAAGATGGCAGCCCGCAGAGCCCTGACCCCATCGCCGTGCATTGCGGCTGGGGGCGCCTGTTGATCGGGCACACCTTCGCCGACCCATCGAGCCTGGCCCTGGAGTTGCTCAATGAGCAGGCCGGCGAACGGGACATCGCCCTGTACGTGGCCGCGCCCCAGCAGATCCTCGGCATCGATCCGCAGCAGCTGTTCCTCGACCCTTCTGACACCCTGCGCCTGTGGTTCACCGACTATCGCCCGGCGACCCGTGTGTTTCGCGGCTTTCGCATCCGCCGTGTGCAGAGCGACACCGATTGGGAGGCGGTCAACCAGTTATACCAAGGGCGCGGCATGTTGCCCATCGACCCCAACCGCCTGACGCCGCGCCATCAAGGTGGCCCGGTGTATTGGCTGGCTGAGGATGAAGACAGCGGCGCGGTGATCGGCAGCGTGATGGGCCTCAATCACCAGAAGGCGTTTCACGACCCGGAGAACGGCTCCAGCCTGTGGTGCCTGGCAGTCGACCCGCGTTGCACGCGCCCCGGCGTCGGCGAAGTGCTGGTGCGTCACTTGGTCGAGCATTTCATGAGCCGTGGCCTGAGCTACCTGGACCTGTCGGTACTGCACGACAACCGCCAGGCCAAGAACCTCTACGCCAAACTGGGCTTTCGCGCGCTGACCACCTTTGCGATCAAGCGCAAGAACGGCATCAACCAGCCGCTGTTCCTCGGCCCTGGTCCGCAGGCCGGGTTCAATCCGTATGCGCGGATCATTGTCGAAGAGGCGCATCGACGCGGCATCGACGTGCAGGTGGATGACGCCGATGCAGGCTTGTTCACCTTGAGCCACGGCGGTCGCCGCGTACGTTGCCGCGAGTCGTTGAGCGACTTGACCAGCGCCATCAGCATGACCCTGTGCCAGGACAAGAGCCTGACCCACAAGGTGCTCAAGGCCGCCGGCCTGCAACTGCCATCGCAACAATTGGCGGGCAGCGCCGATGACAACCTGGAATTCCTCGACGAACATCTGCGCGTCGTGGTCAAGCCGCTGGATGGCGAGCAGGGCCAAGGCGTGGCGGTGGATTTACAGACCATCGAGCAAGTGCAGCAGGCGATCGAAGCGGCGCAGCGGTTCGACAGCCGCGTGCTGCTGGAAAGCTTTCACGAGGGCTTGGACCTGCGCATCCTGGTGATCGGCTTTGAAGTGGTCGCCGCCGCGATCCGTCGCCCGGCTGAAGTGACCGGCGATGGGCATCACAGCATCGGTGCGTTGATCGAAGCGCAAAGCCGTCGCCGCCAGGCCGCCACGGACGGCGAAAGCAAAATCCCCATGGACGCCGAAACCGAACGCACCCTGCACGCCGCCGGCTACGACTACAACAGCATCCTGCCACGCGGCCAGACCCTGGCCGTGCGCCGCACCGCCAATCTGCACACCGGCGGTTGCCTGGAGGACGTCACTGCAATCCTGCACCCCACGCTGGTGGACGCCGCCGTGCGTGCCGCCCGCGCCCTCGACATCCCCATGGTGGGCCTGGACCTGATGGTGTCCGCCGCCGACCAGCCCGAGTACGTGTTTATCGAAGCCAATGAGCGGGCCGGGCTGGCCAATCATGAACCGCAACCGACGGCTGAGCGGTTTGTGGATTTGTTGTTTCCGCACAGTTAGCTGATGGCTTGAGAGGTGCATTGCCTGACCTGGCGCCTTCGCGAGCAAGCCCGCTCCCACATTTAGACCGCATTCCCCTGTGGGCGCGGGCGTGCTCGCGAAGGCACTGGCACAAGCACCACCTGACCATAAGCACAGAGGAGTCTTTATGAGCCGAACCATCCCCGAGCCGGACCTGAACTACCTGCAAAAAGTCCTGCTGGAAATGCTCGCCATCCCCAGCCCCACCGGGTTCACCGACACCATCGTGCGCTACGTCGCCGAGCGCCTGGAAGAGTTGGGTATCCCGTTCGAAATGACCCGGCGCGGCACGATCCGCGCCACCCTCAAGGGCCAGAAAAACAGCCCCGACCGCGCGGTGTCCGCGCATTTGGACACCATCGGCGCCGCCGTGCGGGCGATCAAGGACAACGGGCGCCTGACCCTCGCGCCAGTAGGCTGCTGGTCGAGCCGCTTTGCCGAAGGCAGCCGTGTGAGCCTGTTCACCGACAACGGCGTGATCCGTGGCAGCGTGTTGCCGTTGATGGCCTCCGGGCATGCGTTCAACACCGCCGTAGATGAAATGCCGGTGAGCTGGGACCACGTGGAGTTGCGCCTCGACGCCTACTGCGCCACCCGTGCCGATTGTGATTCCCTGGGCATCAGCGTCGGCGACTACGTGGCCTTCGACCCGCTGCCCGAATTCACCGAGAGCGGGCATATCAGCGCCCGCCACCTCGACGACAAAGCCGGCGTGGCCGCCCTGCTCGCCGCACTCAAGGCCATTGTCGACAGTGGCGAGCCGTTGCTGATCGACTGCCACCCGCTGTTCACCATCACCGAAGAGACCGGCAGCGGTGCGGCCGCCGCCCTGCCCTGGGATGTCAGCGAGTTTGTCGGCATCGACATTGCCCCCGTCGCCCCCGGCCAGCATTCCAGCGAGCATGCGGTCAGCGTGGCGATGCAGGATTCCGGCGGCCCGTACGACTATCACCTGTCGCGGCACCTGCTGCGGCTGGCGGCGGACAACGATCTGCCGGTACGCCGCGACCTGTTCCGCTACTACTTCAGTGATGCGCACTCGGCCGTGACCGCCGGCCACGACATCCGCACCGCCCTGTTGGCGTTTGGTTGCGATGCGACCCACGGCTACGAACGCACCCATATCGACAGCCTGGCGGCGTTGAGTCGCCTGCTGGGCGCATACATCCTCAGCCCGCCGGTGTTCGCCAGCGACGCGCAACCGGCCCAGGGTTCACTGGATCGGTTCAGTCACCAGCTGGAACATGAAACGCAAATGGAGAGCGACACGCGGGTACCGTCGGTGGACAGCCTGGTCGGTCAGAAATCCTGAGACTGGCAACCTGGGTCCCGGCGCAGTAGCATCGCCGGGATTCTCCAGCCGAGGCTTGTATGCTGATTCCCTACGACGCACTTGAAGTCGACACCCTGACCCGCCTCATCGAAGATTTCGTCACCCGTGACGGCACCGACAATGGCGACGACACGCCCCTGGAAACCCGCGTATTACGCGTGCGCCAAGCGCTGACCAAAGGCCAGGCGCTGATCGTGTTCGACCCGGAAAGCGAGCAATGTCAGTTGATGCTCAAGCACGACGTGCCCAAGCATCTGTTCGACTGAGAAGGTTATGGGTTGGTAACGGCGGGGGTTTCTGTGGCTTGGCGTTCGAGGATTTTCTGATACACCTCGGCACGATGCACATTGACCCCCACCGGCGCCTGGACGCCGAATTTCACCTGTGAGCCATTCAACTCGACGATGTGCAAGGCGATGTCATCGCCGATGGAGATGATTTCGCCTACAGCGCGGCTTAGTACCAGCATGGCGGTTGTCCTTTGAGAGTGACAGGACCTTGACCATGCGCGCTTGCAAGGGAGTGCAGCAATGGCTCGCGGCAAAATCAGGCGAGGCCTACACCAACAGGTAATTTACCTGACAGACTACGGCTAAAAATGTGGGAACGGGCTTGCTCACGAATGCGGTATATCGGCTACACATTCAGTGACTGACACTCCACTTTCGCGAGCAAGCCCGCTCCCACACAAGCCCGTTCCACATTTACACCAGGGCTACGCTCAAGCTTTGGTGGCTTGCGCCTTGGCGCGCATCTTGTCGGCCATGGTGGTCATTTCGTCATACAGCAACTGCGGGTTCTTCTGCTTCAACGCCCAGGCCATCCGCCCCTGTTCGTGGGGCAAGATCATGAATTCGCCTTCAGCCACACGCTGGTAGATGTAATCGGCAATGTCCGCCGCCGAAATCGGCGAGCTTTCGAGCAGTTTGCCTACCTGGGCCTTCATCGCCGGGGTCGGGCCACGGAACGAGTCCAACAGGTTGGTCTGGAAGAACGACGGGCACACCACATGCACCCCGACGTTCTGTTGCTTGAGCTCCACCAGCAGGCTTTCCGACAACGCCACCACACCGGCCTTGGCCACGTTGTAGTTGCTCATGGCCGGGCCCTGCATCAGCGCGGCCATCGAAGCGATATTGATGATGCGGCCCTGGCTCTTTTCCAGCAGCGGCAGGAACGCCTTGCAGCCCTTGACCACGCCCATCAGGTTGATTGCGATCTGCCAGTCCCAGTCCTCCAGGGACAGTTCGGCGAAGAACCCGCCCGAGGCCACACCGGCATTGTTGACGATCACATCGATGCCGCCGAGCTTGACTTCGCAAGCCTGGGCAAACGCGGTGAGCTGGCTGTAGTCGCGCACGTCGCAGCGTTGCACGAAGCCGTCGCCACCCGCCTCGCGCACCAGCTTGAGGGTTTCCTGCAAGCCCGGTTCGCTGACATCCGACAAGGCCAGCTGCCAGCCCTCGCGAGCCCAGCGCAGAGCGATTTCACGACCCAAGCCGGACCCGGCGCCAGTGATCATCATGCGATTTTGCATAGGAAGTAGCCTTGTGGTTCACGGAAGAAGTGATCGGCAGTGTAGCGAAGGTTATTCCTGCACCCACGCACCATCAGATTGATGAATGCCCCAGGCAAACCCACGGCCGGGTCGGAGCATTGACGCAGGGGTAAGTTCAATCTTTTTCAACTAAGTCGATGCTTTAAAAGAAATAAGCAAGTTTGCAAAAAGCTTTAAAAAAACTTGGAATTTTCCGCACAACAACACAGTCGGAGTTGTTAAGGCGCCTGCAATTAAACGTGCAAGCCTATCGCTCAATAACCAGAAGGAAGTAACCCATGAGCCTTATTCTGATCATCATCCTGATCCTCCTGCTGGTCGGCGGCCTGCCGGTATTCCCGCACTCCCGCAATTGGGGTTATGGCCCCTCGGGTATCCTCGGCGTCGTCCTGGTAGTGTTGCTGGTGCTGTTGTTACTCGGCCGGATATAAACACCAGGCAAAAAAAAGAGGCCCTCTAGAGGGCCTCTTTTTTATTGCCGATTAGTTAGTCCGGTTTGCCATCCACGACGCCAGCGGTGTTATCCAACAGGCTCTTGGTGGCGGTCTGCAGGAACGACTCAAGTTTCTGCTTGAGTGCGGCCTCGTCCGGCGAATCGGGAATCACTTTACCAGTCGGCTCGGCGCCCAGTTCGTATTCCCACAGCTTCGGTGGCATTTCCTTGGGCAGTACCAGGATGCGGTCTGCGGTGACCAGGGCCACGGTCTGATCGCTGCCCGAAGGCTTGATCACGCCGAAGCCCTTGTCGCCTTCCGGCAGGTTCAGCAGGTCACGGCCCCAGCACTGGTGCAGGGTGTCGCCACCCAGGCGGCCCATGATGGTCGGCACGATGTCGATCTGGGTGCCCACGGTGTGGTCACGCTCGCCGAACTTTTCCTGCACGCCCGGTGCGATCATCAGCATCGGCACGTTGAAGCGGCCCAGGTCCATCTCGGTGATCTGCTGTTCGTTGCCGAAGCCGTGGTCGCCCACGATGACGAACAGGGTTTCCTTGAAGTACGGCTCTTTGCGGGCCTTCTCGAAGAACTGGCCCAGGGCCCAGTCGGAGTAGCGCATGGCCGTCAAATGCTCGTTGAGGCTGCCACGGTCGGTGACCTTCTCGACCGGCAATGGGGTCGGCAATGCGTACGGCGTGTGGTTGGACAGGGTTTGCAGCAGGGCATAGAACGGCTTGCCGCCTTCACGGGCTTTCAACTCTTCCAGGCCACGGTTGAACATGTCCTGGTCGGACACACCCCACGTCGGGTCGGAGAACACCGGGTCGACGAAGTCGTTACGGCCGATGAAGTTGGTCATGCCCTGGTTGCTGAAGAAACCCGACTGGTTGTCCCAGGCGAAATCGCCGTTGTAGACATACACGTCGTCAAACTTGCGCGCGCTGAGCAGCTGCGGCAGGCCCGACAGCTTGTGGCTGCCTTCCGGGGTCTGCATCAGGTATTCGAAGCCCGGCAGGTTCGGGAAGCAGGCCATGGTGGCAAACATACCCTGGTGGGTGTGGGTGCCGTTGGAGAAGAAACGGTCGAACAGCAGGCCTTCCTTGGACAGTTTGTCGAAGTACGGCGTGATGTTGCCCGGACGGCCCAGGGCGCCCACCGAGTGACCGGCGAAGCTTTCCATCAGGATCACGACCACGTTCTTGATCGGCAGTGTCTTCTCGGCCGGTGGCGTGTAGTCGCGGCGCACGGCAGCGGTGTCAGGATCCACCAGTTTTTCCTGCGGCAGTACCAGCATGTCGCGCACGGTCTGAGTCGCCAGCGGCTGGTCCAGGGTGGCCTTCCAGACGTTCGAACGATCTTCGGAGAAGCGCGACTTGGCCGCCGCGATCAGCGACAACGTGCCGTTGAGGCCCAGTTGGTTGGCGAAGTTGGAGTCGGTGGTGTACACGTCACCCCAACGCAGCGGCGGGCCCTGGCGCAGGGTGCCGCGGGCGGCGGCCACGGCGATCAACAGGCAAACCACGAACACCGCGATGCGGCTGTACCACGGTGCCACCTGGCGGGTGCCGATGCTGCCGCCGCTGAATGGGCCGCGTGGGCGTGTCGCACGGTCGGCGCCTTTGAAGGCGATGCTCAGGATCAGCGTGCCCACGGCCCAGGCCAACAGGTAGCGCACCACCGGGAAACCGTACCAGAGCATGCTCATCACGGTTTTCGGGTCTTCCTTCACGTACTGGAAGACCAGGCCGTTGAGGCGCTGGTGGAACTCGCGGTAGAAGTCCATTTCCATCAGGCCGAGGAACAGCGCGATGCTCGACGCCACCGTCAGCCAGAACCGGAAGAACCCGCGCGCGGCCATGGCCCGTACGCTGAACAATGCCAGCAGCAGCGGGATGATCAGGTAGACCACCAGGCGGATGTCCAGGCGCAGGCCATTGCCGAACGCTTCGAGGAAGGTCGAGGCCGGTGTGTCGAGGATCATCTCGCGGTTGTACACCAGCAGCGCCAGGCGCAGCAGCGAGAACATCACCATCATGACCAGTGCGCAGAGCAGCGTGTACGCCAGATGGGATTTGACGGTCGGTTGCAGCAGGCGAGTTGAAGCTCGCTGCTGATTCAGGGCGTCCGGGTTTGCCATGTCGTTTTAGGACCCATTGGAAGTTTAAGTGGCTGGATAATGCAGTGGCGCGAATGGTGCCCGATCAACAGCAGCAAGGCTATTAATTACTGAGCGCGCGCACCTGCCCCACCGTGACGGCACTTGAGATAGAGCCCCGGCGGGAAGGAAATCTGGCGAATTGTCTTGGATGGAATGTGAAAATTGTGTGTAGCGAATATTTCGATACACAAATCTCATGACTGTACTGAAACCATTGTGGGAACGGGCTTGCTCGCGGATACGGCGTGTCAGTCACAGATGCTTTGACTGGCACACCCCATTCGCGAGCAAGCCCGCCCCCACATCGACGGCGCTTGCTCTAGATCCTTTGAGTGATCAGATGCGCACGTTGCCCCGTGGCCCGGCGATGGCCCAGATGATCAAGCCCAGTACCGGCAACAACAGGATCAACAGAATCCACAGCACTTTGGCACCGGTGCTCGCGCCGCTTTTGAACACGTTGATGATCGCCCAGATGTCCAGCGCAAGGATGATCAGCCCGATCAAGCCATTAAAAGTGGAACCCATGGTGTCGCTCCTAAAGTGAGGGCATGCACTTGTAGGATAGTCAGCCCTGACGGGGGTTCCGTTTTATTTCAGACGTGTAGGGCGATTCGTAGAGCTTCCAGCGAAGGCTCGGCCTTGATGCCGACTTCGGCACACAGTTCCAGCACGCGCGGCAGGTCGTTGCCGTACACCAGCACCGCCTGGATCTCGTCATCCAGCAATTCGCTGAAGTTGAGCAGCACGTAGCCACCGTCTTGTGGGCTCAGGGCGCTCATCTGGATCTGGATGCGGTTCAGTGCGGTCAGGGCTTCAGTCTTGGCCAGTTGCTTGGGCTTGAGGTTGAACGCCACGCCCGGGCCGAAGGAGGCGACGATCTGCGCGAACAGGTCGCCATAGGTGTCGGCCTGGAACAGCACGGTGTCCGGCAGGCTGCCGACCACAACCCATTCACCCAGTGGGATCGGGAAGCTGTCGTCGTAGTTGATGTCCGGGTTGGCCGCCAGAAACGCCGCCGGGTCCGCGTAGGCCTGGGCCGCTTCGTCGGCGATGCGCGCCACCTCGTCCTCGCCCATGACGCCGGCGCTGATTTTGCTGATGAGTTCGACGAGGGCGGTTTTCATGACGATGGTCCTGTGGCGGGCGGGTTTTCGAGGGCGCGTAGCCTACACCAGTTTCTGCAAGCGCGCCGCCGTATCCACCGCGCCCATGGTGTGTGCCGCCGCCAGTGCGGTGGCGCCCTGGGCGTCAGTGGCCTGGGGGTTGGCGCCCTGGCCGAGCAGGTAGTCGAGCATTTCGACGCGGTTGAACATCGCCGCCAGCATCAACGCGGTACGCCCATCGGAAGACGCCGCATCCACCGGCGCGCCGCCTTCGATCAGCGCCTTGACCACGTCCAGGTTGCCCTTGAACGCGGCGCCGGCAATCGGCAGCTGGTTCTTGTCGTTGGGGATCTGCGGGTCGGCCTTGAATTCCAGCAGCACTTTTACCGCTTCGGCATGGCCGTGGTACGCCGCGAGCATCAACAAGGTGTCACCATTGTGGTTGCGCAGGTTGGCCGGCAAGCCCTTGGCCAGCAGCGCGGCGAGCATCGCGGCGTCGCCCCGGCGCGCGACATCAAAGACCTGTTCGGCAAATTCGGCGGCTTCGGTTTCGGTCATTTGTTTGGACATGTGAGGGGCTCCTTGTCTGATGCTGTATAGGGCGCCAGTGTCGCTACGGAGTTCCTCACTGTCATGGTTTTTTTGCCAAAAGCCGCCATAGGCAGAATCAATAACGCGGCTTTTAATAACGGAAGTGGCCGCCCTGGATCTGCGCCAACAACTGCCCGGTCACCGGCACATAGCAGTCGGAGCCCGGCAACCAGGCGTAGACCGGGTCGTTTCCGGCTTTGTCCGGGTCGAACGCCTCCTCCTTGAGCTTGACCTTCTGGTACTTGAAGGTCCCGGTGGTCTCCATCTTCACCTTGATCCGCAGGAACAGCGGCACCGCATAGTGCGGCAACTGGCCGTGGGCAAATTGCAGCAACTCGCGCATGTCCAGCGAAGCCAGCGACTCGCTTGGGGTAATCGCAACCATGCCTGCGCGGCCATTGGTGTTTTCGATCTCCACCCCGTAGGCCACCACCTCGGCGATCTGCGGGTGTTGCAGCAGGATGTTCTCGACCTCGGTGGTGGAGACGTTCTCGCCCTTCCAGCGATAGGTGTCCCCCAGGCGATCGACAAACTGCGCATGGCCAAAGCCGATGCTGCGCAGCAAATCGCCGGTGTTGAAGTAACGGTCACCCTTCTCGAACACGTCGGTGAGGATTACCTTGCGGTTCTTTTCCGGGTCGGTGTAGCCATCGAACGGGGATTTTTCATCGATGCGCGCCAGCAACAGGCCCTGCCCGCCCGTCTGCACCTTGCGCATAAAGCCATCGCTGCCACGCAACGGCTCACCGCTGTCGTGGGCGTAGTCCACCAGCGCCCAGTGTTGCAGGCAAAAGCCGATGGTGTTGTCGAAATTCAGTACGTTGGTGAAGCCGATGTTACCGTCGCTGGCGGCATACAACTCGCAGATATGCTCGACGCCATAGCGCTGCTTGAACTGCGCCCACACGCCGGGACGCAGGCCGTTGCCGACCATCTTGGTCACGCGGTTGTCACGGTCGTTTGCGCTGGCAGGCTGGTCGAGCAGGTAGCGGCACAACTCGCCGACATACCCCAAGGTGGTCGCGTTGAACTTGCGCACATCGTCCCAGAACTGGCTGGCGCTGAATTTGCGCCGGATGGCGAAACCCGACGCGCCGACAATCGCCGAGCCCCAGCACACACACAGGCCGGTGGCGTGATACAGCGGCAAGGTGCAATAGAGGACGTCGTCCGGGCCCATGTCCAGGGCAATGCTGCCGAAACTGACGGCGGTCTTGGTCCAGCGCCCGTGCTTCATGATGCCGGCCTTGGGCAGGCCCGTGGTGCCGGAGGTGTAGATATAGAAGCAGGGGTCATTGAAAAAGATCTGCGCGGTGCTGGCCGGGTTGCCCTCCGGGCTCTCGGCGCTGGCGGCCAGCAGGTCGACATAACCCGCAGGCAGCGCACTCGAGGCCTGATCGGCGACAAACCAGGTGCGCTCGGACGGGATCGCCACGTGTTCACGTACCGCGTCATAGGGCCCAACCAATTCCGCCCCCACCACAATCGCCACCGGCCTCACCAGGTTCAGGCTGTGCACCAGCGCGGCCTGGGTCTGCGCGGTATTCAGCATCGCGCAGACGCCGCCGATCTTGGCCACGGCCAGCACGTTCAGCAGCAATTCGGGACGGTTTTCGATAAACAGCGCCACCACGTCACCCTTGCGGATGCCTTGGGCCTGCAGGTAATGAGCGATACGGTTGGCGCGGCGGTTGGTTTCGCGGTAGCTGAGCACCTGATCGCCGTACAACAACGCGATGCCGTCCGGATTGCGCAAGGTGGCCTGCTCGAAGTGCCAGCCCAGGCCGCAGGGCTGCGCCGGGTCGGTGACGTTGGCGGCACGCATGCCACGCAGGACCCGCGGCAAGGCGCGAACAATGGCGGGCACCTTACGCAGCAGCATGCCCCAACTGATCATGTCGTTTTGCGGGTGGCTCATGGAGGAACGTCCTTTTTCTTATTGTTCGTATGCGTTGCAGGAAAATACGTCAGCCGTTCTGGCGCTGTACACGCGGGATTTGAAAAGTTTTGTATCCCATCGGGCAGGCCATGGAAAAAAGGAATTTAGCGACGCGCAGGCAGTCTTTAAACATATCGGCACGCCAAACCACCGCCCTGAGCAGCGCAAAATGCAGGATGCATGATGGCCATTCATGCAAATTGCACGAAAACGAAAATTTCAATTTTTTATATCTTGTTGATTTATAACGATATTTTTCAATATCACTAGATGGCACAATCACTGCACCTATCACTCCATGCTTGCCAACTTGAGCCAACGGAGCTGATAGACATGAGCCTGATCCAAGATAAATTCGCTTCAGTATTCTCCAACTACGACGTCACCACTCAGCCACGTCCCGACGGCGGCATCCTGTTGACCCTGCGCAACAGCGAAGGCAAGCAGGTCAAGCGCTCGATCTCTTACCAGCAATTGCACACCGCCGACCAACTGACGTGGGTGATCAGCGCGATTCGCCGCGACCTGGCCGAGCAAGCCAGCGATCTGCCGCAGATTTCCATGCTGCAAAGCCAGAACCGCTTTGCCTTGCCGACTTATCACTCAGCCTGAGTGACAGGTACAAAAAGGCCGCGACGCCCCCAGGTGTCGCGGCCTTTTTTTTCGGTTCAGCACAGCCCTTGGCGTGCCGCTGCATTCAGCGCCTGTACACGGTTGTTGACGTCCAGCTTGCCGTAGATATTGCGCAGGTGGAACTTGACCGTGGCTTGAGAGGTGCTGCGAATCTGGCTGATCTCCCAGACGGTCTTGCCCTCCGAAGCCCATCGCAGGATGACCCGCTCCGTGGGCGTCAAGGGCTTGCCGGACAAGTTCAGACGTCTTCTCACAGCGGTGGGCACGGAATACGGCAACGATTCCTCGGGGACGCTCATGAGGTGCTCTCCTTTTTATTAGCTGATGCTCCATCACCCTTCGGATTGCTCCTATTGACAGGCGATATAAACATTGAGGCCGGAGAGCGTTACATAACGAATAGTATTAGTGCGTAGGGTCAACAATAAACATCCGAACCCTACAACTAAATAAGGCACTTCCCACAGAAACTTCCACCTTGCCAGGGTTGAACATTCAAGGATTAGTGCTTAGTCATCCAAACCGGGAAACCGTCGGGCAATGTCATCGCCGCTGAACTCGGGGACCCGGACAGTCGTTGCATTGAACAAACGCAGTGCCACTACGTGCGGGTTCTCCCCCATGTCAAACCAATGTGGCAATCCGGCCGGGACGACCAGCAGGTCGTTTTTCTCACAACGCACGGCGTACACGTAGTCGCCAATGTGCAGGCTAAACAAGCCTTGGCCGGCGAGGAAAAAACACGCGGCGTCTTCACTGTAACGATGCTCATCGAGGAACTGCGCACGCAGCTGCGCCTTTTGCGGATGATCGCCGCTGACACTGAACACTTGTGCGCCGGCGTAACCCGAAGCGTCGATCTGCGCCTGGTACGCCGCGATCATTTGCGCGTCGCTGGCGCCCTTTTCGATAGGGCTCGGCTGCCAACGCTCGAAACGCACGCCATGCTCGGCCAACGTCACCGCGATGTCATCGAGGTGGGTCAGGACTTTGTTCGGGGTATCCGGCGAAGCAACGTGGTAGACGGCGACATAACTCATTGCACGGTTCCTTTGTTGGGCTCTTGCAATCGAAGGCCAATGATAATGGCGGCGGCCAGCGCCGCGATGCTGGCAATACTAAAGGTCAGGGTCGGCCCCAACAGGTTCCAGCTGTAGCCGGAGTACAACGCGCCCAGCGCGCCGCCGGTGCCAGCCAGTGCGGCGTACAGCGCCTGGCCCTGGCCTTGTTGTTTGGCGCCGAAGCTGCGTTGCACAAAGGCAATCGCCGCCGCATGAAAGCTGCCGAAGGTGGCGGCGTGCATCACCTGCGCCAGCAACAGCACCCAGAAAAATTCGGCAAACGTGCCCAGGAGCAACCAGCGCAGCGCCGCCAACAAAAAGCTCGCCAGCAGCACCCGACGGATGGAAAAGCGCGTGAGGATGCGGCTCATGCCCAGGAACATCAGCACCTCAGCCACGACGCCCAACGCCCAGAGCAGGCCGATCACACCACGGGCGTAGCCCAAATGTTCAAGGTGCAGCGTAAGAAAGGTGTAGTACGGGCCATGGCTCATTTGCATCAGCGCCACGCAGGCATAAAACGCCAGCACGCCGGGGCTGCGCAATTGCTTGAGGAAACCATCGCCGGCCAAGCGGTTGCCGTGGCTGGCGGGTTGCGCGTTCGGCACCCACAGGCTGGCGCCGATGATGCCGGCCATGATCACCACGACCACCACCGGGTAAATATCCAGGCTCAGCCAGTCGAACAGGCGCCCCATGATGACCACGGTGAGGATAAAGCCGATGGAACCCCACAGGCGGATCTGGCTGTAGCGCGCGGTCTGTTGTTGCAGGTGGGCCAGGGTGATCACTTCAAACTGCGGCAGCACCGCATGCCAGAAGAAGGCGTGCAGAGCCATAACCAGGGCCAGCCAGGCGTAGGCCTTGCTGACGAAGATCAGGGAAAAACTGATAAGGGTGCACACCGCGCCGAACCGCACGATGGCCAGGCGCCGCCCGGTGTAGTCGCCGAGCCAGCCCCACAGGTTGGGCGCCACGCAGCGCATCAACATGGGGATGGCCACCAGCTCGCCGATGCGCGCGCTGGTGAATCCCAGGTGGTCGAAGTACAGGGCCAGGAAGGGCGCGGTCGCCCCCAGCAAGGCGAAATAGAACAGGTAGAAGCTGGAGAGGCGCCAGTAGGGGAGCGTCATGTCTGTTGGGGTTGGGGCTGCTTCGCAGCCCACAGAGAGCAAGCTCCCTCGCCACAACAGGCTGTCACAGTTGGCCCAGCACCGGGGTGTCGACGCGGACGTCGGCGTTTTGCCCACGATTGCGCAGCAGGTGGTCCATCAGCACGATGGCCATCATGGCTTCGGCAATCGGCGTGGCACGGATGCCGACGCACGGGTCATGACGCCCCTTGGTGATCACGTCCACCGGGTTGCCGTGCACGTCAATGGAACGGCCCGGCGTGGTGATGCTCGACGTGGCCTTCAGCGCCAGGTGCGCCACGATCGGCTGGCCGGACGAAATGCCACCGAGGATGCCGCCGGCATTGTTGCTGAGGAAACCTTGCGGGGTCAGCTCGTCACGGTGCTCGGTGCCGCGCTGGGACACGCAGGCAAAGCCGGCGCCGATTTCCACGCCTTTCACGGCGTTGATGCTCATCAGCGCATGGGCCAGTTCGGCGTCGAGGCGGTCGAAGATCGGCTCGCCCAGGCCCGGTTTCACGCCCTCGGCAACCACGGTGATCTTGGCGCCGACCGAATCCTGGTCGCGGCGCAACTGGTCCATGTAGGCTTCCAGTTCCGGCACCTTGTCCGGGTCGGGGCTGAAGAAGGCGTTGTCTTCGACGCTGTCCCAGGTCTTGAACGGGATCTCGATCGGGCCCAGCTGGCTCATGTAGCCACGGATCACGATGCCCTGGGTGGCCAGGTATTTCTTGGCAATGGCACCCGCGGCCACGCGCATCGCGGTTTCGCGCGCCGAGCTGCGGCCACCGCCACGGTAGTCGCGCTCGCCGTATTTGTGGTGGTAGGTGTAGTCGGCGTGGGCCGGGCGGAACAGGTCCTTGATCGCCGAGTAGTCCTTGGACTTCTGGTCGGTGTTGCGGATCAAAAGGCCGATGGCGCACCCGGTGGTGCGGCCTTCGAACACGCCGGAGAGGATCTCGACTTCGTCCGGCTCCTGGCGCTGGGTGGTGTGGCGGCTGGTGCCGGGCTTGCGGCGGTCGAGGTCACGCTGCAGGTCTTCCAGGGACAGCTCGAGGCCGGGCGGGCAGCCGTCGACAATGGCGACCAACGCCGGGCCATGGCTTTCGCCCGCGGTGGTGACAGTGAACAGCTTGCCGAAGGTATTGCCGGACATGCAGGGCGCTCCGTGAAATCAGTTGTAATCACTCAGGGGTGATAACCAAGCGCGCCAGTATACGCGGGCCAACCGACTAGTTCATCCTCGAAACCTTCCGGGTAGACATTGGTCGAACCGGCACCTCCTACGATGATGGCGCGATGATGCTTCGAGTTTTACTGCTGACCCTCACCCTGTTTACCGCCGTGGCCCATGCCGCCTCCCCCGTGGTGCTGCAACGGCCGATCAGCCTGGACACCGGCAGCGGCGAGCTGTTTGGTTCATTGCTGCTGCCCCAATCCGACAAACCGGTGCCAGTGGTGCTGATCATCGCCGGTTCCGGCCCCACCGACCGCAATGGCAACAGCGCCGACGGCGCCCGCAACGACAGCCTCAAGCGCCTGGCCTGGGTACTGGCGCGGCATAACATCGCCAGCGTGCGCTACGACAAGCGCGGCGTCGCCGCCAGCCTGGCCGCCACCCCCGACGAACGCAACCTGACCCTCGACGCCTACGTGGCCGACGCCGTGGCCTGGGGCAAGCTGCTCAAGGCCGACCCGCGCATGGGCCCGCTGGTCGTGCTGGGACATAGCGAAGGTGCATTGGTCGCGGCCCTCGCCGCGCCGCAGCTGGAACCGGCGGGAGTGATTTCGTTGTCCGGCAGTGCAAGGCCAGTCGATCAGGTGATCCGCCAACAGTTGGCCGATCACCTGCCCCCTGCCCTGCTGCTGCGCAGCAATCAAATCCTCGACCACCTCAAGGCCGGCCAGGTGGATGCGGACGTACCGGACCCGCTGCAAGGTATTTTCCGACCGAGTGTGCAACCGTATCTGATCAGCCTGTTCCGCGCCGACCCATCGGCCGCCTTTGCCAGACTGGATATGCCGGCGCTGATCATCCAGGGCACCAACGACATCCAGGTAGGCGTGGCGGATGCCCGGCAACTGAAGCAGGCCAAGCCCGACGCGCAGCTCGTGCTGATTGAGGGCATGAACCACGTGATGCGCATCGTGCCCAACGACGTGAAGCGGCAATTGGCCTCCTACAACAACCCGCAATTACCCCTCGCCGCCGAGCTGGGCAACCGCGTGGTGCGCTTTATCGCCGGACTTCAGCCCCGTTAAGCGACAATTTGCCTCCAGTCCTGCAGAACGCGGCCGATAAGCGGGTGTCGACCGCAAAAAGACTGTCGACTTGCAGGGCTTGGACAGGATCGCGCCGCATGACAACCACAGAAGCAACACCGGAACCCACCGCCGACACCAAGGCTGAAAACACCGAGGCCGTCGACGCGGCGCCCCTGCCGTGGGCGGATGTTCAGGCCGAGCATTTCAAGATGCTGCGCCTCGCGCCCCTGGCCACCGACCGTGCCACCGGCGTGCGGCCGCTGCGTTTCGTGCAATTTGGCTATGCCGAGCGCAATGACGCGCATCACAGCCTGTTGCGCATGGTCATCCAGTTGCCGGGGCAACGGGTGCGCCGCGAGCAGAATCACCTGGATGTGTGGGTTGATCACGATAAACACCGCGTGCACTTCGGCCCGGGCAACAGCCTCGAAATCGAACCGCCCAACCGCGGCCTGGGGCGCTTCCTGGTGGCCCAAGGCGCGGCGTGGGCGAAGAAACGATGGGCCAGCTACCGCATCGACGGCGTTGACCTGTCCAACAAGGACGCGCTGAACGAAGCCACGCGCCTGCGTCGCGACCACTTCCTGCGGGTCCACGGTTTTGATGTGGCCTACGCCGATGTGCAGCACCTCAAGGGCAACGTGCAGCCGGGCAAGGTCGGCGATGTGCTGGAGAGCTGGAACACCGAGAAGGTGCAGTTCGTCGAGATCCTTGAAGCGGCGCAGATGCTGCAACAGGCCGAGCAGAACCTGGCGGAGCAGGAAATCAAGCTGCGCAAGGAAGAGGAAAAGGTCACCAAGTTCAAGCGCGAAGACAGCGGGCTGCGCTTTACCATTACCTGCCTGGTGGCGTTTACCGTGTTCCAGGCGGGGCTGCTGATCTGGATTGCCACGCACCGCTGACAGCGGGGTGAAATGCAATCAACCTGTGGAAACGGGCTTGTGTGGGAGCGGGCTTGCTCGCGAAAGCCGTAGATCAGCCAATACATCCGATGACTGGTCCACCGCATTCGCGAGCAAGCCCGCTCCCACACTGACCCTGTTCCTACAGGGATAGACGGGTCAGACCCTGGCGGCAAACACCGCCTGATGCTGGCGGCACTGCTCCGCCGTCAACATGAACACCCCATGCCCACCGCGCTGGAAGTCCAGCCAGGCAAAGTCGACTTCCGGGTACAACGCCTCGACATGCACCTGGCTATTGCCCACTTCAACGATCAACAGGCCCTTCTCGGTCAGATGATCCGCCGCTTCGGCCAGCATGCGCCGCACCAGGTTCAAACCATCGTCACCGCAGGCCAGGCCCAACTCAGGCTCGTGCTGGTATTCGTCGGGCATGTCGGCGAAGTCTTCAGCGTCCACATACGGCGGGTTCGACACGATCAGATCAAAGCGCTGGCCCGGCAGGCCATCGAAACCGTCCCCCTGCACGGTGTAGACGCGCTCATCGACGCCATGGCGCTCGATATTCTGGTTGGCCACTTCCAGCGCTTCGAAGGACAGGTCAGCCAGTACCACTTCGGCGTCCTGGAACTCGTAAGCACAGGCGATACCGATGCAACCGGACCCCGTGCACAGGTCGAGAATGCGTGCCGGCGCCTGGGCCAGCCAGGGTTCGAAGCGGTTTTCGATCAGCTCGCCAATGGGTGAGCGCGGGATCAGCACGCGCTCATCGACGATAAACGACATGCCGCAGAACCACGCCTCCTTCAACAGGTAAGCGGTAGGAACACGCTCGTGGATACGGCGATGCAGCAAGCGCTGCACATGGGAGACTTCCTCTTCTTCGAGATTGCAGTCCAGGTAGCTGTCGGCAATTTCCCACGGCAAATTCAAGGCACCAAGCACCAATTGGCGGGCTTCGTCCCAGGCATTGTCGGTGCCATGGCCAAAAAACAGGTTTTCCCCATGGAAACGGCTGACAGCCCAACGGATGTGGTCGCGCAAGGTGCGCAGGCGGGAAGTGATCACGGGGGCAGACTCCTGGAAAAAACGACTGGCGATTCTAGCAGCCTTCGCCTGTACCGACGATGTACGAAACGCCGCCGCCATCCGTCGGATTTCATCCAAATTGCCATCATTGCGTTAAACAAGCCCACCTCTTGACATCGCTGCACGTCAACAACGGCGTACCTTACGATGGTAGCGATTCACAGAACCGCTCAGCCAGTGGACAATGTCGCAAAAGCCCCCCTCACAGGAGCCCCAGAATGTCCGTTCCAAAGACGATGTTTCAACTCAGCGGTCGCGGTTACGCAGCAGCCAATCTCAACCATGCGACCCTCGTGATCATCGACGCCCAGAAGGAATACCTCAGCGGCCCACTCGCCCTCTCGGGCATGGACGCCGCGGTTGACAACATCAAGCAACTGGTTGCAGCGGCGCGCCACGCCGGGCGCCCGATTGTGCATGTGCGTCACCTGGGCACCGTCGGCGGCCTGTTCGACCCTCAGGGCGAGCGCGGCGAGTTCATTCCTGGCCTTGAGCCAGTGGGCGACGAAACCATCATCGGCAAGCTGCTACCCAGCGCCTTCCACGGCACCGGCCTGGAAAAACACCTGCAAGACCTGGGGTCCCTGGACTTGATCGTGGCCGGTTTCATGAGCCACTCCAGCGTCAGCACCACCGTGCGCGCCGCCAAGAACCTGGGCTTTCGCTGCACCCTGGTGGAAGATGCCTGCGCCACCCGCGACCTGCCCTACAAAGGTGGCATCCTGAGCGCCGAACACGTGCAGCAAACCGAAATGGCCATCATGGCCGACAACTTCGCCACCCTCGCGTTGACCAAAGATCTGATCTGATCGTCCTGCCGGTGAGCGGCGTGTTTATGGCCCCGCTCATCCGCAAAGCCTTCTCATTTGGCGCATTTAGCCCTCCCCCCGGAACAACCTGTGTATTGTCCGGTCGAAGGGCCGATACCCTGGAGGAAAGGTCGGAATGAAGATATCCGATGGTTTTGATGCTCGTCGCTTGCGCCCCAAGGGCCCGAGCAACTGGCGTCTGCGCCTGGTGGCGGGCTTTGCTGCGCTGCTGGCGATCGTAGGTCTGTTGTTGGCCGGTGCTGGTGGCGCCGGTTTATTTGGCCACTCACCGGCCCTTGGCGAACTGAATGCCAGCCCCGGCGGCTCGGCGATTCTGCTGGGGACCGGGCTGCTGGTACTGTGGTTGGGAGTGTGGTTGTGGCGACGCAGCCGTCGGAAAATGCGCCAACCGTTGTCGCTGAACATCTCCGCACACCTGATGAAAAAGCACGACTGATGGCGCTTGGATAGCGTTTCCTGCGCCCTGGCCGCCGCGATTTAGGTAAACTGCCCGCCCTTCGCGGAGGCTGACATGCAAGACGACGATTTTTCCCTGTTCAAAAACGAGCTGCGCGGCGTCAAGCCGATCAAGCACGACCGTGCCGACACCGGCAAACCCAAGGCCGACCGCGCGCAGATCGCCAAGCTGCGCCAGGCCGCGACCGTGCGCACCGATGCCACCACCGTGGATGGCCTGTCGGACCAGTTCGTGATCGATGTCGGCCCCGAAGACGAACTGATGTGGGCCCGCGACGGCGTGCAGGAAAGCCAGATGCGCAAGCTCAAGGTCGGGCAGATCCCCTTCGAAGGCAGCCTCGACCTGCACGGCATGACCGTGGAGAAAGCCCGAGAAACCCTCTGGGCCTTCCTCGCCGAAGCGACCAAATTCGAGATCCGCTGCGTGCGCGTCACCCACGGCAAGGCCGTGCGGCTCGATGGCAAGCGCCCGATGATCAAAAGCCACGTCAACACCTGGCTGCGCCAGCATGCCCAAGTGCTCGGCTTCACCTCATGCCAGGCCCGCCACGGTGGGGCCGGTGCGGTGTATGTGATGCTCAAGCGCACCATGATGGAAGGGCGTGACGAGTAACCGGTGCCATCGTCAGGCTTGCAGCGTTGTGTCCGCCACCGTAACCTTGCGCTTTGCAAAAATCCCACAGGTAGTTTCATGTCCCTGGAACAGAATTACACCGCGATCCTCGGCCAACTCGGCGAGGACGTTTCCCGCGAGGGCCTGCTCGACACGCCAAAGCGTGCCGCCAAGGCGATGCAGTACCTCTGCCGCGGTTATGAGCAGACCCTGGAAGAAGTCACCAACGGTGCCTTGTTCAGCTCTGACAACAGCGAAATGGTGCTGGTCAAGGACATCGAGTTGTACTCGTTGTGCGAACACCACCTGCTGCCGTTCATCGGCAAGGCCCACGTCGCGTATATCCCGAGCGGCAAAGTGCTGGGCCTGTCGAAGGTCGCGCGGATTGTCGACATGTACGCGCGCCGCCTGCAGATCCAGGAGAACCTCAGCCGCCAGATCGCCGATGCCGTGATGCAAGTCACCGGCGCCCTGGGCGTGGCCGTGGTGATCGAGGCCAAGCACATGTGCATGATGATGCGCGGTGTGGAGAAACAGAATTCGTCGATGATCACTTCGGTGATGCTGGGTGAGTTCCGCGAAAACGCGGCGACCCGCAGCGAATTCCTCAGCCTGATCAAGTAAGCGGCTGGGTAGGAAAAAACCGGCGTTCATCGTCGGTTTTTTTTCGCCTGCAGAAATCAGGTAAGCTGCGGCCCCTTCTTCATGGGCAAGAGGTTTCAGCCATGTTCGTCAAAGCACTTCGTGTGGGCCTCGGCCACATCATCATCGCGGGCGACTTTCTAACGCGCCCAAGCAAAAAGCAGCGTTCGGCCGAGCAACAGGCTCAGGTCAACGCAGCGGCCAAGGAGTTGACGCTGTATCAGTTCCACGCCTGCCCGTTCTGCGTGAAGACCCGCCGCACCCTGCACCGCCTGAATGTACCGGTGGCGTTGAAGGACGCGAAAAACAACGAACAGGACCGCCAGACCCTGCTGGAGCAAGGCGGCAAGATCAAGGTGCCGTGCCTGCGCATTGAAGAACATGGCCAGGTCACGTGGATGTATGACTCCAAGGTGATCATTGATTACCTGGACAAGCGCTTCGCCGCTATCTAACAGGCTGGCACAGATCAAAATGTGGGAGCGGGCTTGCTCGCGAATGCGGTGTGTCAGTCACAGATATTTCAACTGACACACCGCATTCGCGAGCAAGCCCGCTCCCACATTTAGTTCGGTGTTATCAGATCAAGATCAAGCAGCGCCGAACCCAGGCACTTGCCATGGGCATCCAGCGCCAGCGAACGCGTGACGCCGCCGCGCAAGATCCCCGGCAGCACAAAATTCAGCGCCTGCACATTGGGCAATTCGTAGCGCCGCACCGGCGCCGCACCCGGTGGCAGCAACCCTGCAAAGAATTCGGCCACGCGTTCGGCCGTCAGTTGCTCACACAGCAACGGGTAATCCTCTGCGCGATAAGCAATGATCGAGATGTTCGACGTATCGCCCTTATCCCCGGTGCGGGAATGGGCCAGCGTGTGCAACTTCATGCTTCGATCCTCGGGTTGACCGCATCACGCGGCAGCAGCAACGATGCCACCGCCACCACCTGCCGCACACTTTTGCTCGCGCCACCGCCGCCGGACGGGCCGTTGGTGTAGAGGGTTTCCACTTCATTACCAACCCGCACCGCCTCAAGGCGATCCTCACAGCGAGCCGCCACGCGCAGGCGTACTTCCCAAGGCTCGACGCCGCTGCGCGGGCCGTGCAGCGAGTCCATGCCGATCAGCTCGGCGCGTACGTCCTGCATCTTTACGCCCATCAACTCCAGGCGCTTGAGGACGACAGCCCGCGCCAACTCTGCACGTGCGACCGCGCCAGGGCCGCCGTAGGACATCTGCCCTTCGCCAATCCAACCGTCCAGATAGCCGACGCTGACTTTCAATTGCTCGGGACGCGCGCGGCCACCGGCGCCCTGGGCACGCACGCGGTCAACGCCCTCCTCGACAAACCCCACCTGGGAAAAATCCGCGGTCACATCCGGCGTCAGGTATGCCGCCGGGTCATGCACTTCATAGATCAATTGTTCGGTGCAGGTAGCGCGGCTGACCCGCCCACCCGAGCCCGCGACCTTGGTGATCAAGGCTTCACCGTCGGCATCGATTTCGGCCAAGGGGAAGCCCAGGCGCGCAAGGTCATCCACGTCCTTGAAGCCGGGATCTGCGAAATAACCGCCGCTGACTTGCCCGGCACACTCAAGCAGATGCCCGACCAACGTACCGCGCCCCAGGCGCTGCCAATCGTCCGCCGCCCAGCCGAACTCAAACATCTGCGGCGCGAGGAACAACGAAGGGTCGGCCACCCGCCCGGTGATGACCACATCGGCGTCGGCGTGCAGCGCCTCCAGGATGCCCTCGACACCCAGGTAGGCATTCGCCGAGATCAGCCGTTCACCGAGGGAGCCAACGGTCTGGCCGTTATCCAGCCGAAAATCGGCGTGCAACACGTCCAACACGTCATCGCCAACCACGGCGACCACCTTGAGTTCCAGGCCCAGCTCGCGGGCAATACGCCGCACTTCAAGCGCCGCCGACACGGGGTTGGCCGCGCCCATATTGGTGATCACCCGCAGGCGACGCCCAGTCTTATCGCCCACGAACGGCAGTACACGGCGCATACGCTCACTCAACAGCGGGTCATAACCGCCTTCGGGGTCGCTGATCCGCGCCTGTTGCGCCAGGGCGATGGTGCGTTCGGCCAGGCACTCGAACACCAGGTAATCCAGGTCGCCCTGCTCGGCCAACTCGACGGCAGGTTCGATACGGTCGCCGGAATAGCCGGCGCCGGAACCGATGCGCAAGGTTTTCATCTCAAATCACTCCCAGGAGCAGCGCAGTCAGGGTCATCAACACCGACGCGGCAAACAGAAACGGAATGGTGAAGCGCTGGTGATCGGCCAATTCGATCTTGCACAGGCCCACCAACAGGAAGGTCGCGGGGGTCAGCGGGCTGACCGGGAAGCCGGTGGTATGCACGCCAAGCAATGAGGCCTGGGCCACTTGCAGCGGGTCGACGCCCAGGGCCTTGCCCACTTCGGCGATCACCGGCATCACGCCGAAATAGTAGGAATCGGGGTCAAACAGCATGCTCAACGGCATGGAGATGAAACCGACCACGGCCGGGATCAACTTGCCGTGGCCCGCCGGAATCTGCGCCACCGCCACTTCGGCAATCGCCTTGAGCATGCCGGTGCCTTGCATGATGCCGGTGAACACCCCGGCGGCGAGCAGGATGCTGGCCATGGTCAGTGCGGTCTTGGCATGCGCATCGATGCGGGCGCGCTGGGCGTCCACGTTCGGGTAGTTGATGCACAGCGCCACCACGGTGCCGAGCATGAACATCACCACCGGATCGACCCAGCCGGCGATCATCACCACCATCACCAGCACGGTGAGCATCAGGTTGACCCAGAACAGACGCGGGCGGCGCAGCTTGATGTCATCCTCGCTGAGCACCCGTTGCGGCATGGCATCGACGCGGGTGCCGGCGCCCAGGCCCAGGCGTTTTTCTTCCCGGCGACCGAGCCACCAGGCACAGGCGAACACAAAGATCAGGCCGACGATCTGTACCGGGATCAGCGGCTGGAACAGGTCCGCGACGGGCACATGCAAAGCAGCGGACGAGCGCAGCACCGGGCCGGTCCAGGGCAGGAAGTTGACCCCGGCAGCCATCGCGCAAACACAGGCGAGGATACGTTTATCGATGCCCAGCCGCGTATACAGCGGCAGCATCGCCGGCACCGTCACCAGGAAGGTCACCGCGCCGGAACCGTCCAGATGCACCAGTAAAGCGAGGGTCGCGGTGCCGACGACAATCCGCGTAGGACGTGTGCCGACGGTGCGCAGGATGCGGTCGATGATCGGGTCAAGCATGCCGGCGTCGGTCATGATCCCGAAAAACAGGATCGCAAACACAAACATGCCCACCACGGGGGCGACGTTCTTGATACCGGTAATGATGAAGGCGCTGGTTTGCAGGCCGAACCCACCGAGCAGTGCGGCAATGATCGGCAAGGCGATCAGGGCCACCAGTGGCGAGAGGCGTTTGCTCATGACGGCAGCGAGCAGGCACAGGATGGTAATGACACCCAGGGTAGCGAGCATGGGTTACTCCAGAGCGGCCTTGTTGGCCGGTTATTGTTTTCCCTGGAGTATTGGAAGCGGGTTAGTCTTTGTAAATTGGAATATTCAGCCGAGTACATTCGGAAAAACAAAATGAAGAACAGTATCCAACATATTCAAGCGTTCCTCGCGGTGGCCCGCACCGGCAGCTTTACCAAGGCGGCCAACGAGCTGCACCTGTCACCGTCGGCGCTGACCGTGCAGGTGCAACAGCTGGAAGACTGGCTCGGCGTCGCCTTGCTCGACCGCAGCCCGCGTCACGTGAGCATCACGGCCGCCGGCGAGGAAGCGCGCGGACCGATGGAAAAGCTGCTGCTGGACCTGGACAACATCGTCACCGGCTCCCGCGACCTTGCCGCCCTGCGCCGAGGCGTCGTCACCATCGCCGCCCTGCCCTCCGTCTGCGCTGGCGCCCTGCCGCCGGCACTGCGGCTGTTCCGTGAACGGTTTGCCGGAATTGAAGTGCGCCTGCATGACCTGGTGGCCCATCGCATTCATGCCCAGGTGCGCTCCGGCGAAGTGGATTTCGGCATCGGCGTGCGCGCGCGACTCAGCCACGGCCTAGCGTTCGTCCCCGTCCTGAATGATCGTTTGTGTGCCTTTGTGCCGCTGGATCATCCCCTCACCCGCCATCGCCAGCTGACCCTGGAGCAACTGGCGGACCAACCGATCATCCTCACCGGCCGCGACAGCAGCGTGCGTGAGCAGGTAGACGCGTTGTTCGATGAAACGCGGCTGACGATGAACGCGGGAATGGAGGCCAACTACATGTCGACGGTGTTGGCGCTGGTGCGCCAGGGGCTGGGGATCAGTGTGCTGCCGGAGTCGGCGGCGGACAGCCTGGAGGGGTTGAAGCGGATCAACATCGATCATCCTGGGGTGAATCGGGAGATCGGCTTGATCAGTCGCAGCGGGATCGGTTTGAGCCCTGCGGCACAGCGCTGTTTCGATATGCTCAATGAAGCATTACCTGACACACCGCAGAGATAAATGTGGGAGCGGGCTTGCTCGCGAATGCGGTGTATCAGTGACAGATATAGTGCCTGACACTCCGCTTTCGCGAGCAAGCCCGCTCCCACATTTTTACCTCATTGTCAGTCCAGCATCGTCACATGTCTTGGATGGCTGGCCACTCGCGCCAGCCACGCCTGCACGGCCGGATACGGCGTCAGATCAAACCCACCCTCATGCGCCACATGCGTGTAGGCATACAACGCAATATCGGCAATCGAATACTGCTCACCCACCAGGTACGGCGTGGCTTGCAGCTGCCGCTCCATAACCTTCAACGCCTTGTGGCCGCGCTTGTGGCAGGTCTTGTATTCCTCCAGGCGATCCTCCGGCATGTTCAGGTAGAACTGGATAAACCGCGCCACCGCGATGTACGGCTCATGGCTGTACTGCTCGAAAAACTGCCACTGCAACACCTGGGTGCGCAAACGCGGTTCCGTCGGCAGGAATTCGCTGCCGTCGGCGAGGAAGTTGAGGATCGCGTTGGACTCCCACAGGCAGGTGCCATCTTCCAGTTCCAGTACCGGGATCTTGCCGTTGGGGTTCTTGGCCAGGAACTCAGCGGTCTGGGTATCGCCGTTGAGGATGTCCACATCGATCCATTGGTACGGGAGGCCCAACAGGTTGAGCATCAATTTGATCTTGTAGCAGTTGCCCGATTTGTAATCGCCATAAACCTTGTACATGGGGGCTCCCCTTATGCCGCTTGCGCGTGCTGTGCTTGACGGACCACCGCGGCCAGGCGCTTGAGGCCTTCATCCAGGCGGGCCGGGTCGATATGGCTGAAATTGAGGCGCAATGAACCCAGGTGTTGGTCGGGCTCGGAGAAGAACGGTTCACCGGGCATGAACGCGACGTCCTGATCCAACGCTTGCGCCAACAAGGTGCGGGTGTCGAGCGGCTGTTTCAAGGTCAGCCAGAAGAATAATCCGCCCTGGGGCACTTGCCAGTCGGCGAGGTCGGCGAAATGGCGCTCCAGCGCAGCCTGGAAAGCGTCGCGGCGCTCGCGGTAGAAGCTGCGCAGTTGCTCCAGATGCTGCTGGTATTTTGGCGTGCCGATCCACTGCATCGCCTGCCATTGGCCGACGCGGTTGGTGTGCAGGTCGGCCGACTGCTTGAGCTTGAGCAGGTGCGGGAACAGGTCCGGGCTGGCGATCAGGTAACCGACACGCAGGCCCGGCAACAGGGTCTTGGACACGGTGCCGGTGTAGATCCAACTGGCTTTTTTCAGGCGCCCGACGATGGGTTTGGCGCTGCCGCCGTCGAAGCTCAGTTCGCGGTACGGCTCGTCTTCGATCAGGGTCACGCCGAACTCATCGAGCAACGCGGCGACCGCTTCGCGCTTGGCTTCGCTGTAGCGTACGGCCGACGGGTTCTGGAAGGTCGGGATCAGGTAGATGAACGCCGGACGATGGCGTTCGAGGTTGGCGCGCAGGGTGCTCAAGTCGGGGCCGTCGGCTTCCAACGGGACGCTGAGGCAGTCGGCGCCGAACAGCTGGAAGATCTGCAACGCGGCCAGGTAGGTCGGGCCCTCCAACAGGACCGGCGTGCCTTTGTCGATGTACAACTTGGCCGCCAGGTCCAGGGTTTGCTGCGAGCCGCTGACCACCAGCACCTGGCTGGCCTGGCACGGCACGCCCAGGGCCCGTGCTTGGGCGGCGAGCAATTCACGCAACTGCGGTTCGCCTTCGCTCATGCCGTATTGGCCGATGTTCGACGGCATGTCATCCCAGTTCAGCGCCGGCAGCATGGCTTCGGCCGGCAGGCCACCGGCGAACGACATCACTTGCGGGCGCTGGGCTGCCGCGAGGATTTCACGGATCAAGGAGCTTTTGAGGCGCGTAACACGTTCAGAGAAGGCCATGGGGTCACCGGTAGCGAAAACTGTGGGAAATACGTCAAACTGGTTGACCGAAATTACGACAGCTCCCACGGATACGTCAATATGCTTGACCTTAAAAACCCCACCGCCCAGCAGGAAGCCATGCAAGCGTTCTTCTTCGGTTACCAGGCGTTTACCGCCAAGGCCGACGAAATGCTCGAACGCCGGGGCCTGAGCCGGGTGCACCAGCGCATTGTGTTTTTTATCGCGCGTTACCCGACCTTGAGCGTGAAAGAACTGCTGGAACTGCTCGGCGTGAGCAAGCAGGCGCTGAACATGCCGCTGCGCCAATTGCAGGAAATGCACCTGGTGCACAGCGTTGCCTCCGCGACCGACAAGCGCAAACGCTTGCTGGAATTGAGCGAGGAAGGCCTGCGTTTCGAACAGTCGTTGCGCCGTGAACAGGTGAAGCTGCTGCAACGCGCGTTCAGTGAAGCCGGTGAAGAAGCGGTGGCCGGATGGTTGGCTGTAAACCAGGCATTGAGTGCGGCGAACTAGCCCAGCGCAAAGCTATTCGAAAACATTATTTGCTTTCTTTGTATACAAAAGCATAATTCGCCTCGTGCGAGTTCCTGACCTATCGGTCAACAAAACCCGCCAGTACCTCAAAGCGCTGTTGCCCACATCTGTGACCGGCGCTGGAAATAACAATAAAACTCTTGAGGAGTACTCGCTGTGGATAGCCGCAAATCCGAAGCCCCTACGCTGGACGTCGCCCCGCCCACCAACAGCTGGCTAGAACGCCTGTTCAAACTCAGCTTGCATGGCACCACAGTGAGGACCGAGTTGATCGCCGGTCTCACCACCTTCATCACCATGGCCTACATCATCTTCGTCAACCCCAACATCATGGCCGACGCCGGCATCGACCATGGCGCGGCATTTGTCGCCACCTGCATCGCCGCCGCGCTCGGTTGCCTGTTGATGGGCCTGTATGCGAACTGGCCGGTAGGCCTGGCGCCGGGCATGGGCTTGAATGCGTTTTTCACCTACACCGTGGTCGGCACCATGGGCTACACCTGGGAAACCGCGCTGGGTGCGGTGTTTATCTCGGGCGTGCTGTTCATGGGCCTGACGCTGTCGCGGGTGCGTGAGTGGCTGCTCAACAGCATCCCGGTGAGCCTGCGCCACGCCATGGGTGCCGGTGTCGGGCTGTTCCTCGGGGTGATCGGCCTGAAAACCGCCGGGATCATCGTCGACAGCCCGGCCACGCTGATCAAGCTCGGCTCGCTGCATGAACCGGCACCGCTACTGGCGGCCGTGTGTTTCCTGCTGATCGCGATCCTCAGCTACCACCGCGTGTTCGGCGCAATCCTGATCAGCATCATCGCCGTGACCCTGGCCGGTTGGGGCTTGGGCCTGGTGCATTACAACGGCATGATCTCCACCCCACCGAGCCTGGCGCCGACCTGGATGGCCATGGACGTAAAAGGTGTATTCAATGTAAGCATGATTAGCGTTGTATTTGCCTTTCTTTTTGTACACATGTTCGACACTGCAGGTACACTGATGGGCGTCGCGCAACGCGCCGGACTGGTCAATGCCGATGGCAAGATCGATAACCTGTCCCGTGCGCTCAAAGCCGACAGTGCGTCCAGCGTGTTTGGCGCCATGGTCGGTGTACCGCCGGTGACCAGCTACGTGGAAAGTGCCGCCGGTGTTGCCGCGGGTGGCCGAACCGGGCTGACCGCCGTGACCGTGGGCATCCTGTTTGTGGCAGCGATGTTTTTCGCGCCACTGGCCGGCATGATTCCCGCGTACGCCACCGCCGGTGCGCTGATCTACGTGGCGATGCTGATGATGGCGAGCATGGCCCATATCAATTGGGACGAAGCCACCGACAGCATTCCGGCGATTGTCACGGCGATCATGATGCCGCTGACCTTCTCGGTGGCCGACGGCATCGCCCTGGGCTTTATCACGTACGTGGCGCTCAAGGCGGGCACCGGCAAGTACCGCGAGATTTCCGTCAGCCTGTGGGTGCTGTGCGCGATCTTTATTGCCAAATTCATATTTCTATAAAAGGAACACATGATGAACCTGGAAACCTGGCTACTGTTCAGCGGCGCGGCATTGGTGGTGATCCTGATCCCGGGGCCGCTGTCACTGTTGATGATCAGCAACAGTCTGAACTACGGCCTGCGCCGTTCGTATCCAGCGTTTCTCGGTGGGGTGTTTGCCTCGATCTGCCTGCTCAGCGCCTCGGCCCTGGGGCTGGGCGCACTGCTGCTGGCCTCCGAGCAACTGTTCAGCGCCCTGAAGGTCGTCGGCGCGGCGTACCTGTTCTACCTCGCCTGGCAGAGCTGGCAGCAGTCGCGGCAACCGGCCCAGGGTGCCGAAGTACCGCAACTGGCCGCCGTACCGCGCTTTCGCACACTGTTCGGGCGTGCCTTTGTGCTGGGCGCCAGCAACCCAAAGGACATCCTGTTCTTCGCCGCGTTCCTGCCGCAATTTCTCAGCAGCCAGCAGCCGTTCCTGCCACAGCTGCTGATCATGATTGCCACCTGGACCCTGCTCGACCTGCTCTGCAAGCTGGCCTACGGTCTCGGCGCACACGGAGCGGCCCGGTATCTGCGCAGCGGCAGCGGCCAGGGCTGGTTCAACCGGGTCAGTGCCGCTTTTTTTGGTAGCGCGGGCGTTGCTGCTTTGCTCCGGGCATAACGCTGCCGAACCTGACGAAATACACCGAAGGGTCACGCCTGGACGTCCATTGCACACCGGCAATGATCTTCACCAGGCGCCCTTCGTCCATCGCCGCAGAGATCGGCGCATAGGCGGCAGCGATGGGAGTCGCGAAAAGTCGTCGCCGGAACCACTCATCGGTCATTTGAATGCCCACGCGGGCCTTTAGATCCAGCGAGCTGCCACTCGCCCAGCGCGTCATGACGAAATACACCGTGTCGGACTGTGGGTGCGTGCAGTAGAAGTCCGACGCCAGCAAGGCGCCAGAGCGTTTTTCCACCACGTGCAAGCTGAACCCCATCTGCTCAAGGTGCACTCGAACCTGCCCCTGGGCCAAGTGACGTCGCTCAGTCAGATTGTGCTGAGTCGCAACTTGCAACGAAGCTTCGGGGGCTTGCGTCAAAGAGAAGTCCAAGCGATCAAACCCTGGGGTCAGGCCTTCGTCGCCAATGAAAATACTGGTTCTGGTCGAGCTCTCGATGGGTCGCAACATCCTCAACACATCGTCCGTCTGCCCAACGGCCGCCGGGGCCAGCCATTTGTCGAGTGTCGCCCTGAGATCGAACCACTGGGTGGCAGTCAGCGTGCTCCCGCTGGAGTCCGACAGATGCAACAGACGCTCCAGCAGAAAATGCCGACTGCTACGGGTCATCAAGGGAAAGGCCCGGTTCAACGACGCCGACACCGGTTCCGTAAACAACCCTCGATGCAACGTCCAAACGCCATTGGCCCCCAGGGTCGCCGGGATCGGCTGGTGTGCAATGCCTGGCCCGGTCCAGTAGTACACGTCGATCGAGGCCGGGTGGACCACGGCATGGTTGGGCGTGATGAACACCAGGCGCTGCGACAACCCCTCCTGCGCCTCGGGCAATAGCCGGTAATAGCGAGTTCCCAGCCTCAACACGCTGAAGGCCTGGTCGGGCGTCGCGCTGGACACCGTAAAGATATTCCTTGGTGGCGTTGCTTCAACTAACGTCATTTCCGTCACGAACCCCCACACCTGCCAACCGCCAGGCGCCTCTGGCGATTGACGTATCGCTTGTTCCAGCAATGCTTGCGCAGGTCGGGCCCATTCAGTGGCAGCCGAAGACGAAGCCCAAGGTCGCCACGGGGCTGCACTGGGCCCTGGCTGCGGCGCATCGGCGCCCAGCAGCCACTCTCGCGGCTCGTCGATGTACAGGATCAATTCATCATGGCCGTGCGCTTGCTGGTTTCTAAAACGCAGCACTTGCTCATCCTTGCGCCGGTAGACCGGGTAGCGCTCGCTATCGATAACCACAAACTGCTCACCGTCCTTGATGTAGCTGCCTCTGTTCCCCGGGCTTTGCAACTGCAGCGCATCACTGGGCATGCCACCTTTCTTGTAACGCTCCAACAGCTTCAGCGGCCTGGGCAACGATTGTTTCAGGCCCGTCAGTGTTTGGCGCTGCGAAAAGCGCACCATGGCATTGCGCATCGTCGCCCGTGCGGTCGCGGAGCCGGCGCTGGAGAGCCCCTTGGGGCCAGGCACTAATGTCGTCAGCACATCGACAAAGGCGATCAACGTCAGAAAGGCCACGTCCACCGCCGCCTTGGCATCGCCACTGTGGTGATAGTGCCGTGCAGCCAGCAGCAACTCGTACACACTGATACCTACGCCAATCAGCGGGATAAACGACAACGCACCACGCACCGTCGCCGAGCGCTGTTCACCCAGGCGCAATTCGCGATACTCCGCCAAGGCATGAGCGGAGCGGGCACTGGCCTGGCTACGATGCTGGATTTCAAACAACCGCGCATGTACCAGCAGCGCCACTGCGTGGCTGTGGTCAGTGACGGCGATGTCCAGCCAACGTGGCGCAACCGCCTGGATCTGCTCGCGAATCTGCGCCTCGATCTCCTCCGGCAACACGGACGCCACGCGATGCCGGACCTTGAACGAACGCACAAATCGGGCAACGGCCTCGCCTATCGTCAAGATAAAAAAGCCCTTCATGCGCAATCGCCTAAAGGTGCCCCGCGCCGATTCGGTTGACGGCGGCGCCCCGGGATAACTGGCCAACGCCTCGTGCGCCCAGCCAGGTGCAACCTGCCGCGCCAGCACCTTGATCGGCGCGGGCAAAGCACAGCCGTGGTTGAGGGTGTCCCTCATGGCATCCCAGTGCGGGTATTCGCTGATCACTGGAAACCCCTGCGCCGCCGGCCAATACACCACGCAGCGTTGCGATACCCGGTCAAACATCACCAGCATCCCGGCAATATGCCGGTCGTGCTCAAGGGTGTAGCCCACCAATCGGACGAAACACAGTTGCACGCGATGGCCATTGCGTTCCAGGTCGGCAGGTACAGAGGCGGCGATAGCGGTATTGAACAAACTTCGCCCTTGGGCGCTCAGGCCTTGCTGTTCGGCCGAAAACAGCTGCCATCGTGCGTGCTGCCGAACGACCCGGTAGCTGAGTGCAGGGCAAAGGCCAGGGTAGCCCGACTCCGGGTAAAACACCTGGCGGATGCGTGCTTCGTAATGCCCGCCGATGTCCAGGGCGGACAGGGTCTTGATCAGGTAGCGCACGTTCAGGCGGTCTTTCCAGGCCGGGTCGAGATAGCGGGCACGGTTCAGCCGCCATTCGGTCCATGGCGCCTGGGGGTCAAGGTTATGCAGGGCCAATTGCAGCAGGCTGTAGGTGCTGCGTTGCGCGCTCACGACCTTTTTCACGTGCCGGTCACCCACCGCGCACTGGCTCGACCAGCCACAAAAATGCGCGCTGACATCGTCGGGAATATCGAACAATGGGCGGTCGACATCCAGTTGCGGATAGAAGCCATCCAGGGTCAGCTGTGCGATCAGTCGCTCGCGGGCAAAATCTTCCAGCTCGGGCAGCAGGCTCCAGAGCTTTTCCTCAAAAGCCAAGGCGCTGGTCAGGTAGTGGTTTTGCAAATGCCTATAGCGCTGGCGCAGTGTCGTCGTGGCGGTGCCGAGCCATGCCGGCAGTTTTTTCGCCTGTGTCGCGGCAACGCGCAACAACTGTACATTGGCCAATGCCAACATTCGGGCGTCGTCCACCGGCACCTGCACATGTTCGCGCAGCTCATCGGCCAGCAACAGCCGAGCCAGGGCGGGGTCGCTGACCTCACTGTACAGCCGGACCTTGTCATCGAGTTGCGCGGCGAGCCGAGCATACAGTTTGACCAGCCCCTTGAAGCCTTCATGCAGGACATTGCCCGTGACCGGCGCGTAAGTCACTTCCACCCCCGCTGCGCGCAGGGCACGCTGATCCCGCGCAACGCTGCGCCACAACGGCGATCCGTCGGGGCTTTGCAGGCTGGCCTGCAGGCTGTGGCTCAAGTCAGCCAGGCAATTGAACGCCGACATCCCGCCGTGCGCGCCGCCCACCACCAGTAATACCGGCTGTTGCCGAGTGGGATGGCTGCGCCCCTTGCACGTGGTCACCACAAACACATCGTTCAATGGCACGCCGCGTTCTCCTTCGCGCCCCACTCGGATACGCAACACACACGTGTCATTGCCGGTGCGTTGGCCGGCCAGGGGAGTCTCCAGTGCGTCGACGAGGCACTGCTGATGCGCCGCACTGATCAGCTGTGCACGCTGCAGCAACTCAGCTTCGGCGAGCAGCGCCTGGCGCCGGGCCTCAAGCATCAGGGTCGCACGCTTGCGCGTGCCGTCCGGGCGCTCCAGCCAGAATGCGGGGTCGAATGCACGTTCGGGCGCAACCTCGGTCCACTGCCGCACACGTTCGCGCTGCGCCTGCCAGCGCGCTTGCAGGGCCACAAATGCGAGATAGGGTTCAGTGTCTTTTTCCAAGTCCTGGCTATCGAGCAACGCGAGCAGGCCTTGTTCATGACGGCGCACCCGGTGTTCGCGAATGGCCAGTGAGAGCCCCTGGGTAAAGCGCCCCAACATGACTTGCGCCGCCTGCCGCTGCCCATCCCATTTCAGCAACGCTGCCAGCGACGGCACCAGGCGCGGCTCGCACACCAAGTGCTTGCGGGCCTTTTCGATCTGGGCAAGAAAGCGACGGGGTTGGGGCGGTGGTTGCCCCGGCGCGGCGACAGCGATGTGATTGATCGTCAGGGCGCATGCCAACTCGTTGTCCCACTGCCCGTCGAGCAGGGCCAATGCACTGTGGGCCAACGCGTCGTCATGCACGATCGGGCCCTGCTCGAGGACTGCATCACGCCGTCGCAGCGGCAGACATTGCCACAACAGGGTGAACAAGCGCCCCTGAAGCAACGCCCCCAACCCTTGTTGCATCTGCGCCCAGGACTGATATTCATAAAACCCACGCGCCAGGCCGGGCAGGTAGGCGACGTGCAGCGCCCCCCGTGAAACATACAGCGCACCCGGAATCGCCAGCGCCGCCTGGTTGCTCCCCGGCCAAAACAATTGACGCACCTGCATGCCCGTCCATTCGCCACCGGCAAGCCGCCGCGCCTGGGGGGTGGGTGCGTCCGCCAGTTGCCGGACCATGGCAAGCCCCGGTTCCGACAGCTCATACAACTGACACGCAATGAATGCCTGGTCGGCAAACTGCGCACCATACAACTGCACCCACCGCTCGCGCCGCGTACGCCAGGAGCCGTAGGCCAGGCGACTCCAATACGCCGCCACAGTCTGGTTGAAGTGCTCCAGCAAACCCAGCGCCCTGACCTTCTCCAGGGCCTGAAGGGGGCTGTAGGGCAGTTTTCGCGCACCATCGTCCTTGACGCTCAACTGGGTGAATTGGTTGATATTGGCCGGTATAAACGGATCGACCAGCAAGGCCAGGGCGCGCTCGGTGAGGCTATTGACCTGACCCGGCTCGGTAAACAAGAGGTGATCGGGATTCAGGGCGAAGGCATCCTGCAATGCCAGCCGGACCATCCGTGAAATACGCGGCGCACGCGCGATCAAGCGCTTGAGCCCTTTGCCCGCTTCGATACAGCGCGTCTGGGCTGCGTGCAACTGATTGATCAGCCTGCCGGGATCGCCAACCGCATTGATCCGCCGGGTCAGCAGCGTCTGAACGCATTCTTCAGGTTGAGCGTCGATAGGGTTGTTCATGGCGGGTTCCTGTCCACACAAAAGTCCAGCCTAAGCAGCTTGCCGCGCGCCGTGCTTTACATACTTGCCGCGCCTTTGAGCGGACGAAAAAAAGCCCGCAGTGTGGGCGGGCGAAAAACCAACGAAGAGCTTTGGGGGTGTGAAGCGAGGTGACGCTAGCTACCGCGATAGGTGGAGTAGCTGTAGGGCGAAATCAGGAGCGGGACATGGTAGTGATCCTGTTCGGCGCTGATGCCAAAGCGCAGCACCACCACGTCTAAAAAGGCCGGTTCCGGCAATGGCACGCCACGGGCGCGATAGTAGTCGCCGGCGCTGAATTGCAGTTGGTACACACCGCTGCGGTAGTCGTCGCCTTGCAGCAGAGGTGCGTCGCAGCGGCCGTCGCTGTTGGTCAAGGTAGTGGCGACCAGTTCCAGCTGCGCGCCTTCGACGCGGTACAGCTCAACCTTGATCGCGCTGCCGGGGCAACCGTGTGCGGCATCCAAAACGTGTGTGGTCAAACGTCCCATGGCGTCTACGCGCCTCCCGAAGTCAGTAGAAGAGAGATCCGCACTTTTTCAGGGCAGCGAAAAAGCCGGCGATGGCTGATTAAGACACTTTTAAAAAAAATTGTACACAATAAAAATCACAAACCTTGCGATCCACCCGCGCTCATTGCTTGTGCAGGCGATTGACCTGTGATCCTTGCTTTTAAACGACCTTTTGTCCATTAGCTGACCAACTGGGCAAGTTTCTTGCTACACCCTTTACACAGAGGCCTGCGGAAAAAATGCAGAAATGTAGGCTTACAAAGTGACAGATAAGTTGTATACAATCACTCATCGCTGTGACGCCACCCAGTCATTTCGCTGCCCGGCCGCCACATGAATGATCACGAACAAGAAGGAAGACTGCAGTGAGCGCTGACTACCCACGCGACCTGATCGGTTACGGCAGTAACCCTCCTCACCCCCACTGGCCGGGCAAGGCACGCATTGCGTTGTCTTTCGTACTCAACTACGAAGAAGGCGGTGAGCGCAACATTTTGCACGGCGACAAGGAGTCCGAAGCGTTCCTCTCGGAAATGGTCTCGGCCCAGCCGCTGCAAGGCGCACGCAACATGAGCATGGAGTCGCTGTACGAATACGGCAGCCGTGCCGGCGTATGGCGCATCCTCAAGCTGTTCAAAGAATTCGATATTCCGCTGACCATCTTCGCCGTGGCCATGGCCGCCCAGCGTCACCCGGATGTAATCCGCGCGATGGTCGAGGCCGGCCACGAAATCTGCAGCCACGGCTACCGCTGGATCGACTACCAGTACATGGACGAGGCCCAGGAGCGCGAGCACATGCTCGAAGCGATCCGCATCCTCACCGAACTGACCGGCGAACGCCCGCTGGGCTGGTACACCGGGCGCACCGGCCCGAACACGCGCCGGCTGGTGATGGAGGAAGGCGGCTTCCTCTACGACTGCGACACCTACGACGACGACCTGCCCTACTGGGAGCCCAACAATCCCACTGGCAACCCGCACCTGGTGATCCCCTATACCCTCGACACCAACGACATGCGCTTCACCCAGGTGCAGGGTTTCAACAAGGGCGATGACTTCTTCGAATACCTCAAGGACGCGTTCGACGTGCTCTACGCCGAAGGCTTGGATGCCCCGAAGATGCTCTCCATCGGCCTGCATTGCCGCCTGATCGGCCGTCCTGCACGCCTGGCCGCGTTGAAGCGCTTTATCGAATACGTCAAAGGTCACGAACAGGTGTGGTTCACCCGCCGTGTCGATATCGCCCGCCACTGGCATGAAACCCACCCGTTCAAGGGAGCGGCCAAATGACTGCGTTCAAGACCCTGAAACCCTCGAGCCTGAGCCGCGACGCATTCGTCGAGGCCTTCGCCGACATCTACGAACATTCGCCATGGGTGGCCGAAAAGGCCTTCGACCTGGGCCAGGACCCTTCGATCGACGAGATCGAAACCCTGCACCAGCGCATGAGCGACATCCTGTTGAGCGCCGATCACGCCAGCCAGCTGGCCCTGATCAACGCTCACCCGGACCTGGCCGGCAAAGCCGCCGTCCAGGGCCAACTGACCCAAGCCAGCACCGATGAGCAAGCTGGCGCGGGGATTCACCAATGCACGGCCGAAGAGTTTTCTCGCTTCACCGAGCTGAACGACGCCTACAAGGCCAAGTTCAAGTTTCCCTTCATCATGGCGGTAAAAGGCAGCAACCGGCACCAGATCCTGGCCGCGTTCGAAACGCGCATTCACAACTCGGTGGAAGCCGAGTTCAAATGCGCTTTGGCCGAGATCAACAAGATCGCGTTGTTCCGTTTACTGACCCTTTAAAGCAACCCTGGCCCGAGCGCTCATGACGCCCAGGGCCGGGCAAGCATCCCAAGCCACTCTATCTAAGGCAGACAAGAAGAATGAAAGCTTACGCCGTACCTTTCGAGAAGTTCGTCAACCTGGCCGACGCCCGCCTGGGCACCAAGATCATCTCCGTGACTGATGACTGGTTCGCCGACGCCAACCGCCTGTTCCAGCCGACCCCGGCCGTGTGGAAGGAGGGCGTTTTCGATGACAACGGCAAGTGGATGGACGGCTGGGAGTCACGCCGCAAGCGCTTCGAAGGCTACGACAGCGCGGTGATCCGCCTGGGCGTGCCGGGCTCGATCAAGGGCGTGGACATCGACACTTCATTCTTCACCGGCAACTTCCCGCCATCGGCCTCCCTGGAAGCCTGCTTCCTCGCCTCGGGCGAGCCAGACGCCAACACCCAGTGGGTGGAAGTGCTGTCGGCCGTCGAGCTGCAAGGCAACAGCCACCACTACCACGAGATCAGCAACGACCAGGCGTTCAGCCACCTGCGTTTCAACATCTACCCGGATGGTGGCGTGGCCCGTCTGCGCGTGTACGGCGTGCCGTTCCGCGACTGGTCGTCGGTAGGCGACAACGAACAGGTCGACCTGGCTGCCGCCCTCAACGGTGGTCGTGCCCTGGCCTGCTCCGATGAACACTTCGGCCGCATGAGCAACATCCTCAACCCGGGCCGTGGCATCAACATGGGCGACGGCTGGGAAACCGCACGTCGTCGTACGCCAGGCAATGACTGGGTCATCGTCGCGCTGGGCCATCCGGGCGAGATCGAGAAAATCATCGTCGACACCCTGCACTTCAAGGGCAACTACCCGGACACCTGCTCGATCCAGGGCGCATTCGTGAAAGGCGGCACCGACAGCCAGATCGAAACCCAATCGCTGTTCTGGCGCGAACTGCTGCCGGCACAAAAACTGGAAATGCACGCCGAACATACCTTCGCCGAACAGATCAAGGCGCTGGGCCCGATCACCCACATCCGCCTGAACGTGTTCCCGGATGGCGGTGTGAGCCGCCTGCGTGTACTCGGCAAAGTCGCCAAGTAAACGCTGAACTGGTAGTGAGCGGGCTTGCCCCGCGCGGGGTGGCAAAGCCACCCCAACAAGACCGCTGCGGTGTTTCAGCAAGACCGCAGTGCCTGGGTTTTGGGGCGGCTTCGCCACCCAGCACGGGGCAAGCCCGCTCACTACACAAAAGCAAGAAAACCAACACAGCATTCGGATAAGAAGACAGCCATGCGCACACTAGTGATCGAACCCCTGACCAAAGAAGCCTTCGCCCCTTTCGGAGACGTTATCGAAACCGACGGCCGCGACCACTTCATGATCAACAACGGGTCGACCATGCGCTTTCACAAATTGGCCACGGTCGAAACCGCCAAGCCGGAAGACCACGCCATCATCAGCATCTTCCGCGCCGACGCGCAGGACATGCCGCTGACCGTGTGCATGCTGGAACGACACCCGCTGGGCAGCCAGGCTTTCATTCCGCTGCTCGGCAACCCCTTTCTGATCGTGGTCGCGCCACTTGGCGATGAACCTGTATCGGGCTTGGTCCGCGCCTTCGTCACCAACGGCAGGCAGGGCATTAATTACCATCGCGGCGTCTGGCACCACCCGGTGCTGACGATCGAAAAGCGGGATGACTTCCTGGTGGTTGATCGCAGTGGCACAGGCAATAACTGCGATGAGCATTTTTTCAAAGAGGATGAGCGGTTGATCCTCGCCCCCCACCAATAAGAGAAGGCTTGATCACCCGACAACAAGGGTGACAGGCGAGAGGTAAAGACTGTGGAAGCACATCTGTTGGAATGGCTGAACCTTAGCGTGCGCTGGGTTCACATGATCACTGGCGTCGCGTGGATCGGCGCTTCTTTCTACTTCGTCTGGCTGGAAAACAACCTCAATCGCGTCAACCCCAAGAACGGCCTGGCCGGTGACTTGTGGGCGATCCACGGTGGCGGCATCTACCACCTGGAAAAATACAAACTGGCCCCACCGACCATGCCGGACAACCTGCACTGGTTCAAATGGGAAGCCTATTTCACCTGGATGTCGGGCGTCGCGCTGCTGTGCGTGGTGTTCTACCTCAACCCGACGCTGTACCTGCTTGCCCCCGGCAGCAGCCTCAGCGGCACCGAAGGCGTATTGCTGGGCATCGGCTCACTGTTCGCCGGCTGGTTCATCTACTCCTTCCTCTGCGACTCGGCCCTGGGCAAACGCCCTGCCTTGCTCGGCTTCATCCTGTTTGTGCTGTTGATTGCAGCGGCCTATGGCTTCAGCAAGGTGTTCAGCGGCCGTGGCGCCTACCTGCACGTGGGTGCGGTCATCGGCACCATCATGGTCGGCAACGTGTTCCGCATCATCATGCCGGCGCAACGCGCCCTGGTCGCGGCCATCGCCGAGAACCGCACGCCGGACCCGGCACTGCCGGCCAAGGGCCTGCTGCGTTCGCGTCACAACAACTACTTCACCTTGCCGGTGCTGTTCATCATGATCAGCAACCACTTCCCGAGCACCTACGGCAGCCAATACAACTGGCTGATCCTGGCGGGTATCGCGGTGGCGGCGGTGTTGGTGCGGCACTACTTCAACACCCGGCATGACAGCCAGAAGTACGCGTGGACCCTGCCGGTCGGCGCATTGGCGATGATCAGCCTGGCGTACGTGACCGGTCCCAAGCCGGTGGCTGAAGTCGCCAAAGCCCCCGCGGCCATCGAGTACCAGCCATTGCCCGAAACGGCGTTGGGCGGTGGCTTGAAACCCGCTGCGCCCGCCCCTGCTCCTGCTGCCGAACCGGCACCCGCCCAGGCCACGATTGATTTCGACAAGGTCCACGGGGTGATCCAGGAACGCTGCGCCGTGTGCCATTCGGCCAAGCCCACCAGCCCGCTGTTCAGCACCGCACCGGCGGGGGTGATGTTTGATACGCCAGCACAGATCCAGCAGCAGGCGGCGCGCATCCAAGCGCAGGCCGTGGCCAGCCAGATCATGCCGCTGGGCAACATCACTCAGATGACCCAGCAGGAGCGGGATTTGATTGGCACCTGGATCAATCAGGGGGCTCGCACAAATTAACTGATTGATGCAAATCCAAATGTGGGAGCGGGCTTGCTCGCGAAAGCGGTGTGTCATTCAACCAAGCATTGACTGAACGACCGCATTCGCGAGCAAGCCCGCTTCCACAGGGGATTGGCAGTGTTTGAAAGATCGCGCTCCAAATGGCAATTGAATGCCAAACAACACAACAATAAAAAAGATCCGAGGTGTTGCATGACCGAGTTAGCCGAACCGCAGATTCCTGCCGCACCCGCCATGGTGCGGCTGCCCCTCTTGCAACTGATTCTGGTAGGCCTGCAACACGTCTTGCTGATGTACGGCGGCGCCGTCGCCGTCCCCCTGATCATTGGCCAGGCCGCCGGGCTGAGCCGTGAAGAAATCGCCTTCCTGATCAACGCTGACCTGCTGGTGGCCGGTATCGCCACCATGGTGCAGTCGTTCGGCATCGGCCCGGTGGGCATCCGCATGCCCGTGATGATGGGCGCCAGTTTCGCCGCCGTCGGCAGCATGGTCGCCATGGCCGGCATGCCCGGTATCGGCCTGCAGGGGATCTTCGGCGCGACCATCGCCGCCGGGTTCTTTGGCATGATCATCGCGCCGTTCATGTCCAAGGTCGTACGCTTTTTCCCGCCATTGGTCACCGGCACCGTCATCACGGCGATCGGCCTGTCGTTGTTTCCGGTGGCCGTGAACTGGGCCGGTGGCGGCAGTGCGGCGGCCACCTTCGGCTCGCCGATCTACCTGGCGATTGCCGCGCTGGTGCTGGGCACCATCCTGCTGATCAACCGCTTCATGCGCGGCTTCTGGGTGAATATTTCGGTGCTGATCGGCATGGGCCTGGGCTACATGCTGTGCGGCCTGCTCGGCATGGTCGACCTCAGCGGCCTGGCCCAGGCGCCGTGGGTGCAGGTGGTCACGCCGCTGCATTTCGGCATGCCCAAGTTCGAGCTGGCACCGATCCTGTCGATGTGCCTGGTGGTGGTGATCATCTTTGTCGAATCCACCGGGATGTTCCTGGCGCTGGGCAAGATCACCGGCCAGGACGTCACCCCTAGGATGCTGCGCCGTGGCCTGTTGTGTGATGCCGGTGCGTCATTTTTTGCCGGGTTCTTCAACACGTTTACCCACTCCTCCTTCGCGCAGAACATCGGCCTGGTGCAGATGACCGGCGTGCGTTGCCGCTCGGTGACGATCATGGCCGGGGCCTTCCTGATTGTGCTCAGCCTGCTGCCCAAGGCTGCTTACCTGGTGGCGTCGATCCCGCCGGCGGTATTGGGCGGCGCGGCAATTGCGATGTTCGGCATGGTCGCGGCCACCGGGATCAAGATCCTCCAGGAAGCCGACATCGCCGACCGGCGCAACCAGTTGCTGGTGGCGGTGAGCATCGGCATGGGCCTGATCCCGGTGGTGCGTCCCGAGTTTTTCGCGCAACTGCCGCTGTGGATGAGCCCGATTACTCACAGTGGCATTGCCATGGCCACCCTCAGCGCGTTGTCGCTGAACATCCTGTTCAACATCCTCGGCGGTGCTGAACGACCTGCTGTCGAGCATGCCCACACCTGAGGCATGCCCCATCGTCGCCCGGTGCGCGCTGTAACGGCGCACTTGAGCGCAGACGTGGGAGCCAGTATTCTCCGCGCCCGCTTAAATCGACGGTTTCTTACCGCCTTGGCGCGGCTTTTGCTGTAGCAATAAAGCTGACCAATCAGACGAGTTTTTCAGCGAACCCAAAGGCGCCACACCAGAGCGCCCCTTAGAAAAAAACATAAAACCTTAACTCGGGAGCACCGAATGAAACCTATGTTCAAAGGCCTGATGCTGGCGGGATCGCTGCTGGCCGGTGGCCAAGCCGTGGCCGGCGATTTGTTGCAGTGGCAGAACAACAGCCTGACCTACCTGTGGGGCAAGAACTTCACCGTCAACCCGCAGATCCAGCAGACCGTCACGTTCGAACATGCCGACGCGTGGAAATACGGCGACAACTTCCTGTTCGTCGACCGCATCTTTTACAACGGCAAGGAAGACGGCAGCGTCGGCCCGAGCACCTACTACGGCGAGATCAGCCCACGCTTGTCGTTCGGCAAGATCTTTGACCAGGACCTGTCCTTCGGCCCGATCAAGGATGTGCTGCTGGCCTTCACCTACGAGTTCGGCGAAGGCGACAACGAGTCGTACCTGCTCGGCCCAGGCTTCGACCTGAACGTGCCGGGCTTCGACTACTTCCAGCTGAACTTCTACCAGCGCCAGACCGAAGGCAATCGCGCGGGTGACGGCGTTTGGCAGATCACCCCGGTGTGGGCGTACACCATCCCGGTGGGCAACTCCGACGTGCTGATCGACGGTTTCATGGACTGGGTGGTGGACAACGACAAGAACGCCCGCGGCACTTACCACGCCAACCTGCACTTCAACCCGCAGGTCAAATATGACCTGGGCAAGGCGATGAACTGGGGCGCGAAGCAGTTGTATGTCGGTTTCGAATACGACTACTGGAAGAACAAGTACGGGATCGAAGATTCCGGTGCGTTCAAGACCAACCAGGACACCGCGAGCTTCCTGGTCAAGTACCACTTTTAACTGGCGGTGCCAGTCTCCTGTGGGAGCTGGCTTGTGTGGGAGCGGGCTTGCTCGCGAATGCGGTGTGTCAGTACCAAAAATGTTGACTGATACACCGCATTCGCGAGCAAGCCCGCTCCCACATTTAGACTGGGGACACCCCCAAGAACCGGGTGATTTCGTCGCGCTTGGCCAACGCATCCTGGCGCCCCAACTCGATCAATTCGCTGCAATACCCCGCCTCGAACAGCAAGTAGCTCAACACGCCTGCCCCGCTCGTCTTGGTCGCCCCCGGCCCACGCAAGAACAATCGCAACGCCGCCGGCAACTCCTGGCGATGCCGTGCCGCGATTTCATCAATCGGCTGGCTCGGCGCGATCACCAGCACCTCCACCGGCGCCAAGCCCCGGGCCGCGCTGTCGGCCGGCTGGAAATGACTGAACTGGTTAAGGCGCTCAAGCAACTCGATGTCGCTTTCCAGGCTGTCAATGAACGTGCTGTTGAGCATATGCCCGCCGATCTGCGCCAGGGTCGGCTGCTGGCCGGTGAAGGTACGCTGCACCGCGGGCTCGTTGCCGCGCGGGTTGCCGCTGACACCGACCACCAGCACGCGGCTGGCGCCCAGGTGCAGCGCCGGGCTGATGGGCGCGGATTGGCGCACGGCGCCGTCACCGAAATATTCCTCGTCGAGTTTGACCGGGGCAAACAACAGCGGGATCGCCGAACTGGCCAGCAAGTGCTCTACGGACAGCTGGGTGGGCACACCGATACGTCGGTGGCGCAACCAGGCATCGATGGTGCCGCCGCCCTGATAGAAGGTCACCGCTTGCCCGGATTCGTAGCCAAACGCCGTGATCGCCACGGCATGCAGGTGTTTGTTGCGGATGGCTTCGTCGATGCCGGCCAGGTGCAGCTTGTCCTTGAGCAGCGCCTTGAGCGGCGTGCTGTTGAGCAGCGCTACCGGCACTTGCGCGCCCAGCCCCAGCAGGCTGTGAATAAAGAAGCGGCTCGCCTGGCGAATCACCCCCGGCCAGTCACTGCGCAACACCAGATGGCTGCGAAAGCCCTGCCAGAAGGCGGTCAGGCGTTGGATCGCCGCAGTGAAGTCCATGGCGCCACTGGCCAGGCTCACCGCATTGATCGCCCCGGCCGAGGTGCCGACGATCACCGGGAACGGATTGGGCGCCCCCGGCGGCAACAGTTCGGCAATCGCCGCCAATACCCCTACCTGATACGCCGCTCGCGCCCCGCCGCCGGAAAGAATCAAGCCTGTAACCGGTTCAGCTGGGCGCATCGCGTCACTCCATGTGGGGAAAGGTCAGTCTTATTGTGGCGAGGGCGCTTGCTCCGTCGCCACAAGTGCTCTCACGTCTTATCGACGGCGTTTTTCGTACAGCTTCGGCTCACCCGGCGGACGACTCTTGAACCGACGGTGGGTCCACAGGTACTGCTCGGGGCATTGGCGTACCGAGGCTTCGACCCACTGGTTGATACGCAGGCAATCGGCTTCATCGCTTTCACCCGGGAAGTCGGTCAACGGCGGATGGATCACCAGTCGGTAACCGCTACCATCGGCCAGGCGCTCCTGGGTGAATGGCACCACCAGCGCCTTGCCCAGCTTGGCGAATTTGCTGGTGGCCGGCACGGTAGCGGCCTGGATGCCGAACAGCGGCACAAAGATGCTTTGCTTGGCGCCGTAGTCCTGGTCCGGCGCATACCAGATGGCACGGCCGGCGCGCAGCAGCTTGAGCATGCCGCGCACGTCTTCACGCTCGATGGCCAGCGAGTCGAGGTTGTGACGCTCGCGGCCACGGCGCTGGATAAAGTCGAACAGCGGGTTGCCGTGTTCGCGGTACATGCCATCAATGGTGTGCTTCTGGCCCAGCAGCGCGGCGCCGATTTCCAGGGTGGTGAAGTGCAGGGCCATGAGGATCACGCCCTTGCCGTCCAGTTGGGCTTGCTTGAGATGCTCCAGCCCTTCGACATGGGCCAGGCGCGCCAGGCGCTGGCGCGACCACCACCAGCTCATGGCCATTTCAAAAAAGGCGATGCCGGTGGAGGCGAAGTTTTCCTTGAGCAACTGCTTACGCTCTTTGGCGGACTTTTCCGGAAAGCACAGTTCCAGGTTTCGCGCGGCGATACGGCGACGTTCGCCGGCCACACGGTACATTCCCGCACCCAGAATGCGACCAATGGTCAGCAGCGCACGGTACGGCAATTGGGTGACCAGCCACAGCAGGCCGAGCCCCAGCCATAACAGCCAGAAACGGGGGTGAAAAAATACAGCTCGAAAACGCGGGCGATCCATTACAGATTCCGGTAAAGACAGGGCCGCGCATTCTACAACGGTTCGACTCGGCTTGCGGCCAGTGGATGTTCTCGTTATAAGTCTCGACACTTTTCGTGACAAGCCGCTTTATGCCGACCATGAGCCAAACCGAACCGCTAGACCAAGATCCCGTGTTCCAGCTGAAAGGCAGCATGCTCGCCATCACCGTGCTGGAACTGGCGCGCAACGACCTCGACGCCCTGGACCGCCAGCTCGCCGCCAAGGTCGCCATGGCGCCGAACTTTTTCAACAATGCCCCGCTGGTGCTGGCCCTGGACAAACTCCCGGCCGGCCAGGGCGTGATCGATTTGCCCGGCCTGATGCGCGTGTGCCGCTCCCATGGCCTACGCACCCTGGCGATCCGTGCCAGCCGCATCGAAGACATTGCCGCAGCCATCGCCATTGAACTGCCAGTACTGCCACCGTCCGGCGCTCGGGAGCGTCCGCTGGAACCATTGGTCAGTGAAGAGAAGAAAAAACCGGAAAAACCGCCAGAGCCGACGATCAAGCCTACAAAGATCATCACCTCGCCCGTACGGGGCGGGCAGCAGATTTACGCCGAGGGCAGCGACCTTGTGGTGATCGCTTCGGTCAGTCCCGGGGCGGAACTTCTCGCCGATGGCAACATCCATGTATACGGCCCGATGCGCGGCCGTGCCCTGGCCGGCATCAAGGGTGATACCAAAGCCCGGATTTTTTGCCAGCAGTTGACCGCTGAGCTAGTGTCCATCGCGGGCCGGTACAAGGTTTCCGAAGATTTGCGCCGCGATCCACTGTGGGGGGCCGGGGTGCAGGTCAGCCTGTCGGGCGATGTGTTGAACATCATCCGGCTTTAACGGATACTGCCGCATTTTCCAAGCATCTCTAGACTCTGATAGCACAGCGAAACCGGCAATACTTGTGTAGGAACATCTGAAGGCTGGCGTTTTTCGTACGCCAACCCGTCTTTTCCCTACAAAGACTGTCCGCCTGCGGCGAGTTCCAAGAGATGTTTTTCAGGGACTGAAAAGTCCTTTTTCCTTAGGGGTGAAACACCTTGGCCAAGATTCTCGTGGTTACATCCGGCAAGGGTGGTGTGGGTAAGACCACCACCAGCGCCGCTATCGGTACCGGCCTCGCTTTGCGCGGCCACAAGACAGTCATCGTCGACTTCGACGTCGGTTTGCGTAACCTCGACCTGATCATGGGCTGCGAACGCCGCGTGGTGTATGACTTCGTCAACGTGGTCAACGGTGAAGCCAACCTGCAACAGGCCCTGATCAAGGACAAGCGCCTTGAGAACCTGTACGTACTGGCCGCCAGCCAGACCCGTGACAAAGATGCGTTGACCAAGGAAGGCGTAGGCAAAGTCCTCGCTGAACTGAAGGAAACCTTCGAATACGTGGTCTGCGACTCCCCGGCCGGCATCGAGACCGGTGCTCACCTGGCGATGTACTTCGCCGATGAAGCCATCGTGGTGACCAACCCGGAAGTCTCCTCGGTACGTGACTCGGACCGCATGCTCGGCCTGCTGGCCAGCAAGTCCCAGCGCGCCGAGAAGGGTGAAGACCCGATCAAGGAACACCTGCTGCTGACCCGCTACAACCCTGAGCGCGTCAACAATGGCGAAATGCTCGGCGTTGAAGACGTCAAGGACATCCTCGCCGTGACCCTGCTGGGCGTGATCCCGGAATCCCAGGCCGTGCTGAAAGCGTCCAACCAAGGTGTGCCGGTCATCCTCGATGACCAGAGCGACGCAGGCCAGGCTTACAGTGACGCGGTTGATCGCTTGCTCGGCAAGACCGTGGAACATCGCTTCCTCGATGTAAAGAAGAAGGGATTCTTCGAGCGTATCTTTGGAGGCAACTAAACAATGAAATTTCTCGACTTCTTTCGCGCCAACAAAAAGCCAAGTACCGCGTCGGTAGCGAAAGAGCGTCTACAGATCATCGTGGCGCACGAACGCGGCCAACGCAGCACGCCGGACTACCTGCCAGCCTTGCAGAAGGAACTGGTGGAGGTGATCCGCAAGTACGTCAACATCGGCAACGACGACGTGCATGTCGCCCTGGAAAACGACGGCAGCTGCTCGATTCTGGAACTCAATATCACCCTGCCTGATCGTTAATCGACAAGGCGGTCGCCACGGCGGCTCGCACACCTTGATCCCGTTTCGGGAACCGGGTGGGCGAGCCGCCGTTGGCGTTTGTTACGAGGCTGTTTAATGCCGCTGTCCAATATCCATATCCTCCATCAGGACGACGCTGTCCTGGTGGTGAACAAGCCGACCCTGCTGCTCTCGGTGCCCGGCCGCGCCGACGACAACAAGGACTGCCTGATCACCCGCCTGCAGGAAAACGGTTACCCCGAAGCCCGCATCGTCCATCGACTGGACTGGGAAACCTCGGGCATCATCCTGCTGGCTCGCGACGCCGACACGCACCGCGAACTGTCCCGCCAGTTTCACGACCGTGAAACCGAAAAGGCCTACACCGCCCTGGCCTGGGGCCAACCGGAACTGGACAGCGGCAGCATCGACCTGCCGCTGCGCTACGACCCACCGACCAAGCCGCGCCATGTGGTCGACCACGAGTTCGGCAAGCACGCGCTGACCTTCTGGAAAGTGCTGGAGCGTTGTGGCGACTGGTGCCGCGTGGAGCTGACGCCGATTACCGGGCGCTCGCACCAGTTGCGCGTGCATATGCTGTCGATCGGGCATCCGCTGTTGGGGGATGGCCTGTACGCCCACGAACAAGCCCTGGCCGCCTGGCCACGCCTGTGCCTGCACGCCAGCATGCTCAGCTTCACCCATCCGCAAAGCGGCGAGCGTTTGCGTTTCGAGTGCCCCGCACCGTTCTAAAGCTGGCAATACAATCAAAATGTAGGAGCGGGCTTGTGTGGGAGCGGGCTTGCTCGCGAATGCGGTCTTTCAGTACCAAAAATATTGACTGACACACCGCATTCGCGAGCAAGCCCGCTCCCACATTTGTTCTGTGCACTTTTCGCCACCGACGGTAAACTCCGCGCATTGCTGTCTGGAGCTATTTATGCGCGAAGCGTTGAATCAAGGCCTGATCGACTTCCTCAAGGCCTCCCCTACTCCTTTTCATGCCACTGCCGCCCTGGCCCAACGCCTGGAGGCCGCCGGTTACCAGCGTCTCGACGAACGCGAAACCTGGGCCACTGAAGCCAACGGTCGCTACTACGTGACCCGTAACGACTCTTCAATCATCGCCTTCAAGCTCGGCCGTCACTCGCCGTTGCAAGGCGGGATCCGCCTGGTCGGCGCCCACACCGACAGCCCGTGCCTGCGGGTCAAGCCCCAGCCCGAGCTGCAACGCCAGGGTTTCTGGCAGCTGGGTGTGGAAGTCTACGGCGGCGCGCTGCTGGCGCCGTGGTTCGACCGCGACCTGTCCCTGGCCGGCCGCGTGACCTTCCGCCGCGACGGCAGGGTCGAAAGCCAGCTGATCGACTTCAAGCTGCCCATCGCCATCATCCCCAACCTGGCCATTCACCTGAACCGTGAAGCCAACCAGGGTTGGGCGATCAATGCCCAGACCGAACTGCCGCCGATCCTCGCGCAATTTGCCGGTGACGAACGCGTGGACTTCCGCGCCGTGCTCACCGAACAACTGGCCCGCGAACATGGCCTGAACGCCGACGTGGTGCTCGACTACGAGCTGAGCTTCTACGACACCCAGAGCGCTGCGGTGATTGGCCTGAACGGCGACTTCATCGCCGGCGCACGCCTGGACAACCTGCTGTCGTGCTACGCCGGCCTGCAAGCCTTGCTCACCAGCGAAACCGATGAAACCTGTGTGCTGGTGTGCAACGACCACGAAGAAGTCGGCTCCTGCTCGGCCTGTGGTGCCGATGGCCCGATGCTGGAACAGACCCTGCGCCGCCTGCTGCCGGAAGGTGATGAATTCGTACGCACCATTCAGAAATCCCTGCTGGTCTCGGCGGACAATGCCCACGGCGTACACCCGAACTACGCCGACAAGCACGACGCCAACCACGGCCCCAAGCTCAACGCCGGGCCCGTGATCAAGGTCAACAGCAACCAGCGCTACGCCACCAACAGCGAAACGGCCGGGTTCTTCCGCCACCTGTGCATGGCCGAGGAAGTGCCGGTGCAGAGCTTCGTGGTGCGCAGCGACATGGGGTGTGGCTCGACCATCGGCCCGATCACCGCCAGCCACTTGGGCGTGCGGACCGTGGACATCGGCTTGCCGACGTTTGCCATGCACTCCATTCGCGAGCTGTGCGGCAGCCATGACCTGGCACACCTGGTGAAAGTGCTCGGCGCGTTCTACGCGAGCCACGACCTGCCCTGAGACCGAGGTGCGGTCATCGCAGGCAAGCCAGCTCCCACATTTTGATTTGTGAACACATCAAATGGGGGAGCTGGCTTGCCTGCGATGGGGCAATGTCAAACACCCCAATGCTATCTGACACACATCAACGCCATTTCCCGTATTCCGACCTAGACTTGTCACTATTCCCACTCCGACAAGGCCGTCGCACCATGATCTCCATGTCCTCCTTCCACGCCATGCTTATCCCGATCCTCATCGGCATGATCATGCTGGCCGTGGGCTTCAACTTTCGCGACAAACCCCTCGGCGTGTTCGGCATGTGGATCGGCATGCTGCTGATCCTGGGCACCGTGGTGTACAAAATCCTCGCCAAACTGGCCGAATGACCCCTGCACTCGTACACTCGGTCGATCCGTCGCTTTCAAGGTTGACCGCCTCGTGCTCTCCCGCCTGTTTGCCCTACCCTGCTATCTGCTGATCGCCCTGCTCACCCTGCTGCCGCTCGCGCCCGCCCACGCCGTGGGTTTGCCCGGCCTGCTCGGCAGCGGCAACAAGACCCAACCCCAGGCCGAAGTGCCGTTGGGGCAGTCGTTGGACGAGGTGATCAAGACCCTGGAAAACGATCAGCAGCGTACCCAGCTGCTGAGCGACCTGAAAAAACTGCGTGCCGCCACGCAAAAAGCCCAGCCGGCCGCCGAAGAGGGCGTGCTGGGTCTGATCGGCGGCACCCTGGCCAGCCTCGAAGCGCAGTTTTCCGGGGACGACAGCCCGCTGGGGCGTTGGTCGAATGAGATCGACCAGGCCAAGGATGAGCTCAGTGCCCTGATCCTGCCGGCCAACGAATGGCTGCCGATCATTTTCGGCTTTGCCCTGATCCTCGCGCTGTGGAGCCTGCTGGCCTACGCGCTGATCTGGCTGAGCCACCGCGTGCGCGAACGTTTCGGCCTGCCCGAAGAACTGCCGCAACACCCGCGCACCTGGGACATGGTGCGCTTCGCCCTGCGCAAACTCGGGCCGTGGATGATCGCCCTGGTGATCACGGTGTACCTGAGCTACGCGCTGCCGTCGTCCCTGGGCAAATCCCTGGCGATGGTGTTGGCGTACGCGCTGGTGGTCGGCACCTGCTTTTCGGCGATCTGCGTGATTGCCTTCTCGGTGCTCGACGGCCCCCATCGCCATCGCGCGCTGTATATCCTGCGCCACCAGGCGTTCCGCCCGTTGTGGTGGATCGGCAGCTTTGCCGCGTTTGGTGAAGCCTTGAGCGACCCGCGCCTGGTCCAGGCCCTGGGTCAGCACTTGTCCCATACCGCCGCGACTGTGGCCAATGTAATGGCGGCGCTGTCCACAGGTGTGTTCATCCTGCGTTTCCGCCGGCCGATTGCCCACCTGATCCGCAACCAGCCGCTGTCGCGCCGCCTTACACGCCGCGCCCTGAGCGACACCATCGAAATCATCGGTTCGTTCTGGTACATCCCGGCCTTGCTGCTGGTGGGTATCTCGCTGTTCGCCACTTTTGTTTCGGCCGGCGACACCAGTACCGCCCTGCGCCAATCCCTGTTGTGCACGGTTTTGCTGGTGTTGTGCATGGTGATCAACGGCCTGGTGCGCCGCCATGCACTCAAGCCGCACCGTGGGCACAAGCGTCATGCGTTGTATTCCGAGCGGCTGAAGAGCTTTTTCTACACCCTGGCCCACCTGGTAGTGTGGCTGGCCTTTATCGAATTGGGCCTGCGGGTGTGGGGCCTGTCGCTGATTCGCTTTACCGAGGGCGACGGCCATGAAGTCAGCGTCAAGCTGTTCGGCCTGGCCGGGACCTTGCTGTTTGCCTGGCTGATCTGGATCCTCAGCGACACCGCGATCCACCACGCCCTCACCCGCTCGCGCAAAGGCCTGGCCAATGCGCGCGCACAAACCATGATGCCGCTGATCCGCAACGTACTGTTCGTGACCATCTTTATCATCGCCGCCATCGTCGCCCTGGCGAACATGGGGATGAACGTCACGCCGCTGCTGGCCGGTGCCGGTGTGATCGGCCTGGCGATCGGTTTTGGCGCACAGTCGCTGGTGGCGGACTTGATCACCGGCTTGTTCATCATCATCGAGGACTCCCTGGCCATCGATGACTACGTGGACGTCGGCGGCCACCTCGGCACCGTCGAAGGCCTGACCATCCGCACCGTGCGCCTGCGCGACATCGACGGCATCGTGCACACCATCCCGTTCAGCGAGATCAAGAGCATCAAGAACTACTCACGGGAGTTCGGCTACGCGATCTTCCGGGTAGCGATTCCGTACAACATGGAAATCGACGACGCGATCAAGCTGATACGCGATGTCGGCCAGAAAATACGCAATGACCCGTTGCAGCGTCGCAACATCTGGTCGCCGCTGGAGATTCAAGGGGTGGAGAGTTTCGAGTCGGGCAGCGCGATCCTGCGCGCACGCTTCAAGACGGCGCCGATCAAGCAATGGGAAGTGTCGCGGGCGTTCAACCTGTCGTTGAAGCGGCATCTGGATGAGGCAGGGCTGGACCTGGCCACACCGCGCCTGAGCGTGCAAGTAGTCACCACCACGCCACCCCAGTAGTGAGCGGGCTTGCCCGCTCACAACAGATCAGGCGAGGGCGGTGCCGTCCATTTTCTGGCGCAGGCTCAGTGGACGCATATCGGTCCAGGTTTCTTCGATATAGGCCAGGCATTCTTTCTTCAAGCCACTCTTGCCCACGGTGCGCCAGCCTTCCGGCACAGCCTTGTAGTCGGGCCAGATGGAATACTGCTCTTCATGGTTGACCACTACCTGAAACAGGATGTCGTCGCGGTCAAATACTGAGGTCATTACTGTTCTCCATCGCTCAAAGGCCGGCTGCGCACCGTGCGCAGCGCTCATATCTGTAGAAACGTACCAAGCCGCCAAAAAATTAGAGGCTGGCGACCGCTGCCGCGACGGCGCGGCCGAAGCGTTCGGCGACGCGGTCGACTTCAGCCGCGGTGATCACCAGCGGCGGCAGGAAGCGCACCACGCTGCCATGGCGGCCGCCCAGTTCCAGGATCAGCCCGCGCTTGAGGCATTCGCGCTGCACCAGCGGCGCCAGTTGGCGATGCACCGGCGGATGCCCCTGAATATCCGGGGTGCCATCCGGGTCGACCAACTCCACGCCAAGCATCAACCCACGCCCACGAATGTCGCCCAGGTGCGGGAAATCGCGCTGCAGGATGCGCAGGTGTTCACCCAGGCGCTCGCCCATGGCCGCTGCATGACCGGCCAGGTCATGTTCCTTGAGGTAGCGCATCACCGCCGAGCCGGCCGCCATCGCCATCTGGTTGCCACGGAACGTGCCGGCATGGGCGCCCGGCAGCCAGGTGTCGAGCCAGTCGCGATACACCACCACGGCCAGCGGCAGGCTGCCGCCGATAGCCTTGGACATCACCACCACGTCCGGAAGGATGCCGGCGTGCTCGAAGGCAAACATCTTGCCGGTACGACCGAATCCGCTCTGGATTTCATCGACGATCAACGCCACGCCCGCCTGTTCGGTGATGCGGCGCAGGCCGCGCAACCAGTCGAGGTCGGCCGGGATCACACCGCCCTCGCCCTGCACCACTTCGACGATCACCGCGGCCGGTAGCGTTACGCCTGCTTCCGGGTCATTCAACAGGTTTTCCAGATAATGCAGGTTGACCCGCACGCCTTCGGCACCGCCGAGGCCGAACGGGCAGCGGTAGTCGTAAGGAAACGGCAGAAATTGCACGCCACTGCTGAGCAACGCGCCCAAGGGTTTTTTCGGCCCCAGGCTACCCATCAGGCTCAGTGCGCCCTGGCTCATGCCGTGATAGCCGCCCTGGAACGACAACACCGTGCTGCGCCCGGTGGCGGTACGCACCAGTTTCAATGCGGCTTCCACCGCATCGGTGCCGGTCGGGCCGCAGAACTGGATCTTCGCCTGCCGCGCCAGTTCTGGCGGCAACAGGCCGAACAGGTCCTGCACAAACTGATCCTTGACCGGCGTGGTCAGGTCGAGTGTATGCAGCGGCAACTCATCGCTGAGCACTTGCTGAATGGCGGCGATCACCACCGGGTGGTTATGCCCCAGCGCCAGGGTGCCGGCACCCGCCAGGCAGTCGATAAAACTGCGACCTTCCACGTCTTCCACGTAGATTCCCTTGGCGCGTTTGAGCGCCAGAGGGATGCGCCGTGGGTAGCTGCGGGCGTTGGACTCCTGCTGGCGCTGGCGGGCCAACAGCGGGTTTTCGTCAAACTGGTACAGCGTTTCGTGAAGATGGGTGTCTTCGATATGGCTGATAGCGACGGACATTGCTCGATCCCTCATCTGATTCCTGTTCTGGAAACGCACCAGCGAGGAAAGGATTTAGGCCGCACGGTCGCTAACTGATGGATGCACCTCCTACCTCTCGACCAGGCATAAGGTCACAGGCCTCGGTACTTTTCATTCAGGGCATACAGGATCGCGCAGGTCTGCGCGTCGAGAAAACCGCAATAATCCCGCGGCCGAAAGTGCATCTGGAACGCTCGCGTGCGCTGTTCAAACGCTCGCCGATTCTGCGCAGGCTTGTACCCATAACGCTGAAACGCCCGCTCGACCTCAACCTCCGGCGGCAAACCAAGGCAAAACCGGCGCTGATACATCGCACGGGTGGCGTCATCGAACCAGGCGCCTACGCCCACCTCGTGCAAACGCTGCCACGGCAGACGCGGCCCGGGGTCGCTCTTGCGCCAATAGGCCACATCGGAGTGCCCAAGGACGTCGCTCGGGCCGATCTGCGGGTGGCGCGCCAGGATGTCCCGTGCCAGTGCAATCAGCACTTCGACCTGCTCCTCAGGGTAGGTCGGGAAGGTAAACACCCCGGCGTCATCCCGTGCCAGGTTGACCAGTTCGATGCCGATCGCGCGGCTGTTGAGGTTGTCCTGCCCGCCCCAGTGGCTGACCCCGGCATGCCAGGCGCGCTTGCCTTCATCGACCAGGCGGAACGCACGCAATTCGTCATACCCGGCGGCGCGGTAGCTCGGCTCATCCGGGTCCGGCACCAGGTAGTGGGCGCTGACGCCATCCTGCGTGAGGGTGCGCAGGGATGCGCCGAAGGGGGCGGCGGTGTAATGCAGGATCAACTGGCGCACAGGTTCGCCATTGCGTTCGTTGAAATCCTTGGCTGGGAAACTGGTATCGATCACCAACATAAGAGCTGTCCTTTTCAATCCAGGCCGAGTCGTTCGGCCCGTTCAAGCGCAAAAAACCAACGCCATCCTGAAGGGTTCACCTTCAGGCGGGCGGTAACTATGTGGCGCTTGAAAGAAAAAGATCAGTGCCGCAGCGGCATACCCAGGTCGACGCGCAGGCCATCGGCCTGGCTGTCGAATTTCAACGAGCACGAGCAGCGCTGCACAATCGCTTGCACGATCGCCAGGCCCAGGCCGCAACCTTCGCTGCTGCCGTTGCGCCAGAAGCGTTGGGTCAGGTATTGCAGGTCTTCGCTGGAGATCTGCTGGCCATGGTCACGTACGCGAAATACCACATGGTCGGCGTCGGTGAACACGCGCAGTTCCACCCGGGTGTGCGCCGGGGTATGGCGCAAGGCGTTGTCCAGCAGGTTGCGCAGGGCCGCAACGGCCAGGCCCACGGGCATTTCCACCGGAGTGGTGCGCAGGTTGTCCGCCAGGATCAGGTCGATACGCCCGTTATCGCCGGCGTTGGCGTCCTGGATCGCCAACCGCGCCACTTCCTCGGCGCTGGACTGCAAACCATCGTCAAACGACAAACTGCCTTCGACCCGTGCCAGCAGCAGCAATTGTTCCAGGGTGCGATGCAGACGGTCGGCGCCCTCTTCGGCGTGGGCCAGGGACTGGTCGCGGGCCGCGCCGTCGGTCATGCGCGCCACTTGCAGGTGGGTCTTGATCGCCGTCAGCGGGCTGCGCAGCTCATGGGCAGCGTCGCCGGTGAGCCGACGTTCGCGCTCGATGGTCTTGGCGATGCGCTGCAACAGTTGGTTCTGGGTGTCGAGCAGCGGCTTGAGTTCGCTGGGCAACGGGTGGATCTGCAACGGTTCGAGGGAGTCGGCGCTGCGCCGCATCAGCGCGTCACGCATGCGGTTGAGCGGCAGCAGGCTCTGGCCGATGCCCAGCCACAACAGGCACAGGCAACCGAGCATCGCCACGCCCACCGGCACCGATGCAGCGAGCAGGATCGACAGGTTCAGCGCCTCGCGCTCCACCTGGCGGTCGGCGGTGGTGATCAACAAATCGCCCCGGGACAGGGTAAAACTGCGCCAATTCACGCCATCGATCACCTGGTCGCGAAAACCGCTCTTGCGCGACTCCAGGCCTTCGTCCGGCGTTGCGTGGCTGCGCGCCAGGACTTCGCCGCGCAAGGAGCTGACCTGACAGGCCATGCCCCCCGGCACATTCAGTTGCTGCGCGCTGAAATGCGCACCGCCGCTCATGCTGGCCAGGCCCGGCATCTGCTCGGTCAGCCCGGCGACCATGCGCGCCGATGCCACCAGGCGCTGGTCGAGGGAAAACATCATCTGGTTGCGCAAGTCGTTGAGCATCCACGCCGCTGCCAGGGCCCAGATCAGCACAAAGGCGGCGCCAAGCTTGAACGTCAGGCGCAGGCGCAGGCTTTTCACGGCGCGTTCTCTCCGTCATCCGCCGGGCCCAGGCGGTAGCCAAGGCCGCGCACGGTCTCGACGATGCCGTTGCCCAATTTGCGCCGCAGGTGGTGGATGTGCACGTTCAACGCGTTGCTTTCCAGCTCGTCGTTGAAACCGTAGACGCTGTCCTTGAGTTGCTCGCTGGACAGCACGCGGCCCTTGTTGTGCAGCAGCGCCTGCAACAGCGCCTGTTCGCGGCGGGACAGGTCCACCGGCTGACCGCCGAGGAAGGTTTCGCGGCTGCTCGGGTCATAGGCCAGGCGTCCGTGTTCGATCAGGTTGACGCTGCGCCCCGCCACCCGGCGCAACAGGGTTTGCAGGCGTGCGGCCAATTCGCGCAGGTCGAAGGGCTTGAGCAAGTAGTCGTCAGCACCGGCTTGCAGGCCGTCGACGCGATTGGTCACAGAATCCCGTGCCGTGAGGATCAGCACCGGAATCTCCAGGCCCTGGCTGCGCTGCTGCTGCAACAACTTGAGGCCATCTTCATCGGGCAGGCCAAGGTCGAGCACCATGATGTCGAAGGTCGCCGCCTTGAGCATCGCCCGCGCAGCCGCCGCCGTGCCCACGCGCTCGACCGTGAAGCCCTGGGCGGTGAGGCCGGCCACGATGCCGCTGGCGATCAGTTCATCGTCTTCGCAGACCAGTACGTGCATGCTGAACCCTTCATAAAAGATGGGGGAGATTAAAGGTGCCACGGATTAAGCGCAGATTATGCCGTGAAAAGAGGCGCGCTCAGACACTCCCTACACTCTAGAATAGCGCCGGTTAATCATCGGTTAATCAACGCCACACATTGTGTGCCTCACTTGCATCGAACTAAGGCTTGACCATGCGGCATCTGTTTATCTTTCTGCTGATGTTGTTCGCGGGGTTCGCCCAGGCCGCGCCGGGCAATCCGTTTGAGACAAAACCCGACTTCCTCCCGGTGGGCAAGGCCTTCGCCTTTACCTCCGAGCGCCTGGAAAGCGGCGAAACCCAGCTGTATTGGCAGATTGCCGACGGTTACTACCTGTACCAGCAGCGCATGAAATTCGACGGCCTGGCCGAGAAACCCGTGCTGCCCCAGGGTGAAGCCCATAGCGATGAGTTCTTCGGCGAGCAGCAAGTGTATCGCCAGGGGCTGGAAGTGAAGATCCCCGCCGGTGTCACCGGCAAGGTCAAGCTGGGCTGGCAGGGTTGCGCCGATGCGGGCCTGTGTTATCCGCCGCAGTCAATGACGGTGGACCTGGGTGGCAACCCGGCTGTGGCCGCCACCGCCGAAGCCAGCGACCAAAGCCTGGCCAGTGGCCTGCAACAACGCAGCCTGGGTTGGAGCCTGCTGGTGTTCTTTGGCCTGGGCCTGTTGCTGGCGTTCGCCCCGTGTTCGTTGCCGATGCTGCCGATCCTCGCCGGGCTGGTAGTCGGCAGTGGCGCCAGCCCGCGTCGCGGCTTTGCCTTGGCCAGCAGCTACGTGGTGTGCATGGCGCTGGTGTACGCGGCGCTGGGCGTGTTGGCGGCGCTGGCCGGCGGCAACCTTGCCGCATTGCTGCAAACCCCTTGGATTCTCGGCAGTTTCGCCGCGTTGTTCGTGTTCCTCGCCCTGCCGATGTTCGGCTTCTTTGAACTGCAACTGCCCGCCTTCCTGCGTGACCGCCTGGACACCGCCAGCCGCCAGCAAAGCGGTGGCAGCCTGGTCGGCGCCGGGGTGCTCGGCGCGCTGTCCGGCCTGCTCGTCGGCCCGTGCATGACCGCCCCGCTGGCCGGCGCCCTGCTGTATATCGCCCAGAGCGGCAACGCGCTGCATGGCGGCCTGATCCTGTTCGCCATGGGCATTGGCATCGGCATCCCGTTGTTGCTGCTGGTGACCGTGGGCAATCGCTTCCTGCCCAAGCCGGGCAGTTGGATGAGCGTGCTCAAGGGTATCTTCGGCTTCCTGTTCCTCGGCACCGCCGTGCTGATGATCCGCCCGGTGGTCGATGAAAGCCTGTGGATCGGCCTGTGGGGCGCACTGGCGTTGATCATGGCCTATTGCGGCTGGACCCTGGCCCACGAATACGGCCTGACCGCCAAGGTGTTCGGCTCCGGCTCCCTGGTGTTGGGCCTGTGGGGGGCGGTGCTGGTGGTGGGCGCGGCCGGTGGCGGCGACGACCTCTGGCAACCGTTGAAGGTCTACGGCGGTTCACAGACGGCTGCCGCGCCGACAGCCCACGACACCTTCATGACCATAAACGACCCCGACGTGCTGCAAACCCAACTCGACAGCGCCAAGGCCCAGGGCCAATGGGTGCTGGTGGACTACTACGCCGACTGGTGCGTGTCGTGCAAGATCATGGAAAAACAGGTGTTCGGCAAACCCGAAGTCCTCGACGCGCTGAAAGACGTGCGCCTGCTGCGCCTGGACGTCACCGCCGACAACGCCGCCAGCCGCGAACTGCTCGGCCGCTACAAAGTCCCCGGCCCGCCGAGCTTCGTATGGATCGGCCCGGACGGTGAAGAGCGCCGCGCCCAACGCATCACCGGCGAAGTGGATGCCGCCGGCTTCCTGCAACGCTGGACGCAAACCCGGGACGCGCGCTGATGCTGACCCTGACCATTGGCACCTTTGCCATCGCCCTGAATCACCTGCTGCTGATCAGCGCGCTGATCTTCGCCACCCTGGTGGGCTGGCGCGTGGCCAAGCGGGGCGGCGAGAACCCGGAATCGGTGCTGTTCAGCCTGTTCCTGCTAGGGATGCTCGCGGCGCGGGTCAGCTTTGTGTTGATGTACTGGAACGACTACAGCAACGACTGGCTGCAAATGGTCGACGTGCGCGACGGCGGCTTCCTCGCCTGGCCCGGCGTGATCGCCCTGGTCCTCGGCGCCCTGGCCTATGGCTGGCGCCGCCCGCCCCTGCGCAAGCCACTCGCCGCCGGGGTGGTTACCGGCCTGGTGTTCTGGGGGCTGGCCAGCCTGTCCCTGAGCCTGTACGACAAAGGCGTGCAACTGCCGGACATCGCCTTGCGCAATGCCAACGGTGAAGCCGTGCAACTGGCCGACTACAAAGGCGGCCCATTGGTGATCAACCTGTGGGCCACCTGGTGCCCACCGTGCCGCCGGGAAATGCCGGTGCTCGAACGCGCACAGCGCCAACGCCCCGACGTGACCTTTTTGTTCGTCAACCAGGCCGAAAGCATGCAAAGCGTCAGCACCTTCCTCGCCACCCAGGGCCTGACCCTCGACAATATGCTGTTCGACGCCAGTGGCCGCCTTGGCCAGGCCGTGGGTTCCATGGCCCTGCCGACCACATTGTTCTATCAGGCCGACGGGCGCCTGATCCACAGCCACCTGGGCGAACTGTCCCAGGCCAGCCTGGCCCGTTCGCTCGAAGCCTTCGACACTGCCCCAACAAGGAAACCCACATGCCAAGCCTCCGCCACCTGCTGACCCTGCTGCCACTGACGCTGGCGGCTACCCTGGCCCACGCCGAAGACTGGCCCGCGCCGATCAAACAGATCGAGGCCAAGGGTGCCAAGATCATCGGCAAATTCGACGCCCCCAGCGGCCTCACCGGCTACGCCGCGCAATACCAGAACCGCGGCATGGCCCTGTACCTGACCGCCGACGGCAAAAGCGTGCTCGCCGGCAACCTGTATGACGCCCAAGGCAACGACCTGAGCAGCGCACCGCTGGAGAAGCTGGTGTACGCACCAATGGCCAAGGAAGTCTGGGCCAAGATGGAAAAAAGCAGCTGGATCCAGGACGGCGACGTCAAGGCGCCACGCATCGTCTACCTGTTCAGCGACCCCAACTGCCCCTACTGCAACATGTTCTGGGAACAGGCGCGGCCATGGGTGAAGGCCGGCAAGGTGCAGTTGCGCCACATCATGGTCGGCATCATCCGCGAAGACAGCGCGGCCAAATCCGCCGCATTGTTTGCCGCCAAAGACCCGCAAAAGGCGTTGCAAGAGCACGAAGCCGCCGGCAAGGGCAGCAAGTTGCAGGCACTGGCGAAGATCCCGGCGGATATTGAAGCCAAGCTGGATGGGAATATGAAGCTGATGGATGAGCTGGAATTGTCGGCGACGCCGGCGATTTTCTATCTGGATGACAAAGGTGGGTTGCAGCAACAGCAGGGGGCGCCGTCGCCGGAGAAGTTGGTGAAGATTCTTGGCCCGCAGTGATTTTCTGTAATAAAGGTGACCATTCAAATGCATGGGCACCTTTATCGAGCCCCAGTCTTACGTCAGATAGAAAGTAAACGTATCAACCATCACCCAGTCATTGGTACTCGTTTTTAAAGTAATTGTTGAGATGCTAGTGTTCAAGGGTGCGGAGAAATCGACCCAATGATTAAGTGGTCCACCCGTTTCCTGGCCGCGTAGCACCATTCTCCCTATTGAGAAATGACTGCTGTCTAAAAACTCAATCGTAAATAAACCATCAAGCCATATCAGTGAAAAGGTCACGCGTCGACACGAGAATTTTAAATCCAACTCAATATTCTGAGGGCCCGTGTGGAGGTAACCTATCATGAGCCCAGGGCCCGACGGTGAGGATGGCTCAAACATAACACCGGACTGACCGGGACCACTTATGTGCCTGACGGTCATACGTGGAGTTTCAAGACTGCCGCCAGCAGTGATAATTTGAGGGTTGGGTACATCACGAACATCGAAGTTCTCATAGAGAATTAAAGCTGGCGTAACCACGCTCAACATCCGTTTTGGACATACCACATTCTCATCTGAACTACCGTACGTTGCGACGCTGAATGTGAGGGACAAGTTGGTTGTGTCCTTTAGCTTAGCCAACTCGGATCGCAGTACAGGAGCCGCCACCCCTGCAGTCAGCTCTGGCGACGTAATGGCTCTGGCCGAGTACACATTAAACGAGTAGGCATTGCCGTTTTTGTCCGTACCCTCCGCTCGTAACCAGCACTTCTGCCCTGCCCGCAGAAACCACATCGGATCTTCGAGAGAATTGGCATTCTCGGTAAATGTCCTCAGGTCCAGAACGGCGTTCTGAGTCCTGGGTGGCGTCGCCTCCAGCACGTTTGGCGTTTCCAGGCGCACAGGCAAACTGACGTTCAAGTTCAAAGGCAGTGAGGTCTGCACCTTGCATGCAGTGGTGACCGTGTAAGTGATCTGCACCACTTTCCCCATACTCTCGATCACGGCTTCCGACGGCAGAAGGAAGATGACCGGCCCCGAAGCGCTGCCGGATTGGGAAGCCAGAGACCAACACGTACCGTCAGCCTTTTTCCAGCAGACGCTGATGGTGTGCTTGGGGTTCATGCCGACGTAATTCACTTCAACGTGTACGCCATTGCGCCCATTGTAAGCAGTCAAGTTGGAGCCCACCGCCTCTGTAACGCTGGGCTCAAGCAACACCAGCGGCTCTTGCTCGATAGTGAACGTCTGCGAAGGAAACTCAATGGCGGTCGCCCGATTGCATTTGCCATCAAAACCCACTGCGAAATGCAGTTGGAATTCGCTGCAATCCGCCAGTTTTTTCAACTCACTGCGTGAGATGGGGGCATCCACCCCCCTCTGCACCCAATCTGCGGTAAGGGGCTTACCCACCAATACGTCGAACTCATGGATGTTGCCATTCTCAAGCTCACCGGTTACCCACATCCAGCAGCATTGACCCACGGCGGCGTAGTCAAAGAGAGGAACGATACCTGTGCCGTCACCCATGAATGTGCTCAGATCCACCGTACTCGCGGTTGCTTGCTCAATGCCCGGGTGTGGAAGCTGTGGCGCCAACACGTCGATATAGCGCAGCGGCGAAGGTTGTGGTGCGTAATCATTGAATTGAAGGGTGTAGCCCAGTTTCAGCGTCTTATTGAATAGCGCAGCAAAGACCTCGGGAGGAACCTCAAATGACAAGCTGCTTTCGCCCGCGCTTACGTGCTGACAACCAAGCGATATAGGTCCATAGTCGCCCCCTTCAGCCTGAGCGCAAACAAGATCGCCTTCAGTCATACCCTCATAATTGACAATCGCATGTCCGCCGTTGACTGTGTTGGTTGGGTTGACCTCCCAATGCCCGGGACGCAGCTCGACCGACTCTCGCAGATTTGGAGGGTTCAGTTCCTGGTACGGGTCCACCTGCAGCAGCGTGGTGGTACGCAAGTGGAAATCCTGGGCGTTGATAGGCAGTGGAGTTTCAAAAAGAGGGTCGCCTGGCTCAGGGAATACAGGCTGGCTTGTATCCCAGATAACACCTAAGTGGGCCGTCAGCGCCGAGTAGTCATCCAGTCTGGCCATCCATGGGCGTGAAAGAGGAAACCTGAAGACATAACCTGCATGAGCCTCATGGGGCTGTACCACATAATCCAGCGCAACCCAGATGAAGCGGTACGGCGCGACGTGCTGGTTGCCGGCGACGGCGATAAACAACCGTTGCCCTGCATAGATAAAAGGCCAGGCCTCGACTGCGACGATTTCATTACCAGTGAAACCCTGCATCCTCAGCCACAATGTGTTCCACTCATTCTTTGCGTGCGTATACACCGGCCTCGATACAACCAGATCGTTCTCCCGCAAGAACTGAACTTCCAGCTCCAGCACTTGGGAAGCCTCCTCCTTGCCCCCCACCATAGCCGTGTACCACATCTGCATCGTGTGTCCGATCATCAAACTGACTGACTGCGCAGAAATCGGAACGACATCATCGCCGTCATCCACAGAAACGGGCTCGAATGCAGGCTCAGCCTGATCCTTGATAGCGATGAAAAATGTGCAGCCCGTGGCATCCGCAGGCAACGTCAACTTGGCCTGCGTCCCGTCAATCGCATCCATGGGGTACAGCACGCTGTTATTGGCTGCGAACTTGACAACAGGAACGGGGAATTGCGCCTTGGGCCCTTTCGGCGAGCGCGGTGGAGTGCTGGCCGGTTGAAGAGATGAGGTATTTTCAGAGATCGGTTTTTTAGCCACGATAAGACTCCTGTCAAGCATTAGATCACTGTCATAGCTGGCCATATCGGCCAGAGCCTTCGGTGATCTAACGCTTGGATCAGGAGCTTTGCCTACTGTCAGATCTGACAGTTCTGACTAGCGGCCCGCTCAAATCCCTTCCAACTGCGCCATCAAATCACTCAACCGATCCACCTTCTCGGCGCTGACCTCATTGGCCGCCAACCCATCGATATACTCGGCCAACTCCGCCACCGTGCTGCACTCGAACATCGCCCGCAACGGCACATCACGCTGCAAGCTCTTTTGCACCCGCGAGGCAATCTGCGTGGCCAGCAACGAGTGCCCGCCCAGTTCGAAAAAGTTGTCCTGCACGCCGACCCGTTCAACTTTCAGCACCTCGGCCCAGATCGCAGCCAGGGTGGTTTCCAGCGGGTTGCGCGGCGCCAGGTAATCCTGGCTCTGGAGCTGGCCGATTTCGAGCAAAGGCAACGCCTTGCGGTCGAGTTTGCCGTTGGCATTCAACGGCAGACGCTCAAGCCACAGCCAGTGCAGCGGCACCATGTATTCCGGCAGTTCGGCGCGCAGGCGTTGCTTGATGCGGTCCAGGCGTTCGCTCGGGTTGAGGGTTTCATTGGCAGCGACCAGATAGCCAACCAGGTGTTTGCCGTTGACGCCGTCCTGCACGCCAACCGCCCCGTCGCGCACTTCCGGTTGCTCATGCAGGCGTGCTTCGATTTCACCGAGTTCGATGCGGTAGCCGCGAATCTTCACCTGATGGTCGATACGCCCGACGTACTCCAGCACGCCATCGCTGCGCCGACGCGCCAAGTCGCCGGTGCGGTACAGGCGCTCGCCCGGTGCACCAAACGGATTCGGCACAAACACCGGTGCGGTGCGCAGCGGGTCGCTGACGTAACCACGCCCGACGCCCGTACCGGCCACGCACAACTCGCCGACCGCGCCTTGCGGCACCAGCTCCAGCGCACCGTCCAGCAGGTACAAACGGTTATTGTCGGTCGGTGTGCCAATCGGCAGGTAAGTGCCACGGGTCGAGGCCAGGTCGACGCGGAAGAACGCCACGTCATCCGAACACTCCGCCGGGCCGTAGGCGTTCACCAGCCCAATCCCGGGGTAACGCTGCAACCACTGATGCGCCAGTTCCGGTGGCATCGCTTCGCCGGTCGGCAGCATCCAACGCAGGCCGTCGAGGTGGATGCGGTCCTGGGCGAGCATGCCCTGGATCAATGACGGCACGCTCTCCAGCACCGTGATGCCTTGCACCTGGACATGCTCGAGCAAGCCTTGTGGATCATGGGCCAGGGCGTTCGGCACGATGTCCACCCGTGCGCCAAACAGCGGCGCGGCGAGGAACTGCCAGACGGAAATATCGAAACTTTGCGAGGCGGTCTGGGCGATCACATCCGCGTCGCTCAGGTTCAGGTACGGCACCTTGCTCAACTGGTTGTTGAGCATACCGCGCTGTTCGACCATCACGCCCTTGGGCAACCCGGTGGAACCCGAGGTGTAGATCACGTAGGCGAGGTTGTCTGGGCCGCTGTAGACCCCAGGGTTGGCACCGCGAGCCGGCACTTCTTGCCACACCAGCAACTGGCAGTCGAAGCCTTCGAGCAATTCGATGGCCTGCTCGCGGCACGCCTCGCTGCACACCAGCAATGGCGTACGACTCAGCTCGATAATGCTGCGCAACCGCTGGCTCGGCAGGCCCGGGTCCAACGGCAGGTAACCGGCTCCAGCCTTGAAGCTGCCGATGATCATGCCCAGCAGGTCCAAGTTGCGCTCGCCGAGCAACGCCACTGGTTGATCAAGGCCGACACCGGCTTCGATCAACGCATGGCCCAGGCCGTTGCTGCGCCGGTTCAGCTCGTCATAGCTCCAGTGCTGGTCCAGGCAACTGGCGGCGACACGCTGTGGATGCGCCGCCACCTGGGCTTCGAACAGCTCCACGTAGCTGCTTTGCAGCGGATAGTCGTGGTCGCTCTGATTGCAGCCCTCCAGCAAAAACTCACGCTCCTGCTCGCCAATCAACGGCAAGTCGGCCATGTCGCCATGGAAGCCCTGCACCAGCGCCAGCAACAGACGCTTGAACTCGCCGAGCATGCCTTGCACGGTGGTTTCGTCGAAGTAACGCTGGTCATAGGACAGGTGCAAGCCCAGATCATCCCCCGGATAACACACCGCCGTCAGCGGGAAGTTGGTGTGGGTGCGGCCGGAGTCCGAGGTGGCATTCAGGCTTTGCGCACGGTCCAGCACCGAGACTTCCACCGGCGCGTTTTCAAACACGAACAGGCTGTCGAACAGCGGCTGGCCCTTGGGCAGTTCGCTGTGTTCCTGGATCGTCACCAGCGGCAGGTATTCGTACTCGCGCAGTTGCATATTGCTGTCGAGCAGGCCGCTCAACCATTGGCGCACGCTGCACGGCTGACCATCCTCGGGCAGTTTCACCCGCAGCGCGATGCTGTTGATGAACAGGCCGACGGTGCGCTGCATCTGCGGCATTTCCACCGGGCGACCGGCCACGGTGACGCCGAACAACACGTCGCGCTCACCGCTCAAACGCCGCAATACCAAAGCCCATGCAGCCTGGGCAAAGGTGTTGACGGTCAGTTGATGGGCCTGGGCCAGCTCACGCAATTGCGCCCCATCGCGGGCATCCAGACGAGTGTAGCAATCCCCCACCACCATGCCGCCGTGGCCCGCGTGGTCACGCATAAAGGGGCGGTCGCTCGGGATCGGCGTGGTGCGTTCAAAGCCTTGCAGGTTCTGCTGCCACCACTGGCGCGCCTCATCCAGGTTCTGGCGTTGCAGCCAGGCGATGTAGTCGCGATAACGCGGCGGCGCCGCCAGTTGCGCCTCGCGGCCTTCGCCGAGGGCCATGTAAATGTCGAAGAAGTCGTTCATCAGCAATGAACGGCACCATGCATCGATGAGGATGTGGTGGTTGCTCATCATGAACCAGTAGCGCTCGGCGCCGACGCGGATCAAACGCAGGTGGAACGGCGCCTGGTTGAGTAGATCGAAACCGGCTTCGCGCTCGGCCTTGAGCAAGGCTTGCAGGCGCGGTTCCTGCTCTTCTTGAGGAGCATTGCTCCAATCCAGGTATTCAATCGGCGTGCTGCCCGGCTTGTGGATCACTTGCAACATGTCTTCGCCGACGTTCCAACAGAACGACGCACGCAAGGCTTCGTGACGGGCAATCACTGCCTGCCAGGCCTGGGCGAAACGCTCGGGGTCCAGGGCGCTATTGATGCGGTAGCGATCCTGCATGTAGTACAGGCCGGTGCCCGGCTCCAGCAGGGTATGCAGCAACAGGCCCTCCTGCATCGGCGTCAGCGGGTAGACGTCTTCGATGACGCTGGCCGGTACGGGCAAGGCATCCAGTTGCACCTGGGTCAGCTGTGCCAGTGGGAAGTCGGACGGCGTGAGGCCGCCGGCATCGTCCTTGAGGCAGTGGGCGATCAGGCTGTGCAGTTCGGCGAGGTAGGCGTCGGCCAGTTCGTGGATAGTTTGCGGGGCGTGGCGTTCGCGGCTGAAGGTCCAGCGCAACACCAGTTCACCACCGTACACCTGGCTGTCGACGCTCAGTGCGTTGGGCAGCGGCGCGTCCGGGTCGTGGGCGAGGCCGGCGGATTCGTCCAGCGGGTGGAACAGCGCATCGCTGCCAAAGCTCTGGTCGAACTGGCCGAGGTAGTTGAAGGTGATCTCGGCGCTCGGCAGTGCCGCCAGGGTCTGCTGGGTCACGTCGTCCGCGAGATAGCGCAACACGCCATAACCCAGGCCTTTGTGCGGCACGCCGCGCAGTTGCTCCTTGATCGCCTTGATCGAGGCGCCCTGCCCGGCGGCTTCTTCGATGTGCAGCGGGGTCAGGCGCAGCGGGTAGGCGCTGGTGAACCAGCCGACGCTGCGGGTCAGGTCGATGTCGTCGAACAGGGTTTCGCGGCCGTGGCCTTCCAATTGGATCAGCGCCGAAGCATGCCCGCTCCAGCGGCACAGCACGCGGGCCAGGGCGGTCAGCAGCAAGTCATTGACCTGGGTGCGGTAGGCGCTTGGCGCCTGTTGCAGCAACTGGCGGGTGCGTTCGGCATCCAGGCGCACGCTGACGGTCTCGGCATCGCGATGGCGCAGGCTGCCGTGTGGACGGTCCACCGGCAAGCTCACCGCGGGCCCGGCCAACTGTTCTTGCCACACACCGAGTTCTTCGCGCAGGGATTCGCTGCCGGCATACGCCTGCAAACGTGCCGCCCAATCGCGCAACGCGCTGGTTTTGGCCGGCAGGCTGACGGACTGGCCGTCGCTCAACTGGCGATAGACGTTTTGCAGGTCTTCGAGCAAGACACGCCACGACACGCCGTCCACCACCAGGTGATGGATCGCGATCAGCAGGCGTTGTTGCCCCTCGGGGCCGTCCACCAGCAAGGCACGCAGCAACGGGCCGTGTTCCAGGTCAAGGCTGCGCTGGGTGTCGGTGAACAGCGCGGTGCAATCTCTCATCTCGCGCACTTGCGCCTGCATCAGCACACCGCCTTTAGGCACTGCCAAGTGCTCGGCGTGCCACTGCGCATCGCGCTGGGTGAAGCTCAGACGCAGCGCATCGTGGTGCTCCAGCACCGCCAGCAGCGCTTGCTCCAGGCGATGTGGTTCGAGCAACTGCAGCGGCTGGAGCAGCAGCGCCTGGTTCCAGTGCTGGCGCTGGGCAATCTCGGTATCGAAGAACCAGTGCTGGATCGGCGTAAGGCCCGAGCTGCCGACCAACACGCCCTGCTCCGCGGTGACCTGCTCGGAGCGGGTGGCGACGGCGGCGAGGGTTTGCACGGTCTGGTGCTGGAACAGGTCCCGCGGGCTGAAATGAATCCCGGCCTGGCGCGCACGGCTGACCACCTGAATCGACAGGATCGAGTCGCCACCCAGCTCAAAGAAGTTATCGTCGAGGCCGACCTGCTGGACGTTCAACACTGCGCACCAGATCGCCGCCAAGGTGCTTTCCAGTTCGTTGCGCGGCGCCACGTACTCTTGACGATTGGCCTGCGGGTCCGGTTGCGGCAAGGCGCGGCGGTCGAGTTTGCCGTTGCCGGTCAGCGGCATGCTATCGAGCACAATCAGGTGCGCGGGCACCATGTAGTCCGGCAGTTGTGCTTTCAGATGGGCCTTGAGTGCTTCGCGCAATGGGGCGTGGTCGGCATCGCTGACCAGATACGCCACCAGCTGTTTGCCGCTTGGCGCGTCCAGCGCCAGCACCACCGCTTCGCGCACCGCGTCGTGTTCCAGCAGGCGGGTTTCGATCTCGCCCAGTTCAATGCGAAAGCCACGGATCTTCACCTGATGGTCGATACGTCCCAGGTACTCGACCAAACCGTCGGCGCGCTGACGCACCAGATCGCCAGTGCGGTACAGACGCCCGCCATTGCCGGCAAACGGATCGGCGATAAAACGCTCCGCCGTCATCCCCGCACGCTGGTGATACCCCTGGGCCAAGCCTGCGCCGCCGACGTACAGCTCGCCAGTCGCGCCTTGCGGCACCAGGGCCAGGTCGGCGTCGAGAATGTACGCCACGCGCTCGCCGATAATGCTGCCGATCGGCACGCTGGCGGCGCCCTCTTCCAATTGCTCGGGGGCGAGGCTGGCCAGCGGCATGACCACGGTTTCAGTCGGGCCGTAGGCGTTGAAGAACACCTCGGGCTGGAACGCCGCGCGGATCCGCTGCAAGTGTTCGCCGGTCAGCGCCTCGCCGCCGGTGATGCACATGCGCACCGGCAAGGTCTGCTGCTGGGTCGCCAGCCACTGCGCCAACTGGCTGCCGTAGCTTGGGGTGAAGCCGAGGATACTGATGCGATGGGTGCGGATCAGCGCGCAGATTTCTTGCGCGTCCCACTGCCCTTGCGCCCGCAACACCACCTGCGCACCACTGAGCAACGGCACCAACAGGCGCTCGGTGGCGGCGTCGAAGTTGATCGAATAGAAGTGCAGCTCGCAGTCATCCGCGCGCATGCCGAAACGTTCGATCACCGCCTGGCAATGCATGGCGATTTCGCCGTGGGCCACCACCACGCCTTTGGGTTTGCCGGTGGAGCCGGAGGTGTAGATCAGGTACGCCTGATGCTGCGCCAGGCTGAGCAACGGCAGCTCGTCCAGCGGGTAGTTGTCAAGCACTGGCAGGTCATCTTCCAGGCACCAGCAGGCCACCGTTGCCGGCAGTTCACCGAGGGCTTCGAACATCGCGGTGTCACTGAGCAGCAGGCCGATGTCGCTGTCTTCGATCATGTAGTGCAAGCGGTCCAGCGGGTATTCCGGGTCCAGCGGCACGTAGGCGCCGCCGGCCTTGAGGATCGCCAACAGGCCGACGACCATTTCCAGGGATCGCGGCAACGCCAGGCCGACCCGCACCTGCGGGCCGACGCCACGCTCGCGCAGCATCCAGGCCAGGCGGTTGGCGCGTTCGTTGAGTTCGCGGTAGCTGAGGGTCGCACCGGCAAAGGTCAGCGCCGGCGCATCACCGCGGGCCAGCGCCTGCTGGCTGAACAACTGATGGATGCACTGGTCGAGACGGTGTTCGCCCGGTTCGCTGCCCAGGCTGTGCTGCAAGGCGCGCTGCTCATCGCGGCTGAGCAACGGCAGTTCGCTCAGACGCTGCTGCGGGTCGGCGATCAACGCTTCGAGCAGGTTGCGCCAATGTTCGGCCATGCGCGCAATGCGCGGCTCGTCGAACAAATCGGTGCTGTAGGTCAGGCAGCAACCCAGACGATGGTCAAGATCGGTGACTTCCAGATTGAGGTCAAACTTGGTCGCCCGTGCATCGTTGGCCAGGTACTCGACGGTCATGCCGGCGAGTTCGCGGCTCTGCTGGAATTCCCAGCGCTGCACGTTGCACATCACCTGGAACAACGGGTTGTACGCCGCACTGCGCGGCGGTTGCAGGGCTTCCACCAGGTGGTCGAACGGCAGGTCCTGGTGGGACTGGCCTTCGATCACGGTGTGGCGCACCTGCTCAAACAGCTCGGCGACATTCATCTGCCCGCTGAGTTGGCAACGCAGCACCTGGGTGTTGAGGAACGCGCCGATCAGCCCTTCGCTTTCCGGGCGGATGCGGTTGGCCACGGGGGCGCCGATGCGCAGGTCGGTCTGGCCGCTGTAGCGGTAGAGCAGCACGGCGAGGGTGGCGGTCATGGTCATGAACAGGGTCAGGCCGCGTTCGGCATTGAACGTGCGGACGCGGGCAGCCAAGTCGTCGCTCAAGTCGAAGCGGTACAGCTCGCCCTGGTGGCTTTGCACCGGCGGACGTGGACGGTCGCCGGGCAGTTCGAGCAGCGGGTGTTCGCTGCCCAGTTGCGCGGTCCAGTAGTCCAGTTGGCGCTGGCGTTCGCCGGACTCCAGCCACTGGCGCTGCCACACGCTGTAGTCGAGGTACTGCACCGGCAACGGCGCCAGCGGCGAGGTACGCTCGTCGATGAACGCCTCGTACAGCGCACTGAGCTCACGGGCAAAGATGTCCATGGCCCAGCCTTCGGTGACGATGTGGTGCAGGGTCAGTACCAGGTAGTGCTCACGCTCGCCGGCCTTGACCACACAGGCGCGCAGCAACGGGCCGGTTTCCAGGTTGAACGGGGTGTGGGCTTCGTGATCCGCCAGTTGCTGCAAACGTTGCTGGCGTTCGCTCTCGTCCAGCGCCGAGAAGTCCTGCCAGCCCATGCGCAGGCCGGTCTGCGCCGAGACTTTTTGATAAGCCACGCCGTCCACACTCGGGAAGGTGGTGCGTAGGGTTTCGTGACGCATGATCAAGGCCTGCAACGCCGCCTCGAAACGCCCCACATCCAGCACACCGCGCAAGCGCGCCATGCCGCCGACGTTGTAGGCCGGGCTGTCCGGTTCCATCTGCCAGAGGAACCACATGCGCTGCTGGGAATAGGACAACGGCACGGGTTGGCTGCGGTCGACCTGGGCGATGGCGGTCTGTTGGTTGCGCCGGCCCGAGGCCTGGATCAAGCCGACCTGCTCGGCAAACGCGCCCAGCTCGCTGGCTTCGAACAAGGTCCGCAGCGGCAACTCGACGTCACAAGCCTGGCGGGTGCGCGAGATGATCTGCGTGGCCAGCAACGAGTGCCCGCCGAGGGCGAAGAAATCATCGCGCAGGCCAATGCGTGGCAAGCCGAGCACCTCGCGCCAGATCGCGGCGATCTGCTGTTGCAGCGGCGTTTGAGGTTCGACGTGTTCGCGGGTTTGCCACACCGGTTCCGGCAAGGCACGGCGCTCGAGTTTGCCGCTGGGGCTCAGGGGCATGGCATCCAGGCGCATCAACAGCGCAGGCACCATGTACTCCGGCAACTCGGCGGCCAAGGCGCTTTTCACGTCCTCTTCGTCCAATGCGGTGTGGGCGGTGTAGTAGCCGATCAACTGCGCGTCACGCACCAGCACCACGGCTTGGGCGATGCCCTCAAGGGCGAGCAGGCGCGCTTCGATTTCTTCCGGTTCCACGCGAAAGCCGCGCAGCTTGACCTGCTGATCGAGGCGGCCGAGGTAGTCGAGCACACCGTCGGCGCTCCAGCGCACACGGTCACCCGTGCGATACAAGCGTGCGCCCGCCTCGCCCAGCGGGTCGGCGATAAACCGCTCGGCGGTCAAACCGGCACGCCCGAGATAACCGCGCGCCAGGCCGATGCCGCCGATGCACAGCTCGCCCGGCACGCCGACCGGCAGCAGGTTCAGGTGCTCGTCGAGCACACGGCAGATCACATTGCCCAACGGCCGACCAATCGGCGAACGCTCGCCGTCTTCGGCGTGGCAATGCCAGTGGGTCACGTTGATCGCGGTTTCGGTCGGGCCATAACGGTTGTGCAATTGCACCGCCGGCAACTGCGCCAACACACGGTTGCGCAGCTCGGCGGGCAACGCCTCGCCACCGGAGAACAGGCGACGCAGGCTGGTGCATTCGGCTGCCAGCGGTTCGTCGATAAACAGCTGCAACAACGGCGGCACAAAGTGCAGCGTGGTCACGCCGTGTTGCTGCACCAACTGCGCGATGCGGTGCGGGTCGCGATGCTCACCGGGGCCGGCCAGCACCAGGCGGCAGCCGCTGATCAGCGGCCAGAAGCATTCCCACACCGACACGTCGAAACTGATCGGCGCCTTTTGCATCAGCACGTCGGTTGCGTTCAGTCGGTAAGTCGCCTGCATCCACTGCAAGCGCTCGGCCAGGGCTGCATGGGTGTTGCCCACGCCCTTGGGCTGGCCGGTGGAGCCGGAGGTGTAGATCACGTAGGCGAGGTTGTCGCCGTGCAGGTGCAGGCCCGGCGGCTGGGTCGGCCAGCTGTCGAGGTGCAGGCTGTCCATGGCGATCACACTCACGCCGTCCGCCGTGGGCAGTTGTTCCAGCAGCGAGGTTTGGGTCAGCAGCAGTTCAACCCCGCTGTCGTTGAGCATGTAGGCCAGGCGCTCGGCGGGGTAATCCGGGTCCAGCGGCACGTAGGCGCCGCCGGCCTTGATGATCGCCAACAGGCCGATCAGCAGTTGCGGCGAACGCTCGGCGGCGATGGCCACGCACACGTCCGGGCCGACGCCTTTGTCGCGCAGGTAGTGGGCCAGGCGGTTAGCCTGGGTGTGCAGTTGGGCAAAGGTCAAGGTGCCGCCCTGCCACACCAGTGCGGTGTTGTCCGAGGTCTGCGCGTTGAGCAATTCGGGCAGCCACTGTTGGGCAGGTGCGCACGGCGCGGCGCCCCACGGCTGGAGTTCGGTTTGCAGCAGTTGCAGATCGCCGATGGCTTGATGCGGTTGTTCGCAGATGGCCTGCAGCAGGTGGGTGAAGTGCTCGGCCAGGCGCTGGATGGTCGCGGTATCGAACAGCTCGTCGGCGTAGTCGAACGACAGGCTCAGGCGCCCGTTGCGGTCTTCTTCGCTGTGCAGTTGCAGGTCGAACTTGGCTTCGCGGCTGTGCCACGGCAACTCATCGGCAAGCATCCCCGGCAGGCGGCGCAAGGCGCTGAGGTCGCGTTGCTGGTGGTTGAACATGACCTGGAACAGGCCTTGTTCGCGGGCCTGGGGGAAGGCTTCGAGCAACTGTTCGAAGGGCAGGTCCTGATGGGCCTGGGCGCCCAACGTCGTCTGGCGGGTTGCGGCCAACACCTGGTTGAACGGCAGGCGCCCGTCCAGTTCGGCGCGCAACACCAACGTGTTGATGAAGAACCCGATCAGGCCCTGGGTTTCCTGGCGCGGGCGGTTGGCACTGGGCACGCCGATACGGATGTCGCGCTGGCCGCTGTAGCGGTAGAGCAACGTCTGGAACGCCGCGAGCAGCAGCATGAACGGCGTCGACTCATGGGCTTGGGCAGTCTGGCGGATCGCCGCACTGAGGCGGGCATCCAGGCGCACGCTGTGGCGCGAAGCGCTGTGCAGGTGTTGCGCCGAGCGCGGGTGGTCGGTGGCCAGGCCGAGCGGCGGATGCTCATCGCCCAGCTGGGCTTTCCAGTACGCCAGTTGACGCTGGCCTTCCCCTTCGGCCAGCCATTGACGCTGCCAGCTGCCGTAGTCGGCGTATTGCAGCGCCAGGGGCGGCAGCTCCAGGGTCTGGCCTTGGGCGGCCGCGGCGTACAGGCGTGAGAATTCGTCAATGAGGATGTTCAGCGACCAGCCGTCCGCGATGATGTGGTGCAGCGTCACCAACAACTGGTGATCTTCATCGTCCAGACGCACCAGGGTGACCCACAGCAGCGGGCCTTGTTCCAGGTCGAACTGGGTGCGCGCTTCGTCCTCGCGCAGCTGCCGGGCACGGGCTTCGCGGTCGGCGGCGGGCAGGTCACTGAGGTCGATGATTTGCAGGTCGAACGCCGTGTTTTTATCGACACGCTGGAAGGCTTGGCCGTCGCGCTCGTAGAAGCGCGTGCGCAGGGCTTCGTGGCGCTGGATCAGGTGTTCGAAACTGGCGCGCACGGCGTCTTCATCCAGTTCGCCACGCAAACGCAAGGCGCCAGGGATGGTGTAAGCGCTGCTCTGCGGGTCGAGTTGCCAAGTGATCCACAGGCGATTTTGCGCCAGGGACTGCGGCAGCTCGTCCTGGCGTGACAGAGCGTGGATGGCGCCTTGGGCGACGCCGCCGTCCTGCTGCAATTGCGCAACGCTGGCGGCAAAGGTCGAGAGTGTCGGCGCTTCGAACAGCAGGCGCAGGTTCAGCTCCAGGCCGAGGGTTTCACGCAGCCGGGCAACCACTTGGGTGGCGGTGATGGAGTTGCCGCCGAGCAGAAAGAAGTGGTCATCGGCGGCGACGCTGGCCAGTTGCAGCTGCTCGCACCAGATCGCGGCGATCTGGTTTTGCAGGTCGGATTCCAGCGCCGCAGTGCTGACTGAGGCGCCCGCGTCGGGGAACTGCGCGTAGCTGTCGAGGCTGCCATCGGCATGGCGCAGGCCACACGCGGCACGTTGCACCTTGCCGCTGGAGGTCTTGGGCAAGGCGCCGGGGTTGAGCAACACCACCACGCTTGGCGCTTCTTGATAGGCCTCGGCGACGGCTTGGCGGATCGCCTTGATCAGCGCTGCGGGCGGCAGGATCTTCTGCACACTGCGGCTGATCTCGGCAGCGATACCAATGCCTTCCAGGCCAGCGTCATTCACCGCGAACGCCGCAACCCGACCCTTGCGCACCACTTCCACCTCGCGTTCGATGGTTTGTTCGATGTCCTGGGGGTACAGGTTGTGGCCACGCACGATCAGCAGGTCTTTGAGGCGCCCGGTGATGTACACCTCGCCAAAGCGGATAAAGCCCAGGTCGCCGGTGCGCAGCCAGGTACGGCCGTTGTGTTGGACGAAGGTCTTGGCGCTGGCTTCGGGGTTGCGCCAGTAACCGTGGGCGATGCTCGGGCCGGTGGCCCAGAGTTCGCCGACGCTGTTGTCCGGCAGTTCGGCGAGGGTGTGCGGGTCGGCGATCAGCACCGCGTGCTCCGGCTGGCTGGTACCGCAGCTCATGATCGCCCTGCCCTGCCCCGGCTCGGCGCGGTTGGCAGCCAGCGCTTGTTCGTCGAGGTGCAGCGCGGGGATGCCACGGCCACGGCTGCCGCCGGCGACAAACAAGGTCGCTTCGGCCAGGCCGTAGGAGGCGAAGAAATTGTCCGCGCTGAAACCGCACACCGCGAACTTCTCGGCGAAGCGTTCCAGGGTGTCGAGGCGGATCGGCTCGGAGCCGGAATAGGCCACGCGCCACTTGCTCAAGTCCAGGCGTTCCAAGGCCGACTCGCTGACCCGTTCGCTGCACAGGCGATAAGCGAAATCCGGGCCGCCGCTGATGGTGCCGCCGTATTCGCTGATCGCTTCAAGCCAACGCAACGGCCGCCCCAGGAAGTACGCCGGCGACATCAGCACGCACGGCACGCCGCTGAAAATCGGTTGCAGCAGGCCGCCGATCAGGCCCATGTCGTGGTACAGCGGCAGCCAGCTGACGATCACGTCGTCGGGGTTGAGGTCGATGCCAAAACCACGGCGGATCAGCACCTCGTTGGCGACCAGGTTGCCGTGGCTGACTTGCACGCCCTTGGGCAATGCGGTGGAGCCGGAGGTGTATTGCAGGAAGGCGATGTCGTCAGATTGCAGGTCGACGGCGCTCCAGCGGTCGGCGAGCGTTGCCTCCAGGGTGTCGACGCTCAACACCGGCGGCGCATTTTCGATCTGAGCCAGGCCGTCGCCGAGGCTGGCGATGGTCAGCAGCAGGCGCGGTTCGGCATCGCTGATGATCGACAGCAGGCGCTCCTGATGATGGCGACGGGTCGACTCCGGCGGGTAGGCCGGCACCGCGATCACCCCGGCGTACAGGCAGGCAAAAAACGCCGCGACGTAGTCCGGGCCGCTGGGGAACAACAGCACCGCGCGGTCGCCCGGTTCGGCATTGGCCTGCAAGGCGGCGGCGATGGTACGTGCGCGCCTGTCGAGGTCGCGGTAACTGAGCACGACGCTGTGCTCGGCGGACTCGGCGAGGAAGCGCAGGGCAACCTGGTCCGGGGTCTGCGCGGCGCGGCGTTGAAGGGACTGGACCAAAGTGGGGGGGAGTTCGAAGGCGTCCATCATGGGGTTCCTGCCTGGAATCGGCTTACGGGAAATTCGGGAAGTCGGGTGCGTTCAGCCAGCGATCAATTGCCGCGCCGCGCCATTGCGCCAGCGGGCCAGGTGTTCGTCGGCGTAACGGCGGATGCAACGCAGCACGGCGCTTTCGTGCTGCACGAGGAAGAAGTGGTGGCCGTCGAACATGTCCAGGGAGAAGCCGCTGGCGGCGTCGTCCTGCCAGTCGAGCAGTTGATCGGCGCGCACGCTGTCTTGCTTGCCGCCGAACACGTGGATCGGCATGCGCAGCGGCGCGCGTCGGCCGTAGCTGAAACTGCCGCAGAGCAGAAAATCCGCCCGCAGGATCGGTAGCATCAACGCCATCAATTCGGGGTTGGCCAAGGCTTCTTCGGCGGTGCCTTGCAGTTCGCGCAAGCGGGCGATCAGTTGCTCATCGGTCTTCTCGATGGCGTACTCGCTGACGTCACGCCGCGCCGGGCCGGCGGTGCCGGAGGCGAACAGCGCAAGGGGCGCTGGCAGGTTGCGGGCGCTGAGCGCGTGGGCCAGTTCGAATGCCAGCAGGCCGCCGAGGCTGTGGCCGAACAAGGCGTAGGGACCGTTCAGGTCGCGCCCGATTTCCTCGGCGAGCTGCGCGGCCAGGGCCTGGATGTCGCGCTGCAACGGCTCGTCCATGCGCATGCCGCGCCCGGGCAATTCCAGCGGACAGACCTGCAACCAATCCGGCAAAGACCGCCGCCAGCGGGCGTAGACCATGGCGCTGGCGCCCGAATAGGGCAGGCAAAACAGGCGCAGGCGCGTCGGCGTACTCATCTGGCGAGCACTCCACACTGAAACACGCTGTGTGCACGATAAAAACCCATTTCGCCCTCCTGCGGGTGCTGATCCTTGGCCGTTTTACGAACGGACCTGTCACCCATGAGAACGGACGGAGCCGGCAAATAATTAGTCGCAGGCTTTGCGCCAGACGGGGTTCACATCGAACCAGAAAGCATAAGATTAGTTCGCCTTCTCATTTGACAATCATTATCATTCAGCATAATTTGTTGCCCGATGTGTAGGAGGCCTCAGCAAGGACGCCCTCCCCTAACCTCTTTGCGACAAGGTGATTTTCCATGACGGAACAAGTATCCACAGGCAGGTGCGACTCACCCCTTCTACAGGCATTTGTCGACAATCGACTGATCCTGGTGAAGATCGCGGCACGCATTACCGGGTGCCGTTCCCGTGCCGAAGACGTAGTGCAGGACGCCTACTTCCGACTGCAATCGGCGCCGACGATCACGTCATCGTTCAAGGCCCAATTGAGTTACCTGTTTCAAATCGTGCGTAACCTGGCGATCGATCACTATCGCAAGCAGGCCCTGGAGCTCAAGTACTCCGGGACAGAAGAGGAAGGCTTGAATGTGGTTATTCACGGCGCTTCACCGGAGACGTCCCACATCAACTTCAACACCCTGGAAAACATCGCCGACGCGTTGACGGAGTTGCCCCAGCGCACCCGCTACGCATTCGAGATGTACCGCTTGCACGGCGTGCCGCAAAAAGACATCGCCAAGGAACTCGGCGTGTCGCCGACGTTGGTGAACTTCATGATCCGTGATGCGCTGGTGCACTGCCGCAAGGTGTCGGGCAGCCATAGCGATACGTTTGCACGGCGGGTCTGAACACAGCACAAAACTGACTGTGTGGGCTTTTGTGGGAGTTGCTGGGGAGTGAGTGCTCGGCTGCAGATCCCCACGCATTGCTAGTTCTCTGTGGGAACAGTGTTGGCTGAACCACCGCTTTCGCGGGCAAGCCCGCTCCCACAGGTTGGTCCGCGTTGTGCCGGTCAGGGCATCGGCATTACATCGATGCGATAGGGCTCGAATATTTTCAGCATCTGCCCACTATCGCGCAAACGCTTGAGCAACTCGGTAAACGCCTGCGCCGTAATCGGCGCTTTCGGCCGCAGCAACGCATAGTGGTGATACACCTGGTCAATGCGTTGCGAAACCAGGAACTGCCCGGCCATCTGTGCATTGCGCACCATGAAATCGCTCAGGTACGAACGGGTCACCAAGGCAATATCAGCACGCCCGCGTGCAACCATCAGCAGGTTGCTGTCATGGGAATAGGTCAACGTCGCGTTGAAGTGTTCGACCAGGTACTTGGGGTCGGGGTTGAAGTTGGCGAAGGCGTAGTGATAACCGCTGAACACCGCCAAACGTTTGCCATCCAGGTCGGTGAAATAGCTTTGGTCGCGTGCAGGCAGGCGTTGAGCGACGAACACTTCGGCGTCTTCCAGCCCCATGTCGACGCTGGTGTGGGCAATCTTCTGCCAGCCCCAGTCGGGGTTTTCGAAGATCGCCATGTCGACCCGGCCCTGCTCGAAGTCACGGAAGCGCCGCGGAATGGAGGTGGGTACCAGCACGAACTGGTAGTCGGTTTGCGACGTGTTCAAGGCCTCCACCAGTTGCGGCAGCAGCCCAGTGTCGGCGCCTTGCTCAGGGCGTACGGTGTAGGGCGGGAAGTGTGCCGCGCCGATCCTCACCAATTGCGCAGCCGAAGCCGGCACCCAACATGCGGTGCCCAGTGCCCATAAAGTAACTCCTGCAGCCAGCCGCCATGGCGAAAACATCGAGGCACGCACCGTTTCATACTGTGATGGCGATAAGCTAGGCGTTTTTGTCGAGGGAGACAACTTTCCACCGCCAAATTAATAGCTTGCGCCTCAATCGGCCTTCAGAACCATCAGCAGCGCTTGCTCGGCCAATTGCTCCAGGGTCAGGCTGCCCTCGGCGCGAAACCAGGTGGTGGTCCAGGACAAGGCCCCGGTCAAAAAGCGCCGGGTGATAAACACATCGCCCCTGATGTAGCCAGCCGCCTTGGCCTCGCCAAGTACCTGCAACCACAGGGCTTCGTACACGTCGCGCAGCGCCAGCACCTGGGCCTGGCCTTCGGCAGACAGCGAACGCCACTCGTACACCAACACCGCCATGGCCTCGCCGCTGCCGCCCATGATCGACTGCAATTCACAGCGGATCAGCGCCAGCACGCGTTCGCGCACCGTGCTCGCTTCTTCCAGCGAGGCGCGCATCATCGCCGTGTTGTAGTGGATGGTTTCTTCCATCACCGCGCGCAGGATCTCGTCCTTGCTCTTGAAGTGATGAAAAATGCTGCCGGACTGGATGCCCACGGCACTTGCCAGGTCACGCACGGTGGTGCGCTCAAAGCCTTTGTTGCGAAACAGGTGCGCCGCGGTTTGCAGCAACTTGCCCCGGGCACTGTCGGGGTCGGTCAATTGGCCGGCGTCGACCATGGTGCGCATCACCCCCAGGGCTTTGTGCTCATCCATGCCTCTCTCCTCTACTTCTACTGACGTCTTGGCCGGCAATTTAGGCCGTGGCCGCTACCCAAGCAAGCGCTTGGGCAAAATCTATGTCCAGAGTTTACAAACCAAGCGCTTGCTTGGTAGTCTCGGCAACAGCCATCAGAGCAAGGATTTCTCATGAGTGACACGGTTCGTATCGGCTGCGCCAGCGCCTTCTGGGGCGACACCTGCACCGCCGCCGCCCAGTTGGTGCATGGCGGTGCGCTGGATTACCTGGTGTTCGACTACCTGGCGGAAGTCACGATGTCGATTCTTGCCGGAGCGCAGATGAAAGATCCCCAGGCCGGCTACGCCACGGATTTTGTCGAGGTGCTCACGCCGCTGCTGGCAGACATCCAGCGCCAGGGCATCCGCGTGATCAGCAACGCCGGCGGCATCCATCCCCAAGCCTGCGCCGCCGCCCTGCAAGCGGCCTGCGACAAGGCCGGCATCGCGCTGAAAATCGCCGTGCTGCTGGGCGACGACCTGCAACCCCAACTCAAAAAACTCGAAAACATCACCGACATGTTCGACGGCACGCCCCTGCCCCCCATGTGCGTATCCGCCAACGCCTACCTCGGCGCGCCCGGCATAACCCAAGCGCTGGGGTTGGGCGCAGACATCATCATCACCGGCCGCGTGGTCGACAGCGCAGTGGTCAGCGCGGCACTGGTGCATGCCTTCAACTGGTCATGGCACGACTACGACCGCCTCGCCCAAGCCGCGCTGGCCGGGCACATCATCGAATGCGGCGCGCAGTGCACCGGCGGCAACTTCACCGATTGGCGCGAGGTGCCGGACTACGCACACATCGGGTTCCCCATCGTCGAGGTCAGCGCCGACGGTCAGTTCACGGTGAGCAAAGTCGAGGGCACCGGCGGCCTGATCAGCGAACTGAGCGTGGCCGAACAACTGCTGTATGAGATTGGCGACCCACGCGCCTATTTACTCCCGGATGTGATCTGCGACTTCAGCCAGGTCACCTTGCAGCAACAGGGTGACAACCGCGTGCGCCTGCACGGCGCCAAGGGCCTGCCGCCCAGCGACAGATACAAGGTCAGCGCCACCTGGCCGGACGGCTTCCGTTGCACCGCCAGTTGCTTGATCGCCGGGATCGACGCCGTGGCCAAGGCCGAGCGGGTCAGCCAGGCGATCATCGACAAGACCGCCGAACTGTTCCGCCAACGCGGCTGGGCGCCGTATACCGAGGTGAGCATCGAACTGCTCGGCAGCGAAGCCACCTACGGCCCCCACGCCAGGCGCCACGACTGCCGCGAAGTGGTGGTGAAACTGGCGGTACGTCACCCCAGCAAACAGGCGCTGGTGCTGTTCGCCCGCGAGATTGCCCAGGCCGCCACCGGCATGGCGCCGGGGTTGACCGGGATCGTCGGCGGACGGCCGACGGTGTATCCGCTGATCCGCTTGTTTTCGTTCCTGGTGGATAAATCCGTGTGCGCGCCGCTCATCGATTTCCAGGGCCAGCGTCACAACGTTGAACTTCCCGCCGCCGCCCGCCCCAGCACACCCACCGCCGCGGTTGCGCCCCCCAAACCCGAGGGCCAGGCCGACGCCAGCGTGCCGCTGGTCAAACTCGCCGTGGCGCGCTCGGGGGACAAGGGCAACCACAGCAATATCGGCGTGATCGCCCGTGCGCCCGAGTACCTGCCGTGGATCGCTGAAGCGCTGACCCCCGAGGTGATCGTCGAGTGGATGGGCCACGTGCTCGACCCACAGCGCGGCCGCGTTCAACGCTGGTATCTGCCGGGCAGCCACAGCCTCAATTTCCTGCTGGAAAACGCCCTGGGCGGCGGCGGTATCGCCAGCCTGCGCATCGACCCGCAAGGCAAGGCCTTCGCCCAGCAACTGCTGGAAATCCCCATCGCCGTGCCGCAACACCTTGCTGACCAACTCAACTGACAGGAGCGTGCCCATGGCCTTCGATTCGATCTTCAAAGCCGACCTGTTCCAGGGGCACACCGTGATAGTCACCGGGGGTGGCAGCGGCATCGGTCGTTGCACCGCCCATGAGCTGGCGGCGCTCGGTGCGCGGGTGATCCTGGTGGGACGCAAGCCCGAGAAGCTGGAAAAAGTCGCGGCAGAAATTGCCGAAGACGGCGGCAACGCCCATTGGCTGGCCTGCGATATTCGCGATGAAGAGGCGGTGAAGGCGCTGGTCACGCAGGTCCTCAAGGAGCACGGGCCGATCCACGGCCTGGTGAACAACGCTGGCGGCCAATACCCGTCGCCGTTGGCTTCGATCAACCAGAAAGGCTTCGAAACCGTGCTGCGCACCAACCTTGTCGGCGGCTTCCTGATGGCCCGGGAAGTGTTCAACCAATCCATGAGCAAACAGGGCGGCGCCATCGTCAACATGCTCGCCGACATGTGGGGCGGCATGCCCGGCATGGGCCACTCGGGCGCGGCGCGCGCCGGCATGGACAACTTCACCAAGACGGCCGCCTTCGAGTGGGGCTGTGCCGGGGTGCGGGTCAACGCCGTGGCGCCGGGGTGGATTGCGTCCAGCGGCATGGACACCTACGAAGGTGCATTCAAGGCGGTAATCCCGACCCTGGGCGAACATGTGCCGCTCAAGCGCATCGGCACCGAATCGGAAGTCAGCGCGGCCATCGTGTTCCTGCTCAGCCCCGCCGCCGCCTTTATCAGCGGCAGCACCCTGCGCATCGACGGTGCCGCGAGCCTGGGCAGCCGCGCCTGGCCATTGCACAAGGCGCAACCGCCGAGCGAACCGTTCAACGGCTTCCACCGCGCGTATTTGCCCGATGTGCTCAAGACGGAGCAATAAACCATGCCGGTGCTTGAATCCTTGATCGACCCCCACAGCGCCCAGTTCGCGCAGAACCGTGAAGCCATGCTGGTGGGCATCCAGCACCTGCGCCAATTGGAGCAGAACCTGCTGAACAAGGCCGAGGAGGCCAGGCCCAAGTTCGACAAGCGCGGGCAACTGCTGCCCCGTGAGCGCCTCAATCTGCTGCTGGACCCGGGCGCGCCGTTCCTCGAACTCGCCAGCCTGGCCGGCTACAAGCTGCACGACGACAAGGACGGCAGCGCCGCCGGCGGTGGCTTGATCGCCGGTATCGGCTACGTCAGTGGCGTGCGCATGCTGGTGGTGGCCAACAACAGCGCGATCAAGGGCGGCACGATTTCCCCCACGGGGCTGAAAAAATCCCTGCGCCTGCAACAGATCGCCATGGAAAACAAACTGCCGGTGGTGACCCTGGCCGAGAGCGGCGGTGCCAACCTCAACTATGCCGCCGAAATTTTCGTCGAAGGCGCGCGCAGCTTTGCCAACCAGGCGCGCATGTCGGCCATGGGCTTGCCGCAGATCACCGTGGTGCACGGTTCGGCCACGGCGGGCGGGGCGTATCAGCCGGGGTTGTCGGATTACGTGGTGGTGGTGCGCGGCAAGGCCAAGCTGTTCCTCGCCGGGCCGCCGTTGCTCAAGGCGGCCACCGGCGAAGTCGCCACCGATGAGGAACTGGGCGGTGCCGAAATGCACGCCCAAATCGCCGGCACCGCGGAATACCTGGCGGAAAACGATGCCGATGGCGTGCGCATCGTGCGTGAGATCGTCAGCGCTTTGCCATGGAATGATCAACTGCCGCAGGTGCCCAAGCGCGCCTACGACGAACCGCTCTACCCCATCGAAGAGCTGCTGGGCCTGATCCCGGACGACCCGAAAAAACCCTACGACGTGCGCGAGATCCTCGCGCGCCTGGCCGACGCGTCGCGCTTGCTCGAATTCAAGGGCGAGTTCGATGCCCACACCGTCTGCGGCCACCTGCACATCCAGGGCCGCGCCGTCGGCGTGATCGGCAACAACGGCCCGATCACGCCAAAAGGCGCGGGCAAGGCTGCGCAATTTATCCAGCTGTGCGACCAGAGCCGCACGCCACTGTTGTTCCTGCACAACACTACCGGTTTCATGGTCGGCACCGAATCCGAACAGCAAGGGGTGATCAAGCACGGCGCGAAGATGATCCAGGCGGTGGCGAATGCGCGGGTGCCTAAACTGACGATTGTGCTCGGCGGCTCCTACGGCGCCGGCAACTATGCAATGTGCGGCCGTGGCCTGGACCCGCGCTTCATCTTCGCCTGGCCCAACAGCCGCACGGCGGTGATGGGCGGCGCGCAGGCGGGCAAGGTGCTGCGGATCGTCACCGAGGCCAAGCAATTGAAAGACGGGCTGGTGCCCGATCCCAAGGTGCTGGACATGCTGGAGCAAGTCACCGCGCAGAAGCTCGACAGCCAGTCCACCGCGCTCTACGGCAGTGCCAACCTGTGGGACGACGGGCTGATCGACCCCCGGGATACACGGACCCTGCTCGGCTTTCTGCTGGACCTTTGCCACGAGGCCCAGATGCGTGAACTGCAACCCAATACCTTCGGCGTAGCGCGCTTCTAGGAGAACAATAAAAATGCTGTTTACCCAGGAACATCAGGAACTGCGCCGCACCGTGCGCGCCTTCGTCGACCGCGAGATCAACCCCTATGTGGATGAATGGGAAAAAGCCGGGCGCTTTCCTATCCACGAGATCTTCCGCAAGGCCGGCGACCTCGGCCTGCTGGGCATTTCCAAGCCGGAACAATTCGGCGGCATGGGCCTGGACTACAGCTACTCCATCGTCGCCGCCGAAGAATTCGGCAGCATCCGCTGCGGCGGCATCCCCATGGCCATCGGCGTGCAGACCGACATGTGCACCCCCGCCCTCGCCCGCTTCGGCAGCGATGAACTGCGCGAGGAGTTCCTGCGCCCGGCCATCAGCGGCGAGCAGGTCGGCTGCATCGGCGTGTCGGAAGTGGGTGCCGGTTCAGATGTGGCCGGGCTCAAGACCCATGCGCGCAAGGACGGCGACGACTACGTGATCAACGGCAGCAAAATGTGGATCACCAACTCGCCCAGCGCCGACTTTATCTGCCTGCTGGCCAACACCTCCGACGACAAGCCGCACATCAACAAATCGCTGATCATGGTGCCGATGAACACACCGGGGATCAGCGTCAGCCAGCCCCTGGAAAAGCTCGGCATGCACAGCTCCGAGACCGCCCAGGTGTTCTTCGACAATGTGCGCATACCACAGCGTAACCGCATCGGCCACGAAGGCGCGGGCTTCATGATGCAGATGTTGCAGTTCCAAGAAGAACGCCTGTTCGGCGCGGCCAACATGATCAAGGGCCTGGAGTACTGCATCGACAGCACCATCGAGTACTGCAAGGAACGCCAGACCTTTGGCAAGGCGCTGATCGACAACCAGGTCATCCATTTTCGCCTGGCCGAACTGGCCACCGAAATCGAATGCCTGCGCGCGCTGGTCTACCAGGCCACCGAGCAATACATCAAAGGCCAGGACGTCACGCGCCTGGCGTCCATGGCCAAGCTCAAGGCCGGGCGCCTGGGGCGTGAAGTCAGCGACAGCTGCCTGCAATACTGGGGCGGCATGGGCTTTATGTGGGACAACCCGGTGGCGCGCGCCTATCGCGATGTGCGCCTGGTGTCGATTGGTGGCGGCGCCGACGAAATCATGCTGGGCATCATCTGCAAACTGATGGGCACCTTGCCGGGGAAAAAACCATGAATACCCTGCTGCTGGAATCACACAACGGTGTGCTGCACATCACCCTCAACCGCCCGCAATCGCGCAATGCGATGAGCCTGGAGATGGTCAACGAACTGCATGCCGTGTTGGCTCAGCTGGATGGCCACACGCGAGCGCTGGTGATCAGCGGCGCCGGTGGGCATTTTTGCGCCGGCGCGGATGTGAAGGACCTGGCCGCTGCGGGCAGTGATTTGCAGGCGCTGAACCGGGCGTTCGGCACCTTGCTGCAAGCCGTCGAAGCCGTGCCGCAGGTGGTGATCGTAGTGCTGCAAGGCGCGGTGCTCGGCGGTGGGTTTGGCTTGGCCTGTGTGAGCGACATCGCACTGGCTGATCATCAGGCGCAGTTCGGCTTGCCGGAGACAGGCCTGGGGTTGCTGCCGGCGCAGATTGCGCCGTTTGTGGTCAAGCGTATCGGCCTGACCCAGGCACGGCGGCTGGCGCTGACGGCAGCGCGGTTCGATGGGGTGGAGGCGCAGCGGTTGGGGGTGGTGCACTTTACCGAGCGCGATCCCCAGGCATTGGCCGAGCGCCTGGATGAGGTGTTGGGCCAGGTGTTGCGCTGCGCGCCGGGGGCGAATGGGCGGACCAAGGCGTTGTTGTTGGCCAGTGTGGATGAGCCGCTGGAACGTGTGTTGGATCGCGGGGCGCAGTGGTTTGCCGAAGCGGTGCGCGGGGAGGAAGGGATTGAGGGGACGCGGGCGTTTGTGCACAAGCGCAAGCCTGGGTGGTGCAAATGACGCCTTCGCGAGCAAGCCCGCTCCCACATTTTGAAATGCGTTCCACCTGTGGGAGCGGGCTTGCTCGCGAAGAGGCCCGAACAAACACCCCATCAGCCGAGGGATAACCCATGCCCGCATTCAACAAAATCCTCATCGCCAACCGCGGCGAAATCGCCTGCCGCATCCAGCGCACCGCCCAGGCCCTGGGCTACCGCACCGTGGCCGTCTACAGCGACGCCGACGCCGACGCCCTGCATGTGCAGATGGCCGATGAAGCGGTGCCTATCGGCCCCGCGCCCGTGCAGCAGTCCTACTTGAATACGGCGGCGATTCTCGCAGCGGCTCGAATAACCGGCGCCGATGCGATCCACCCCGGCTATGGTTTCCTCTCGGAAAACCCCGACTTCGCCCGCGCCTGTCTGGCGGCAGGCCTGACCTTCATCGGCCCCAGCGCCGAGGCCATCGAGCTGATGGGCAGCAAGCGCCGGTCCAAACTTGCCATGCTCGACGCCGGTGTGCCGTGCATCGCCGGTTACCAGGGCAGTGCCCAGGACGACGCTACCCTGCAACGCGAAGCCGAGCGCGTCGGCTACCCGCTGATGATCAAGGCCAGCGCCGGCGGTGGCGGGCGCGGCATGCGCCTGGTGCACAGTGCCGAGACGTTGCTGGAGAACCTCCACACCGCACGCTCCGAAGCCAGCAACGCCTTTGGCAGCGACGAACTGATCCTCGAACAGGCACTGATCGAGCCGCGCCACGTCGAGATCCAGCTGTTCGGCGACAGCCACGGCCACTTGATCTACCTGGGTGAACGCGACTGTTCGATCCAGCGCCGCCACCAGAAAGTCATCGAAGAAGCGCCCTGCCCGGTGATGACGCCCGACCTGCGCCACGCCATGGGCGAAGCCGCGCTGAAAGCCGGGCGCGCGGTGAATTACGTGGGTGCCGGCACTGTGGAGTTCCTGCTCGACCGCAACGGCCGGTTCTACTTCCTGGAAATGAACACCCGCCTGCAAGTGGAGCACCCGGTCACCGAGTTGATCACCGGCCTCGATCTGGTCGACTGGCAATTGCAGATCGCCGCCGGCCAGCCACTGCCGCTGACGCAACAGCAGGTGAGCCTGACCGGCCACGCCATCGAAGTGCGCCTGTATGCCGAAGACCCGACCCAGGGCTTCCTGCCGCAAACCGGCGAAGTGCTGCGCTGGACGCCAGCGGCGGGGGTACGTATCGATCACGGCGTCAGCGAAGGCCAGCGCATCAGCCCGTTCTACGACCCGATGCTGGGCAAAATCATCGCCCACGGCGCCACCCGCGAAGAAGCGCGGCGCAAGCTGCTGCGGGCGGTGGAAGACACGCTGTTGCTCGGCGTGACCACCAATCAGCGGTTACTGGTGGCGTTGCTCAGGCATCCGGATTTTATCGGCGGCGATTTCAGCACCGGCTTTATCGCCGAACACTTCAACGACATCGCGCCCCCACCCGTATCAGCCGAACAACTCGCCCTGGCCGCCGCGCTGTTCTATCAGCACAGCGCCGAGCGGCATCCCCCGGGCCTGGCGGGCTGGCGCAACAACGTCGGTGTGCCGGGCACTTACCGCCTGGAGGTCAACCACGAGCTGCATAGTGTCAGCGTTGCCCCGCTGGCGCTGACCAGCGACGGCCGCCACGTCAGCGCCGTACTCAACGGCATCCGCCGACGCATCGCCTACCACCTCGACGGCGACCAACTGTGGCTGCCGGGCCTGAGCGTGACCAACCGCACCCAGCAAGTCGCCCGCCGCCAGGCCGACGCGCGCAGCGGCACGGTCAAGGCGCCGATGGACGGGGCCATTGTCGATGTGCGCGTCTGCGCCGGTGACAGCGTCAGCAAAGGCCAACTGTTGCTGGTACTCGAAGCGATGAAAATGGAGCATCCACTGCTGGCCGGCATCGACGGGGTGATCAAGGACGTGCAGGTGATCGCTGGCGACCAGGTGCGCAACCGCCAGGTATTGCTGGAGATCGAATAACGCCTAGGCGGAACTACGCGGCCGGGCTACGCTCTATCCCCATCAAGAAGGGAAGAGACGGGAACCTGCACGATGCCTCATTGGCTTGTTATTGACCTTGAAGCCACCACGGATGACGGCGGCTGGCCCGTGACGGAGATGGAAGTCATCGAGATCGGCGCGAGTCTGGTGAACCGCCAGGGCCGCGAACTGGATCACTTCCAGCGCTTTGTGCGGCCCCTGCGCCGGCCCTTGCTGACGCCCTTCTGCCGCCAGCTGACCCACATCACCCAGGCCAATATCGACGGCGCCGCGCCGATCACCGAGGTGTGGCCGCTGTTCGAGCGCTGGCTGGCCCAGCATCAGGCGCGCCTGGAAGGTTGGAGCAGTTGGGGTGACTACGACCGCAAGCAACTGGAGCTGGAATGGCAGCGCCATGGCCTGGCCAGCGCACTGGCGCAAACGCCCCATGTGAACCTCAAGCAACGCTTCGCCAAGGCCCGGCGGCTGGACAAGCCGCTGGGGCTCAACGGCGCACTGCAATTGGCGGGGATGCAGTTCCAGGGCCAGCAACATCGGGCCCTGGAGGATGCGCGTAACACGGCACGCCTGCTGCCGCTGATTTTGCCGGTCTAGGCAGCTCCCCTGCCCTTGGGCATACTGGCCGACCTTTCCAGACCCTTTTTCCGAGGATTCACCCATGTTTAAAGTCAACGAGTACTTCGACGGCACCGTCAAGTCGATCGCTTTCGGCACCGCAGAAGGTCCGGCGACCATCGGCGTGATGGCCCCGGGTGAATACGAATTCGGCACCGCCCAAGCGGAAATCATGCACGTGGTGTCCGGCGCGCTGACCGTCAAGCTGCCTGAAGCCGGCGAGTGGGAAACCTTCGCCGCCGGCAGCCAGTTCAACGTACCGGCCAACAGCAAGTTCCAGCTGAAAGTCGCCGTAGATACTGCTTACCTGTGCGAATACCGCGGCTAAGCCGTCGCGTGCGGAAAAAAAAGCCCGTCTCGCAGGAGACGGGCTTTTTTTATTCCAGGATCGTTACCGGCATCCCGACGGCCAGTTGGCCGATGCCATCGTTGACCAGGTTCTGCCCGAAGATCGCGCCGTTCTCGGTCTTGCGATAGGTCTCCAGGGTGGCGAAGGGTTCACGGTCGGCGCTGCGCTCGCCGGTCTGCGGGTCGATGGTGGTGAGGATGCAACGCGAGCAGGGCTTGACCGCACGAAACTCCACATCGCCGATGCGCAGGCGTTTCCAGCCGTCTTCGGCAAAGGCCGCACTGCCTTCGATCACCAGGTTGGGGCGAAAACGCAGCATTTCCATGGGACGGCCGATGCGTTGCGACAGGTCGTCCAGGGACGCCTGGCCGATCACCAGCAACGGGTAACCATCGGCGAACGCGACCTGGTCATCGTCCTTGCCGTAACCCGCTTCGGTGGTGCGGGCGCGTTCCAGGGGGATCTGTACCAAGCGTGTGGGCTTGCCGATAAAACGGCTGACCCAGGCCGCCGCGGCATCACCCGCATCCGGCACGCGCAGGGTGTCGCGCCAGATGGTCACGCCGCGCAACTCGGCGTCGCTGCCGGGCAGCGTCACGTCCAGCGCGGGGTGGCCGGGTGAGCTGAGGGTCAGGCCACCGGCGCTGTTCCACAGAGCCGACAGCTGGCTCATCTTCGCCACCGCACGCTGGGTGAGGAAACGCCCGCTGGCCTCGTCCACCAGCATCCAGCGTCGGTCGCCGTCCAGCCCGAGTTTATCCAGGCCGATCTGTTGCAAGACCTCGGCCTTGCCGGACTTCAAGGGGTAACGGTACAACGCGCTGAGACGAAGCATGGGCCTGCGTTCCTTGGGACGAAAGCCACTACCCTATCCCAATCCCCACTTCCTGGCACCTTGTGCTGAACCTGTGGCGACAGAGCTTGCTCCCTCGCCTCAGGTCAAACGGGCACTTCGTCCAACATCAGGCGCTGACGTACTACGTCCACCAGCTTGTCGGGCTGGAATTTGGACAGGAAGTTGTCGCAGCCGACCTTCTTCACCATCGATTCGTTGAAACTGCCCGACAGCGAGGTGTGCAACACCACGTAAAGACTGCGCAGACGCGGGTCGTTGCGGATCTCGGTGGTGAGGCGATAACCGTCCATCTCGGGCATTTCAGCGTCGGTGAAGATCATCAGCAGCTTGTCGGTCATCACATGGCCGGCGTCGGCCCAGGCCTTGAGCATGTTCAACGCCTTGAGGCCGTCACTGGCGATGTGCATCTTCACACCCAGTTGGCCGAGGGTATCGCGCAGTTGCGACAGGGCCACGTTGGAGTCATCCACCAGCAGCACTTCGCGGCCACGTGCACGCTCCAGCACCGGGTCTTCGAGTTTTTCCCGCGAGACCTTGGCGTTGTACGGCACGATTTCGGCCAGGACTTTTTCCACGTCGATGATTTCCACCAACTGGTCGTCAACCTTGCTGATGGCCGTGAGGTAATGCTGGCGCCCGGCGCTGGTCGGCGGTGGCAGGATGGCTTCCCAGTTCATGTTGACGATGCGGTCCACGCCGCCCACCAGGAACGCCTGCACCGAGCGGTTGTACTCGGTGACAATGATGGTGCTGTTCGGACCCGGCACCAATGGGCGCATGCCGATGGCCTGGGACAGGTCGATCACCGGCAACGTCTGGCCGCGCAGGTTGACCACGCCGCAGACAAACGGATGGCGCTGGGGCATCAGGGTCAACTTGGGCAATTGCAGGACTTCCTGCACCTTGAACACGTTGATTGCGAACAGCTGCCGCCCGGCCAGGCGAAACATGAGGATCTCCAGGCGATTCTCACCGACCAGTTGCGTACGTTGATCTACCGTGTCGAGAATGCCGGCCATTAAAAGCTCCTGATGCGCTAAGGGTTTGTGTAGCTCACTTATGGCTGTTTATCGGCGGCGACCGCCAGATCTTGACCCCGTTAAAATGCCACGTAATTTAATTGATGTCACACTGACATCATGTTTTACTGGCCTGACGCTTCATATGGCAATCTTGCGACCCACGGCGACACTCAAACCGACGCAAGGTTCCGTCATATAAGGGATTCCCCTATACGCAATCAGGCCCAACCTGATATTCGCAATATCTAATAGCCATTAATGTGACGCCATTCTCACTTGCATGAATGGAGTCAGGCTTTTGTTTGCTATGCCAAGCCCCCCGCCCACGGGTCTTCCAGACATTTACATGCTGGCAACCAAAGCCGCGCAAACGCCGCCAATGATGTGGGCAATGCGCGGTTTTTGTGTGCATTCAAATAAACGTCCTACTAAAAGTTCAGACGCCCCCTACAGACCCAAGTCATATTTCAGCGCTAGTTTTACGCCATTCACCCGATGCGGCATCTCATCGCCCGACCTTACGACCTTACGTTGTGGAGACTTGCATGATGAATAGCGCAAACGAATGGCAAACCGCACTTCCAGAGTTTCTGCTCGAAGCGGAAACACTGCTAGCCAAGTCGGAAGAATGCCTGAGCCACCTGCATCTGATCCGCAACGACAGCGATGCGATCGACTGCATGAAACTCAGCCTCACCAAACTAGCCGAAAAGGCCGATAGCCTGGCCCTGCAGGCCATCAGCGAATTCTCGCGGCACATCCAGTACCTGATTGCCAACGCCGTCAACCCGCTGCAACTGCATGATCAGGCCCTGGATGCGTTGCATGCCTGCCTGACGTTGTTGGCCTGGCAACTGGAACTGATCGACACGCGTACCGGCGAACTGGGCCTGGACGAAAGCGAACAAACCACTTTGATTGCGACGGTGGCCTTGCAGATCCCGCAGAAAAACTTCGGCCATAAACCACAGCAGCGCCTGCATCACGCGTCATGACTGTATGCTGATTGGGTAAAGTTGTCGCTTTTAATCAATGACTTATCCAAAAACGACAACATTAATTAATACGCGACGTGCACTTATATCCCGGCAAAATAACGCCGGTTATAAGCACACGCTTATACAGCGCGAGCGGCGATATATAACCTTCGTTGCTAAAGTGACGTTTGGCGACCAACGGTAATCAAAGTGTTACCATGCAGCCCTCGAAGTGACTCAACTTCATGATGCATAAAAACTGAAAAAGCATCCGCTATGTACGCCAGCCTCAAGTCACTCCTCGCCAAATCCATTTCCCGCAGTCAGGCACGTCGCATCATTCTCGCGTTGTGCCTGTGTTCGCTGCTGATCAGCCTCTGGGCCTACAGCCGCTCTGCGCCGGTGCCGCTGGCGCTGCTCCTGCTCAACCTGAGCACCTTGAGCATCGTTGCTCTGCAACAGTGGTCCTCGCGTAAATCCATCAAGTTCCAACCCCAGGAACTGGCGGACCGCCTGCTGCAAGTCCAGGAAAACGAACGCCACCGCCTCAGCCGTGAACTGCACGACGACATTGGCCAACTGCTGACCGCCGCCAAGCTGCAAAGCGAATGGCTGCAACGGCGCATGCCCCAAGAGCTGCAAGGCCAATGCACGGTGCTGTGCAACACCCTGAGTGAAACCCTGGCGAAAGTGCGCGATGTGTCCGCCATCCTCAACCCGCGCCAGCTGGCGAGCCTGGGCCTGGAAGCGAGCCTGCGCGCGCACCTGCTCAAGACCCTGGAAAACACCCCCATCCACTGGAGCCTGGAGTGCCAGCAACGGCTCACCGGCATCCCCGAAGAAATGGCCGTGGCCGCGTTTCGCATCACCCAGGAAGCGGTGACCAACATGTTGCGCCACGCCCAGGCGCGCAACCTGCGGGTGCGCCTGCAACGCTTGCCGGAAGGCCTGTCGCTGAGCATCTGCGATGATGGCCAGGGTTTTTTGCCCGCCTCCAACCCCGGCCTGGAAGGGCAACGGGGCATGGCCGGGATGGTCGAGCGCATCGATCAACTGGGGGGCACCTTGGCGGTGCTCAGCCAGCCAGGCTGCGGCACGCGGATCGACGCCCTTTTCCCCTGGGCACCCCGCGCCCTCGAACGGGCCAGCGCGCCTAAGGTGCTAGAGTGACGTGCAATTTACTGCTGGTGGATGATCACGCGCTGATCCGGGCTGGCGTGCGCGCGCTGATCATGGATATACCCGGCTATGCGGTGGTCGGCGAGGCTGGCGACGGCGCGCAGTTGCTGGCGCAGTTCGACGCGCTGCAACCGGACATCGTGCTGCTCGACCTGTCGATGAAGCACATGGGCGGCCTGGACGCGTTGCAGCAGCTCAAGCGCGCCCATCCCAAGTGCAAGGTGTTGATCCTGTCGATGCACACCGACCCGGAGCTGATCATGCGTGCCCTGGAGTCTGGCGCCCACGGCTACCTGCTCAAGGACACCAGCGCCAGCGAGCTGGAACATGCCCTGCTGGCGCTGCGCAACAACGAACGCTACCTGAGCCCGGCGATTGCCCATACGGTGATCAACCAGGCGCTGGTGCGCAACCAGGCGCCCGCCGCGGCCATCGCCCACAGTCACAACCTCACGGCGCGCCAGTTGGAGATTTTGCGTTTGATCGTGCGCGGCAAGTCCACCCGGGAGATCGCCCACGGCCTGGGCTTGAGCATCAAGACCGTGGAGGCGCACCGTTCGCAGATCATGAAGCGCCTGCAGATTTTCGACGTGGCGGGCCTGGTGTTATTCGCGGTGCGCGAGCAAATCATCAGCCTCGACGACTAGCGGCGAACCCACCGGCAGGTGCACGCGCAAGGCCTTGGGCAGTGCACTGAAACGCAAGTCGTCGCCCTTGAGCGGCTCGCCGTCGAGGTTGATATACAGCCCGTCGGCCACCTTGATCTCGACCCACGGCAACCGCGCCCGCACGAAGATATTGTCCAGACCGCCATCGGTCATCAGGGTCAGCAACGTGCCGACCACTTCCTGCGGCGCCGGCAGGATGCTGATGTCGAGCAGCCCATCGTCGGCCATCGCCCCCGGGCACAGCACATGCCCACCGCCCGCCTGGCGACCGTTGCCGATGCCCAGCGCGAGCAGGTCGCCCTTCCAGTGAAAGCCCGGCCCTTCCAGTTCGCCATAGGCCGCCTTCAGCTCGCTGAAGCGCGTCAGCCCGGTGAACAGATAGGCGGCGCCGCCCAGCACTTTTTTCAGGTCTTCGGAGGTGTTGGCGGTGACCTGGCTGCCGAAGCCGCCGGTGGCCATGTTCAGAAAAATCTGTTCGCCGGCCTGGCCGAGGTCGATGGCCTTGGGCGGCACGTCCAACAGGGCCAGGGCCTCGGCTGGCGCCAGCGGCACACCGGCGGCGCGGGCGAAGTCATTGGCGGTACCCAGGGGCATCAGCACCAGGCTCGCGTCGGTCTTGGCCTGGGCCATGGCTTCGGCGACATCGCGCAAGGTGCCATCCCCGCCGCCGGCGATCAGGTGGGTGTAGCCCGCGTCCAGCGCCTCATGCACCAGGCGCCTGGCGTCGCCGCCCTCCCACGTGACGCGCACCGCCAACTCCCAGCCCTGCTCACGCCGAGCCAGCACCGCGGCGCGCACGTCCTCGTTGAGGGCTTGCTTGCCGTGAAGGATCAACAGTGCCTTGGGGCTGGTCATAGCGGGCTTACTCCTGGATTCAAAGGTGCATGAAGGATGTGGACCTTTGGCAACCGGAAAAAAGCCATCGGCGAGGCAAATTAATCTGCCGCCCTAGAAATTATCCATCGCGTTGCACATCGGGACTTTGCCCACCGGGGTCGGTTCGATCCGCAGCCATTGCTTGCCGTCCACCGGCAACTCGTCGAGCAGGATCGAACAATCTGCCGACATGGACGCCTGCACCATGTAGTCACGCCCTGGCTTGGGGACAAAGGTCATGGTCTTGGCGCACTGGCGAGGGTATTGCAGCCGCCCCAGATAATGGAACGCGATGGGTTTGTTCGCCGGCACCACCAACTCCGACGTGACCGCACCGGCCCACGAGTAGATCGGCCCGGGCATGCCGAGGTTTTCGCCGTTGTGATCGGGAAAACCTGCTTTCACCGACGCCATCACCCCGGCGCCCGGCACGTTCCAGTCCAGGCAATCACGCCCAGGCACGGCGCGCACCAGGCCGTCGGTGACAATGCGCACCCGCGCAGTCTCGCCGCTTTGCGGCGGTACGTAGCCGGTGGACAACGAACGGATGTTCGCCACCTGGCCGCAGCCGCTTAGCGCGAACAACACAACAGCAATAACGCTTGGATACTTCATCAGCACATCCTTGTAGTAAGCGGGCTTGCCCCGCGCTGGGTGGCGAAACCGCCCCAAAACCTGGCGACACGGTTTAACAGGATAAACGCGGTGTATGGATTGGGGCGGCTTCGCCACCCGGCGCGGGGCAAGCCCGCTCACTACTGGGGCTGGCGGCAGTTCTGGTTGACCGACAGGTGCGGCGCCGGCTCGTAGCTCACGCGCTGCAAGCCATCGGCGCCCTGGAACAGGAAGTACTTGGCGCGGCAATCCTTGAACATCGGCGAATAGCCCTCGGCGCGAAAGCCCTGGCCATCGACTTGCTTGGTCACGGTGTTGTTACGGCTGACCACGGCGAGTACCTTCTGGTAGCTGTCACCCATATTCACTCCTGGCTCGCCCGTAACAGCGGCCGACGAGGCGCAACCGCCCAGGGTGGTTGCCGCCAGCACCAGCGCGGCGCCGTACAGTCCATTGCGTAGATCGATCATTCCTTGGTTCCTTTTAGTGATGGATTAGCGGCGGCCTTCGCAAACCGGCGATTCGCCGATGCGGCCTTCCTTGCACAGGTCCAGGTTGTCCTTGCGGGTAAAACCTGCATCCTTCATGCAGTAGAAGCGCGTCAGCACCACATCAATTGGCGACTTGTCTCCCACACCATCAAGGTTGGTGTACCCGCAAGCACGCATTGCGTCGTCGACGCCCTGCTGGGAGACCCCCTTCTTTTTCCATTGGGTGTAGGACCCAGGCGGAGGCTGGAAGGGCGTACACGCGCCGAGTGCCAAAAGGCACAGACTCAACATAACGGTAATCTTGAACATATTCGGATTCCTCATGATTGCGGGACCTTGACGAACTCTGGCTTGCCCGTGGGGGAGTGGCTCCAGTATTTGCGGCACGCTTCTCCGCCATTGGCGTAGCAGTTATGCACGGTGTTCTCAGCACCAAATACCTTCAACCACTCCCACAAGCGATTACTGCCATCGGGAATGTTGCCGCCAGTCCCCGGGTTGAACCCTACGCCCGGTGTGCGGGCAACGGGGTCGAAGTCATGGTTCTGATACTTCAAGATCAACCCGTCGCGCTGTTCCGCCGAGGTGATTTTTGTACGGTCCTGCAATATCCCCAATAGCGTATCGGCCTTTTTCACCCCATACGCCGCCCCGAAGAAGTTCATCGATGTATCACCCAACAGCCCAACGTTCGCTTGATCACGTACCAACGACTCCATGGCATTGCCCGTGGTCATGGTGCCACGGCTATGCCCGTCGATATGCAACCCGCTCTGACCGAACTGGACCATGTATTCCTTGGTCTGCACCGTCGCGTTGGACAGGCCCCAGAAATCGTTTTCCAGGTTCTTCTGATACGCCGCGATCATCAACTCCGACGTGAAGTTGTTGGCCTTCTCGAAATGGATCAGATACTGCGGCCCAGTGTCGGCCGAACTGTGTTGCTCGGCATATTTGGCGGCACCGTCGGCGTCGTTGAAAATGCCGTTGTTGGCGATATGTACCTTGCCGTCCGGGCCAGGCTTGAGGTGCTGCTTTTCTTCGTCGCTCAACTCGCGGTACTGAACCTTCTTGCCATCGAGCAGCAGCGCCTTGCCATTCTCATCCTTCAACACCTCATACACCCGCGCCTTCTCAAGGAAGATCTTGCGATACGCCTCATCCGCCAGCAGCGACACCTGGTTGTAGAACTCACGCTTGATCTCTTGCTCAGCCTCGACCTTGCGCCCCATTTCCGCCACGTCCAGACGCTCCACGGCAGCATGGGCAGCCTCGGTATTGCGGTTGAGGTTGGCAATCGTCTGGTCGACGCTCATGCCGGCGACCACGCGCTGGCGCTCGGCATTGGTGATGACCAGGGTGCCAGCGCTGATGGCGCTGCGGGTCTCGCTGGCGGCGGAGTCGGAGTCCGAGCCGTTGGCGAGGCTGTTGGCGAGCAGCGCCTTGGCCGTGCCGAGCTTGCCGTCGAGCATGTCCGAACTGAGCTCCACCCCTGACGTCTTGACGCTGGCTTCGGAGGTGTTGTGGATGTCGGCCACGGTCAGCGTGCCGGTGGTCAGGCTGTTCTTGCCGTCGGCGATGGCCTTGTCGGTGCTGGAAATCACGCCGCCCTTGAGGCCGGTGTTGCCGCGTACGTTGAGGTCGAAACCACCGTCGCCGGCGCGAATGCCCGATTGCTCGATGACGCTGGCAAAGTTGGACTTCTGCTTGGTGTTGCTCGAGCTGAAGCTGGCCGTCGCCGCGCCAGCGCAGACCGGCGGGATGCAGATGCTGATGCCGGCACTCATGCTCTTCTGCTCGGAGGCAAATGTGCTGGTGTCTTGCAGGCTCTCGATATTCAAGTCGCCGCCGACGTCGGCCTTGACCTTGTCGGCCGAGACCACTGCACCGCGCAGGGTGGTGTCCTTGCCGGAGATCAGGCTGGCCTGGTTGCCCGCTGTCACGTGGGTGTTGCTCCAGACCAAGTCGTTGCCATCGGCATTGCCACGGCTCTGGGAGGCTGAAGCGTTGAAACTCAGGCCGTTTTTCTCGCTGCCGAAAGAGATCCCAATCCCCAGGCTGCCGTTCACGCTTTTGTTGGTGCTGTGCTGCTCGATGGTGTTCTGCGCACCCGCCAGCAGGATATTGCCGTCGGCCTTGAGCAACGCATCGTTGCCGGCAGTGATCTGGCTGCCCTGCACGGTCAGGTCGTTGTTGCGCTTGCCGCCCGTGGCCACAATCGACACATCGTGCCCCGCCGCTACCGTCGAGCCGGCCGCTGTGTTGGAAGTCTGCTCGCTTTTGTTCTCGCTCTTGTTCATGCCCAAGGCGATGCTCAAGTTGATCCCGCCCGCCGCTGCCGGGTCGGCCATCACCTGGGTATGGGCTTCGCTGGCGGCCCAGGCGGTGTTCAGCGCGGCGAGGGCTTTCATGCGCTTGTCGTCGGTGCGATCGGCGGCCTTGTTCATGCGCTGGCCGGTTTGCACCGCGTTCACGATGGGGTTGGTCAGGGTCAGGCTCACGCCGGTCTGCTTGAAGCGCTGCTCCTGTTGCTGCGCGGCGAGATTGCGCGCTTCGAGGATATTGACCTCGGATGCGTCAATCGACACATCGCCCTTGGGCGCACTCACATTGCTGCCAACCTGGCGGTATTCGCCGCCCGCGCTGATCAGCACATTGCCGTCGGTGGACCCGACGCTGCTGGCGGCGGCCGTGATCTGCTGGCTGCTGTCCTTGTTGGTCTGCTGCTGCGAGCCGATGGTGACGGCAATCGCGCCGCCGCTGAACATGCCGCTGGTCTTCACGTCCTTGGTGTGTTTTTCGTCGAGGGTCTCAGTGGCCGCCAACACCTTGATGTCATTGCCCGCCACCAGCGCCGTGCCCGAGGTCGAGACCACGTTGCTGCCGGTGAGGGTGATGTTGTTGCCCGCCTGCATCACCGTCTGCTCGCCGCTGAACGTCGAGCCTTGCGCGGTGGTCTGGGCCACCGTGTCGCGGGTGGTGGTGGTCTTGCTGGAGAACATGCCGTTGCTGCCCTTGACCTTGTGCGCCTCGTCCGCACTGTTGAAGCGCTCGCTGGCCTCGACGTTGATGTCGCGCAGCGCGCTGACCGACACCGCGCCGGCGTCACTGTTGACCAGCGCACCGCGTGCCTGCACGTCACGCCCGGCGCCCAGGCGAATGTCGCCGTTGGCTTGTACCGAACTGCCGACCTCATTGCGCCCGGCTTCCTTGCGCCAGTTGTCGCCGTCCCACTGGTTGGCCTGGGTATAGGACTCTTTGAGCGTGCTCAAGGTGATGTCGTTGCCCGCCACCAGCGCGGTCTTGCCGCCGACGCCCGTGTTGCTGACCTGGGCCGCTTGCAGGTTGATGTCATGGCCCGCCGTGGCAATCAGGTTCGCCGCCGGGGCCGACACGTACAGCCCGGCCACCCGCGACAACGCGGTGCGGATGCCCTGCTCGCTGGTGCTGTCGGTGGTGATCGAACGCACGTTGATGTCATTGCCGGCGCTCAACGCCAGGCGACTGTTGGCGCTGATCAGGCCACCGATGTTGTTCAGGTCCTGGCTGGCATTGAGCGACACGTCGTTGCCCTGGATGCGCCCGCCGAGGTTGTCGAGGTTCTGCACGCTGATGGTCACACCGTCGCGCCCGGCCAGGCTGCCCGAGTTGACCAGGTCACCGCGTACATCCAGGTTCAGGGTGCGCCCGGCCATCAACGCGCCCGAGCCATCCACATCGCCTTCGCGAACCCGCACATACACCTGCGGTACCAGCACCTGGCGCACTTCGCCGCTGGCCAGGGTGACGTCCTTGGACACCAGCCACACGATGTCGCTGGTCAACTGCGCCATTTGCTCGGCGGTCAGCGCCACGCCCGGGATCAGTTTCCACTGGTCGGCCAGGGTCACGGCGCTGTCGATCATGCCGCGGTATTGCGCTTCGTCGCTGGCATAGCCGTCGACAAACCGGCGCCCGGTGAGCTGCGCGACTTGTTCGCGGATCAGCTTCTGCTCGTAGAACCCGTCGCCCAGGCGTTGCTGAGTGCCCGCCGGGTCAAGGTTCAGGCGTTCGAGCATGTAGTCCGACGACAGCCACTTGCCGTAGTTGGCAAACCGCGGGTCGGTCTCCACCAGGTAACCGGCGGTGCTGTTCGGGTTGATCTGGTACAGGCTGCTGTTGGGCAGGTCCGGGTTGAAACCGCCGGTACGGATCTGCTCCACCGCGCCGGTCGCGTTCTGTTGGGTCAGCGCCTGCACCTGGCTGATCGGGCTGACCGCATAGGTGCGCCCGGCACCGGCCAGGTCACCGGTACCCGCCGCGCTGTCGGTGACCTTGGCCAGCACCAGCGCGCCGACCTGGGTGCCCGTGCCGTTGATGGCCGCGTACTCGGTAAAGACGGTCGGCGTCAGCGAGATCTGCTCGATCAACGGCGCCGGGGTATAGGCCGTGACGTTCAGGCCCTGGCGGTCACGGCCTTTGCGCTGGATGCGGTAGTAGCTGGACAAAGTGCCGCTGTCGGACGTGACTTTCTGGCCGCTCAATTCGGTGTTGATTACCGAACCGACGCTGGCGTTCAACGCCTGGCCGGCGATGATCCGGCTCTTGTCGTTGTACACCTGGTCGGCAATCAGGTTGATATTGCCGCCGGCGAGCATTTGCGCCGGGTCCGAAGCGACGATCTGCGTCTGGGTGACGGTGCGGGTGTAGTCATAGCGGTTCCAGCGCGTGCCGTAGCCTTCCGGGGTGACGAGGTGCAGCACCTCGTCGTTGTACAGCGAGATCTGCCCCGGCAGGTAGCGGTTGGTCGAGCCCGACAGCAGGTATTCCTGCAACGCCTGGGTGGACACCTGCACTTGCTGGGTGGCGAAGTGTTCGTTGGTGTTGTTGATCTGCCTGGCGTTGACAGTCAGGCTGCCCAGCGCTTCGACGGTGGCACTGGCGTTGTTCAACACCTGCGCCTGGCCGCTGGCCTGGTCGTTGGCATCCAGTGCACCGCCGATGAACAGGTTGCCGGTGCTGAAGATCAGCCCGTGTTCGCGGTTGTTGAGGACCTGCGCGCCGATGTCCAGGCGGTTGCGTGCGGCAATGGTCGCGGCCGATGCGCCTTCGAGGGTGTTGTTGAGCGTGCCGGCGGCAATCGCCAGTTGATCACCGTAGATGCGCCCGGTGCCAAGGTTGTTCAGGGTTGCGGTGCCCAGGCGAGTGGTCTCGGCGTCGATCAGGCCACGGTTGTCCAGTTGTGTGGCCGCATTGGCCTGCACGCTACGTGCGCTGATCACGCCAGCGGCGCCGTTGTCGATCACGTTGGCGTCGAGGCGCAGCAGGTTGCCCGCCTGCAAGGTGCCCACGTTGGTCAGCCGCCCGGCGGTCGCCAGTGCCACATTGCCGTTGGCCTGGAACAGGCCGCTGTTGATGAAGTCTTGGGTCAGGCGGAACGTCAGGTCGCCCAGGCTCAACACCTTGCCACTGCCGGTGTAGTTGGCACTGTCGATCAACAGCGATTGGCCGGCAATCAAGGTGCCTGCGCCATTGTTGATGACCTGGCGTTTTTGCGCGAGGTCGCGGTCGGCTACGGTCAGGTTGCTACCGGCCGAGAGAATCCCCTGTTCGTTGTCCACGGTACCGCTGCCGGTGACGCTCAGGGTGGTGTCGGAAACAATAGAACCACTGCGGTTGCTGACATTGTCTGCATCCATCGCGACAGACTGGCCCTTGATGCCCTGGTTGGCGCCCTGGGTGCTGCTGTTATCCACGCTGGCGCTGCTCAGCAACAGATGCCCGTCGGCACGCAACAGACCGGCCTGGTTACTCAGTTGCTGGGCGTATACCTGCAAGGTGCTGGCGCTGCCGATAAAGCCACGGTCGTTGAGCAACTGCCCGGCGTGCACGGTGACGTCGCGCTGGCCGAGGATGCCGCCGGTGCTGCCCGAATCGCGGTTGGTCAGCAACTGGCCATGGGTGTCCACCTTGAGGCTCGACTTGGCCTGCACGATGCCGCCGTCGTTGTTCAGCGCGCCGCTGTCGAGGGTCAGGGTGTCGCTGGCGTTGAGGGTGCCACCGCTGTTGTCCAGCTGTTGGCCGTGGGTGTCGACGCGCAGTTGCGCGGCGGTGACCACGCCACCGCTGTTGGTCAACCCTTGGGCGTTGACGGTCAATGCCTTGGTCGCCTCGAGGCGGCCGCCGGTGTTGTCGAGCGCTGTGGTAGTGCTGTTGAGCAGCAGATCGCCGGCCACCGAACCAAGCGTACCGCCCTGGTTCAATACGCTACCGGCGGTGACTGTCAGGTTTTGCGTGGCGGCGACGGTGCCCTTGGCGTTGTTCAACTGCGCGGCGTTGATACCCAGCGCGCCGCCTGCGGTGATCTGCCCGCTGCTGTTATCCAGGGTGCCGCCGTCGAGGGTCAGTTGCGCGGCGGTCACCAGCTTGCCGTTTGCGTTGTCCAGGTGCTCGCGCGCAGTGACGGCCAGGTCGCCCTGCGCACCGGACTGCACCAGGCCTCCACGGTTGCCCAGGGTGTTGGCACTCACGTCGAGGCGCCCGCCGCTGGCGAGGGTGCCGCCGGTGTTATCGAGGTTGCGCGTGACGGTCACACGCATGCCGCCGTTGCCGGTCTGGACCCATTTGCCGGCGGCGTTGGACAGGTCCAGCGCGGTGACGCTGATCTGCGCCGCGCCCACCTGGGCCGCATCGCTGAGCAAGCTCTGGTTGGCGTTGGCGGTCAGCGCCTGGCCTGCGGTGACGCGGCTGCGGCGCAGGTCCAGGTTGCCATTGGTGCTGGTCAGCTCGACGGTCTGGGCCGAGGTCTGGCTGTCGCTCAGGTCGACCTGGGCGGCGTTGGCGGTGAGTTTTTGTGCCGCGAGGTTCTGCCCCTTGGTCGTGATCGTGCCCGCCGAGGTCAGGGTCAGCGAGCCGCTGTTGCCCAGCTTGCCGGCACTGTCGACGCCCGCCGCCAGGGCCGAACCTGTGTGGCTGCGAATCGCTCCAGTGGCGCTCAGGCGTGCATTGCCTTGGGCCGACGCGATGCCTTTGTTGTCGATATCGGCGCCAGTGGTCAGCGCCAGGTTGCCCTGGGCGAACAGCGTGCCGCTGTTGTCGATGCCCTTGTCGGCCGTGGCCGTCAGGTCGGTGGCGCTGCTGATCTGGCCACGGTTTTCGATACGCCCGTCGCTGCTGATCACCACTTCGCCGGCACTGGAGCCGATCTGCCCGGCGTTGCGCACGCCCACACCGGCGCCGTTGCCGACCAGGGTGATCTTGCCGGCATACATGCCGCCCAGCTGCGCCACGTCAATGGCCACTGCGGGCGTGTCTGCCGGCGGCTGGCCGCTGGTGCCGGTCTTGATGGTCAGGTCTTTCGACCAGATCCCGGCGTTCACCTCGACGGTGCGCGCGATGATCTCGGTGTAGTCGGCGCGGGTACTGTCCATGCCTGCGCCGCCGACCGTGACCTTGCCGCCCGAGACTTGATAGCCGCTGATCAAGCCATTCTCGAACTGCGCGCGCCCAGTGGTCAGCGTGGCGCGGTCGGCGTTGATAAAACCGCAGCCTTCACAGGTGATGCCCGACGGGTTGGCAATCACCACCTGGGCCTTGGAACCGCCAACTTCGACAAAGCCGCGCAACTGGCTCGGGTTGTTCGAATTGACCTCGTTGAGAATCACCCGTGCGCTGCCGTTGGCCAGCGCGCGGTTGCCTTCGATCCAGCCGCCCAGTTGAGTCTGGCTGTTGGTCGCGCCGTTGTTGAGGATCACCCCGCGCTTGTCCACATCGAACTGCGAATAGGTGTTGCGCGACACGCCCGCGCCGCTCGGCGCCGTAATGTTCACCACGGGCGCACCGTTACCGGCGGCGCCGATAGTCGGGCGCTGGCCCGCAGGCGCGGAGCCGTCCGCCACGACCTGAGCCTGGACGGGCGCGACCAGCGCGACCCAGCCCATGCCCAGCATCAGCGCAAAGCGCAGGGGCGTGAGCGTCGCCACCAGCGGGCCGGCCTGGGCCACGGCGCGTGTGGTGCCGGGGGCCTTGCAGGCACTCTTGACGTTCTCGGCCACCACCATCAGCAGGCCACGGGCGCGGTTGAAGACAACTCGAAATAGATGCTTGTTCATGCAAATCCTTTGCGCGGTGACCGATCAGAGCGCGTCGCTGGGTAACGGGTGAGTGGCAAACCAGGCTTGCGCCTCCAGGTCCAGGACGGCGATACCCTGGAAGTTCAAGACGCGCAAACCGCGCTCTTCGCCTTTGTGGTGCAGCGCGCGGAACACCTTCGTGGGCCACAGACGCCGCAGCAGCAAGCGGCTGATCCGCCGGGTATGGCCGAACGGCGCAACCCAGTCGTTGACCCACAACCGATCGCCGCTGTCCCAGTCTTCTGCCGGCAGGCACACCGCGGGTGCACGCAGGTAGCGCGCCTCGGCCTCGGCACTGAGGTTGAGCCATGACAGGAAAAACACCGGCCGCCCTTCCTCACTGATCAAGATGAACTGACGCCGCTTGATCGCCGGCAACAACAGGCTCGACAGGCTGTGCAACGGCGCATCGCGATGGGCCGCCGAGTGCATCCACAGCCACACCGCCGAGCCCAGCACCTGGGCTTCGTCGATGGCGCTGTCGGCGCGCTCGGGGGCGAGCACCTCCAGGGTGTCGTGGCGCATGCTGGGCTCCTTCAAAACGACCAGTTGGCGCTGAAGCCACTGGTCACGTCGGCGGTCTGGAAACCCTTGGGTTTTTCCAGGGGTTTGCCGGTGTAGATGTCATAGGAAAACTGCTTGTAGCCGCCGCGCAGGCCCACCACCGCACCAGCCAGGCGTCGGCCCGCGAGGTGCTGGGTGGAATGCCCGCCGACTTCGCCGTAGTCCACGCCCAGGTACAGCTCCTGGCCGGTGTTGGCCAGGCTCAGGCCCAGGTCGTTGCTGAACGTCCAGCCGCGTTCGGCCGACAGGATCTGCTCGCCGTCAAAGCCGCGCACGGTGTAGCGCCCGCCAATCGAAAAGCGGTCCTGAGGGATCAGCGGCGTGCGGTTCCACTGCCCGCGCCAGCCCGCGACGTAACGCAGGCGTTGATCGGCCAGGGTGAACGGCACCTGCAATTGCGCGTTGGCGCTGATGATCTGCGAGCGCGAGGTGCCTTCGCCGGTTTCTTCTTCGGGGGCACGCAGTGCATCGCGGGCGCCGGTGCCACGGCGATAACCCACGCCAAGGTCGAGGGTGCTGGCGCCGATGAATTCACGGTGATTGATCCCGGCCTGCCAACCGGCCATGCGCCGCCGTTGCGATTCGATTTCGGTGTCTTCGACGTAGTTGCTGGAAGTGCGGCTCCAGCCGCCGACCGACACGGTGGTCTTGCGCACTGCGTCGCGGTAGATCACCCGTGACAGCTGCACCTCGTTGGTCCGGCTGCGGCCACTGTAGGAATAGGCCTGGTTCACCCCGGCGATCGTCTGGTGGTAGTCGTATTCGCTGGACGTCAGGCTCAACTGCCAATAGTCGTAGGGCACCGAGTAGTGCACGGTGTGGCCCTTCGAGCCGCGATCGCCGCTCTGACCGCCGCCCAGGTCGTGGTTGAAGCTGATGTAGAACAGGTCGTTGAGGCTCGCCAGGTTGTCCAGCGACAGGGCGACGTTGCCCTGGTATTTGCCGGTCTGTTTGCTGCCGGAGTCGTCCACCGACAGGCTGACGCGCACCGGAATCGCCTGCTTCCAGGCAATCACCACATCGCTCTCCCCCGGCTGCGCGTCCGCGCCTTCGGCCGGCGTGATCTGCACGTCGGCTTCGGCGGTGGGCACGCGCTTGAAGTTTTCCAGCGCCTGTTCGATGTCGCGCAGGTTGAGCACATCGCCAGGCGACGCGGGCATGGCGTTCCAGTAGTTGGCGCGGCTGGAGGTGCCCGGGGCGAAACGGATGTGCTTGATGCGCCCCGGCACCAGCACCAACGCCAGCGTGCCCTGGTTCAAGTCCTGGGCCTGGGCGAGGACGCGGGTGGTGATGAAGCCCTTGGCGATGATCGCGTTCTGGATGCGTTTCATCGTCAGGTTGATACCGGCAGAGCCGATGCATTGGCCCAGCACCGGATCGTCGCTCGGGTTGGCGGCACGCAAGGCCCACTGGAAATCTTCGGATTGCTCGCCGGTGAGGACCACGCGGTCGATCTTGAAGCACGGCGTTTCATTGCGCGGCAGACGCAGGGTGCCGGTGCTGTCTTGCGGAGCTTCGAGACGCACGTCGGGGGACGGCTCCAACTGCTCGCGCTGGGCACGTTCACGTTGTTGCTGCAGGAGCAATTGCTGGGCAGGCACTTGAAGTTCAGCCGCGAGTGCCGCCGCGCTGGTTAGAAAACCGACAAGGGAGCAGGTGGCGACGCAAGACTGCAGCAAAACAGAGGGTTTTGTTCTAGGTAGAGCGTCGAAAGACATTTCGCATCCTTGTGAGTGAAACTTCCTACATGCGCAGGTTGGTCACCACAAAGACATAAAAGTGCCATCGGGATGTATGGCCTTGTGACACATTTCGCAAAAACGGGGGGTGGGAAAGGCTCGGATTTTAGTGTTGAAGGCTCTATCTCGAGGCCTAGAGCTGATTTCTCCAGACTCGACAAAAATTCAACTTTTGTACAGCTTCATATCCCGATCTACACAACTGTAGTGAGCGGGCTTGCCCCGCGCTGGGTGGCGCAGCCGCCCCAAACGGGCCGACGCGGTTTTTCAGGAAGACCGAGGTACCTGGATTGGGGCGGCTTCGCCACCCAGCGCGGGGCAAGCCCGCTCACTACAGTTGGGATGAAACCAAGGATCAGCTCTTGTGCAACTTGCTCATCAACTGCGCCTCGGCCTGGGTCAGGCCGCAAGACTGGGTCAGCTCATCCACCGTCGCGCCCATGCCCACCAGCTTCGCCGCCTGGGCAAACGACAGGCTCGACGGATCACGCTGCTCGATCTGCGCCAGCTTGTCCGGCAACGGTGCGAGGATCGCGCGCAGTTCATGCACCTCGTCCCCGACCCGCACCGCACTTTGCTGGAAGTGATCGACACGCTTGGCCAGCTCGACCACACGCCGGTCGCGCACGGCGTCGCGCTCGGCCTGTTGCAGGGCCACTTCCCGTTGCTGGCGCAAATAGCGCAGCAGGAAGGCCAACGTCCCGACCCACAACAGGGCCAGGACGATCACTGCCGCTTCAAGAAACAATCAGATGTTCTCCAGATCCGACCATTCTTCTTCGCTCATCATCTTGTCCAGCTCAACCAGAATCAGCAGTTCGCCGTTCTTGTTGCACACGCCCTGGATGAACTTGGCAGATTCTTCGTTACCGACGTTCGGCGCGGTTTCCACTTCCGATTGGCGCAGGTAAACCACTTCCGCCACGCTGTCGACCATGATCCCGACCACTTGCTTGTCGGCTTCGATGATGACGATACGGGTGTTGTCGTTGACTTCGGTCGGCACCAGGCCAAAACGCTGGCGGGTGTCGATCACCGTCACCACGTTGCCGCGCAGGTTGATGATGCCCAGCACGTAGCTCGGCGCACCCGGTACCGGCGCGATCTCGGTGTAGCGCAGCACTTCCTGCACGCGCATTACGTTGATGCCATAGGACTCGTTGTCCAGCTTGAAGGTTACCCATTGCAGGATCGGATCATCCAAACCTTGTGCGGACGCTGACTTGTTGTTCATACCCCTGACCCCTTCAAATGCCGTTGAAACGGCGTGTGTACTTCGTTGGCCGCACTTGCGCGCGGCCCTTATTGTTCAATCAACTGCGTGTGTTACCGGGCATCGACTTGACGGCCCCACTGGCGATCAGCTCGGCCAATTCGGACACGTCGAGCAATGCGCACATGTGTTCGATCACGGTGCCCGCCAGCCAAGGCCGCTGGCCCCGGTGGCTGCGCCATTTGATTTCGTTCGGGTCCAGGCGCAACGAGCGGCTGACTTGATGCACCGCCAGCCCCCACTCGTAGCCCTGCACCGAGATCACGTATTGCAAACCCTGGCGGAAGTCGTCGCGGTAGCGGTCGGGCATCACCCAGCGCGCTGTGTCGAGCACCTTGAGGTTGCCGGCCTGGCTGGGCAGGATGCCGAGGAACCACTCCGGTTGCCCGAACAATGGCGTCAACTCTTGGCCTTCCAGAGAGTAGATCGAGCCCAGGCACACCAGCGGCACCGCCAGGGTCAAGCCGGCGACGTCGAACAGCAGGCACTCGAACGGCTCGGCAGCCCAGCTTGGGCGACCATCACCAGTGACCGGCGGTGGCGTGATGCTCGGCGGCAGGTGCACTTCGACCACCGGCTCGACCACCACCGGGGCGACCACCACGGGCTCAAATGGCGCTACAACCGGGGCAACGTGGGCATCACGGGCTTGTTCTTCGAGCACTGCCAACTGGAATTCATCCAGCGTGCTTTCTGGCTCAAGCACCAGAATCGGCTCGGGCAACTCTTCGGCGGTCGCCTCCTGCAGCAGGGCATCCAGGTAGGATTCCAGTGCCAGTTGTGGCCGGGTCTTAAGTTCGACAGGACGGTTCATCAAGCCACCTGCGCCACAAGTTGCTGGGACAACAGGTGTTTGAGCAGCGCGCGGTAGGCCATCACGCCACGGCTCTTGCCGTCGAACTGTGACGGCGTGAGGCCGGCGCGGCTGGCGTCACGCAGGCGCGTGTCCACCGGGATGTAGCCGTTCCAGATGGTATCCGGGTAGGCATCGCGCAATACGCGCAAGGTGCCGAGGGACGCCTGGGTACGGCGGTCGAACAAGGTCGGCACGATGCTGTACGGCAGCGCCTGCTTGCGCGAGCGGTTGATCATCGCCAGGGTGCTGACCATGCGTTCCAGGCCTTTGACCGCCAGGTGCTCGGTCTGTACCGGGATCACCAGTTGCTGGCTGGCCGCCAAGGCGTTGACCATCAGCACGCCGAGCAACGGCGGGCTGTCGATGATGGCGTAGTCGAAGTCCTGCCACAGTTGCGCCAAGGTCTTGGCGATCACCAGGCCCAGGCCGCTCTGCCCCGGCGACTGGCGCTCAAGGGTGGCCAGCGCGGTGCTCGACGGCAACAGGGAAATGTTGTCGTTGCTGGTGGGCAGCAGCAGTTGCCCCGGCAGGTCGGCCGGCACACTGCCTTTGTGCAGGAACAGGTCGTAGCAGCTGTGTTCCAGCGCATCCGGGTCGTAGCCGAAGTAGCTGGTCATCGAGCCGTGGGGGTCGAGGTCGACCACGACCACACGCTTGCCCGCCTCGGCCAGCAAGCCGGCTAAGGCGATGGAGGTGGTGGTCTTGCCGACTCCACCTTTTTGATTGGCAACTGCCCAGACTCTCATTCGGTTAGTTCCTCCCGGTGGGCACAGGCGCGACCGAGACATTGCATAGGTTATTGAGCCGGTGACGGAGAATTGACGGAGCTCTGACGCACCGGCGGCTTTGCAGGGGCCGGTGCAGTTTGTGTGCCAGCCCGCTTCAAGGCCGCATCCGGTGTTGCATTAGCGGTGCCGGTGCCGGTCAGGCTGCGGCGCACATCCAGGTTGCGGGATACCACCAGCACTACCCGGCGGTTCTTGGCGCGGCCTTCTACCGTGGCGTTATTCGCCACTGGCTGGAACTCACCATACCCCACCGACGCCAGGCGTCCGGGGTTTACACCCTGCATCGCGAGCATGCGCACGATGCTCGACGCCCGCGCCGAGGACAGCTCCCAGTTGGTCGGGTACTGCGCGGTGCTGATCGGGAAATTATCGGTAAAGCCCTCGACGTGGATCGGGTTCTCGAACGGTTTGAGGATCGCCGCGACCTTGTCGATGATGGTGAACGCCTGGTCGCTGGGCAGCGCATCGGCACTGGCGAACAGCAGGCTGGAATTGAGTTCGATCTCGACCCACAACTCATTGCCGCGCACGGTCATCTGGTTGGAACTGATCAGGTCGCCAAAGGCGGCGCTGATGTCGTCGGCGATGCTCTTGAGTGGGTCACTGGTGCCACCGACGCCGGCGGCGGTTTCGTCGCTGTCGTTGACCAGCGGCTTGGCCGGGGTCACGGTCCTGGGCCGCTCTTCGCCAATGGGAATCGGCTTGAGGGCGCGATCGGTGTCGTTGAACACCCCGATCAGCGCCTGGGAAATGACTTTGTACTTGCCTTCGTTGATCGACGAGATGGAGTACATCACCACGAAAAACGCGAACAACAAGGTGATGAAGTCCGCGTAGGACACCAGCCAACGTTCGTGGTTGACGTGTTCTTCAGGCTCGCGACGGCGACGGCTCACTGGCAGTTACCTCTCTGAACACACAATTCCCTGTGGCTGGCGAGCGTGTTGTGGTGGTGACGGGCGAGCTTGCTCGCTCGCCACCAAAGGCCAGTGCGCCACAGATCGATAACCATCGCCATCAGTCCATGAAGCCCTGGAGCTTCAATTCGATGGAGCGTGGGTTTTCCCCCTCGGCAATCGACAGGATGCCTTCGAGCAACATCTCGCGATAACGCGACTGGCGCTGGGCAATGGACTTGAGCTTGCTCGCCACCGGCAGCAACACCAGGTTGGCGCTGGCCACGCCGTAGATGGTGGCGACGAACGCCACGGCAATCCCGCTGCCCAGTTGCGACGGATCGGCGAGGTTGCCCATCACGTGGATCAGGCCCATCACCGCACCAATGATGCCGATGGTCGGCGCGTAGCCGCCCATGCTTTCAAAGACTTTGGCGGCATTGATGTCACGGCTCTCCTGGGTGTAGAAATCCACCTCCAGGATGCTGCGGATCGCTTCCGGTTCGGCGCCGTCCACCAGCAATTGCAGGCCTTTGCGCGCGTAGCTGTCGGGCTCGGCATCGGCCACGCCTTCCAGGCCCAGCAGGCCTTCCTTGCGGGCGGTGAGGCTCCAGTTGACCACGCGGTCGATGCCGCCGGCCAGGTCGACGCGCGGCGGAAAAATGATCCACACCAAGATCTGCATGGCGCGCTTGAACGAGCTCAACGGCGACTGCAACAACGCGGCGCCCACGGTGCCGCCAATCACGATCAACGCGGCCGGACCGTTGGCGAGGGCGCCGAGGTGGCCGCCTTCGAGGTAGTTGCCGCCGATGATTGCGACAAACGCCATGGTAATGCCGATCAGGCTCAACACATCCATTAGAGGCAGGCCTCCACCAGATGCTTGCCGATGTCGTCCAGGCTGTACACGGCGTCGGCCAGTTCAGCCTTGACGATGGCCATGGGCATGCCATAGATCACGCAGCTGGCTTCGTCCTGCGCCCAGATCGCGCTGCCGCCCTGCTTGAGCAGGCGCGCGCCTTCACGGCCGTCGGCGCCCATGCCGGTGAGGACCACCGCCAGAACTTTGTCGCCGTAGGACTTGGCAGCCGAACCGAAGGTGATGTCCACACAGGGTTTGTAGTTCAGGCGCTCGTCGCCCGGCAGGATTTTGATCGCACCGCGCCCGTCCACCATCATCTGCTTGCCACCGGGCGCCAGCAGCGCCAGGCCAGGACGCAGGATGTCACCATCCTCGGCTTCCTTGACGCTGATGCGGCACAGCTTGTCCAAGCGTTCGGCGAACGCCTTGGTGAAGGCCGCTGGCATGTGTTGGATCAACACGATCGGCGCCGGGAAGTTGGCCGGCAACTGCGTCAACACGCGTTGCAAGGCCACCGGGCCGCCGGTGGAGGTGCCGATAGCGACCAACTTGTAGGCTTTGCGTTTCGGCGCTGGCGAGTACGCCGTGGCGGCCGCAGCACGCGCCGGTGCTGCCACCGCAGGCCGGGCAACCGGAGCGGGTGCCGGGCGCCCGAACGTGCTCGCCGATGCGGCAGCCGCCGGTGTCGGCGCAGGCGCGGGGGCCGGTGCGCTGAACAGGCTGCGACGGTTGCTGCGGGAAATACTGTGGACTTTCTCGCACAGCAGTTGCTTGACCTTCTCGGGGTTGCGCGAGATGTCTTCGAAATTCTTCGGCAGGAAGTCCACCGCACCAGCGTCCAGCGCATCGAGGGTTACCCGGGCGCCTTCGTGCGTCAGCGAGGAGAACATCAATACCGGGGTCGGGCAGCGTTGCATGATGTGTCGAACTGCCGTGATGCCATCCATCATCGGCATCTCGTAGTCCATGGTGATCACGTCCGGCTTCAACGCAATGGCTTGATCAATCGCCTCTTTGCCGTTGGTGGCCGTGCCGACCACCTGGATGCTTGGATCGGCGGAAAGAATTTCCGAGACGCGGCGGCGGAAGAAACCCGAATCGTCCACCACCAGGACCTTGACTGCCATAAACACTCCGTTAGGCGGGGCGGGCGAACCGCCCTACCCCACCAGAATCAAATACGCCGAGCGGCGTAACGCTTGAGCATGCTCGGAACATCGAGAATCAGCGCGATCCGACCGTCACCGGTGATGGTCGCACCCGACATGCCCGGGGTTCCCTGCAGCATTTTGCCCAAAGGCTTGATCACCACTTCTTCCTGGCCAACCAGTTGATCGACGACAAAGCCGATACGCTGGGTGCCCACGGAAAGAATCACCACATGGCCTTCGCGCTGCTCTTCATGGGCAGCCGAAGCCACCAGCCAGCGCTTGAGGTAGAACAGTGGCAACGCCTTGTCACGCACGATTACCACTTCCTGGCCGTCGACCACGTTGGTGCGCGACAGGTCAAGGTGGAAGATCTCGTTGACGTTGACCAGCGGGAAGGCGAACGCCTGGTTGCCCAGCATCACCATCAGGGTCGGCATGATCGCCAAGGTCAACGGCACCTTGATCACGATCTTCGAGCCCTGGCCCTTGGTCGAGTAGATATTGATCGAGCCGTTGAGCTGGCTGATCTTGGTCTTCACCACGTCCATGCCGACGCCACGGCCGGACACGTCGGAGATCTCGGTCTTGGTCGAGAAGCCCGGGGCGAAGATCAGGTTGTAGCACTCGGTGTCGGTCAGGCGGTCGGCGGCGTCCTTGTCCATCACGCCACGCTTGACCGCGATATTGCGCAGGATGGTCGGGTCCATGCCTTTGCCGTCATCGGTAATCGACAGCAGGATATGGTCGCCTTCTTGCTCGGCCGCCAGGATCACCTTGCCGCCACGGGACTTGCCCGAGGCTTCGCGTTCTTCCGGGGTTTCCACGCCGTGGTCGACGGCGTTGCGCACCAAGTGGACCAGCGGGTCGGCCAGGGCCTCGACAAGGTTTTTGTCGAGGTCGGTTTCTTCACCCACCAGTTCCAGGTTGATTTCTTTCTTGAGCTGGCGCGCGAGGTCGCGAACCAGGCGCGGGAAGCGGCCGAAGACTTTCTTGATCGGCTGCATCCGCGTTTTCATCACGGCGGTTTGCAGGTCGGCGGTGACCACGTCGAGGTTCGACACGGCCTTCTGCATGGCCTCGTCGCCGCTGTTCAGGCCCAGGCGCACCAGGCGGTTACGCACCAGCACCAGTTCGCCGACCATGTTCATGATGTCGTCCAGGCGTGCGGTATCAACCCGCACGGTGGTTTCGGCTTCACTGGCAGGTTTTTCAGCGCCAGCCGGTACAGGTGCCGCGGCACGTGCAGGGGCGGCGGCGGGCGCCGCAGCAGGCGCGGGAGCCGGTTTGGCGGCTGCCGGAGTCGCAGCTTTCGCCGCCGCTGCTGGCGCTGGCGTGGCGACCTTGGCCGTCGCACCCACTTCGGTGAACTTGCCTTTGCCGTGCAGTTCGTCCAGCAACGACTCGAACTCGTGATCGGAGATCAGTCCGTCGCCGGCAGGTGCGGCAGGTGCGGCAGGCGTGGCAGCCGCCGCGGTTGGCGCGGTGGCTGCGACGGCGGGCAAGGCGTCGGCCGCAAACGTGCCCTTGCCATGCAGCTGGTCGAGCAACGCTTCAAATTCGTCGTCGGTGATGTCGGTGCTGGTCGAGGCGGCTGGCGCTTCGGCAGGCGTTTCGGTCGGCGCGGCAGGTGCCACCGCGTCGGCGGCGAACTGGCCTTTGCCGTGCAGCTGGTCGAGCAGCGATTCGAATTCAGCGTCGGTAATGTCTTCACCCGTCGGCGCCGCAACGGGCGCTGCCGGAGCTTCAGCCTCGGCCTTGACCGCGCTGAGGGAGTTGAGCAGTTGCTCGAACTCGCTGTCGGTCACGTCCGCTTCGGGCTCTGCCACAGGTTCCGGCACAGCTTCAGCCACCGGTGCCGCCGACATGTCGGCAGGCTCGGCATAGCGCGCCAGGGCGGCCAGCAGTTCCGGCGTAGCTGCGGTGATCGGGGCACGTTCACGCACTTGGCTGAACATGCCGTTGACCGCATCCAGTGCTTCGAGAATCACGTCCATCAACTCCGAGTCGACGTGCCGCTCACCCTTGCGCAGGATGTCGAACACGTTCTCGGCGATGTGGCAGCACTCCACCAGCTCATGGAGCTGGAGGAAGCCGGCGCCCCCTTTTACAGTATGAAAACCGCGAAAAATTGCATTGAGCAGGTTCGCATCATCCGGTCGGCTTTCCAGCTCGACCAGTTGCTCGGACAACTGCTCTAAAATTTCGCCGGCCTCTACAAGGAAATCCTGAAGGATCTCTTCATCGGCGCCGAAGCTCATGTGGGTGCTCCTTAGAAGCCTAAACTGGATAACAGGTCATCGACATCATCTTGACCCGATACAACGTCTTCACGTTTATCGGCATGAATCTGCGGACCTTCACCCTTGGCGAGATGTTTTTGTGGATCTTTTTCCGAGAGGATCGCTTCGCGGTCATGTTCGATGCCGGCAAAACGGTCAACCTGGCCTGCCATGAGCACCAATTTGAGCAAATTGCTTTCCACTTCGGTGACCAATTGGGTCACACGCTTGATCACCTGACCGGTGAGGTCCTGGTAATCCTGGGCCAGCAGAATGTCATTGAGGTTGCTGGAAACCATGCGGTTTTCCTGCTCACTGCGTGACAGGAAACCTTCGACCCGACGTGCCAACTCACGAAACTCTTCGGCCCCGACTTCGCGGCGCATGAAGCGACCCCAGTCGTGGCTCAAGGCCTGGGCTTCGGTGGCCATGCCATTGACCAGAGGCGTGGCGTTTTCCACCAGGTCCATGGTGCGGTTGGCCGCTGCCTCAGTCAGCCTGACCACATAGGACAGGCGCTCGGTGGCATCGGTGATCTGCGAGATCTCTTCGGCCTGGGGCATGTGCGGGTCGATCTGGAAATTGACGATCGCACTATGCAGCTCACGCGTGAGCTTGCCCACTTCCTGGTACAGGCCGCGGTCACGGGTCTGGTTGAGCTCATGGATCAACTGCACCGCGTCGCCGAACTGGCCTCTCTCAAGGCTGTCGACCAACTGGTGAGCATGCTTTTTCAGGGTCGACTCGAAGTCTCCCTGTGATGTTTCTTTATGCTCCATAGCTCCCCCGCGATGGCATTAGCCGTGGATGCGTTCGAAGATTTTTTCGATCTTCTCTTTCAAGGCCAATGCAGTGAAAGGTTTGACCACGTAACCGTTTACCCCGGCTTGGGCGGCTTCGATGATCTGTTCACGCTTGGCTTCGGCGGTCACCATCAACACGGGCAGGCCGCGCAGCTTTTCGTCGGCACGCACGTGACGCAGCAGGTCGATACCGGTCATGCCCGGCATGTTCCAGTCGGTTACCAGAAAGTCGATGCTCCCGCTGTTGAGGATCGGAATCGCCGTAAGGCCGTCATCCGCCTCGACCGTGTTTGTGAACCCAAGGTCACGCAACAGGTTTTTAATGATCCGCCGCATCGTTGAGAAGTCATCAACGATGAGGATTTTCATGTTCTTGTCCAATTCGACCTCCAAGCAGTCTTAAACGCGCCCAGCACCTGGACGCGCCATTTCAATCAACAGGCGTTACACAAAAAGGACTGCCCAGGGCACCACGGCGCAAAACCGCAAAAGCGTCACGCCTTCACGGTCTCGTCTGCAGTGTCCCCACACTGCCTGTCAGCGCGCGCGCCACTCTCCCAACCGCCCCCGCAAGCGGGCTGCGCACTGGCTATGCAGCTGGCTGACACGCGATTCGCTGACCCCCAGGACCTCACCGATTTCCTTGAGGTTCAGCTCTTCGTCGTAGTACAGCGCCAACACCAGTCGCTCACGCTCCGGCAAATTGGCAATCGCGTCCGCCAACGCGCCCTGGAAGCGTTCATCCTCCAAGTCGCGCGACGGCTCAAGATGTGCACTCGCGCCGTCCTCGTGCAGCCCTTCGTGTTCGCCGTCCTGTAGCAGGTCGTCGAAGCTGAACAGGCGGCTGCCCAAGGTATCGTTCAAAATCCCGTAATAATCGTCGAGACTCAATTGGAGTTCGGCCGCAACTTCGTGATCTTTAGCGTCGCGACCGGTTTTTGCTTCAATTGCACGAATTGCGTCACTGACCATGCGCGTATTGCGGTGTACCGACCGCGGCGCCCAATCACCTTTACGCACCTCATCGAGCATCGCGCCACGGATACGGATGCCCGCGTACGTCTCGAAACTGGCACCCTTGCTCGCATCGTATTTGGTCGACACTTCAAGCAGGCCGATCATGCCGGCCTGGATCAAGTCTTCGACCTGCACACTCGCCGGCAGGCGCGCCAGCAGGTGATAGGCGATGCGCTTGACCAGCGGCGCATAGCGCTCGATCAATTCGCCCTGGCTGTCACGTGCCGACTTCTTGTAAAGGTTGTAGCCGCTGGATGTCATAGCACAGGTCCCGCGCTCGTCTGATGCACCAATCGCTCGACGAAAAACTCCAGATGCCCCCGGGGATTGGCGGGCAATGGCCAAGTATCGACCTTCTGAGCAATAGCCTTGAACGCCAGTGCGCACTTCGAACGAGGGAACGCTTCATAGACCGCACGCTGCTTTTGCACGGCCTTGCGCACGCACTCGTCATAGGGAACTGCGCCTACGTATTGTAAGGCGACATCAAGAAAGCGATCCGTGACCTTGGTCAACTTGGCGAACAGGTTGCGCCCTTCCTGCGGGCTCTGGGCCATGTTGGCCAGGACGCGGAAGCGGTTCATGCCGTAGTCACGGTTAAGCAATTTGATCAGGGCGTAGGCATCGGTGATCGAGGTGGGTTCATCGCAGACCACCAGCAAGACTTCCTGCGCGGCGCGCACGAAGCTGACCACCGACTCGCCGATCCCGGCGGCGGTGTCGATCACCAGCACGTCGAGGTTGTCGCCAATGTCGCTGAACGCCTGGATCAGGCCGGCATGCTGCGCCGGGCTCAGGTGCACCATGCTCTGGGTGCCGGAGGCAGCCGGTACGATGCGGATCCCGCCAGGCCCCTGGAGCAGCACATCACGCAGCTCGCAGCGGCCCTCGATCACATCGGCGAGGGTGTGTTTGGGCGTCAGCCCCAGCAGAACGTCGACGTTCGCCAGACCCAGGTCAGCATCCAGCAACATGACCCGACGGCCAAGCTCTGCCAGGGCCAGGGACAAATTCACTGACACGTTAGTTTTCCCGACGCCACCTTTGCCGCCGGTCACCGCGATCACCTGTACGGGATGCATGCTGCCCATTTTATTTCTTTACCTTGTCTTGCTTAGACGCAGGCTACATGGCTTGGCCGCGTGAATCGCTTGCAGACCAACGATGTAGATACATTTCACGGTGTTCGCCCTGCCCTCAACCCACCCGCTTTGCCGGGTTGTGGTAGAGGTCGGCGAACATATCGGCCATCGCTTCCTCGCTAGGCTCTTCTTGCATTTGCACGCTGACAGCACGGCTGACCAACTGATGACGGCGCGGCAGATGCAAATCATCCGGGATCCGCGGCCCGTCGGTCAGGTAGGCGACCGGTAATTCATGGCTGATCGCCAGGCTCAATACTTCGCCCAGGCTCGCCGTCTCATCCAGTTTAGTCAGGATGCAGCCGGCCAGACCGCAACGTTTGTAGCTGTGGTATGCAGCGGTAAGAACCTGTTTCTGGCTGGTGGTTGCAAGCACCAGGTAATTTTTCGACTTGATGCCACGCCCGGCCAGGCTTTCCAGTTGCATGCGCAGCGCCGGATCGCTGGCCTGCAGGCCGGCGGTGTCGATCAGCACCACGCGCTTGCGCAGCAGCGGATCGAGGGCGTTGGCCAGGGACTGGCCCGGGTCGACGTGGGTTACCGACACATTGAGGATACGGCCCAGGGTCTTGAGCTGCTCCTGGGCGCCGATGCGGTAGCTGTCCATGCTCACCAGCGCGATGTTGTGCGCGCCGTACTTGAGCACATAACGCGCGGCCAGCTTGGCCAGCGTGGTGGTCTTGCCCATGCCGGCAGGGCCGACCATGGCGATCACACCGCCCTCTTCCAGGGGCTCGATTTCCGGGGTGACGATCATCCGCGCCAAGTGCGCCAACAGCATGCGCCAGGCTTGGCGAGGCTCCTCGATTTCGGTGGTCAGTGCCAGCAGGTCGCGGGACAACGGGCCGGACAGGCCAATGCGTTGCAGGCGGCGCCACAGGTTGGCCTGGGCCGGCTTGCTGCCTTGCAACTGTGTCCACGCCAGGGAGCCCAGCTGCACTTCCAGTAGCTCACGCAGGCCATTGAGTTCAAAGCGCATCGAGTCGAACACACGCTGGTCGACTGCGCCCGCCGGTGGCGGCGCTGCAGGACGCGGTGGTTCGGTGAAGGTGGGCTCAACCAAGGGCTCCGCAGCGGTCAGCGGCAGGCCGGCGAACAACTGGCGATTGGTGGTGGCATCGCTGTCGCCGCGCATGCTCAGTTCGGCCTGGGCCGACACAATGCGCGAGGCGGTCTTGCGCAGCTCGTCTTCGAGTTCCATGTTCGGCACACGCGGCGCCAGCGCCGAAGGCGTGTAATCCAAGGCAGCCGTCAGCTCGACACCGCCGGCAATACGACGGTTACCGATAATCGCGGCATCGGCGCCCAGCTCATCACGCACCAGTTTCATGGCCTGACGCATATCGGCGGCGAAAAAACGCTTCACTTGCATAACCCACTACCTCAGCCGTTGGGCCCTACTGTCGCGACGATAGTCACTTGCTTGTTGTCAGGAATTTCCTGATAAGCCAAAACGTGCAAATTCGGAACTGCCAGGCGTCCAAACCGCGACAACATCGCCCGGACGGGGCCGGCCACCAGCAGAATCACCGGATGGCCCTGCATTTCCTGGCGTTGTGCGGCGTCGATCAACGAACGCTGCAGTTTTTCAGCCATGCTTGGCTCCAGCAGAACGCCCTCTTCCTGGCCTTGTCCTGCCTTCTGAATACTATTGAGCAATATTTGTTCCAACCTTGGCTCCAAGGTGATCACAGGCAGCTCAGACTCAGTCCCTACAATGCTTTGCACGATGGCGCGAGACAATCCGACACGCACCGCCGCCACCAGCGCGGCGGTATCTTGACTCTTGGCGGCATTGTTGGCGACGGCCTCGGCGATGCTGCGAATGTCGCGCACCGGCACCTGTTCGGCCAGCAGCGCCTGCAACACCTTGAGCAACTGCGACAGCGACAGCACGCCCGGCACCAGCTCTTCTGCGAGTTTTGGCGAAGCCTTGGCCAGCAAACCCATCAATTGCTGGACTTCCTCGTGGCCGATCAGCTCGTGGGAGTGCTTGTACAAGATCTGGTTGAGGTGGGTGGCGACCACGGTGCTGGCGTCAACCACGGTGTAGCCCAGGGACTGCGCCTGGCTGCGTTGGCTGATTTCGATCCACACCGCTTCCAGGCCAAAAGCCGGATCTTTGGCGGTAATGCCATTGAGGCTGCCGAATACCTGGCCGGGGTTGATCGCCAACTCGCGGTCCGGGTAGATCTCGGCTTCGGCGAGGATCACGCCCATCAGGGTCAGGCGGTAGGCACTGGGGGCCAGGTCGAGGTTGTCGCGGATGTGCACGGTGGGCATCAGGAAGCCCAGGTCCTGGGACAATTTCTTGCGCACGCCCTTGATCCGCGCCAGCAGCTGGCCGCCCTGGTTGCGGTCCACCAGCGGGATCAGGCGGTAGCCGACTTCCAGGCCGATCATGTCGATCGGGGTCACGTCGTCCCAGCCCAGCTCCTTGGTTTCCGAGGCGCGGGCCGGGGACGGCAGCAGTTCCTGCTGGCGCGCCACCTCTTGCAGGGCCTGGACCTTGACCGCGTTTTGCTTTCTCCAGAACAGGTACGCCGCGCCGCCTGCCAGGGCCGCCATGCTCAGGAACGATACGTGGGGCATGCCCGGCACGATGCCCATGATCGCCATGATGCCCGCCGCCACGGCCAGGGCCTTGGGCGAGGCAAACATCTGCCGGCTGATCTGCTTGCCCATGTCTTCGGAGCCCGAGGCACGGGTCACCATGATCGCGGCAGCTGTGGATAACAACAGTGATGGCAATTGCGCCACTAAACCGTCACCGATGGTCAGCAAGGCGTACACCTTGCCCGCATCGCCGAAGGTCATGCCGTGCTGGAAGATACCGACGGCCATGCCACCGATCAGGTTGATGAACAGAATCAGCAGGCCGGCGATGGCGTCACCGCGCACGAACTTGCTGGCACCGTCCATGGAACCGTAGAACTCGGCTTCCTGGGCGACTTCCAGGCGGCGAGTCTTGGCTTGGTTCTGGTCGATCAGGCCGGCGTTGAGGTCGGCGTCGATCGCCATCTGCTTGCCGGGCATCGCATCGAGGGTGAACCGTGCGCTCACCTCGGAAATCCGCCCGGCCCCCTTGGTCACCACGACGAAGTTGATGATCATCAGGATCGCGAACACCACGATACCGACCACGTAGTTACCGCCGATCACCACCTCACCAAAGGCCTGGATCACCTTACCGGCGGCGGCGTGGCCGTCCTGGCCGTGAAGCATCACCACGCGGGTCGACGCCACGTTGAGCGCCAGGCGCAACAGGGTTGCCACCAGCAGGATCGTCGGGAATACCGCGAAATCCAACGGCCGCAGCGCGTATACGCAGACCAGCAGGACTACGACGGACAGGGCGATGTTGAAGGTGAAGAACACATCCAGCAGGAACGGCGGCATCGGCAACATCATCATTGCCAGCATCACCAGTAACAGCAACGGCACACCCAGATTGCCCCGCGACAGGTCAGTCAGGGTGCCACGGGCCGTGCTGAACATTTGAGAGCGATCTACCACCGGTATTCCTCGTGTTCCTTGAAGCAAAGTTTTGACGCCGGGAGGCGACTTGAAGGCGGTATTGCAAGAAGCCTTCCAACTTTTACCCAAGTCAGACGAGTACCGTTTTTTTACACGACCCGTACGTTTGCAGCCTGCGGCCCTTTTTGTCCGGGCGTTATCTCGAACTCGACCTTTTGCCCTTCAGTAAGGCTCTTGAATCCGCTGGCCTCAATCGCCGAATAGTGGACAAAAACATCCGTACCAGCTTCCTGCTGGATAAACCCAAAGCCCTTTTCTGCGTTGAACCACTTCACCGTGCCTGTCGCCATTGCCGCTCTCCCGACATCTCATTCAAAAACCCGAGATCAGTGTGACGTTGACTGCAAAGATGCCCCGGGGACGATGAATCCTGCCAAATCGCACCCGCTGCCCAACCTTGAGCCGAACCCCGGCCGAGCTGGTGAGGTCTACCCGCACCTGCTCACTCCCGCCATCCATTGCGATGACCCCTTCCCCTGTCTCACTGCTGTAAAACCTGACGGTTCCGGTCACCCACTTCATTGCTACCTCGCTGCTTGTTCCTACACGCAGTTTCTGCTGCCATGGAAACGCGGGACGCGCAGGCTGGCTACTGTCAGAGTTGACAGGTCAGCAAGGATTTACGACGAACGGTACGCATGCGATTGCCGTAGTGAGCGGGCTTGCCCGCGCTGGGTGGCGAAGCCGCCCCAAACGGGACGCCGCTATGTTTCAGGAAGACCGAGGTGTCGGGATTTAGGGCGGCTTCGCCACCCAGCGCGGGGCAAGCGCGCTCACTACAGGGTAAGGGGAAATATCAGGAGTCGCGGCGTAAATCCGGGGGAATCGGCAGGTCCTTGAGCGGATCAGGCCGCTTGCCTTTGCCCGCGCGGTATTGGCGGATCTGATAGACATAGGCCAACACCTGCGCCACCGCCAGGTAAAGCCCGGCCGGGATTTCCTGGTCGAGGTCGGTGGAGTAGAAGATCGACCGCGCCAGTGCCGGCGACTCCAGCAGCAGGATGTCGTTGGCCACAGCGATTTCGCGGATTTTCAGTGCGGTAAAGTCACTGCCCTTGGCCAACAGCATCGGCGCGCCGCCTTTTTCCGGGTCGTACTTGAGCGCCACGGCGTAGTGGGTCGGGTTGGTGATGATCACGTCGGCGTCGGGCACCGAGGCCATCATCTTGCGCTGGGACATTTCCCGCTGCAGTTGGCGAATGCGCTGTTTGACCTCGGGACGCCCTTCCTGGTCCTTGTGTTCATCGCGCACTTCCTGCTTGGTCATCAGCAGTTTCTTGTGGCTTTCCCACAGCTGGATCGGCGCATCCACGGCAGCAATGATGATCAGCCCGGCGGCCATCCACAGCGCGCTCCACCCCACCACCTGCACGCTGTGGATGATCGCCGACTCCAGCGGCTCGTGGGCGATGCGCAGCAGGTCGTCGATGTCGGACGTCAATACCATCAGCGCGACGAACAGGATCAGGATGAATTTGGCCAAGGCCTTGAGCAACTCCACCAGCGCCTTGGCCGAAAACATGCGCTTGAGCCCGGCAGCGGGGTTCATGCGGCTGAATTTGGGCGCCATGCTGCCGGCCGCGAACAGCCAGCCGCCAAGGGCGACCGGGCCGATCAGCGCGGCCAACAGCAAGGTGATCAGGATCGGCTGCACCGCCAGAATCGCGATCTTGCCCGAATGCAGCAGGTACTGGCCCATCGCGCCAGGGTTCAGCAGCACTTCGCGGGGCAAGCTGAAGTTGTGTTTCATCAACTCCATCAAATCCAGCGCCAGGCCACCGCCGTAGATCAGCAGGGCGCCGGCGCCGGCCATCATGGTCGCCACGGTATTCAGCTCTTTCGAGCGGGCGATCTCGCCCTTTTCCCTGGAGTCCTTTTTGCGTTTCTCCGTGGGGTCTTCTGTCTTGTCCTGACCGCTCTCGCTCTCGGCCATGGCTCAGCGCGCCCGTGCCAGATCACGTAAGAACTGCAAGGCGTCGGACGCCAGCGGTTGATACTGATTGAGAATGTCGGCCAGGCCGATCCAGAAAATCCCCATGCCCAACACCAGGGTCAACGGGAAACCAATCGAGAAAATGTTCAGTTGCGGCGCTGCGCGGGTCATCACGCCAAACGCGATGTTGACCACCAGCAGCGCCGTGATCGCGGGCAACACCAGCAGCAGCGAGGCGCCCAGCACCCAACCGAGACGCCCGACCATCTCCCAGAAATGGTTGACCACCAGCCCCGAGCCCACCGGCAAGGTGGTGAAGCTCTCTGTCAGCACTTCGAACGCCACCAGGTGGCCGTTCATGGCAAGGAACAACAAGGTCACCAGCATGGTCAGGAATTGCCCGATCACCGCTGCCGACACGCCGTTGGTGGGGTCGACCATGGACGCGAAGCCCATGCCCATCTGGATCGAGATGATTTGCCCGGCGATCACAAACGCCTGGAAGAACAGTTGCAGGGAGAAGCCCAGCATGGCGCCGATCAGCACCTGCTCGGCGATCAGCAGCAAGGCGCTGAGATCGAGCGCATTCACAGGTGGCATCGGCGGCAAGCCGGGGACCAGCACCACGGTGATCGCCACCGCGAAATACAGGCGCACCCGGCGCGGCACCAGGGTCGTGCCGAACACCGGCATGGCCATCAACATCGCCGTCACGCGAAACAGCGGCAGAATGAAGGACGCCACCCAGGTACTGATCTGGGTGTCGGTCAATGCCAGCAAGGATTGCATCGGCTCAGCCGATCAACTGCGGAATACTGCCGTACAACTGCAGGATGTATTCCATGAAGGTTTGCACCAGCCACGGGCCGGCGACGATCAGGGTGATCAGCATCACCAGCAGGCGCGGCAGGAAGCTCAAGGTCTGTTCGTTGATCTGGGTCGCGGCCTGGAACATCGCCACCAACAGGCCCACCAACAGGCTTGGTACCACCAGCACGGCAACCATCATGGTGGTCAGCCACAGCGCTTCACGGAACAGGTCAACGGCGACTTCTGGCGTCATGGCGCTATACCCCTCCGAAACTGCCGGCGAGCGTGCCGATAATCAGCGCCCAGCCGTCCACCAGCACAAACAGCATGATTTTGAACGGCAACGAGATGATCAGCGGCGACAGCATCATCATCCCCATGGCCATCAGCACGCTCGCCACCACCAGGTCGATGATCAGGAACGGGATAAAGATCATGAAGCCGATCTGGAACGCGGTCTTCAATTCGGAGGTGACGAACGCCGGCACCAGGATGGTCAACGGCGCCTGGTCCGGGGTGGCGATATCGGTGCGCTTGGACAGGCGCATGAACAGCTCCAGGTCGCTGGAGCGGGTCTGCGACAGCATGAAGTCCTTGATCGGCCCCTGGGCCTTGTCGATCGCGACTTGGGCAGTGATGGTTTCGGCGAGGTAAGGCTGCAGGGCTTGCTGGTTCACCTTGTCGAACACCGGCGCCATGATGAACATCGTCAGGAACAGGGCCATGCCGGTGAGGATCTGGTTCGACGGCGTCTGCTGCAAGCCGAGGGCCTGGCGCAGGATCGAGAACACGATGATGATCCGCGTGAAACTGGTCATCAGCATGACAAACGCCGGGATGAAACTCAGCGCAGTCATGATCAGCAGGATCTGCAGGCTGACCGAATATTCCTGGGCGCCGGCGGCGTTGGTGCCCAGGGTAATCGCCGGGATCGACAACGGGTCGGCGGCGAACGCCAGTGGCGCAGCCAGCAACAGCATGAGCGTCAAGAAAACGCGCATTACTTCTTATCCTTCTGATCCTTGCCCAACAACTCCATCAGGCGCTGGGCGAATTCTGGCGTGGCGGACTGGGTCTGATCCACGTTGACGGGCGTCTTGAGCACATGCAGCGGAGTGATGCGGCCGGGGGTGAGGCCGAGCAGGATCTGCTCCTCACCCACCTGCACCAGCACCAGCCGATCACGCGGGCCCAGGGCGCGCGAGCCGATCAGTTCGATCACCTGGGCGTTGCCCGGGCCGACGTTCTGCACGCGGCGCATCAGCCAGGCGAGCACGAAGATCAAGCCGACCACCAGCAACAGGCCCAGCACCAGTTGGGTCAACTGGCCACCGACGCCACTGCCGACCGGTGCCGCCGCGGCCTGGGCCACGGGCTCCGCCGCCAACACGCTCAACGGCAGCGCGAGCAACAGTGCGAGCATCAGCCGCTTCATATCAGCGCAACTTCTTGATGCGTTCGCTCGGGCTGATCACGTCGGTCAGGCGGATGCCGAACTTTTCGTTGACCACCACCACTTCGCCGTGGGCGATCAGGGTGCCATTGACCAGTACGTCCAGCGGCTCACCGGCCAGGCGATCGAGCTCGATCACCGAACCCTGGTTGAGTTGCAGCAGGTTGCGGATGTTGATGTCGGTGCTGCCGACTTCCATGGAGATCGACACCGGGATGTCGAGGATCACGTCCAGGTTCGGGCCATCGAGGCTCACCGGCTCGTGGTTCTTCGGCACGCTGCCGAATTCTTCCATCTGCAAGCGGTTGCCGGCCGGCGCGGTGGCGGCGTCAGCGGCCAGCAGCGCGTCGATGTCGTCCTGGCCGACTTCGCCAGTTTCTTCCAGGGCCGCAGCCCATTCGTCAGCCAGGGCCTGGTCTTCGGCGGAAGTGTTTTCGTGTTCGGTAGCCATTACATGTCCTCGGCGGAGCAAGCATTCATAAATTAGGGTTGGATCAGCGACGGTTGATCGGCTCGATCACTTGCAGTGCCAGGTTGCCCTTGTGGGAACCGAGCTTGACCTTGAATGACGGCACGCCATTGGCGCGCATGATCATTTCTTCCGGCAATTCCACAGGGATCACATCACCCGGCTGCATGTGCAGGATGTCACGCAGGCGCAATTGGCGACGGGCCACGGTGGCGCTGAGCGGCACGTCCACATCCAGCAGGTCTTCGCGCAGGGCCTTGACCCAACGCTCGTCCTGATCGTCCAGGTCGGACTGGAAACCGGCGTCGAGCATCTCGCGCACCGGCTCGATCATCGAGTACGGCATGGTCACGTGCAGGTCGCCGCCACCGCCATCGAGTTCGATGTGGAACGTGGACACCACAATGGCTTCGCTGGGGCCGACGATGTTGGCCATGGCCGGGTTCACTTCCGAGTTGATGTACTCGAAATTGACTTCCATGATCGCCTGCCAGGCTTCCTTCAAGTCGATGAAGGCTTGCTCCAGCACCATGCGCACCACCCGCAGTTCGGTGGGGGTGAATTCACGGCCTTCGATCTTGGCGTGACGGCCGTCGCCGCCGAAGAAGTTGTCCACCAGCTTGAACACCAGCTTGGCGTCAAGGATGAACAGCGCGGTGCCGCGCAGCGGCTTGATCTTGACCAGGTTGAGGCTGGTGGGCACGTACAGCGAGTGCACGTATTCACCGAACTTCATCACCTGCACGCCACCGACCGCCACGTCCGCCGAGCGGCGCAGCATGTTGAACATGCTGATGCGGGTGTAACGGGCGAAACGTTCGTTGATCATCTCCAGGGTCGGCATACGTCCACGGACGATGCGATCCTGGCTGGTCAGGTCATAACTTTTGACGCTGCCGGGTTCGGCAGCCATTTCGGTCTGCACCAGACCATCGTCGACGCCATGCAACAGCGCGTCGATTTCATCCTGGGACAGCAGGTCTTGCACGGCCATGTCGTGATCCTACTGCAATACGAAGTTAGTGAAGAGCGCCTGCTCGATCACGACTTTGCCGAGCTCTTTCTGGGCCACTTCCTGCACGCTGGCAGTGACCTTCTGGCGCAGCATTTCCTGGCCGACCGGGGTGGCCAGGGCATCGAAGCTCTGCCCGGAGAACAGCATCACCAGGTTGTTGCGGATCACCGGCATGTGCACCTTGAGGGCTTCCAGGTCAGCCTGGTTGCGCGCGAGCAAGGTGATGCTCACTTGCAGGTAGCGCTGGCGGCCGTTCTGATTGAAGTTGGCGACAAAGGCCGGGAGCATCGGCTCGAAGATTGCCGGTTGCTTGACGTTGCTGGCGGTTTCGGCCGCAGGCGCCGGTTTGCTCGCGCTGCTGTGCATGATGTACCAAGTGCCACCCACCGAGGCGCCAATGGCCAGGATCAGGCCCACGACAATCATCAGGATAAGCTTGAGCTTGCCTTTGCCTGCGGGTGGTTTTGCTGCGTCGTCGCTCTTCGCCATGCCAATAATCCGTCACTATTCGGGGATTCATAGATCTACGGAAAGGCAAGAGCAAGTGTTATGCCAGAGTTGTCTGGTAATTGGGCAGAGCCAGCACCACCAATCAAATGTGGGAGCGGGCTTGCTCGCGAATGCGGTGTGTCAGTGACAGATGTATTGACTGACACACCGCATTCGCGAGCAAGCCCGCTCCCACATTTTGTCCCGCGACAGGTTCAGGTCAGGCGTAGTAGTCGACGGCGCTGGAGCCGATGACGTTGGAGATCACAGGCGTCACTGCTTCAGCCACTTCGGCATGGGCAGTGCTGTCGCCACTGTCACCACGTCCGCTGCTGCTGATACCCCGCGCCTGATTCTGCTGTTGCTGCTGCTCCTGGCCACGGGACTGGTCCGACACGTTCACATCCACCTGCCCCATGCCCTGCTGGGCAAACATCTCACGCAAGCGCCCGGATTGGCTTTCCAGCGCCTCGCGCACCACCGCATGGCCGCTCATGAAGCTGACCTGGGCTTGCTGGTCCGCCGTCATATTGACTTTGATGTCCAGGCGCCCGAGTTCGGCCGGTTGCAGTTGGATCTCCGCCGACTTGAGGTTGGCGCTGGACAGGTACATCACGCGGTTGACCACTTCCTCGGTCCAGCCGCTCTGGTGCATGGCCAGCGGTGCGTTGGTCACCGGCGGCAGGGCGTTTGCGGTTTTCGGCGTGGCGGCCTGGGTCAAGGCAGCCAGACGATTGGCGAAGTCATCGACGCGGGTGTCGCTGCTGGCGCCCTTGAGGTCTTTGAGGCCGTCTTCGATCAGCCCGCCGAAGGCTTTGTCACCACCCTGGTCAGTGCTGTCCTTGGCGGCTTGCTGGTCGACCATACTGGCCAGGCCGGCACTGAAATTCTGGGCGGCGGTCGGCTGGTCCAGGTCCGGCGGCGGTGCGCTTTTCTGGGGGGCCTGGCTACTGGCCGAGACGTGACCGCCCTGCTCCATCGCCAGGCGCACGGCCGGCATTGCGTCGAGAGGGTCGCTGGCGGGGTCGAACGCTGGTGCCTTGACCTCATCGGTCACGGCAAGCGGTGCTGCGGCCACGGGCTGAGCCTTTTCATCAACCACAGGCGCGACGGTTGCCGGAGCCACCGGCACTGGCACGGCGACTGGCGTGACCGTCGCCACCAACGCGGGGTCTACGACCGGGTCAACCACCGGCTGTTGCACCAGGCTTGGGTCGGCGGGCTTGTCGTCATCACTCTTGCTGGCGCTGTCATCAGCCTTGGCCGGCGGGTTGGCAGGCAAAGGATTGCCGCTATCGGCAACTGCCGGTGTGCTGGCGGCAGGCTTGTCGCCGCCGGCCGCAGGCTTGGCGCTGCTGTCGGCAGGCTTGTCACGGCTGGTTTTCGACGGGGTATCGTCGGCCTTTGCCACAGGTTTGGAACCCTGATTGGCGAACACCTGAGCAAAGCCGGCGCCCTTGTCACGCGGCTCCGCAGCCGCTGCCGGCGGGTTGGCGGCAGGCGCTTGAGGCTTGGCCGCAGGGGCAGCCTGAAGAAGCGAATTAGGGGCGACTGGCATAGGTAAAGGTCTCCACTGCATGAGGGTCGGGGATGCAGTATCTGGAGGTAGAGCAAGAGTCGGGCCAGGTTGCCGAGCGCAGCTGAAAAATGTGGGAGAGGGCCCGTTCCCACATTTGGATCTTCATATCTCTATCAGCACATCAGAGCTGGAAGCGCTGGCGCTCCGATTCGTACAGCGGCCGCACCAAGGCAAACTCATGATCAATCTGATCCACCAGAACCCCCAGGTCAGCGCCAGGCGCTTGCGCAGACTCAGCCTCCAGCCGCTGGCACAACTGCGCCAGCCGCACCGCACCGAGGTTGCCGCTGCTGCCCTTGAAGCTATGGGCGATACGCCCCAGCGCCTTGGCGTCATCGCGCGCCTTGCGCAAGGCTTCGACGCGTTTTTGCGAATCATCGAGGAAGGTATCCAACAGCCTGGGGTACTCGCCCTCCATGACTTCCTGCAAACCCGACAGCACGTCGGGGTCCAGATGAATCTCAGCCACTTGTTCGCTCCTTGATCAAGAATCGACGGATTATGCCTGAGCCGGCCATGAAAACTCCACGCAGACACTGCGCCCACCATCGGACCAGCGCACATCGCCGCTCAATTGACGGACCAGATTCAAGCCGCGACCGGACAGCCGATCAACGTCCAGGGGCCGCGCCAACACTTGATCCACGTCAAACCCGGCGCCGCTGTCTTCGATGCGCAAGGACAGCTGCCCGCCGCCCAGCGTCGGCACCACCTGCACATGCACGCGCACATAGCCACTACTGAGCTGCGCCAGCCGCTCGTTGCGCTGGCGGTAGTAGTCGGCAAAACCGTGCACGTCGCGCTTGAGCCGCGAGTCCAGGCCCAGCACGCCATGCTCCAGGGCGTTGGAATACAACTCGGCCATCACGCTGTACAGCGCCCCGCTCTGCTCTCGCAGGCCATGGACCTCCAGCAGCAACTGCAACAGGTAGGGCAAGGGGTTGTAACGCTTGAGGGTTTCGGCGCGGAACTCGAAACTCACCGACCAATCCAGCGGGCACGACTGGCCGCTATCGGTATACAGCGGCCCCGTCGCACGCAGGGATGGCCCATCTTGCAGGGTGATTTCCACCATGCTCACATCGTCGCGCGCCTCACCGCGAAACGCGGCCAAGGCCTGCTCGATCTCTTCAAACAGCCGGTCGGGCTCGCGATTGGCGGCGAATACCTGATGTAAACGTTCGACGCCAAACAGCTGATCAGCGGTGTCAGCCGTGTCGAGTACGCCGTCGGAGAGCAAAAACACCCGGTCACCCAGGGCCATCGGCCAGACTTCGGTGCTGTCGTCAAACGCCTCGGCCGACAACACGCCCAACGGCAAATGCCGTGGCTCCAGCGCCGTACGCTTGCCGCTGGCGACTTCATGTACATAACCTTCGGGCATGCCGCCGTTCCACACCTCCACCACACGCCGCTGGGTGCTCAGGCACAACAGGGTGGCGCAACAGAACATGTCCACGGGCAGGATGCGCTTAAGCTTGACGTTCATCTCCCGCAGGATCTGCGCCAAGCCGTAGCCCTTGGCGGTCATGCCGTAGAACACCTCCGCCAGGGGCATGGCGCCGACCGCCGCCGGCAGGCCGTGGCCGGTAAAGTCGCCGAGCAGCACATGCATATCGCCCGACGGCGTATACGCGGCCAGCAGCAGGTCACCGTTGAACAACGCATAGGGCGATTGCAGGTAGCGGATATTCGGCGCGGCGTTGATACAGCCCGAATGCGCGACTTTGTCGAACACCGCCTTGGCCACCCGCTGCTCGTGCACCAGGTAGTCGTGGTGCCTGGCGATCAGGTCGCGTTGCTGCAGCACCGTGGCCTGCAAGCGGCGCAGGCGGTCCATGGCGTTGATCTTCGCCGCCAGGATCAGTTGGTTGTAGGGCTTGGCCAGGAAGTCATCACCGCCGGCATCCAAGCACTGGGCCAGGGCCGCGCTCTCGCGCAGGGAGGTCAGGAAGATGATCGGCACCAGCGCCTCACCGGCCAGTTGCTTGATCTGGCGCGCGGCTTCAAAACCGTCCATCACCGGCATCAGCGCGTCCATCAACACCAGTTGCGGGCGCTCGCGGGCAAACACCTGCACGGCATCGAGGCCGTTGCTGGCCGTGAGCACGCGGTGCCCCTGGCGCTTGACGATGGTCGACAACAACAGCACGTCGGCGGCGCTGTCTTCGGCAATCAGCACCGTCAACGGCTCCAGCACAGTGGCCAGGCCGCTCAACTGATGTCGAACAGTTTGTCGAAGTTGGAGATGGCGAGGATCTTGCGCACATCGGAGTTGCTGTTGACCACCTGCACTTCCGAGTTGTCACCGCCGGCATGATCGCGCAGCAGCAGGAGCATGCCCAGGGCCGAGCTGTCCATGTAGGTGGTTTCCTTGAGGTCCACGACGTACAGCTCGGGCACCTTGTAGAAACGCTCATAGGCATCACGAAACACTTGGTGGCTGCCAAAATCGAAACGACCTCGGATCGCGATCGTCAACTTCTTCCCATCCAGGGATACTTCGGACTCGACTGACATGTGACTGCTTCCTTGTCATAGGCGGTAGACAAAGGTTTAGCAGCTGAAGTGAATAGCAGCAACACAGCAGTTCAAATGTGGGAGCGGGCTTGCTCGCGAATGCGATGGATCAGTCAATGAGTTTTCCGACTGATACACCGCATTCGCGAGCAAGCCCGCTCCCACACAAGCCCTCATCCACATTCAGTATTGCGACGGCCTTGGGAGACGCTGGGAGAGTTCATCCAGCAGCTTTTGCTCGCGCTTGTCTTCCAGCGCCCGCGCTTCGTCGATGTAGCGCTGCACCAATTTGCGCAAGCCCTCGACCCGCGCATAGGCCTGCTGCCAGCTGTCGCGGGCCTTTTCGAAGTTGTTCTGGTGCCAGAGCAGGCTTTGGCGCTGCTGGTCGACGGCGGTTTCCAGCTGGTTGAGGAAGCCCTGGTAGCCCATCAACCACTGGCCCGACACACCTTGGGTCCCGCGCTCGATCCACTGCTGCTGGTACTCGCTGCGAAAGCGCTCCAGGTCGCCCAGCTTGCTTTCCGCCAGGCGCACCTGGCCCTGGAAATAGCCCAAACGTTGCACGGCGGTTTTTTCGGCCTTTTCGGCCATGTCCACCACCGGCGCCAGGCGTGAAGAGCGCGTACTGGCCATGGCTTAGCCGCCTGGCGCCGGGGCGAAGATCGAGCCCAGGTGCGCTTCGCTTTCACCCATGCTGATCTTGTCGTTGAGGCCCTGGCGCAGGTAGGTCACCAGTTGCGGTTGCAGGGCAATCGCCAGGTCGGTGTCGCGGTCGCCACCGGCCACATAGGCGCCGACGCTGATCAAGTCGCGGCTCTGCTGATAACGCGACCACAACTGCTTGAACTGTTGTGCGCGGGCCATATGCTGCGGCGTGACCACCGATGGCATCACCCGGCTGATGGACGCTTCGATGTCGATGGCCGGGTAGTGCCCCTCCTCCGCCAGGCGCCGCGACAGCACGATGTGGCCGTCAAGCACGCCCCGCGCCGAGTCGGCGATGGGGTCCTGCTGGTCATCGCCTTCGGACAACACCGTATAAAACGCAGTGATCGAGCCGCCACCGGCCTCGGCATTACCGGCACGCTCCACCAGTTTCGGCAACTTGGCGAACACCGACGGCGGATAGCCCTTGGTCGCTGGCGGCTCGCCGATGGCCAGGGCGATTTCCCGCTGGGCCTGGGCGAAACGGGTGAGCGAGTCCATCAGCAACAGGACATTCTTGCCCTTGTCGCGAAAATATTCGGCGATGCGCGTGCAATACATCGCGGCGCGCAAACGCATCAACGGCGCATCGTCCGCCGGGGAGGCGACCACCACTGAACGCTTGAGACCTTCTTCGCCAAGGCTGTGCTCGATGAACTCCTTCACCTCGCGACCCCGCTCGCCGATCAGCCCGACCACGATGATGTCGGCCTCGGTAAACCGGGTCATCATGCCCAGCAATACCGATTTACCCACACCCGTACCGGCAAACAGGCCCAGACGCTGGCCGCGCCCGACCGTCAATAATCCGTTGATGCTGCGAATGCCCACGTCCAGCGGCTGGCTGATCGGGTTGCGCTTGAGCGGGTTGATCGTCGGGCCGTCCATCGGCACCCAGTCTTCGGCCTTCATGCCACCCTTGCCGTCCAGCGCACGGCCGGCGCCGTCGAGTACGCGGCCGAGCATGCTGATGCCCATCGGCAGGCGGCCGGTGTCGGCCAGGGGCACCACGCGGGCGCCAGGGGCGATACCGGCCAGGCTGCCAACGGGCATCAGGAAAATCTTGCTGCCGGAAAAGCCCATCACCTCGGCTTCAACCTGCACCGGGTGGTAGCTGTCGTCGTTGATCACCAGGCAGCGACTGCCCATGGCGGCACGCAGGCCTTCGGCTTCGAGGGTCAGGCCGACCATACGCAACAGGCGCCCTTCGAGGATCGGTTGGCCGGGCAACTCGGTGGCCTCGGTGTAACCACTCAGGCGCTTGGCGAAGCTGGTGCGATCAAGGCGCATCGGGGGCGTCCAGGTCAACGCTCAGGTCGGGTTCGGCGGGGTTGAGCACCTGCTCGTGGGCTTGGTCGAGCAGCTTGGCCATGATCTGGCTGACGCGCGTCTCCACGGTGGCGTCGATGCGGCTGTGCTCGGTCTCGACCCGGCAGCCACCGGGCTGCAACGCCGCATCTTCAACGATGCGCCAGGTTTCCTCATGGCGCTCGCGCAGGGCTTTGACCTGCTCGAAATCCTGCGGGTTGATGTACAGCCGCACATTGCCGACGCCCAGAGGCAGCAGCTTGAGGGCTTCGCGCATGACGCTTTCGATTTGGCTGGAGTCGAGCACCAGTTCGCGCTGGATCACCTGGCGCGCAATGTGCTCCACCAGGCCGACCATGGTTTTTTCGATCTGCGAATCCTGCTCGGCAATCGGGTCGAACAACCCGACCATCAAGCGCTCCAGGCTGGAAAGCTTGACGGCCAGCGCAGCCTCGGCCTCCTGGCGCACCTTGAGCGTGGTGGCGCGAAAGCCGTCCTTTTCCCCGGCGGCAAAGCCTTCGTTGTAGGCTTCCTGGCGGATGCTTTCCAACTCTTCGAGGGTCAGTGGCTGGACTTCCTCCAGCGGCACTTCTTCCATTTCCGCCGGCACTTCGGGTTCCGGCTCGGGCTCGGGTTGCGGCACATGCGGATCGAAGCTGGGCAGCGACCAGATGTCGAACCCGCCGACATCCCGTGCGCGAATCAGATCGCTGGGTGCCTCATCTTTGTTCGACATCAGGGGCGCCTTAGATCATTTCTTCGCCGCCCTTCCCGCCGAGAACGATTTCTCCGGCTTCGGCCATACGGCGGGCAATGGTGAGGATTTCTTTCTGTGCGGTTTCCACGTCGCTGACGCGCACCGGGCCCTTGGCTTCGAGGTCGTCGCGCAACAGTTCGGAGGCACGCTTGGACATGTTCTTGAAGATCTTCTCTTTGACGCCTTCGTCCGAGCCCTTGAGGGCCAGCACCAGCACGTCGGAGGAGACTTCGCGCAGCAACGCCTGAATGCCACGGTCATCGACATCGGAGAGGTTGTTGAACACGAACATGAGGTCTTCGATCTGGCCGGACAGGGTGTCGTCGATCTCGCGGATCGAGTCCATCAACTGGCCTTCGACCGAGCTGTCGAGGAAGTTCATGATATCGGCAGCACGCTTGATACCACCCAGGGTGGTGCGCGCGGCGTTGGAGTTGCCGGAGAACTGCTTCTCCAGGATGGTGTTCAATTCCTTCAAGGCCGCCGGCTGCACAGTGTTCAGCGACGACACGCGCAGGATGATGTCCAGGCGCACTTTATGGTCGAAGTGGCCAAGCACTTCACCGGCCTGGTCCGGGTCAAGATACGCGACGACGATGGCCTGGATCTGCGGGTGCTCGAAGCGGATCACGTCGGCGACGGCGCGCGGTTCCATCCACTTGAGGCTGTCGAGGCCACTGGTGTTGCCACCCAGCAGGATGCGATCGATCAGGCCGTTGGCCTTGTCTTCGCCCAGGGCCGAGGTGAGCATCTTGCGAATGTAGCTGTCGGAGCCGACGCCCAGGCTGGTCTGGTCGCCGACGATCTCGACGAACTCGCTCATCACCTGCTCGACTTGCTCGCGGTGCACATTGCGCATCTGCGCCATGGCCACGCCAACCCGCTGGACCTCTTTGGGGCCCATGTGGCGCAGCACTTGGGCGGCGTCGGTTTCACCGAGGGACAGCAGCAGCACGGCGGCTTTGTCGACCTTGGTCAGTTTGGCAACAGCGGCTCGATTATCACTCATCTGCGTTGATCCACTCTTTCACGACCTGGGCCACACGACCCGGGTCTTCTGCCACCAGACTTTTGATTGCGTTCAGCTGAGCGTCGTAACCTTCGCTCGGGCTTGGCAACAGGATGCTTTGCGGGCCGCCGAGGCTGACGCGGTCGTTGGCCAGTTCGCCATCCAGGCCGCCCATGCCACCCAACTCCACGTCGCCGCCACCGAAGGCCGCCAGTTGTTTCTTGCTGCCATTGCCGGTGATGTTGTTGAGCACCGGGCGCAGCACGCCGAACACCAGTACCAGGATGAACAACACACCCAACACTTGCTTGACGATGTCCCAGAACCACGGCTGCGTATAGAACGCCGCTTCGGCAATCACTTCGCCACGCTCGGCGGAGAACGGCATGTTGATCACGCTGACGCTGTCGCCACGGCTTGCGTCGAAACCGACCGCGTCCTGCACCAGGCGGGTGAAGCGCGCCAATTCGTCGGCGCCCCATGGGGCACGGGTAATGGTGCCGTCAGCGGCATTGACCTTGACCTGGTCATCGACCACCACCGACACCGACAGGCGATTGACGCGGCCCTGTTGCTGCTTGGTGTGGCTGATGGAACGGTCGAGCTCGAAGTTCTTGGTGGACTGGTTACGCTTGTCCGCCGGGTACGGTGCGAGCATTGGCTGGCCGGTGGCCGGGTCCATGATCTGCTGGCCGTTGGCGTCCAACAGCGGTTGGCCCGGGGCGATGGCGCCTGCGGTGGCTGCGGCGCCGCCGGTGGTTTGCGGGGCCGAGGCCGGGGTTGGTGGCTGGTTGCTCAGGGCACCCGGCACACCTTGCGGGCCACTGCTGGCGGTGCGTTGTTCGCTGGTGGACTGCTCGCTGCGCAGCGCCGGCTGGTCCGGGTTGAATTGTTCGGAAGTCGACTCGACGGCACTGAAGTCCACATCGGCTGACACTTCAGCCTTGTAGCGGTCGTTGCCCAGCACAGGTTGCAGGATGTTGTGCACACGCTGGGTGAGCATGCTTTCCATGCGGCGGCTGTAGTCGAACTGCTTGCCAGCCTGGGTCAGTGCCGAGTTTTCAGCCATGTCCGACAGCAGGTTGCCCTTCTGGTCGACCACGGTGATTTGCGACTTGCTCAGCTCGGGAACGCTGGTGGCCACCAGGTTGATGATCGCCATCACTTGGCCAGGCTCCAGGGAGCGGCCGGAGAACAGCTCCACCAGGACCGAGGCGCTTGGCTTGCGTTCGTCACGCACAAACACCGAGCTCTTCGGGATGGCCAAGTGCACGCGGGCGCCCTTGACGTTGTTCAGGCTGGAGATGGTGCGAGCCAGCTCGCCTTCCAGGCCACGACGGTAGCGGGTGGCTTCCATGAACTGGGAAGTGCCCAGGCCCTGGTCTTTGTCGAGAATTTCAAAACCGATGTTGGCGTCGGACGGCGTCACGCCGGCAGCGGCGAGCTTCATGCGCGCACGGGCCACGTCGTCGGCCTTGACCAGCAAGGCGCCGGAATTGGGCTCGACGGTGTAGGCGATGTCGGCGGCGGCGAGGGTTTCCATGATCTGCTTGGAGTCCATGCCCGCCAGGCTGCCGTACAACGGCCGGTAATCCGGTTGCTGCGACCACAGCACCACGGCAAAACCAATCGCCACGCTGGCAGCCAGGCCGACCATCAGGCCTACCTGACGCAGCATGGTCATTTCGGAGAGGTTTTCCAGGAACGACAGGCCAAACAGCGGCGGTTTGCCGTCTGCCTTGGCGGGTGCGTTGTCCACGACTGCTTCTGCCATGACTTAAATCTCGTCCTTAAACCGGCATCTGCATGATGTCTTGATAAGCCTGAACCAGCTTGTTACGCACCTGGGTCAACGCCTGGAACGACACGCTGGCTTTTTGCGAGGCGACCATCACATCGGTGAGGTCCACGCCGCTTTTGCCGATTTCGAACGCGCTCGCCAATTGGTTGGACGCTTGTTGGGTGTCACTGACTTTATTGATTGCCGAACCGAGCATGTCGGCGAAACTGCTTTGGCCCAATTCCGGCGCTGGCGCGACGGATTTCGGTTGAGCCATGGCATCCATTTGCATGGAGCGCATATCCAACATCAACCGATTGAACTCAATACCCTGGCTCATGACCTTCTCTCTCCGACAACCCGCATTTTTTTTGACACTACGCCGCAATTACCAAGGGAAGTAGCAACAAGGGTGCCAGCTCTGTATCGATTCGTAAGAAAAGGCGACAAACCTTGTCGGCCTTAATACCGACTAGGTGGCAAACAGATAAGCTTCCACATCCATCCCCGCATCGCGCATCTGCGCCAGCTTGTAGCGCAGGGTGCGCGGGCTGATGCCCAGGCGTTCGGCAGCCTCTTTGCGCCGGCCGCGCTCGGCGCGCAGGGTGTCGATGATCATCTGAAACTCGCGGCGACGCAGGTCGTCACCCAACGCTCCGGCAGACTCGGCCTCGGCCACCACTGGCGCGGGCGCCAAGGTCGGCAGTGGCGCGGCACCGCTGCCCATGGCCAGGCAGAAATCCTGGGGCTGGATCAGGCCGCCCTGTTGCAGGATCAGCGCGCGCTGGATCGCGTTATCCAACTCGCGCACGTTGCCGGGCCACGGGTAGGCGATCAGGCAGGCCTGGGCCTCGGCCGACAGGCGCGCCTGGGCGTGCTTCATTTTTTTGACGTGGTTATTCAGCAGGCGCTCAGCCAGCGGCACGATGTCGGCCGGGCGTTCACGCAGCGGGCGCCAGGCCAAGGGGAACACCGAGAGCCGGTAGAACAGGTCTTCACGGAAGCGCCCCGCCGCCACTTCACCCGCCAGGTCGCGGTTGGTGGTGGCGACCACGCGAATATCCAATTGGATCGGCTTGCGCGCGCCGACCCGCTCCACCTCGCGCTCCTGTAGCACCCGCAGCAATTTGGCTTGCAGGCCCAGGGGCATTTCGGAGATTTCATCGAGCAGGATGGTGCCGCCGTCGGCCTGTTCGAACTTGCCGGCCTGAGCCGCGATGGCGCCGGTGAACGAGCCTTTTTCGTGGCCGAACAGGGTGGCTTCAAGCATGTTGTCCGGGATCGCCGCGCAGTTGATCGCAATGAACGGCTGGCTGGCGCGACTGGATTGCTGGTGGATGTAGCGCGCCAGCACCTCCTTGCCGGTGCCGGACTCGCCGGAGATCAGCACCGTGGAATCGCTGCGCGCGACACGGGCCGCCAGTTCCAGCAACTGGGCGCTGGCCGGCTCGAAGGCAATCGGGCCTTCGCCGTCGCTGGCCGAGATCACTCCAAGGGCATGGCGCGCGACCAGGTCGATCAAGGCCTTCGGCTCAAAAGGCTTGACCAGATAGTCCGCCGCCCCCTGACGCATGGCATCCACCGCGCGCTCTACCGCGCCGTGGGCCGTCATCAGCAACACTGGCAGCTGTGGCTGGCGCGCGCGCAGCAGGCCGAGCAATTGGTGACCATCCATGCCAGGCATGTTGACGTCGCTGACCACCAGGCTGAAGGACTCCTGCTCTACCGCCTCCAAGGCTTCCTCGGCCGAGCCGACCGCCCGATAGTCATGGCCCGCCAACAGCAGCGTGTCAGCCAGTGCTTCACGCAGGGCGCGGTCGTCTTCTACCAATAAAACCTTGATTGCCATGTTCGTTTACTCCGTGCTTGCCACGCCTGAAAACAGCGGCAAGGTCATCAATGCACAGGTGCCACGCCCCACACGGGAACGCAGCTGCAATTCTCCCTGATGGGCGCGTGCCACGGCCTTGACCACGGTCAGGCCGAGGCCCGTTCCGTTGGTCTTGGTGGTGAAAAAGGGTTCGCCCAGGCGCCGCAGTACCTGCGGGTCGATGCCGCTGCCACTGTCGCTGATGCACAGGCGCAGGGTTTGTTCGCGGCAGTACAGGTGAATCTTCAGGCGTGCGCCGGGAGCGCTGGCCTGGGTGGCGTTTTCGATCAGGTTGAGCAGCGCGCCGACCAGGGTGTCGCGATTGCACAGCAGTTCGCCGAGGTGGCTATCGCACTGCCAGCGCACCTGGACGTCCTGGATATGGGTACTCGCAGCCGCTTGCAGGGCACGCATCAGCTCGGCCGGGGTGATGCGGTCGGTGAGCGGCAACTCGCCACGGGCGAACACCAGCATGTCGCGCACTTGGTGTTCCAACTCGTGCAGGCGTTCCTTGAGGCGCCCGGCGAACCGCTGCTGGGTCTGTGGTGGCAATTGCTCATCAGTCAAATGACTGGCGTAGATCAACGCGGCCGACAGCGGCGTACGGATCTGATGCGCCAAAGAAGCGACCATCCGCCCTAACGACGACAAACGCTCATGCCGCGCCAACTGGTCTTGCAGGTGACGGGTTTCGGTCAGGTCGTTGAGCAGCACCAACTGGCCGGGCTCGGCATCCAGGGAGCGGGTGGCGATGGACAGGCGGCGCCCGTCTTTCAGGGAGATTTCATGGCCGTCGTCTTCACGCGGGGCGAAACAGCGGGTGATGACGTGGCGCCACAGCTCGCCTTCCAGTGGCAGGCCGAGCAGGTCGCAGGCGGCCGGGTTGGCCTCGCGCACGCGGCCGTCTTCGTCGATGACGATCACGCCACCAGGCAACAGCGACAACAGGTTTTGCAGACGGTTGGCCAGGCGCTCTTTCTCGGCCAACTCTTCCATGCGCTGCGCACTGACCACGGCCAGCTCGCCTTTTAGCTCGGAAACCCGGGCTTCCAGCAGGCTGTAGGAGTCTGTCAATTGGCTGGACATCTGGTTGAACAGCGAAAAGGCCTGTTCCAGGCCATTGCGGCTGAGCTGCTCGGCGTCAGGCACCGAAGATAGTTGGGCGGCGTGGGGCATCATGCTCTCTCGCTTGGCTGACCGTCAGTTAAACGGAACGTTGCGAGGGCTGTAGCAATACCCGTGCCTAAAAAAAACCACTGAAGTTTCAGTGGTTTAAAAAACAGGCGTCAATCATCCGCCTGTTCATCACCTTCTCGACGGCTCATGCCGTACTTGCGCATCTTCTCCACCAGGGTGGTACGGCGGATACGCAAGCGTTCGGCGGCGCGGGCGACGATGCCGTTGGCGTCGTCCAGGGCCTGTTGGATCAGGCCTTGTTCCAGGTTGCCGAGGTAATCCTTCAGGTCGAGGCCTTCCGGCGGCAGCATGGCGGTGGAACCGAAGTCCGGGGTATGGCCGTTGATGGCTACACGCTCTTCCATGTCGCTGCGCAGGCTGTCGAGTTGCTCGTCTTCGTCGTCGACATAGCGGAATTTCTTCGGCAGCTCGACCACGCCGATCACACCGTAGGGGTGCATGATCGCCATGCGTTCGACCAGGTTGGCCAGCTCCCGCACGTTGCCCGGCCAGCCGTGGCGGCACAGGGACATGATCGCCGCGGAGTTGAACCGGATAGAGCCGCGCTTTTCGTGCTCCATGCGCGAGATCAGTTCGTTCATCAGCAGCGGGATGTCTTCGACGCGCTCGCGCAGCGGGGCCATCTCGATCGGGAAGACATTGAGGCGGTAGTACAGGTCTTCGCGGAAGCTGCCGACCTCGATCATGCTTTCGAGGTTTTTGTGGGTCGCCGCGATGATGCGTACATCGACGCTCTGGGTCTTGTTGCTGCCCACGCGTTCGAAGGTGCGTTCCTGCAACACGCGCAGCAGCTTGACCTGCATCGGCAGCGGCATGTCGCCGATTTCGTCGAGGAACAGGGTGCCGCCGTTGGCCAGCTCGAAACGCCCGGCACGGCTGGTGATCGCCCCGGTAAAGGCGCCCTTCTCGTGGCCGAACAATTCGCTTTCGAGCAGCTCTGCCGGGATCGCCCCGCAGTTGACCGGCACAAAGGGCCCGTCACGACGCTTGGAGTGGTAGTGCAGGTTGCGCGCCACCACTTCCTTGCCAGTGCCCGACTCGCCGAGGATCAGCACGCTGGCGTCGGTATCGGCCACTTGCTGCATCATCTGGCGCACATGCTGGATCGCACGGCTGGTGCCGACCAGGCTGCGGAACAGGTTGGGTTCACGGTGGCGACCGCGCTCGCGGGCCTGGTCGTACATCTCGCGATAGACCTGGGCGCGGTGCAGGGAATCAAGCAATTTGCTGTAGCTGGGCGGCATTTCCAGGGAGGAAAGTACCCGGCGACGCTGGTCTTCGGGCAGGTCGACGGGAGAAATTTCGCCAATTAGCAAAACTGGAAGGAACTCATCCCAGGTGGACAGTGTCTTTAACAAGCCCAAAACAGCGCCAGGAGCGTTTACCGTCCCGATCAGCACACAAATGACTTCACGGCTCGATGACAATGAGCTGACCGCCTGCTGCCAGTCATGGCTGCCGCAGGGCAGATTTTCTTCGCCAAGAAAATTCAAAATCACCGCTAAATCGCGGCGGCGGACGCTATCGTCATCAATCAGCAGAATTTTGGTTTCACGCCACATGCAATAGCAACTTCCCTAGTAAAACTTCCTGCCCAAGAATGAGGGCAATCAAGACGCTTGTACGATTTTGTACCTACTAGACGTCTGAAATCTGAAAACAGCACTAGTTAAGTCAAAAATGCTGGCACAGTCAAATATATGACGCACCGTTCGGACCAACTGACGCTATTCAGCCGAACAGATGGTAAACCTTTGACGCATTTTTAGCTTGGTTGATCTGCGACATCTCTTCAAAAATCGCCTGTCTTTCGCCCGTCGTCACTTCCAGCAACTGCTGATATACCGCCAGCAGGCTCTCCAACTTCTCGCGCAGCGCATCTTCGTCCACCGGCACCTCGCTGAGCACCTCATCAATCACCGCACGACAGCCCATATCCAGCTCACCGACAGCATCCCAATTGCGCTCGGCCAACGCGCTTATCAGGGCGTCGCGGGCTTCATCGATGCGTTGCAGTGCTTGGCTCATGATGTGTACCTCAAGGCGCTTGGCCTTATTGTGGAGCGATGGCATCCCAGCCGGACTTGACGGTAATCAGTAAGCGCGCGACTTCGTCGATCATGTCGGCATCGTTCACTTGGTTGGCTTCAACCAGACGGTTGCTCATGTAGTCATACAGCGCATCCAGCTGCTGCACCGACGCCGGGTCTTCCGCCTTCTCCGGCTCAAGGCCATCACGCAGGCCCGAGATGATTTCTATCGCCTTGCCCAGCATCAGACCTTTCTGAGCGATATCGCCACGGCTCAATGCCCCCTTGGCCTGGGCCATGCGATCCAGACCACCCTCCATTAGCATCTGCACCAGACGGTGCGGGCTGGCTTCGGAGACTTGGGCGTGGGAATTGACCTTCTGGTATTGGCGAAGGGCTCTCATAGGGTTCATGTTGCTACCTCGTTACTGGCCATGTCGAATAGGGTTGCTTAACCAGTTTTTCGACCAGGTCACAAAATTCTTTAATCCAGGCGTCATACGCCAGACCACCGGAAAGCCCTGCTGCGGAGCGCCGAAGCGCCCCCGTCGATCAGGACGACGACTTCGCGTTGTTCAGCGAGTTGAGGGTGGTCATGATGCTGGAGCTGCTGGCGTTGATCTGTGCGATCATCGTATCCATCGCGGTGTACTTGGCGCTCAGGGACTTCTTCAAGGCCTCCATGCGCACGTCCAGGGCGGTTGATTCGGTGGTCAGCGAGGTCAACTTGTTGTTGAGATCGGTTGCGCGCGTCGCCAGGGTGCCGGTGGTGCCGACGTAGCTGGCGGTGGCTTTATTCATGCGGGTGATCAAGCCCGTATCGCCAGTGAAGAACTTGGCAACATCGCCAGCGCCCTTGACCACCGCCTTGTCCCACGCCTTGTCGTCCAGGCTCAACAGGCCGGTTTTCTGGTCCGTGGTGACCCCTATCTGTGCCAGGCTGGTAATACTGCCCGCACCGGTGCCACTGGTCAGTTCGGTTCGCATGCTGTTCACCAACTGCCGCATCGACGCATCCCCCGTCAGGGCGCCAGCAACCGTCGTCGACGCATCGCCCGTGGCGGTCACTTTGGTCTGGGTGTTGATCGCCGTGGTCAACGCGTTGTAGGCGGTAACGAAGGACTGTACCGAGGTCTTCAAGGTGTCGGTATTCGTGGCCACAGTGATGGTTGTGACCGGCTTGGTCAAGTCAACGGCCAGCAAGTCCAGGGTCACACCACTGATGGCGGAATCAATCTTATTGGTGGCGGACGACATCGCAACGCCGTCGATGCTGTACTTGGCGTTGGCTGGGGCCGTGCCTTTGTCGTAACCGGTAACAAGCTCTGAGTCACCGCTGAGGGTGATATCGGTGCCCTCGCCGGTGTTGGTCGACGTCAGGACCAGGCGTGCGCCGTTGGAATCACTCAGCACGTTGGCACTGATGCCCTGTGCCGAGAGCTGGGTGTTGATGGCTTCACGCACTTCCTTGAGGGTAGCGCCGCCGGCAATCACCACGTCGTAGCTTTTGCCCGACTGGTTGATGGTCAACGTCTGCGCTTCGTCAGTGCTGTTGGCCTTGCCCGTGGCACCGTCCGTATTCACCTTGGTGGTGACTTTGGCGGCGGTGGCAAGGTTATCGACCTTCACATCGTACTTACCGCTGGAGGCACCGTCACCCAGGGTAACCTTGATGTTCTTGTCTTCGGAGGAACTGGCTGAAAGCCCGTTGAACGCAGAGACGTTGTTCAACTTGGTGATTGCCGCCTGGTAGGCTTCCAACGCCGTCTTGATCGAACCGACAGCCGACAACTTGATGGTCGCGTCTTTTTGCTGGCTGGTGATCTGGGCCAGCTTGGGTGCTTTTTCAGCCCCAACCAGCGCCTCGACGATAGCTTGCGTGTTGTAGCCCGAACCTGGGCCGGAAATCGTTGAACTAGCCATCTGCTTATTCTCCTTGTCCTGAAGCGGCCGTTTTTTTGGCGCTAGAGCGCCGATGCCGCAATCAGAAACATGTTTCGTGCCAACTCAAGCCTTGCTATCAAACAGCAGGCTGCTGGCATCGCTCAAATTCTGCGCCAATTTCAGCGCGGTCTCCGATGGAAGCTGTCGAATCACTTCACCACTGTCGGTGGCGATCACCTTGACGACCACTATGCCAGTGGAGTCATCGATGGAAAAATCCAGGTTGCGCTGTGAGGCCTGCACAAACTCACGCATATCGGTGACTGCTTTTTCCAGCGCAACGCGTTGCGGCTCTTCACTCGCTGGAACTTTCGCGTCACTGTTCACCGCAGGCTCAGCCTTGGCGACAGGCGCAGTGTTGGCCTGGGTTACGGCAGCCGGGTACGGCGTGTTCAGCTTGATGCTCATGTCCATGTCATCACCTCCAAACTGAAAAACGGAAGGGCACGTTATTCACGCACCCTCCCGTTATTTAACCGCTACCGGCTATTACTGAAGCAGCTTCAGAACAGAGGATGGCAGTTGGTTGGCCTGGGACAGGATTGCAGTGGAAGCCTGTTGCAGGGTTTGTTGCTTGGTCAGTTCAGCAGCTTCAGAAGCGAAGTCAGCGTCTTCTACGCGGCCTTTGGCAGCGGAGGAGTTCTGCGAAATGCTCTGCAGGTTGGCCACGGTGCTGGCGAAGCGGTTTTGTACGGCACCCAGCTGCGAACGCTGGCTGTCGATCTGCTGCATGGCGTCATCCAGAGCCTGGATAGCCTGCTGCGAGGAAGCGGCGGACAGGATGCTCAGGTCGGAAACGCTGGTTTCCATGGTCACGGCAGACTTGGTGCCAGCAGCGGCAACAGTGGTCAGACCCAGAGCAGCCAGGCCAGTGCCAGCGCTGCCGTCTTTGACAGTGATGTCTTTGTCGGCGAACAGGTTCAGGGTACCGTCAGCGTTTTTGCTGGCTTTAACACCGGTGCTGGCGCTGTTGATCGAGGAAACGATCGAGTCAGAGGTGTCGCCCTTCTTGAACTTGACTTCAACGCCGTTCAGGCTGATCGAAGTGTCGGCAGTCAGTTTGGCTTGGGTAGTACCAGCAGCCAGGCCCAATTGCGACAGCGAACCGCTGGTGTTGTTAGCCAGCTTGATGTCAGCGCCTTGACCCGAAGTCACTTGGAAGCGACCGTTGGTGAACGATGCACTACCGCCAGTGCCGGCAGCAGTGGTCAGGCTAGTCACAACGCTTGCGATGGTGTCGTTTGCAGCCCAAGTCACGTTGTTACCGTTTACCGAGACGGAGCCAGCAGCAGTCAGGGTAGTCGGGGTAGCTGCAGCGGTAGTACCAGCGGTCATGCCCAGAGCGGTTGGACCGGTAGCTGGAGTAGCGCCGATGGTGATTGCACTGCTCGACGACAGGCTAACGATACCAGCAGCGGTAGTGCTGGCAGTTACGCCGGTGGTAGCGGTTTGTGCGTTGATCGCGGCGACCGCAGCGGTACCGGCAGCAGAACCAGCAGCCACAACACCGGTAGCCAGGGTGATCGAAGTACCGTTAATGGTGATGGCATCGCCAGCAGCCAAAGCAGTAGCGGCAGCACCACCAGTTACAGTGGCCTTGTCACCAACAACCGAACCAGTAGCAGTAGCAGCCAGGCCAGTCATTGCAGTGCCGTTTACAGCAGCTTCTTTGTAGTTGCCTTTCAGGGCAGTGGAGCTGATGTCGGTCATGCCGAACGAGATAGTCTCGTTAGCGTTGGCGCCGATTTGGAAAGCTACGTTGTTGAACGAGCCGTCCAGCAGGTTACGACCACCGAAGGTAGTGGTGCTGGCGATACGGTTCAGCTCGCCCACTTTAGCGGTGAATTCTTGCTGCAGGGAAACACGGTCAGCGTCGCTTTTATCACCGTTCGCCGCTTGCAGGGCGAGTTCACGCAGACGCTGCAGGGTGTTGGTGGATTCTTGCATCGCGCCTTCAGCAGTCTGGGCAATCGACACGCCGTTGTTGGCGTTGGCGATGGCAACGTTCAGGCCTTTGACCTGGTTGTTCAGACGGTTGGCGATCTGCATGCCGGCAGCGTCGTCTTTGGCGCTGTTGATTTTCAGGCCGGAGGACAGACGGTTCATCGACTGGCTCAGAGCGTCGGAAGCTTTGTTCAGGTTCTTCTGGACACCCAGGGAAGTGATGTTGGTGTTTACTGATAATGCCATGACGAAATCCTCGTTGGATGGGATACTGCGGCTTCCGGCCCTGGCAACCGCCGGGTGTGGCCTAGAGAACCTTCGTAATAGTTATCGTCGTGTGTGTCGGTTGCTTGAGGATTTTTTTTGATTTTTTTGCTGGCGACGTGCCACCCCTTGCAATTCAAGGGCTTACGCAGGCAAAAAACCCCGGATTCATTGGCTTTTCTGGCGCCAAATAAAAAACGCCGATGATCTTTCGATCATCGGCGTTTTTTTGTGCTACGCGTTAAAGGCTCACGGACGATGCAGAATCGCCGAACCCCACGACAGGCCCACCCCAAAACCGCTGATGGCTACGCGCTTCCAGGTCGCATCCATCACGTGCTTTTCCAGCAGCAATGGAATGCTCGACGACACGGTGTTGCCGGTCTCGACCATGTCCTTGATGAACTTGTCCACCGGCGCATCTTCAAACCGACGCGCCACGGCATCGACAATCGCCGCACTGCCCTGATGGATGCAGAACGCATCGATGTCATCCGCTTGCAGATCCGACTCATTGAGCAGCTCGTGCAGATGCGCAGGCACTTTAAGCAGGGCAAAGTTGAACACCTGGCGACCGTTCATGAAGAACACGCCGTCGCTGACCTTCAGGTGCGGCGCGCCGGAACCGTCGGTGCCGAACTTGGACTTGCCCAGCAGCCAGGACGCGTCTTCGCCCATCCAGGTCGCGGTGGCAGCGTCACCGAACAGCATGGTGGTGTTGCGGTCTTCCGGATCAACGATCTTCGAATACGGGTCGGCGGTGATCAGCAGGCCGTTTTTCAGGCCAGTGGCTTCCATGAAGCCCTTCATCGCGTAGATGCCGTAGACGTAGCCGGAGCAGCCCAGGGAAATATCGAACGCCGCGACGTGAGTCGGCAAGCCGAGCTTGTCCTGGACGATGGCGGCCGTGTGGGGCAAACCCTCTTCATCACCGTTCTGGGTGACGACGATCAGCGCGTCGATGGACTCACGCTTCAAATCGGGGTTATTGGCAAACAAAGCGTTGACCGCCTCGACACACAGATCGGAGGTTTCCTGCGCGGCTTCCTTGCGCGGCAGGAACGCCGAACCGATCTTGCCAATGATGAACTCTTCATCCTTGGCGAATTTGGCACCCTGGGCGTAGTTATCGATCCCGTCGGCCGGCACGTAACTGGCGATGCTTTTTATGCCAATCATTGTGGCTTCCCAATACTAAATAGCTGGAGATCACCCCGCGAGTCGCCTCGCCGGGTGCTGACAATAAAGGGGGCAACCCCGCAAAAAACTCGCTGAAAGCCGCTGCGCAAGGACTCTGAGACGACTTATCCTTTTCACACGATACAGTGAAGATGCGCTTTATGACTCACAGGTCACTCAATTCTGTGTGGTTTATGCAAAACCTTCAAACAATTAAACCGCGTAAACGACAACGGCCCAGCCTGTTTCCAGGCTGGGCCGCTGGGGATGACGCCGTTTACATCTTGTTGAACAGGCTCAACTGCGAGATTTTCACGAAGGCCAGCTGCGAAGCCTGCAACATCGTCTGTTGCAAGCTCAGATTAATGGCCGCCTCTGCAAAGTCGACGTTCCCCAGCGAACTCATGGTCGTGCTGTTTGCCAGGCTCAGACTGGTGTTTTCCTCGACCTGGATGTCCAAGGTGTTAAGGCGCGCGCCGATACTGCCGCGCACCTGATCGATCTGACTGTAGGCATTGGTCAAGTTACCGATGGACCGGGCCACCACATCCTTGAGCTCCTTCTGCGCCGCAGGATTGCCATCCGACGGCGTCTCAAGGGTTCTGCGCAAGCGACTGAGGGTATCGAGCACGTTTTCATTCTTGTTACTGGTGGCACCAACCAGGAACTGATCACCATCGGCCGGTGCAGGCGCAGTGGTAACGCCAAGCGTCACACCAGCCACCGTTATAGAGGTCGCACCCGCCGCCAGGGTGTCGCTGGCGATGGCTTTGCTGTCAGCGGTGTACGGCTGCGCGTAAACGTCATAAGCACCACTTGCACCAAACTTGACGACTAGGCCGGCGTTGGGAAAAGTGCTGGCGTAAGCCGCCGCGTCGGTCACCGAACCACCGCTCAACTGCGCAGTCGACGGGTTGCTCGGCGTGCGTGAAACGCTGAAGCTGTCCGGCTTGAGTGCCAGGGTGAACTCACGGTCCTTGACCAGCGCATCCGCAGGCGCGCCCGGCAAAACGTCCTTGCCCAGGTTCAATCCGATGTCGAACTTGACCCCGCGCAGATTGACCGTCGAAGCGCCCTCCTTGGTGGAGTCAAAAGTGCCATTGCCCGGAATCTCCGAGGTAATGTCTTTACCGGTCCGGTCACTGACGGTGTACTGGGTGCTGCTGGTGAACTTCAGCGTATAAGGCTGGCCATCCGCAAATTTGCTGTCGACGCCCGAAGCAATCAGGCCGGCCGAAACGGTCACCTTGCCGTCGTCCACATCCACTGCCGGATCTGCAAGCACCCGCGTCGCTTGAGTACGACCGGTGTTCGCCGACGTCTCCAGCATGGATTTCGCCGTATCCCCCATGCGTATGGACAGGTTCTCCGCCACCCGCAGGTTCAGCGCGGTGTCATCACCTTGATAGGTATAGGTACCATCGTTGTTGCGGGCGTAAGGCGGGGTGTCGGTCTTGCTCCCGGAGAACAGGTAGTTACCGCTGGCATCCTTGGTGTTGAGCAGCCCCATGATCTGGTCTTCCAGGGACCCGATTTCAGCAGCAATCGACTTGCGGTCAGCATCACTGATTCCGACATTACCGGCCTTCAGTGCCAGCTCGCTGCCTCTCTGCACGGCAGTGTTGATGTTTGCCAGAACGCTGTCTTCGGTATTCAGCGAGTTTTTCAACGTGTCGATATTGCCGCCATACTGCGCCAGCATGTCTTTCTGCTGCTGCAACATCAACAACCGCGCCGCCGCCACCGGATCATCCGCCGCCGTTTGCACCCGCACGCCAGAGCTGGCTTGATCCTGAGCCTTCACCACACTGGAATAATTTTCCTGGTATTTGGCGGAGCTGGTTTCGAAATACTGCTGTGTAGAAATACGCATCGTCCCAGACTCCCTTAAAGGCTATTGATCAACGTGGTGAAGGTTTCTTGCGCAGCCTTGATGATTTGCGACGATGCGGTGTAGTACTGCTGGAACTTGATCATATCGCCCGCCTCATCATCCAGATTGACCCCGGACACCGAGTCACGCGCACTTTTGTTGGCCGTCAGCAAAGCGCCCGTGGCAGCCACATCGACGCCGGACTGACTGGCCTTGGCACCTACTTGGGACACCAGGCGACTATTGGCACCGACCAGGCTAACGCCAACATTGCCGTCACCCAATCCAACCGTGGCCTTAGTCTGTAGATCAAGCAATTGCTGCGCATTGCGACCATCGGATTTGCCGCCACTGTTGAACGAAAACGTGGTGCTGTCACCCTCCGCCGGTGAGCCATTGACGGTGGTGTCGAACGTGAAGCCAGAACCGGGAATCACGGCTCCGCTGGCATCCAACTCGGGAACATTGATGGTGAGCGCGTTGGCCTGCCCCGGAATGATGGTACCGGTACCCAGGGGTTTGCCTTGGGCATTGCTGATCGTATACGACTGAGTACCGTCGGCGGCCGGCTTGCCATACACCATCTTCACCGGCATCAGGGCTTCGATATTGCCGCGCAGTTGCGCGGTCGCGGCACCACCGTGGATATCCAGCGCCTTAGTCAGGGATGGTGCAGTAAAGGTGCCGGTACCGGAGTTGGTCTTGCTGCTCTCACCCGCCAACGGCGCGGCAAACGCAAGCTTGTTGGCATCAACCATTTCGACACCGATGGAGCTCGCGCCGGTTGCGGTTGGGCTGACCTTGAAGCTGTCGCCAAACCCCATTGTGCCTTTGCCATCGAGTGCCAGAGTGAAGCCGTCGATCGGCACCTGGGTGGTAGCGGTGATGTCGAAAGTACCCATCGCCTTACCGTCCGAACGCAGCACAGTCACCATATTGGGATTGGTTTGGTCGCTGAAGGTGACCTTGTAATCAAACGTCGTCAGCTTGCTGCTGTCGGTGATCGTCACATTCAGGTTACTGGAGGCCGCAGTGTTGCCGGAAGCGCCCTGACTACGCGCTGCAATTGCCATGGCACTGTTGACGTCCTTGAACAGCGAAGTACCGAAATCACCATTCAAATCCAGGCCTTGCCCCAGTTGGTTATTGAGGGTGTCCGCAGTGGCAATGGCAAGTCGCCCCAACTCGTTGATGGCTGGCATCAGAGCGTCGCTGCGATAACGCAGCAAGCCACCAATACTGCCACCACTGATCACCGAGCCTAGATCCAGACTGGTACTGTTGACGTTCAGTTGGATGGTGTATTGACTGTTGTCGGTATAACTGGGCACCGCCGAAATGGTATTGGAAATACCGCCCTCCACCAGCGGCTGGCCCGTGCCGGTGGTAACCGTGAACTGCCCATTCTTTTCGGTGGTTGTCACCCCGATCAACTGATTGAGAGAGCGCACCGCCTCATTGCGCGAGTCCAGCAGATTGGCCGGCGGGGAACTCGCCGAGCCTTGGGCCTGGACGATCTGCTTATTGAGCGCTGCAATCGAGTCGGTCAGTTGATTGACCTGATCACTCATCGTTTTGAGCTGGCTATTGATGGTTTCTTTCTGCTGGGTCAACTGCGTCGAAATTGAGTTGAAGCGATTGCTCAGGGTCTTGGCATTGGCAACCAGCAACTGCCGAGCAGACAAATCACTCGGATTGGACGAAGCCGTCTGCAAGGTCGCAAAGAATGAACTGAGCACCGACGACATTCCCGTGGTCTTATCCGAGAGGACTTTATCCACCGCACTGATCTGACCTTGGTACGTATTGGCATCGCTGCTCAAGGCAGTGCTGTTCTGGTAAGCAGCATCCAGGTACTCGTTGTACACCCGACGCACGTCAGCCAGGGTGGTGCCGCTGCCAATGAACACCCCACCGAACTGGTTCGACGCATTGGCGGTCTGACTGCTCTGCTGACGCGAGTATCCCGGGGTATTAACGTTGGCAATGTTATTACTCAAGACCGACAACGATCCTTGAGCGGCATTGAGCCCTGACATCCCGATACTGAGCAAACTCATGGTTCAGACCTTATAAATGTGTGGTTGCGCCAGCGGCAGCGTAATTCTGGTAACTGTCCATCGTTTTGGCGATCTGCGAAATCTTGCTGGCATAGGCCGGGTCGGTTGCGTAACCGGCTTTTTGCAACTCGCGTACAAACTGTTCGGGGTTATCGGCCGATTTCACAACTTCTTTATAGCGATCATTGCTTTGCAGCAAGGTCACGAGGTCGTGGAAGCTGTCCTGGTACGAGGCGTAGGAACGGAACTGCGCCGTTTCCTTGACCATCGCGCCATCACGAAACTCGCTGGTGATCGCACGGGCCTGACCGCCCTGCCAGCTCTGGCCGGCCTTGATGCCGAACAGGTTGTGGCTGCTGCTGCCGTCTTCGGCACGCATTACCGATTTGCCCCAGCCGGTTTCCAGGGCGGCCTGGGCCACCAGGTACTTCGGATCGACGCCAATCCGCGCGGCGGCGGCCTTGGCCATCGGCAACATGGTGGCGACGAACTCATCCTGGGAACTGAAGGCTTTTTTCGCTGGCGCCAGCGGCGGCTGGGCGATGGCGCGGCTGTAGATCTGCATGCGATCGCTGGGCACGGCAAAGCTGCGCGTGGTGCTGTTGACCACATTGTCATCGGCAGCGCTGTTACGCAGCGGTGCAGCCTTGGCGACCGTGGTGTCGGTGCTGGGCACGATGCCGGCCAGCAGGCGGTCGGTGAGTTTGCTCGGCAAGGCGATGCGGCGCTGGTTCATCAGCTCCATATCGTTGACGTGAGCGCTGGCAGTGCCTTCGGGCACCGCGACGCGATAGGCCCACAATGGACGCTGGCCATTGGAGCGACCGAGTGCACCGTCGGCCTGGGTACCGGCACCAATTTCCGTCGGCACATCGACCTTCTTCACCGGCTCTGCCGCCGCCGGGCCCTGCAAGGTGGCCGCCTGGGCGTCCACCGGCTTGTTCTTCTGCATCTGGCGCATCAACACATCGGCCAGGCCGATACCGCCGCCTTCGCGGGACATCGACACCGCCAACTGCTGGTCGTACATTTCCTGATACTGCTTGGCCGCCGGCGTGTTCATCGGGTTGTCCTTGCCCAACGCCTCGGTGGCCGAACGCATGGACTTGAGCATTTCGCTGACGAACAACGACTCAAACTCCTGCGCCACCTTGCGCATGTTGCCTTCGCTGTTCTTGTCGGCGCCGACCTTGAGCTGGTTAAGCCTGCCCAAGTCGGAGTAAGACCCCGAGTCCGCCGTGCTGCTGATCCCGCTCTTGCGCATATCCATGGCCATGGCCTCAGATCACGATCAGGTCGGCTTGCAAGGCGCCGGCCTGTTTCAATGCTTCAAGGATCGCCATCAAGTCGCCGGGCGCTGCGCCCACCTGGTTCACCGCACGGACAATCTCATCCAGGGTGGTGCCGGGGCCGAATTTGAACATCGGCTTGGCTTCTTGCTGAGCGTTGACACGCGAGCGCGGCACCACTGCCGTCTGGCCGTTGGACAACGGCCCAGGCTGGCTGACGATCGGGTCTTCGGTGATGGTCACGGTCAGGCTGCCGTGGGTCACCGCCGCCGGCGAAACTTTGACGTTCTGGCCGATCACGATGGTGCCGGTGCGCGAGTTGATGATGACTTTGGCCACCGCCTGGCCCGGGTCGACTTCAAGGTTTTCCAGGATCGACAGGTAGTCCACCCGCTGGCTTGGGTCCAGCGGCGCGGTCACGCGGATCGAGCCGCCGTCGATGGCCTGGGCCACGCCAGGGCCGAGCATGTCGTTGATCTTGTCAACCACACGCTTGGCGGTGGTGAAGTCGGAACGGTTGAGGTTCAGGGTCAGGCTATTGCCTTGGTTGAAGCCGCTCGGCACGGTGCGTTCTACCGTGGCGCCGCCAGGAATCCGCCCGGCCGACGGCACGTTGACGGTGATCTTCGAACCGTCGCGACCTTCGGCGTCAAACCCGCCCACCACCAGGTTGCCCTGGGCAATGGCGTAGACGTTGCCGTCGATACCTTTGAGCGGCGTCATCAACAGGGTGCCGCCACGCAGGCTTTTCGAGTTACCGATGGACGACACGGTGATGTCCACCACCTGGCCCGGCTTGGAGAACGCCGGCAGGTCGGCACTGATCGACACGGCCGCGACGTTTTTCAGTTGCACGTTGCCCGAACCCGCCGGCACCTTGATGCCGAACTGCGAGAGCATGTTGTTGAAGGTCTGCAAGGTGAACGGGGTCTGGGTGGTCTGGTCACCCGTACCGTTGAGCCCCACCACCAGGCCGTAACCGATCAACTGGTTGGAACGCACGCCGGAGATGCTCGCGATGTCTTTCAGGCGCTCGGCCTGGGCGACGGCGCTCAGGGACAGCAAGAGTGCCGCTGCCATCAGCTGTTTGAGGTTCAAAGTCATCACCTAGAAAGGGAACAGCGGGCTAAGGAAGAAACGGTCGAACCAGCCCGGCTGACTTGCATCCGCAAACGAACCCGTACCCGAGTAGGTAATGCGTGCATCGGCAATCCGTGTGGACGGCACAGTGTTGTCGGTGGAGATGTCATCGGCACGGACCATGCCGGCAATGCGCACCAGCTCGTCACCGGTGTTGAGGGTCATCCACTTTTCACCGCGCACGGCGATGATGCCGTTGGGCAGCACATCGGCCACGGTGACGGTGATCGAACCGGTCAGGCTGTTGCCCTGCCCCGCCGAACTCTTGCCGTTGGTGGCGCGATCACCGCTGTAGCCGGCGCTCAGGCTCAGGTCGCCATCGCCCAGTGGGTTGTTGGTGTTGGGCACGGCACCGAACAACGAGGTCAGGCCGATACCGGTCTTGCTGGTCTTGCCGACCTGGGAGTTGGCATTCTTGCTGGCCTGAGTCTTCTCGTTCAGGGTGATGGTGATGATGTCGCCGACCCGGAACGCCTTGCGGTCGCTGTACAGGTTCTGTTCGAAACCGGCCTGGTAGATCGAGCCATTGTTGGCCGCCGCCGGCAGCGGCGTGCGTGGCAACACCGGCGCGTAGTACGGGTCATTGGGTTTTGGCGTAGGGGCGACACAGCCCGCGAGCACGGTGATCCCACTCAATGCCAGAACAGAAACGTAGCGATTCATGACCCTTACCTCACGGTGTTGCAGGCGCCCTCAAGAGCGCCCCATAGACTTGATTACAGATTCTGCGTGACAAACGAGAGCATCTGGTCGGCGGTGGAAATCACCTTGGAGTTCATCTCGTAGGCGCGCTGGGTGGTGATCATGTTGACCATCTCCTCAACCGTGCTCACGTTGGAGGTTTCCAGGGTGCTTTGCAGCGTGGTGCCGAAACCGTTCAGGCCAGGGGTGCCGATTTGCGGCGCGCCGCTGGAGGCGGTTTCGAGGAACAGGTTGTTGCCCATGGCTTGCAGACCGGCCGGGTTGATGAAGTCGGCGGTTTGCAGGTTGCCGATCACTTGCGACGCCGGGTTGCCGGCTACGGTGATCGACACGGTGCCGTCGTTGCCGACGGTGAAGGTCTTGGCATCTGCTGGCACGACAACCGCAGGCTCCAGGGCGAAACCGTTGGCGGTCACGATCTGGCCGTTGGAATCCAGGTGGAAAGTACCGTCGCGGGTGTAGGAGGTAGTGCCATCCGGTTGCAGGATCTGGAAGAAACCACGGCCGTTGATCGCCATGTCCAGCGGCTGGCCGGTCTGTTGCAGGTTACCGGCACTGAAGTTCTTCTGCGTGCCGACGATCTGCACACCGGTACCCAGTTGCAGGCCCGATGGCAGTTCGCTGTCCTGGGTCGACTGGGCGCCCGGCTGCTTCTTGATCTGGTAGAGCAGGTCCTGGAACTCGGCGCGGTCACGCTTGAAACCCGTGGTCGACACGTTCGCCAGGTTGTTGGAGATGGTGGTCAGGTTGGTGTCCTGGGCGGACAGACCGGTTTTGGCAACCCATAGAGCCGGAAGCATGCTGTTCTCCTCTGTGCGCCTGTTTGTTGGCGCGGCGTGGCAAATTAATTAGTGGGCTGCAATCAGCTCATCTGCATGACGCGAGTCATGGCCTGGTCGTCTTCTTTGGCGCTGTTCATCATCTTGATGTGCAGCTCGAACTGCTTGGAAAGCGCGAGCACTGCGGTCATTTCTTCCACCGCATTGACGTTGCTGGCCTGCAAGAAGCCCGAGGTCAGCTTGACGCCCGCATCGGCCTGGGCCGGCTGGCCATCCTTGGTGTGGATGGTGCCGTCGAGGCCTTTGGTCATATTCTTCAGGTCAGGCTGGACCAGCTTGATCCGGTCCACTTCAGCCATGACGCGCGGGCCTTCGCCCATGGCGCGGATGCTGATGGTGCCGTCGGCGCCCACTTCGATTTTCTGCTGGGGTGGCACCGCAATCGGGCCACCGTTGCCCATGATCGGCATGCCGTTGCCGGCACGCAGCACGCCCAACGCATCGACGTTCATGCTTGCGCTGCGCACGTAGGCCTCGCTGCCGTCAGGGGTTTGCACGGCCATCCAGCCGTCGCCGCTGACGGCCACGTCAAGGTCACGGCCGGTTTCGATCATCGCGCCAGGGGTGAAGTCGGTGGCCGGGCGTTCGGTAAGGGCAAACGCCCGCGCCGGAAAGCTGTCACCAAACACCGGCATCGAACGCGCCTGTTCCAGGTCGCGTTGGAAACCATTGGTGGAAATGTTCGCCAGGTTGTTGGCATGGGCCTTCTGCGCCAGAGCATTCTGGCTGGCGCCGGTCATTGCCACATAAAGGTACTTGTCCACGCTCTATCCTCTTTCTGACGGACGCTTGCCGCCCACCGCTGTACTGATAAGGGATAAGCAATTTGCGAACCAACTTTCAAAATGGCGTAAAAAGCCAATGAACACAGGGGGTTCAGGATTTTCCTCAAGCGTCGCGCCCAACAGATGAGTCGAAAAAACGGCGGAGTTATGCCGCTAACGGCAAACACCGGCGCCAAGGACCATCCCCCTCAAAAGATCTCGCCGCCCCAGCACAAACCAAGCCCGCGCATCCCGCAAAGTTGACTTGACTAATGCAACACAACCGAGACTTATTGATATAAATCTCAGGCCCTCTCTATTTATTATTTCAAAAATCACACGCACTGCGAAAACCGCCACCTCCACACACTCGCACAATTAGTTAAGGCATGTGTTTTAACTTGCATTCCACGACGCGCTGATAAGGCGCACTATTTTCCAATCGCGACCGGCACACAATTACATTTCCTCAAAAAAGCTCCCTTGCCGCACTTTTCCACCCGGCGTAACTTCCTCCCACCGCCTAACCGGCGGCGACCACTTACAACCCCCAAGTCACTCCGCAACACACACTTATCCTCTTATACAAGGCCCACAAACATGTTTAGAGTTAACGACAACCCTTCAATCTATTTCAGGGAGCCTTACTTCCCAAACAACCGCGACAGTCACTACGACCGACGCGATACTTACCGCACGTATACCGAACCCCATTACCACCGCTGCGATCGCGACCATAACGCAAACGGAGACTTTCCGGAGTTCGGACCGGATCGCGGGTACCGCCACGACCGTAGGCTCCCCGACACCCATCGTGACTGGGACCACCGTTTCGACCGTCGACTGCCCGATACCCGCCATGACCGGGACTACCACCCCCATCGTCGACTACCCGAAACCCGTCATGACCGGGACTACCACCCCGACCGTCGACTGCCCGATACCCGCCATGAGCGGGACTGCCACCCCCATCGTCGACTGCCCGAAACCCGCCATGACCGGGACTACCACCCCGACCGTCGACTGCCCGACACCCGCCATGAGCGGGACTGCCACCCCGACCGTCGACTGCCCGATACCCGCCATGATCGGGACTACAACCCCGACCGTCGACTGCCCGACTCTCGTCGCGACCCGGACGTTCGCCCTGCCCTCGACACATCTCAAACCACCCGGACCATTGAGGCAATAGGTCAATTACTCGACCGTATACCCAATCGAAAAACAGAGTTCGACCACGGTATTACGTCCGATGACATCCGAGCCGGCAAGTATGGAACGCTCCCACCAAACGCAAGGAAGGAGCTTGAAAAACTGGACGAAGGTCAAAACTACCGACTGGTCATTGTAAGTAGCGAAAAAGGTTTGGAGTCCGCCTGGATACCCACTGACGAGAACAAGCCCACCTTGACCCAACCGCTGAACGACGACGCTTCCAGGAAAAACATCGGACACCCAATATGGGACTTGCCAAACATAATTAAAACCAACGCAAACTCCATCAATCTTGGTGTAACTTCAGACGACTTAAAAAAAGGCGTACATGGCAAACTTTCACCAGAAATAAAGAAGAGCATGGACCTACTGACGCAAGGTAAAAACTATTCACTGGTCTCACTCCCCGATTACATGGGAAATGATACCTCCCTGCTCGTATGGGAAGAAAAAGGCAATCGAGACAACTACGTGCCCATTGGTTCTGTAGATGAGCGCTCACACTGATACCGCTCACGCACGCTAATTTGAACACTGCGCACCTTGCGTAGTGTTCAGCGCGCAACCCTATGGAACCGTTACTTGGTCACATGATGGTCCCGCAACTTATTGGCAATCGTGGTATGCGAAACCCCTAGCCGTTTACCTAACTGCCGGCTGCTGGGGTGTTCTGCGTACAGCGCCTCCAGCACCGCCTTCTCGAACCGTCCGACAATCTCTTCCAACCCACCCTCCAGGGAAAAATCGCCAAGGGGTTGACGCACCCCATAGTCCGGCAACCGAATATGCTCAACCTTCACTGTACCGCCCTCGCACAACGACACCGCCTGGAACAGCACGTTTTCCAGCTGCCGCACGTTGCCCGGCCAGTGGTAATGGCTGAGGCGCTCCATGGCCGCCGGCGCCAGCTTGGGCAGCGGGCAACCAATCTGGCGGCTGGCCTGGTCAAGGAAGTGATCAACCAAGGGTGCCAAGCCATCCAGGCATTCGCGCAGCGGCGGGATATGCAGCGACAGCACGTTGAGCCGGTGGTAAAGGTCCTGGCGGAACTCACCACGGGCGCAGAGTTCCGACAAGTCCACTTGAGTCGCGCAGATCACCCGCACATCCAAGTAGACCTCTTCATCACTGCCCACACGCCGGAAGCAACCGTCCTGCAGGAAGCGCAGCAACTTCACCTGCAAGCGCGCACTCATTTCCCCGACACCATCGAGAAACAACGTCCCCCCCGCCGTCAGCTCCAGCAGCCCCAGCTTGCCTTCAGCCCGTGCGCCTTCAAATGCACCTGGGCCGTAACCGAACAATTCGGTCTCGGCCATCGACTCCGGCAAACCCGCGCAGTTGAGGGCCATCAACGGCGACTGCCCACGCGGGCTGGCCAGGTGGCAGGCACGCGCGAGCAATTCCTTGCCGGTGCCGGTTTCGCCTTCTATTAATAGCGGCGCATCCAGCGGTGCCATGCGCCGGGCCTCGCGGACCACGGCGGCCATGACCTTGGAGCTTTGGAAGATGCTGTCGAAACCGCGCAGCTCCTGCTTGCGTACGTTATAGATGCGCTCACCGACCCGATCGGCTCGGTGCAGGGTCAACACGGCACCGGCCATGGCTTCGCTGTCATCGTGCTCGGAAGATTGCAGCGGCGCGATGTCCGCCAGAAACACGTCGCCCTTGACCTTGACCCGCAGCCCGTTGATCCGCGATTTGCTCGCGCGCACCAGCTCCGGCAAATCGAAATCCTCGGCGTAGCGCGACAGCGGAATGCCCGGCACCTCATCCACCCGCACGCCCAGCAACTGCGCCGCGGCGCGGTTGGCGGCGACGATGGAGCCGCCCATGTCGATGGAAAGCACCGGGAACTCCAGGGCGCCAAGCAGCGCATTGAGCTCCATATGCCGACGTTCGCTGGGCATCAGCCCTACCCTTTTCACACCAAACACCCCGGCAATCGCCTCGAATTGCGGGCGCAATGCCTGGAACTGCATGTTCACCAGGTTCGGGCAGAACAGATAGATGGCGTTGCCATGCTCACCGCCCACCTCGCCTTTGGCGACGTTGACGCCGTACTCCACCAGCAGGTTGAGGATGTCCCGCAGGATGCCGATGCGGTTCTGGCAGTGCACTTTGATACGCATGAAAAGACCCGAAAGGTGGGGAGGCGCCGCGTCTTTTTGTCGCTGGGCGCAGATAGTCGTCAAGATTATGTGACAGCTTGTGAGCTTTTCCCAGCCCAATGCAGCGCAAGATGCCACAATCGTAACGATTACTTTACGAAAACCAGCGCATTTTCCTACACACCGTCGTCAGAGGCGGATGGATTCTTGCCCACGCCGGGTTATCAATAGAGGCACAGCAGGACATAACAAGAACGAATGCCTAGCAGGAGAGCCGTATGAAGCAGACGCAGTACGTGGCCCGCGAGCCCGATGCGCAAGGTTTTATCCACTACCCGCCGGAAGAACACGCGGTGTGGAACACCCTGATCACGCGCCAGTTGAAAGTGATCGAGGGTCGCGCCTGCCAGGAATACCTGGACGGCATCGACAAGCTCGGCCTGCCCCTGGACCGTATCCCGCAGTTGGGCGAGGTCAACAAAGTGCTGGCCGAGACCACCGGCTGGCAAGTCGCCCGCGTGCCGGCACTGATCCCCTTCCAGACCTTCTTCGAATTGCTCGCCAGCAAACAGTTTCCGGTAGCGACGTTCATCCGTACCCGTGAAGAGCTGGACTACCTGCAAGAACCGGATATTTTCCACGAGATCTTCGGCCACTGCCCGCTGCTGACCAACCCCTGGTTCGCCGAATTCACCCACACCTATGGCAAGCTCGGCCTCGCGGCCACCAAGGAGCAACGGGTGTACCTGGCGCGGCTGTACTGGATGACCATCGAGTTCGGCCTGGTCGATACGCCCGCCGGCCTGCGCATCTACGGTGGCGGCATTTTGTCGTCGCCCAAGGAGACGGTGTACAGCCTGTCGTCCGAACCCGAGCACCAGGCCTTCGATCCGCTGGAAGCGATGCGCACGCCGTATCGCATCGACATCCTGCAACCGCTGTACTTCGTATTGCCCGAGCTCAAGCGTCTGTTCGAAGTCGCGCAGGAGGACATCATGGGCATGGTCGAGCGCGGCATGCAGCTGGGTCTGCACGCGCCCAAGTTCCCGCCCAAACCCAAAGCCGCCTAAACCTCGGTTTTTTGCGCCAGGTGAGTCTGTTCCCTGGCCCCGCGTTGCTTTAGGGTGACGCCACTGACCTTCAAATACTCGAATTCAGGACACTTTCACATGACCACCTTGAACCAAGCCCACTGCGAAGCCTGCCGCGCCGACGCCCCGCAAGTCAGCGACGAAGAACTGCCGGTGCTGATCAAGCAGATCCCCGACTGGAATATCGAAGTGCGCGACGGCGTGATGCAGTTGGAAAAGGTCTTCCTGTTCAAGAACTTCAAATTCGCCCTGGCCTTTACCAACGCCATGGGTGAAATATCGGAAGCCGAAGGCCACCACCCAGGCCTGCTCACCGAGTGGGGCAAAGTCACCGTGACCTGGTGGAGCCACTCCATCAAGGGCCTGCACCGCAACGACTTCATCATGGCCGCGCGCACCGACGAAGTGGCCAAGGACGCCGAGGGCCGTAAGTAATGCATTTTGATGCGATTGACCGCGTGCCCGGCGACCCGATCCTCGGGCTGATGGACCTGTATGCCCAGGACAGCAACCCGCACAAATTCGACCTCGGCGTAGGTGTGTATAAAGACGACCAGGGCCTGACGCCGATTCCCCACTCGGTAAAACTCGCCGAACAGCGCCTGGTGGACACGCAAACCACCAAGACCTACATCGGCGGCCACGGCAATGCCGCCTTCGGCACGTTGATCAGCCAACTGGTGCTCGGCAGCGACTCCACGCTGATCCACGCCCGCCGCGCCGGCGCCACCCAGACCCCGGGCGGCACCGGTGCCCTGCGCCTGAGCGCCGACTTCATCGCCCACAGCCTGCCCGGCCGTGGCGTATGGCTGAGCAACCCGACCTGGCCGATCCACGAAAGCATCTTCGCCAAGGCCGGGCTCAAGGTCAGCCACTACCCCTACGTGGGCGCGGACAATCGCCTGGATGTGGCAGCGATGCTCGCGACCCTCGCCACCATCCCCCACGGTGATGTGGTGCTGCTGCACGCATGCTGCCATAACCCGACTGGGTTCGACCTGTCCCAGGATGACTGGCGCCAGGTGTTGCAGATCGTGCGCGAACGCCGGTTACTGCCCCTGATCGACTTCGCCTACCAGGGCTTTGGCGATGGCCTGGAGCAAGACGCCTGGGCGGTGCGGTTGTTTGCCGCCGAGCTGCCGGAAGTGTTGATCACCAGTTCCTGCTCGAAGAACTTCGGCCTGTACAGCGACCGTGTCGGCGCGCTGATCGTGTGCGCGGCGGATGCCGAAAAGCTGACGGATGTGCGCAGCCAACTGGCGAATATCGCGCGCAACCTGTGGTCGACACCGCCGGATCACGGCGCCGCGGTGGTCGCGACCATCCTCGGTGATGCTGGCCTGAAACAGCAGTGGAGCGAAGAAGTCGAAGCCATGCGCTCACGGATCGCGCACCTGCGCTCCGGTTTGGTCGAGGCCTTGGCCCCCCACGGTCTGGCCGAGCGTTTTGCTCATATTGGTGCGCAGCGCGGGATGTTTTCCTACACCGGTTTGAGTGCCGAGCAGGTCAAACAGCTGCGCGAGAAGCACAGCGTGTATATGGTCAATTCGGGGCGGGCCAACGTTGCCGGGATTGATGCGACGCGGTTGGCGCTGCTTGCCGAAGCGATCGCCGACGTTTCCAACTGACGAAACCCAGAGCTGGCCTGTGTGGGGGCTGGCTTGTGTGGGAGCTGGCTTGTGTGGGAGCTGGCTTGCCTGCGATAGCGGTGTGTCAGCCCCACATTTTTCACTGATAGCCAGCTATCGCAGGCAAGCCAGCTCCCACATTTGGACCGAGGACAACCTCTCAGCCAGCAACCATTTCGGCCTTGAGCTGCGCCTCTTTGGCCTGCGCATCCGCCAACCGATACAACTCGATCTGCCCATCCCAGTGCTCGATCAGCGCCGTGCACGACTCCACCCAATCCCCGCAATTGAGGTAGTCCACCTCGCCCACCTTGCGAATCTCCGCATGGTGGATATGCCCGCACACCACCCCGTGCAACTCACGCTTGGTGACCTCATGGGCGATGGCTTCTTCGAAATCGCTGATGAAGTTCACGGCCGTCTTCACCTTGTGCTTCAGATACGCCGACAGCGACCAGTAACCGTAGCCATACCGCGCGCGCCAGTGATTGAGCCAGCGGTTCAGCGTGAGGGTGAATTCGTAGGCCGAATCGCCAAGGAACGCCAGCCAGCGGTGATATCGGGTGATCACGTCAAACTGGTCACCGTGGATCACCAGCAGATGGCGACCGTCGGCCGTCACGTGCACCGCTTCGTCGACCAACTGGATATTGCCCAGGATCAGCTTCGAATAACGGCGCAGGAATTCGTCATGGTTGCCGGTGACGTAGATCACTTCAGTGCCACGCTTGGCCATGGTCAGCAGGCGACGGATCACATTGGTGTGAGCCTGGGGCCAATACATGCCGCCGCGCAGTTTCCAGCCATCGATAATGTCGCCCACCAGGTAGATTTTGTCGGCCTGGTAGCCCTTGAGGAATTGCGACAGATGTTCGGCCTGGCAATCCCGGGTGCCCAGGTGCACGTCGGAAATCCACAGGGTACGCACCCGTTGCTTGCGGCTGGGCTTGATCAACTCGGCACTGGTCATGGGTGTCCCTCGACGGTGTTTTCGCGAGCTTGCGCCAGGGCGATTAATAGCCCATGACAACTGTGCGTCAGTCTGATGACAGCGCCCGCAAGACGCGAAGCGTTGTAGACTGCGACAGCCTGCCCCAGGAGACCGCGATGAGACCGATCCTCACGCTACGCCATTACACCACCGCCCCGATTGCCCACAGCCACGAGCATGCGCAACTGGTGTTCGGCCTGTCCGGGCACCTGGATTTCGAGGTCGATGGCCGTGGCAGCCAGGTGCGGGAAAGCAGCGTGATGGTGCTGCCCTACGACGCCCACCACGCCTGCGACAGCCGCGACGGCAGCCGCTGCCTGGTGCTGGACGTGCCCACCGAGCACTGGGTGCTGCAATCCTTGGGCGAGCACGCCGACGCCAGCCGCCGCCTGCTCGATCAACCGGCGCGCCTGGCCTTGGACGCCCGGCAACACCAACTGGTGCAATGGCTGGCCCGCAGTCCGGTGGACGACCCGCTGATCGTGCAGCAAGGCGCGGTGTTGCTGCTGGCCAGTCTCAATCATCCCCAGGAGCAGCCGCTGGCTGGCAAGCGCCTGCCGTATGCCGCGTTCAATGCGCACATCGAACGCCATGTCGCCCACCCCTTGCAGGTCGCCGACCTCGCACGCATCGCCGACCTGTCGGTGCCGCGCCTGCATGCGCGGTTCGTGGCCGAATGCGGGCAGACGCCCATGGACTACATCCGCAGCCGACGCCTGCAACTGGCCCTCGGTTTGCTGCGAAGTACCCCGCTGCCCATCGGCGAAATCGCCGAGCGAGTCGGCTACAGCTCGCAAAGCGCGTTTGCCGCCGCGATGCTGCGCGAGTTTGGCGCTTCGCCAGGCGCGCTGCGACGTTCAGCGTAGAAGAGTCCTGCGCTAAAAATCGCGAGTCGTACGACAGACACCCACGCCTGCAACCCCCTAGACTGGGCTTCTGTCACCTCGTTGTTTCAAGGATCGCAATGACTCCCCGTTCAGCCCTCGGCGCCCTGCATATCGGCGCATTGATGTTTGGCCTCACCGGCGTATTCGGCAAGCTGGCGGCGGCGTCGCCGGCCATTATCGTGTTTGGTCGCGCCGCGTTCGCCGTGCTGGCCCTGGCGGTGTTCGCGCGCTTGGCCAGCAATGCCCCCTGGAAACACCTGGAAAGCCGCGACTGGCGCCGGCTGCTGGTCAGCGGCGTATTGCTGGCGGCGCATTGGGTGACGTTCTTCATGGCGGTCAAGGTCGCCGGCGTGGCCGTTGCCACGCTGGGCTTTACCGCGTTCCCGGCGTTTACCGTGATCCTCGAAGGGCTAATCTTCCGTGAACGCATCCGCGCCAACGAAGTGCTGCTGGTGGTGCTGGTCAGCATCGGCCTGGTGTTGGTCACGCCAGACTTCAACCTCGCCAGCGCGGCCACCGGCGGCTTGCTCTGGGGCATCGCGTCGGGGCTGCTGTTTTCCCTGCTGTCGCTGAACAACCGCGCCAGCTCCGGACGGATTCCAGCGGTGCAGGCGGCGCTGTGCCAGAACGTGGTGGTCGCCGCGCTGCTCTTGCCCGTAGCGGCGCCTGGTCTGGCGGACGTGCGGGGCATTGATTGGCTGTGGATCGGCCTGCTCGGAGTGTTCTGCACCGGCCTGGCCCACAGCCTGTTTGTCGCCAGCCTCGCGGTGATCAAGGCGCGCACCGCGTCGGTGGTGTTCGCCATGGAACCGGTCTATGGCATCACCGTGGCCTGGCTGCTGTTCGCCGAAACCCCGACCTTACGCATGTTGCTCGGTGGCCTGCTGATCATCATCGCCATTGTGCTGTCGGGGCTGATGGGCAGTGCGAGCCAGGCCAAACAGCCCGCGACAACGGCCTGATCTATACTTTAAACATCCGCAACAGCCAGTAGTCGTTCAACGGGTACCCGACAGCTCGATGACAGCCCTGGTGTTTTCCGAAGTTGCTGCAAGCGAGTGGTCACCCCATTAACGCGATGCAGGAGCTTTACCATGGAAATGCTCATCAACTTGTTGGTTCAAATCATCAGCGGCGCAGTCGGTGGCAACATCGCCGGCATGACCAAACAAAGTATGGGGACCGGGCTCAACACCTTTCTCGGCGGTATCGGCGGATTGGTACTGGGCCAGATTGTTTCGGCGCTCACCGGCACCGCCGGCACCGAAGCACTGGATGTGGCAGCGGTCGGCAGCAATATCGTCGGCGGTGGCGTCGGCGGGTTGGTGCTGACGTGGGTCATCGGCTTCATCAAGCAAAAGCTCGACGCCAAATAGGTGCCCGGCCACCGCCCTCTGGGGCGGCGGCCTTTACGGCGTGCGGTCGTTGTGCCCGAGGTCGCGTTGCGGGTCGATCCTGTCGCGCACGCGCTGCTTGAGTACCTTGGCTTCGGGGAAACCGCCATCAAGCTTGCGCTCCCAGATCTGCACGCCGTCGCAGGTGATGCGAAATGCGCCACCTGTGGCCGGCTCCAGCGCCACCCTGCCCAAGTCATCGGCGAAGGTGCTCAACAGTTCCTGGGCCAGCCACGCGGCGCGCAACAGCCACTGGCATTGGGTGCAATAGGTGATGACGATCTCGGGTTTGCGCGTGGACATTTTTTGACAGGCTCCTGGCGTAACGGGCTCGGGGGTTCGGGTGGCTATAATACCGGCCTTTATCGCCCAGCCCCGAGATTCACGATGCGCCGCCTGTTGTCCTGCCTACTGCTGTGCCTGCTCCCCCTCCTCGCCCAAGCCGTTGAAAGCCCACGCCCGAAAATCGGCCTGGTGCTCTCCGGCGGCGCCGCCCGAGGCCTGTCGCATATCGGCGTGCTCAAGGCCCTGGAAGAACAGGGCATCCAGATCGATGCCATTGCCGGCACCAGCATGGGCGCGGTGATCGGCGGGCTGTACGCCTCCGGCTACAAGATCGACGAACTGGAAAAGCTCGCGCTGAGCATCGACTGGCAACAGGCCCTGTCCGACGCGCCGCCACGGGAAGACGTGCCGTTCCGGCGCAAGCAGGATGACCGCGATTTCCTGATCAAACAGAAACTCAGCTTTCGCGACGACGGCAGCCTGGGCTTGCCACTGGGTGTGATCCAGGGCCAGAACCTGGCGTTGCTGCTGGAAAGCATGTTCGCCCACGCCAGCAACACGCGAAATTTCGACAAGCTGCCGATCCCGTTTCGTGCCGTAGCCACCGACATCACCACCGGGGAAAAGGTGGTATTTCGCAAGGGCCATCTGCCCCAGGTGATCCGCGCCAGCATGTCGATCCCGGCGGTGTTCGCCCCGGTGGAACTGGACGGCCGACTGCTGGTGGACGGCGGCATGACCGACAATATCCCGCTGGATGTGGCGCGGGAGATGGGCGTGGATATCGCCATCGTGGTGGACATCGGCACCCCGCTACGTTCGCGCAAACAACTGGCAACGGTGGTGGACGTACTCAACCAATCCATCACCCTGATGACCCGGCGTAATTCCGAAGAACAGCTCAAGGACCTGCACCCCAAGGACGTGCTGATCCAGCCGCCCCTGGCCGCCTACGGCGTGACCGACTTCGGCCGCGCCAAGGACATGATCGACGCCGGCTACCGCGCCACCCGCGCCCTCGACTTACGCCTGGCGCACCTGCGTCCCGCCGCCCCCATCGACGCGCACTTGATCGCTGCACGCACGCCGGGCGAGCGCACGCCAGTGATTACCGCGATCAACGTGGAAAACGACTCCAAAGTCAGCGACGACGTCATCCGCTACTACATTCGCCAACCCTTGGGCGAACCGCTCAACCTGGGGCGCCTGCAAACCGACATGGGCACCTTGTACGGCCTGGATTACTTCGAGCAAGTGCAATATCGCGTGGTGAAAAAGGGCCAGGACAACACCTTGGTCATCAGCGCACGGGGCAAGCGCGCCGGCACCGACTACCTGCGCCTGGGCCTGAACCTGTCGGACGACATGCGCGGCGACAGCGCCTTCAACCTCGGCGCCAGCTACCGCATGAACGGCATCAACCGCCTCGGCGCCGAATGGCTGACGCGCGTGCAGATCGGTGATCGCCAGGAGCTGTACAGCGAGTTCTATCAGCCGCTGGATACCGGTTCACGCTACTTCGTCGCGCCTTATATCAGCGCCCAGGCGCAGAACGTGGAACTGATCCTCGATAACGACCCTATCTCCGAATACCGCCTGGAACGCTACGGCTTCGGCTTGAACCTGGGGCGCCAGATCGGCAACAGCGGCGAAATCCGCTTTGGCGTCGGCGAAGCCTGGGGCAAGGCGGATGTGCGCATCGGCGACCGCGACCTGCCGAGCGTGAGCTTCAGCGAAGGCTTCTATGAGCTGAAGTACTCCTTCGACTCCCTGGATAACGTGTACTTCCCCCATACCGGCGAAGACATCGGCCTGGCCTACCGGGAATTCGAACCGGGGCTCGGCTCGGACCAGCGCTACCGCCAGTGGGAGTTCAAGCTGGACAAGGCCATGAGCAGCGGCCCGGACACCCTGATCCTGGGCGGGCGCTACGGGCGTACGCTGGATAAATCCGACGTGGTGATTTCCAGCTTCCTGCTGGGTGGCGCGCGACAGTTGTCGGGGTTTCGCGAGGATGCCATCTCGGGACAGAACATCAGCCTGATGCGCGCGGTGTATTACCGCCGGCTGACGCCGCGCTCGTACTTGCCGCTGGATTTCCCACTGTACCTGGGTGCGTCAGTGGAACGCGGGCGGGCGTGGAACAACGACAACGAGTTCGACAGTGGGTATATCAACGCGGCGAGCGTTTTCCTGGGCTTCGATACGCCGTTGGGGCCGCTGAATTTCAGCTATGGGTTCAATGATGACAATCAGAAGGCGGTGTACCTGAACCTGGGCCAAACCTTCTAGAAAGCCGAACACAAAACCAAATGTGGGAGCGGGCTTGCCCGCGAAAGCGGTGGCTCAGCCAATGAACCTGTTGACTGACACACCACATTCGCGAGCAAGCCCGCTCCCACAGTTTGATCAATTAGTCGTATCCGAAATCAGGACTTTTCCAGGTTCGCCAGGATGTGCCCGTGCACCCGCATGCACACGCGCATATCCTCTTCATCCACACCTACAAACAGCTCACGGCGCAATTGCGTGGCAATTGTCTCGATCTGGTCGATCAACGGGCGCGCGGTATCACACAGCAGGATACGCTTGGCACGGCGGTCTTCGACCACTGCCTGGCGTTGCACCAGGCCTTGGCTTTCCAGGCTGTCGAGCAGCCTGGCCAAAGTTGGCCCTTCTACGCCGACACTTTGTGCCAGCTCACGCTGGGTAGGGGCTTCTTCGAACCGGGCCAGGTGCAACAGCACCAGCCAGCGTGCCTGGGACAACCCCAGCCCCGCCAGACGGCGATCCAGTTCGGCGCGCCAACCTCGGGACATTTGCGCCAACTGCATGCCAAAGCGGTGTTGATCGGTTAACGGCATAAAAAACTCATGGTTTAGACTGAAAATAAAGTGTGGCTAATTATTAGTCAGCTAAGCATGAGCCCTGCCAACAGGCAAGAGGTGCTATGTACTGATTCGTTACATTGTCGTAATTGGCACACTAAATTTCGAATTCAGACTGCAAAGCGGCACGTACGCAGTACAAAACCCCTTCAGGCACACGCCCGGTGAACAACGGCGCGATCTCCGCCACAGGTGGCAATTCGCCCTCTCCGTCAAGGAACGCGTCCTGGATTTCGCCGAGCAGATCCTCCGGCAGATCAAGTGCCTGTTCCAGCGACAGCTGCTGGGCGCCAATGGACTCCGCCAAAAGGGTGTAGACGTTCTTCTCCGAACATTGCAACTGGCCGGCGATCTGCATCGGCGTCATGCCGGCGCGCGCCAGGCTGATCAGTTCGTGGCGAATATCCGCGACTTCCTTCGGCGCTTCGGCCTGGCCACCGAGCACTTCGAGGAACGCCTGCCCATAACGCTCCAGCTTGCGCGCACCCACGCCACTGACCCGGGCCATTTGCGCCATCGTTGTCGGCTGCTCGCGCAGCATCTCCAGCAAGGTGGAGTCGGGGAAGATGACGTACGGCGGCACGCTGTGTTCCTGGGCCAATTTGCGCCGCAGGGTGCGCAAGGCTTCCCACTGTTCACGCTCTTCGCCACGCACCAGTTGGCTGGCCTGGCTGGTGCTGGTCTTCGCAGTGGTTTGCGGCTTGAGGTCGCGGCGTAATTCAAGGCTGACTTCGCCCTTGAGCAGCGGCCGGCAACTGTCATTCAAGCGCAGGCCGCCATAGCCCTCGATGTCGATGTCCACCAGGCCACGCGCGACCATCTGCCGGAACAGCGAGCGCCACTCCCCTTCGGCGCGGGCCTTGCCAACGCCATAGACCGAGAGTTTTTCATGACCGAAGCTGCGGACCTTTTCGTTGTCCTTGCCCAGCAGCACATCCACCAAATGGCCAACGCCATAACGCTGGCCGGTGCGATAGATGGCGGACAAGCCCTGGCGTGCCGGCTCGGTGGCATCCCAGGTCTGCACGCCATCGGTGCAGTTGTCACAATGGCCACAGGGCTCGGGCATGTCTTCGTCGAAATAGGCGAGCAACGTCTGGCGGCGGCAGCGGGTTTCTTCACACAGCGAGAGCATGGCGTCGAGCTTGTGCTGTTCCAGGCGCTTGTGACGCTCGTCGCCTTCGGAGTTTTGCAGCATCTGCTTGAGCATCACCACGTCTTGCAGGCCGTAGACCATCCACGCATCCGCCGGCAGGCCGTCACGGCCCGCACGGCCGGTTTCCTGGTAGTACGCCTCAAGGGACTTGGGCAGGTCCATGTGCGCCACAAAGCGCACGTTGGATTTGTCGATCCCCATGCCAAACGCAATGGTGGCGACCATGATCAGGCCTTCCTCGTTGAGGAAGCGCTTCTGGTGCGCCGAACGCGTTTCGTTGGGCAAGCCTGCGTGGTACGGCAACGCCGGGTAGCCCTGCTCGCAGAGGAACGCCGCGACTTCATCGACCTTCTTGCGCGACAGGCAATAGACGATGCCCGCATCGCTGCGCCGCTCGGAGAGGAACGCGAGCAGCTGCTTGCGCGGCTGCTCCTTGGGCACGATGCGGTAGAAAATATTCGGGCGGTCGAAGCTCGACAGGAAACGCTCGGCGTTCTGCAAATGCAGGCGCTCGACGATTTCTTCGCGGGTCCGTTTGTCGGCAGTGGCGGTCAGGGCGATACGCGGCACATCGGGAAACAGCTCGGCCAACTGGCCCAGTTGCAGGTATTCGCGCCGGAAATCGTGGCCCCATTGCGATACGCAGTGGGCTTCATCGATGGCGAACAGGGCGATTTCCAGGCTCTGCAGGAACGCCAGCATGCGCGGCTGTACCAGGCGCTCGGGCGCCAGATAGAGCATCTTCACCTCACCGCGCTTGATCCGCGCGGCCAGGTCGCGCTGCTGTTCGGCGCTGAGGGTGGAGTTCAAGGACGCTGCGGCGACGCCCAGTTCTTCCAGGGTCGCAACCTGGTCGTCCATCAACGCGATCAGCGGCGACACCACCACCGCCAGCCCGTTGCGCAACAGCGCCGGCACCTGGAAGCACAACGACTTGCCGCCGCCGGTAGGCATCAGTACCAGGGCATCACCGCCACTGGCCACGCGCTCAATGATCGCACCCTGGCGGCCACGAAAACTGTCGTAGCCGAAGATGTCCTTGAGGACGCGTTGAGCCTGCTCGAGCATGTAAAACTCCAAAATATCGCCGAAATCCCTCTGTACAGGCTGGCCGAAAAAATCCGTCCTCACGGGAAATAATCCGGAAGCGAAGTTTTCGCGGGTTGGCGCTTGGCCTGCAGGGGCATCACAAAACGCGGCAGTATACCCGAGCGACACCCGGCAAAGGGCGCGGCTGACGAATAGCGGCGGCGATCTAATCTGCCATGCGGCTGGCCTGGGCGCTCAAGAAAGCCTAGAATTCAGCATCGTTTATTCCCAAGGTAGTCCTTCAATGTCCTTCGCTGAGCAACTAACCCGCCTGCAAGCCTTCCTCGACGCCGATGAGCTGCATGACGAGGCGCTGGACTACGTGGCCGCCCACGGCTACCTGACCGCCCTGTCCATCTGTGCCGAGCCTGTTCCTGATCGTGAATGGATCGACGCCCTGTTCGCCGAAGAGCCGCACTACGCCGACGCCGCCCAGCGCGAAGAAATCGAATCGACCCTGATCGCCCTCAAAGCCCACATCGGTCGCCAACTGGCCTCCGACGAGGAGTTCGAGCTGCCGTGCGACCTGGACCTGGGCGAAGAGCCGGACGACTCCGACTTGCGCGGCTGGTGCATCGGCTTCATGGAAGGCGTGTTCCTGCGCGAAGCCGCCTGGTTCGAAACCGCCGAGGAAGAAGTCAGCGAGATGCTGCTGCCGATCATGGTCGGTTCGGGCCTGTTCGACGACCAGCCAGAGTTCGCCGACATCGCCTCCGACGCCAACCTGATGGACGACATGATCGTACAGATCCCGGAAGCCCTGACCGCCCTGTACCTGCTGTGCAACGCACCTGACGAAAAACCGGCGATCCTCAAGCCACGTCACCACTGAGTCGTTTGCCCGTGACACCCATGGGCAATCGCTCGCCTCTCCTGCGTTACGTGCTGCTGGCCATCGGCTGGCTGAGCGTAGCGCTGGGGGTGATTGGCATTTTCCTGCCGGTGTTGCCGACCACGCCCTTCCTGCTCCTCGCCGCCGCCTGCTTCGCCCGCAGCTCTCCGCGCTTCTACCACTGGCTGGTGGAACACCCGCGCCTGGGCCCGTGGATTCGCGATTACCTGGACGGCAACGGCATCCCCCTCAAGGGCAAGGTCTACGCCATCGGTTTGATGTGGCTGAGTATCGGCCTGTCCTGCTATCTGGTACCTCTACCGTGGGCACGCGGCTTCATGCTGACCAGTGCCGTGCTGGTGTCGATCTACATCCTGCGCCAGAAAACCCTGCCGCCGCGCTAGACACGCCCTGCGACATTCTCCCTCACACGACCTTGGTCGACACTGACTAACCCCATGCATCATGCGAGACTGTCCAACCGGGCCTGAAATGCCCGGGCGTTCTTATGCTCGGAGTTACCATGACGCTGTCCAGCGGGCTGATCGCCGCCGTTGCCCTGGCCTATATGGCCATTATGTTCGCCATCGCCTTTTATGGTGACCGCCGCCGTGCGCCGCTGCCGCCCCGCATGCGTGCCTGGGTGTACAGCCTGTCGCTGGCAGTCTACTGCACCAGTTGGACCTTCTTTGGCTCTGTAGGGCAAGCTGCCGAACAGTTGTGGGCGTTTTTACCGATCTACCTGGGACCGGTGCTGCTACTGGTGCTGGCACCTTGGGTGCTGCAAAAGATGATCCTGATCAGCAAGCAGGAAAACATCACCTCCATCGCCGACTTTATCGCCGCACGCTACGGCAAATCCCAATCCCTGGCCGTGGTGGTGGCGCTGATCTGCCTGGTCGGCGTACTGCCCTATATCGCCCTGCAACTCAAAGGCATCGTGCTGGGGGTGAACCTGCTGATCGGCGCAGGTGCCGACACCACGGGCACCCGCGCCCAGGACACGGCGCTGATCGTGTCACTGGTTCTGGCCCTGTTCACCATCGTCTTCGGCACCCGCAACCTCGACGCCACCGAGCACCACCGTGGCATGGTGCTGGCGATTGCGTTTGAGTCGCTGGTCAAGCTGTTCGCCTTTCTCGCGGTCGGCGCGTTTGTGACCTACGGCCTGTATGACGGTTTCGGCGACCTGTTCAGCCAGGCGATGCTTGCACCGCGCCTCGACGAATATTGGAAAGAGACAGTCAACTGGCCGTCGATGGTGGTGCAGACCGGCGTGGCCATGATGGCGATCATCTGCCTGCCCCGGCAGTTCCATGTGACGGTGGTGGAGAACATCGACCCGCAGGACCTGCGCCTGGCCAAATGGGTATTCCCCGCCTACCTGATCCTCGCCGCACTGTTCGTCGTCCCTATCGCCCTCGGCGGCAAGATGCTGTTGCCCGGTTCGGTATTGCCGGACTCCTACGTAATCAGCCTGCCCATGGCCGAAGCGCATCCGGCCCTCGCCGTACTGGCGTTTATCGGCGGCGCCTCGGCAGCCACCGGCATGGTGATCGTGGCGAGCATCGCCCTGTCGACCATGGTCTCCAACGACATGTTGCTACCCTGGCTGTTGCGCCGTTCCAGCGCAGAGCGGCCGTTCGAAGTGTTCCGGCACTGGATGCTCTCGGTACGCCGGGTCAGCATCGTGATCATCCTTCTGCTGGCCTACGTGAGCTATCGCTTGCTGGGCTCCACCGCGAGCCTGGCGACCATCGGCCAGATCGCCTTTGCCGCCGTGACCCAGCTGGCACCGGCGATGCTGGGTGCGTTGTATTGGAAGCAGGCCAACCGGCGCGGCGTGTTTGCCGGCTTGGCGGCGGGGACTTTCCTGTGGTTCTACACCCTGGTCCTACCTGTGACGGCGAAAAGTCTCGGCTGGTCGCTAAGTCTTTTCCCTGGCCTGACGTGGATGCACTCCCATCCGTTTGGCTTGTCCGTGACCTCATTGACCCTGGGCACCGTGTTCTCCCTGGCAGGCAACTTCACGCTGTTCGTGTGGGTGTCGATGCTGTCGCGCACACGGGTGTCCGAGCACTGGCAGGCTGGGCGTTTTATCGGCCAGGAAATCAGCCAGCGCGCCAACGCACGCTCGATGCTGTCGGTACAGATCAGCGACCTGCTCAGCCTGGCCGCACGTTTTGTCGGCGAAGAACGCGCCCAGCAGAGTTTTATCCGCTTCGCCTATCGCCAGGGCAAAGGTTTCAACCCCAACCAGAACGCCGACAACGATTGGATCGCCCACACCGAACGCCTGCTGGCCGGTGTGCTCGGCGCTTCGTCGACACGCGCTGTAGTAAAAGCCGCAATTGAAGGTCGGGAAATGCAACTGGAGGACGTCGTACGTATCGCCGACGAAGCCTCCGAGGTGCTGCAATTCAACCGGGCCCTGCTGCAAGGTGCGATTGAAAACATTACCCAGGGCATCAGCGTGGTGGACCAGTCTCTCAAGTTGGTGGCGTGGAACCGGCGCTACCTGGAGCTGTTCAACTACCCGGAAGGCCTGATCAGCGTCGGCCGGCCGATTGCCGACATCATCCGTTACAACGCCGAGCGCGGCCTGTGCGGGCCGGGTGAGGCCGAAGTCCATGTGGCGCGTCGCCTGCACTGGATGCGCCAGGGCCGCGCGCACACCTCAGAGCGCTTGTTCCCCAACGGGCGGGTGATCGAGCTGATCGGCAACCCGATGCCTGGCGGTGGTTTCGTCATGAGCTTCACCGACATCACCGCGTTCCGCGAAGCCGAGCAAGCGCTCACTGAGGCCAACGAGGGCCTTGAGCAGCGGGTGACCGAGCGCACCCATGAACTGTCGCAGCTCAACGTGGCACTCACTGACGCCAAGGGCGTGGCCGAATCCGCCAGCCAGTCGAAGACCCGTTTCCTCGCGGCGGTCAGCCATGACCTGATGCAACCACTCAACGCCGCCCGGCTGTTTTCCGCCGCGCTGTCACACCAGAACGACGGCATGTCCAGTGAAGCCCGGCAATTAGTGCAGCATCTGGACAGCTCGCTGCGTTCCGCCGAGGACCTGATCAGCGACCTGCTGGACATCTCGCGCCTGGAAAACGGCAAGATCAACCCGCAGCGCCAACCCTTTGCACTCAATGAGCTGTTCGACACCCTCGGCGCCGAGTTCAAGGCCCTGGCCCAGGAACAAGGCTTGCGCTTTCGCGTGCGCGGCAGCCGTTTGCGGGTGGACAGCGACATCAAGCTGCTGCGGCGAATCTTGCAGAATTTTCTCACCAACGCCTTCCGCTATGCCGACGGCCCGGTGCTGCTTGGCGTACGTCGCCGCGAGGGCGAGCTATGCCTGGAAGTCTGGGACCGTGGCCCCGGCATTCCACTGGATAAACAGAAGGTGATCTTCGAAGAGTTCAAGCGTCTCGACAGCCACCAGACCCGCGCGGAAAAGGGCCTGGGCCTGGGCCTGGCAATTGCCGATGGCTTGTGTCGCGTACTGGGCCACCCTTTGCGCGTGCGTTCCTGGCCGGGCAAGGGCAGTGTGTTCAGCGTCAGTGTGCCGTTGGCGCGCAACCAGGCCAGCCCACGGGTGTTGGCGACACCGGAGAACGGCCAGCCGCTGAGTGGCGCGCAAGTGCTGTGCGTGGACAACGAAGAGAGCATCCTGATCGGCATGCGCAGCCTGCTGAGTCGTTGGGGCTGCCAGGTGTGGACGGCTACCGACCAGGCGCAATGCGCGGCACTGCTGGCAGACGGCGTGCGTCCGCAACTGGCCTTGGTGGATTACCACCTGGACCATGGCGAAACCGGCACCGAGTTGATGGGTTGGTTGCGCGCGCAATTGGCCGAGCCGATTCCCGGCGTGGTGATCAGCGCCGATGGCCGTCCGGAGATGGTGGCCGAGGTGCACGCGGCCGGGCTGGATTATCTGGCCAAGCCGGTGAAGCCGGCAGCGTTGCGCGCGTTGCTGAGTAGGCATTTGCCACTGTAGCCAGGCCGTGCTCGATCTGAATTGTGGGCGGGGTTTATGTGGGAGCGGGCTTGCTCGCGAAGGCGGTGGCTCAGTCAATTATTCGGTGACTGACACTCCGCCTTCGCGAGCAAGCCCGCTCCCACAGATGCGTCCTGTGTCTATTCAGGCAGATGGGCAACGCCATCGGAATCGGTCATTGCCCGTTCCAGCAGGTCGGCAGGGAGACTTTTGCTGGCACGCGCACCAAGCAACTTTAACTGCTCGGTACGGCTGACCAGATTTCCGCGGCCATCTGTAAGCTTGTTCCGCGCCGAGCTGTAAGCCTTATCCAACTGCTGCAGACGATTGCCTACTTCATCCAGGTCCTGGATAAACAACACGAACTTGTCGTACAGCCAACCGGCACGCTCGGCGATTTCACGGGCGTTCTGGCTCTGACGCTCCTGCTTCCACAGGCTGTCGATCACCCGCAAGGTGGCGAGCAAAGTGGTCGGGCTGACGATCACGATATGGCGGTCGAACGCTTCCTGGAACAGGTTCGGTTCAGCCTGCAGCGCGGCGGAAAACGCCGCCTCGATCGGCACGAACAACAACACGAAATCCAGGCTATGCAAGCCTTCGAGGCGCTTGTAATCCTTGCCGGCCAAGCCTTTGACGTGATTGCGCAGGGACAATACGTGTTGCTTGAGCGCCGCTTGGCCGATCACTTCGTCGTCCGCGCCGACATACTGTTGATAGGCGGTCAGGCTGACCTTCGAGTCGACCACCACCTGCTTGTCGCCGGGCAACATGATCAGCACGTCGGGCTGGAAGCGCTCACCGTCCGGGCCCTTGAGGCTGACCTGAGTCTGGTATTCACGGCCCTTCTCCAGGCCAGCGTGCTCCAGCACCCGCTCAAGGATCAGTTCGCCCCAGTTGCCCTGGGTTTTCTGGCCCTTGAGGGCGCGGGTCAGGTTGGTGGCCTCGTCCGACAGACGCAGGTTCAATTGCTGTAGGCGCTCCAGTTCCTTGGCCAGGGAAAAGCGCTCGCGGGCTTCATTCTGATAGCTTTCTTCCACACGTTTTTCGAAGGATTGAATGCGTTCCTTCAACGGGTCGAGCAACTGGCCGAGGCGTTCCTGGCTGGTCTCGGCAAAGCGCTGTTCGCGCTCATCGAAGATCTTGCCGGCCAGTTCGGCGAACTGCGCACGCAGCTCGTCACGCGAACCTTGCAGGTCGGTGAGGCGTTGCTGGTGGCTGTCCTGTTGCTCGCGCAACTCGGCGCGCAAGGCCGCCGACAGTGCATCGAGGCGGCGTAGCTCGGTGTCCTTGGCGTTGCGGTCGAGGTTCCAGGCGTGGGCGGCGTCGCGGGCATTGTCGCGGTCGATCTGCAACAGTTCGACTTCACGGCGCAAGGCGGCCAAGTCAGCTTGCTTGGCGGCGTTGGCGTGGCTCAGGTCGCTGATTTCGTCGCGACTGGCGTCCAGTTGAGCCGCCAGGCCTTCCTGGGCCAGTTGCGCAGTCGCCAGGCGCTCTTCGAGCAGCTCCCAGCCGGTGGTGCGGGCGGTCAGCCGCCGTTGAAGCTGCCAGCACACGGCCAACAGAGGCAACGCGGCGCCAGCAAGGCCCAGGGCAACACTGGTCCAGTCAAAAACCATAGCCATTTCTGCCATTACCGAAAAAGAGCAAGGTTAACGGAGCACAGGGTCTGACGACAGCTCAGTCTTCGACCTGGCCCAGTTCGCGTTGGGCGCGACGATCACCGGCGCGGGCAGCCTGGCGCAATAGGTCATGGCCGATGCGGCGGTCGCGGGCGTTACCGCATTCACGGCACATCAGCTGGCCCAAGCGGCTCTGGGCGGCCACCACGCCATCACGGGCAGGCTGCTTGAGCAAACGCCCGGCGAAGTGTTTGACGTTGGTGCTGTGCCCCAGGCGCGGGCTGTCGAGCAGCCACAAGGCAACCTTCAAGGAGAAACGCTTGGGTGCGGTAACAGTCTGGGGGGTGTCGGTAACAGAAGGTGATACTGAGCGAAACTTCATAAAGCACTGTGGGGCAGATCGGAAGGCGCGCCACTCTACTCTTTTTTTCGTACAGGTAAAGCTGAAAAATCTCAGCACGCCCGTTCTAGAGCAAGCGCTAGGGACAATCCACAGAAGCTGTGGATAACTCAGTGGACAACCCCCCTTTAACCCGCGCAAAGGCCCGTGGAACGGGGGCCGCAGTCAAACTGACGATTTTTTCACCAATTAAAAAAAGCGAGATTTTTCATTGACTTAAATTTCCATTGCAGGCTAAAGGCGGCCCTGCGAAGGAGTTGACAGGTTGGTTACACACTCCGCAACTAATGTGCACAAGTCCCGATCAGACGGTTATATCGGTGGCTTTTTTTGCTGCGACTTCTACGAAAAACGTTACCGGCGAGTCGCGTGGGAGGACTTTCCAAATCGATACGGGCTGGCCACACTGCTCTACCCATAACGCGAGCGTGCACCGCCCATGAAAGGAATTCTGTTATTCGCACTCCTGCTGCTCGCAATCTGCGCAACCGCCCTGGGCATCAACGCGGCCCTGCCCGCGCCTGACGGCGCGTTGTTTGCCATCGCCATCCTGCTGTCGGCCGCCTTTACTGCCATAAGCCTGTGCATCGAGTTGGGTGACGGCAGGATCAACGACATGCGCGACGTGATGCAGGTGATTGAAGCCGGCCAGTCCTGGCGCCTGACCCTGGCGGCGTACGCCTTGGGTTGCTCCCTGGCCGCAGCCGCTACGGTGCTGATCTATCGCAGCCTGATAGGGGGTTGATTGAAGTTTTTTGGCTAGCACACTTTCTTTCCTTGTTTCAATCCGTTACTATCCGCGGCGTTAGTACCAAGCTGAAAGTCAATTCTGGTCGAACAACTCCCCCGAACAACGCGGGACCGACCACCTCGATGGTTTCCAGGTATCACTTGCGACGACACTGCCTTTGAACAAGCAAAGGGTGCCGCGAAGTTTCAATACTCTGACCGAACCAACCTGCAAATTGATCAGGATCTTCACCCTGGGCCCAGAACCTTTGCCCCTGTTGTGTTGCCTGCCCTCCTAAGTACCTACCTGCCAGCCCAAGCGCGCCTAACTTATTAGCGCTTCAAACTGGCTGCTTTGTTCCAGTCGGGTTCTTCGTTTGATCAATGGTGATCAACGTTACTGGAACGTTTTAACGTTGCACGGTTCTTATCCGTGTCATTTGTAGGAACACCAATAATATGAACGCTCAAATCCATACTCAGGATGCCATTCGCACCCTCACCAACGCTTTTGCACCAATGAATTGCCTGATCATGGCTGCTCGCAAAGGCTGCTTCAGCTTCACCCTGGTCAACGAACACGGCATCGCTCGTCACAGCGAACGCCTGTACCCCGATCAATACTCCAGCGCCGAGCCGCTGCAGGCCGTGATCGAGCGTACCCGTCAGGCACTGACTGCCTGATCGACCCGAGTCGCTGAAACACAAAAAACCCTGTTTAAAACACAGGGTTTTTTATTGCCTTGAATGTGTAGATTCGGCTTTTTTACTAAGTTCAAACAGATATAAACGATATAACTAAATGAATAAGATGTTTTAAAAACAGTCCTTTACATCATGAATATGACACTACACTTCAACTCAAGCGGCATGATCCGCTTCCGGCGAGCCTGAGATCCGATCCACCGCTGCCAAGCCCCCACCTCTCAGGCCTCGTCGACCACTTCCGTCACGGATTGAGGCTTGTATGGGTATCGCTGCCAGCGAATTGTGTCGTTATGTGATCCGGCCAACGTTGATGTACCTGGGCCGCCACAACCAGACGGCTGAAGCCCTGCTACTGGGCATCGCGGCCAGCCAGTCGGAACTCGGCTCCGCCTTGCACGACCGGCGCGGCCATGGCCTGTACAGCATCACCGAACCTCGCCATCGCGCCCTGTGGGACAACTACCTGGCGCTGGACCCCGAACGCGCCAGCCTGGTACGCGGCCTGGCCAGCCAACATGCCTTTCTCAGTGCTCCCCAACTGGAACTCACCGTAAACCTGCGTTACGCCACCGCCATTGCCTGGCTATTGGTGGAACAACATCACCCCGCCCTGCCCCCTCCCGGCGATGTTTTAGCCATGGCACGTATCTGGAAAGAAATATTTCATCCCCAAGGAAGGCTGCGCGATTTCACGCAAACCTGGCAAACCTGTGTTTCACCCATGAATCACGCGGTTTGCTGACCGGGCAATTTGCAAGATTCGCCAAAAAACCCGAATTTTGGTCGGATTGTCCTACAAAACCGCTCTATCTCCTGCATTACAGCCTATAGCGCGATGTGAGATTTATTGATACTTTCCGCAGCGGTGATCACCACGGAGTTCTAATAATGAAAAAAGTAATGCTCAAGACCACACTTAGCCTCGCCGTTGCCATGGCCTCTTCCCACGTCTTTGCAAGTGGCTTTGCCCTTAACGAACAAGACGTCGCAGGAATGGGGACAGGTTTCGCAGGTCGCTCTTCCTCTGCCGAAAACGCCAGCACTGTTTATGGTAACCCCGCCGGTATGGCTCGCCTTGAAGGGCAGCAGATTACGGGTGGCGTTGCCGCTATCGACGCAACAACAGACATCAAAGACGCCAGCGGTCGCTCCAGCGGCAGTAACAAAGGCGACATGGTGCCGTTCACTGCCGTTCCTTTTGGTTTCTACACCAACAAGCTTAACGACCAGTGGGCTATCGGCTTCGGCGTTTACGCACCCTTCGGCCTCAAGACCGACTACGAGCGCGGCTTCCAAGGCCGTGCGTTTGGCAGCAAAAGTGAAGTGTCGGTTATCACCTTCCAACCGACCGTCAGCTACGCCTTCAATGACAGGGTATCGATCGGCTTCGGTCCGACCATCAACCGCATTGACGGCACACTGGAGTCGCAACCAAACCTGAGCCTGGTACCACGCCCAGGCCTTGCGAACACCGGTGATAACAAGATCAAGGTCAAAGGCGACGATACCGCTATTGGTTTCAACGCCGGCATCCTGGTGCAGGCTACCGACACGACCCGTGTGGGCCTGACCTATCACTCCAAAGTGAAATACAAACTCGAAGGTCACACAGAAGTCACACCTGGCGCTCGCGTACCTGCCCCCTACCTGATAGGTTCCCGTTACGACGCTTCGCTGAAAGTCGACACCCCAGAGTCCTGGGATGCCTCGGTCACCCAAGACTTGAGCGACGCGTGGAAATTGTACGGCGGTGCAACCTGGACTCGCTGGAGCCGCCTGAAAGACATTACCGTCAACAACAAAGGCGTCACGGCAGCCAATGGCGGTGGGCTCGCACCTCAGATCGTCGGGCAGATTACCGAACCGCAGAACTGGCACGACACCTGGGCTTACGCCGTGGGTACTTCGTACCAGGTCACCAAGCAAGTGGTACTGCGTACCGGTCTGACTTTCGACCAGTCGCCAACCAACAACACTGATCGTTCGCCGCGCATTCCTACCGGCGACCGGACCATCTTCAGTGTTGGCTTGGGCTACGCAGTGATGCCTAACATGACCGTCGACCTCGCCTATTCCTACCTCAAGGAAGAGCCTGTCAAGGTCAACAAACAGAACGCGCTGGGCCAGACCTACGCGGCCAAATACGAAAACAGCGCCAACGGCTTCGGCCTGGGCGTGACGTACAAGTTCTAATCCAACGCTGCACAAAAAAGCCCCGCTTCCTTTGCAGGAACGCGGGGCTTTTAATGGCTGACGATCAGGGCTTCGAAGCCAACGCCTTCTCCACCGCTTCGATCAAATCCGGGCTGTCCGGCTTGGTCAGGCTGGAAAAATCAGCAATCACCTTGCCCTGGCGGTCGACCACATACTTGTAGAAATTCCACTTCGGCGCATTACTCTGCTGCGCCAATACCTTGAACAAATGCACCGCATCCGGCCCCTTGACCTTCTGCGGTTCGGTCATGGTGAAGGTCACGCCGTAATTCACGTAGCAGACCTTGGCAGTCTCCTCGCCGGTCTTGGCCTCTTGCTTGAAGTCATCTGAAGGCACACCGATCACTTCCAGCCCTTGATCCTTGTAACGTTGATACAAGGCTTCGAGGCCTTTGAACTGCGGGGCGAACCCACAGAAGCTCGCGGTATTGACGATCACCAGGGGCTTTCCAGCAAAACGCTGGCACAAGTCGATGGATTCCTTGGCCCGCAGCTTGGGCAATTGGCCCTCCAGCAACGGCGGGCAATCGGCAGCCATTGCGGCACTGCCAATCGCCATCAGCACGGGTACAGCGAGCCAGCGCATCTGCATGTCGTGTGTCCTTGAAAAAGTCAGAGTCCGAACTTAACAGATCGACATACCCAGTTGCATCAACGCCAGGCCACCGTGCTGCCAACCCCACCAGGCGAGCAGCGTCAGGACCAACCCCGCCGCGATCAGCAAACCCCTTGCCGCTATGCTCATGCCGCCTCCATCTGCGCCTGCAAACGTGCCACCGGCCGCTCGCGCACGGGCCAATTCAATGCCGCCGCGAGCAGGCTCAACGCGATTGCGCCCTGCCAGATCAAATCGTAGTTACCGGTTCGATCATAGACCACCCCGCCCAGCCAACCACCAAGGAAGGAACCGATCTGATGGAACAGGAACACAATCCCGCCAAGCATCGAGAGATTTCGTACGCCAAATAGCGTCGCGACCGTGCCGTTGGTCAGCGGCACGGTGGACAGCCACAACAAGCCCATCGCCATGCCGAACAGGTAGGCGCTGGCCTGGGTCACCGGCGCCCACAGGAACAAGACGATGACCACGGCGCGCAGCAGATACAACGCGGTCAACAAGCGCGGTTTGGACATACGCCCACCGAGCCAGCCAGCGGTGTAGGTGCCGATGATATTGAACAGGCCAATCAACGCCAGCACCGTGGTACCTGTGGTTGCAGGCAGATGTTGGTCCACCAGGTAGGCCGGCAGATGCACGCCGATAAACACGACCTGGAAGCCGCAGACGAAAAAACCAAACGCCAGCAGCCAAAACCCTGAGTGGCCGCACGCTTCTTTCAACGCTTCGCCCAAGGTTTGCTGACCCGCCATCGCCGGCAGCGGGCGATCCTTGAGCATGCCGACCAGCGGCAGAATCAACGCCACCATCAGGCCCAACGCCAGCAACGCAGCGGACCAGCCCAACCAACTGATCAAGCCCAAAGTGCCTGGCACCATGGCGAACTGGCCAAACGAACCGGCCGCGCTCGCGATCCCCATCGCCATACTGCGTTTTTCCGGCGCGACGGCACGGCCAACCACGCCGAGAATCACCGAAAATGAGGTGCCGGACAGGCCGATACCAATCAGCAAGCCTGCACTGAGGGATAACGACCACGCCGAGTCGGACAAGCCCATGAATACCAGGCCCACGGCGTACAGCACCCCACCGACAAACACCACTTTGGTCGCACCGAAACGGTCCGCCAACGCACCGGCAAACGGCTGCGCCAGGCCCCACACCAGATTCTGCAAGGCGATAGCCAGGGCGAAGGTGCCGCGCCCCCAACCGAATTCGGCGCTCATCGGCGCCAGGAACAGGCCGAAGCCATGCCGCACGCCCAAGGACAACGCCAGGATCAGCGCACTCCCCACAAGGATCCAACCACTGGTGCGCCACATCGAGGTCATTTCTTATTCTCCGTTCGCGGGTATATACCCGCTTGTATTGGAACAGACCCGCCGTCAGGCGAGTTCGTCCAGCAAGGCCAACAAGGTTTCGCGTTTATCTGCGCCGAGTTGATCGATCAATTTCTGCTGCGCTGCTTCCCACGCCGGTAACGCCGCGGCTAATCGTTGCGCACCGGCCTCGGTCAACAGCACCAGGCGGTTGCGCAGGTCATTGCCTTCCACCAGTTGCACCAGCCCTTCGCCTTCCAGCACCCGCAGGTTGCGCCCCAAGGTGCTGCGGTCCAGGCCCATGGCTTCCGCCAGGCTGGAAATGCTCGGTTGATCCAGACGCTGCAAGTTGCACAGCAAAGAATACTGGGCAACGTTGATCCCGAAGCCGTCGAGAGCGCCGTCGTAATGCCTGCTGACGCCACGGGCGGCACGTCGCAGGTTGGTGCATAAACATTGGGAGGCAAGCATGGAACGTGTATATACCCGCGATTAAGGATTTGCAAGAAAGTGTTACAGCGCCAAACCGACCAGAACCGCGACTTCCAGCAGTTCCAGCAAGGCCCCGGCAGTGTCGCCCGTGGTGCCACCGAGGCGCTTGACCATCAGGTGGCGCAAACCGACAAAACACAGCGCCGCGAGCAGCACCGCGATCCCGCCGCTGAAACCACCGATCAGCAGGCACGCCAGGCCACTGAGGATCAGCACCTGTTGGGCCACAACTCTCGGTAAATGATCCGACAGCGCCTGCCCCAACCCGCCGGCACGCACGTAGCGCGTGGTCAGGAACAAGCCCAGCATCGATGCGCGCCCGATCAGTGGCGCCAGGATCAGCGCTGCGCCGTTATGCTGCTCGATCAACGCCACCAGCGCGGTGAACTTGAGCAGCAGCACCAGACCCAGCGTGACCACGGCAATCGGCCCACTGCGCGGATCCTTCATGATGGTCAGCGTGCGCTCGCGGTCGCCGAAGCCACCAAGCCAGGCATCGGCGCTGTCGGCCAGGCCATCGAGGTGCAAGCCGCCACTGAGCAACACCCAGGCGGTCAGCAACAACGCGGCATGCAGCAACAACGGGGCGCCCATCAACAACGCGTTAAAGCCCCACAACAGCAAGCCGAACAACAGGCCGACCAGCGGATAAAACAGCAACGAGCGCCCCAGCTCCTGCGGCTGCGGCATGCCCGGTAGGCGAATCGGCAAGCTACTGAGAAATTGCAGGGCGATCCAGAACGGCAACATCGTCAGATTCCTTCCTTCAGCACGCCGTCAGCCGCGACCTGCAGATTGAACAGCGCGCCATGGCCGACTTCGACATTCAGCAATTGCTCACGGGGCAAGCCCCGCGCCCGCGCCAGCAACAAGCGCATCACGCCGCCGTGACTGACCAACAACACCCGCTCACCGGCGTGCGCTTGATGCAAGCGTGCGACGGCACCCAGAACGCGGTCGGAAAAGTCGCTGACCGCCTCGCCCTCAGGCGGTGTAAAGCTGTAGGGATCTGCCCAGAACAAGCCGAGCGCTTCGGCATCGGTCTCCATCAGCGCCGCAGCACTTTGGCCTTCCCAGGCGCCGAAGTGCAGCTCTTGCAGATCCGGCTCCAGGCTGACCGGCACCTGCAATTGAGCGCCCAACTCTTCGGCAAAACGTGCGCAACGCTGCAAAGGCGAGCTGACCAGCCGATGCCACGGCCCCTGGGCCACCACGGCGGCGCGCATCTGTTCCCAGCCCTTGGCGGTCAGCGCGTCGTCCAGGCTGCCGCGCAGGCCGCCGCCCAGCTCGGTCTCGCCGTGGCGCAACAGGTCCAGGTGCAAAGTCATGCCGGGCGGTCTGCCACGGCGGCTTCGGCGAAGGTGGCCATCTGGCCGTGCAAGGCACACGCCAGGCGCAACAATGGCACCGCCAGGGCCGCACCGCTACCTTCGCCCAGACGCAGGCCGAGCTCCAGCAGCGGCCGTGCGTCGAGGCTTTGCAGCACGAGACGATGGCCTGGCTCGGCGCCCCGGTGGCCGAACACCAGCCATTCGCGGCAGCCCGGGTTCAGGCGTGTGGCCACCAGCGCGGCGACGCTGCAGATAAACCCGTCCACCAGCACCACGATGCCTTCCTGGGCGCAGGCCAGGTATGCGCCGACCAGCGCTGCAATTTCAAAGCCGCCGAGATTGAACAGGGTGTGCAACACGTCATCGCGCTGCCCGGCGTGCACCGCCAGTGCCCGCTCGATCACCGCAACCTTGTGACTGACGCCTTGGGCATTCAAGCCGGTGCCCGGCCCCGTCAGATCGCTGACCGGGCAATCGAGCAACGCACGCGCCAGCGCACTGGCGGCAGTGGTGTTGCCGATGCCCATCTCACCGCCGATAAACAACTGCGCACCGCTCGCCAGTGCGCGACGCGCACTGTCACGACCGGCTTGCAACGCCAACCGCCCCTGGGCTCCAGTCATCGCCGGACCGTTGACGAAGTTGGCGGTGCCCGCGCCGATGTTCAGGTGACGTACCCCAGGCAGGTTCAGCGACGGCGTGACCGTGCCGAGGTCGATCACTTCCAACTGCGCGTCCAACTGCCGCGCCAGTACGCTGATAGCGGCACCGCCGGTGACAAAGTTATGCAGCATCTGCCCGGTGACTTCCTGGGGAAACGCCGACACGCCTTCGGCGACCACACCATGATCACCGGCAAAGATCGCGATCCACAGTTGATCCACCGAAGGTTTGACCTGCCCCTGCAAGCCGGCCAATTGCACGGCCAACGCTTCCAGCTGGCCAAGGGAACCCGCCGGTTTGGTCAATTGCTGCTGACGCGCCAAGGCTTGTTCGTACGCCGCAGTGTCAATCGCCTTACATGGGTTGAGCCACCAGATGTCAGTCATAACGCAGTACCTTTCAAAGTCAGGGGCAGGCCGGCAACCGTCAGGACAACACGCTGACAACGCTCAGCCAAAGCTTGATGCAGCCAACCGGCTTCATCCACATAGCGGCGAGTCAATTCGCCCAGCGGCACGACACCGAGGCCGGTCTCGTTGCTGACAAAAATGATTTCACCCGGCAGCGCGGCCAGGGTTTCCAGCAGTTGATCGCGCTCGAACGCCAGGCGCTGGGGGTCTTCGAGCATCAGCAGGTTGGTCAGCCACAGCGTCAGGCAATCCACCAACAGGCAGCGGCCGGCGGCGGCGTTTTCGCGCAGGACGCGGGCGAGTTCGACGGGTTCTTCGATCAGCCCCCAGTGGTCGGGGCGACGCTGGCGATGCAGGGCGACGCGTTCGTTCATCTCACCGTCCAGCGGCTGGCTGGTGGCGATGTAGATGACCGGCAACGCGCTGTCGCTGGCGAGCTTTTCGGCGAGACGGCTTTTGCCGGAGCGGGCGCCGCCGAGGATCAGTTGCAGCATAAGGTCACACCTTCCTGTGGGAGCAGTGCAGCAGTTGAAACCCACATACAGTTAAATCCCACACAGCGTGCGCAGCAATTCAGTGTCCAGGTGGTTCTCCACCAAGTCCGCCAACCGCTCGATGTCACGCTCGCGCAACGCGTGGTAATCCACGCTTTGCACATCCTGCAAGCCCGCCCAGCGCAGCAACGCGCTGCACGCGGCCGGGGTTTCGAACAGGCCGTGAAGGTAGGTGCCGAGGATCTGCCCATCCGCACTCTGGGCGCCGTCGCGGCGACCGTCATCCAACAACACGGCGGCGTTCGCCAGCGCGCTGCCAGACGTCACGCCCGCATGGATCTCATACCCGCTGACCTCGGCGTTTTCCAACAGCAGGCGCCCGCGCACGTTGCGCAGCTGCTTTTCTTCTTCCAGCGTGGTGCTGAAGGCCAGCAGCCCCAAGCCATGGCTGGAGCCCGACGGCCCTTCCAGGCCCAACGGGTCGTGAACCTGCTCGCCGAGCATCTGCAAGCCGCCGCAAATGCCAAGCACTTTGCCGCCATAGCGCAAATGTCGCGCCACGGCGCTGTCCCAGCCGTTGGCACGCAAGTAGGCCAGGTCGCTGCGCACGCTTTTCGAGCCCGGCAGGATGATCAGGTCGGCAGGCGGAATCGGCTGGCCCGGCCCGACAAATTGCAAATCCACCTGGGGATGCAGGCGCAGCGGGTCGAAATCCGTGTGGTTGCTGATGCGCGGCAACACCGGCACCACCACCTTGAGCACTTGGGCGGCCTTGTCGATCTGGCGCTTGTCGATGCCATCTTCGGCTTCCAGGTGCAGGTCCATCACGTAGGGCAATACGCCCACCACAGGCTTGCCGGTGCGCGCTTGCAGCCAATCCAGGCCGGGTTGCAACAACGCAATATCGCCGCGAAAACGGTTGATGATGAAGCCTTTGACCCGCGCCTGTTCGCTCGGCGACAGCAATTCCAGGGTGCCGACCAGGTGCGCGAATACGCCGCCACGATTGATGTCGGCGATCAGCAGCACCGGGCAATCCACGGCTTCGGCGAAGCCCATGTTGGCGATGTCGTTGGCGCGCAGGTTGATCTCCGCCGGGGAGCCCGCGCCCTCCACCATCACCACCGGATAGGCATCGCTCAGGCGTGCATGGGAGGCCAGCACGGCTTGCATCGCGATGGCTTTGTAATCGTGATAGGCCACGGCGTTCATGCTGGTGACGGCACGGCCGTGGATGATCACCTGGGAACCGGTGTCACTGTTGGGCTTGAGCAGCACCGGGTTCATGTCGGTATGGGGCGCCAGGTTGGCGGCCTGGGCCTGCACGGCTTGGGCGCGGCCGATCTCGCCACCTTCGGCCGTCACGGCGCTGTTGAGGGCCATGTTCTGCGGCTTGAACGGCGCCACGGCCACGCCCTGACGGACCAGCCAACGGCACAGCGCGGTGACCAGGGTGCTCTTGCCGGCATCGGAGGTGGTGCCTTGCACCATCAGCGTACTCATGCAGCGTCCTTGTAGGCTGTCAGCGCTTCGTCAAGGCGCAGCCAATCGTCGGCGCTATCAGGCAGGCCAAAACGCAGGCTGCTGTCGTGAACGAACAGGCGCAGCAAGATGCCGCGCTGCGCCATGAATTCGTGCATGCGCTCGGCATGCGGGGTGATCAGCCATTGGAACAAGGCACAGCCGCCGTGAGGTTGGAAGCCGTGGCGCTCAAGCAGGTCGAACAGCCGCTGGCTGGCCTCGATACAACGCTCGCGCTGGCGCGTGTGCCCGGCAGTATCCGCCAGGCAGACTTGGCCCAGCACGCGGGTGGGGCCGCTGACGGCCCAGGGTCCCACCTGCTCGGCAAGCAGCCTGAGCAACTTGCGCTCGGCCAGGACAAAACCGAGGCGCACACCGGCCAGCCCAAAGAACTTGCCGAACGAGCGCAACACAATCAACCCGACCTGATGGGCCTGGCTCGCCAGGCTCAGGTGCGGCGTGACGTCCATGAAGGCTTCATCCACCACCAGCCAGCCGCCCCGCTGCGCCAGCCGCGCGTGCCAGTCCAGCAGGCGTTGCGGACTCAGGCTGAGGCCGGTGGGATTGTTCGGATTGACCACCACCAGCACGTCGAGGTTGTCGAGAAAGAAGTCGACTTCCTGCTCCAGCACTTCGCGCACCACATAACCAGCGCGGCGCCAGGCTTCGGCGTGTTCGGCATAGCACGGCGACAGCACGCCGACCTTGCCCGCCCGCCGCAAGCGCGGCAACAGTTGGATCGCCGCCTGGGAGCCCGGCACCGGCAGCAAATGGGCGGCGCCGTAATATTCGCTGGCGGCGCGTTCCAGGCCGTCGTCGGTTTCCGGCAAGCGCGCCCAGGCCCGCAGCGGAATTTCCGGGATCGCCCACGGCCACGGCGCGAGGCCGCTGGACAGGTCGAGCCAATCGGCCTCGGCAATCCCGTATTGAATCGCTGCCTTGCGCAGCCGGCCACCGTGCTCAAGCATAGAATTGCGCCCCCGCGCATAGGATCAGCAGCCACAACCATACGCCGCGCTGCACCAGTTGCCAGCCTCGGTCGATGGAGTCCGCATCCGCCGCCGGGCCTTCGCCCAGTTGCGGACGTTGATGTACTTCGCCGTGATAAATCGCGGCGCCGCCCAATTCGACACCCAGCGCACCAGCGCCGGCCGCCATCACCGGGCCGGCGTTGGGGCTGTCCCACGTCGGGCCCTGGGTACGCCAGCACTTCAACGCCAGGCGGGTTTTGCCCAGCAACGCGTAGGTCAATGCCACCAGGCGCGCAGGAATATAGTTCAGCACGTCGTCGATCTTGGCCGCCGCCCAACCGAAACGTTCGAAGCGTTCGTTGCGATAGCCCCACATGGCGTCGAGGGTGTTGCTCAGGCGGTACAGCACCACGCCCGGCACACCGGCAACGACAAACCAGAACAGCGCGGCGAATACCGCGTCGCTGCCGTTCTCCAGTACCGACTCGGTGGCGGCGCGGGCGACTTCGGTACGGTCCAGTTCGCTGGTCTGACGGCTGACAAGGTAACTCACACGTTTTCGCGCTTCGTCCAGGTCATCACTGCGCAGCGCCTGGGCGACCGGGATCACGTGCTCGCCAAGGCTGCGCATGCCGAGGGCGCAGTACAACGCCAGGATCTCCAAGATCCAGCCGATATACGGCGCCCACGACAAAGCCGTGGCCAGCAGGGTCAACGGCACCACGGCGATAAACCACGCGGTCACGCCATGGCTGCGCCAGCCCCGGCCACCGCTGTTGAAGCGTTGCTCGATGCGCCCGGCGAAATTGCCGAACGCCACCAGCGGATGCCAGCGCCTGGGTTCGCCCAGCAGCGCATCCAGCGCGACTGCGGCGACACACAGCAAGGCCACACTCATTGACTCACTCCCCAAGAATTTTCGTACAGCATGTCACTCAGCGGCCGCGGCTCGGTCCAGCCTTCGAGTTGCAACATCGGCGCCGGGTAGAACGCAGCGACCGGGCCCAGGCACAGCACGGCCAGGGGTTTGGCGCCGGGCGGCAGGCCCAGCAGGTCGGCCAGGGCCTGGGGCTCGAACAGCGAGACCCAGCCCATGCCCAGGCCTTCGACGCGGGCAGCCAGCCACAGGTTCTGGATTGCACAGGACAGCGAGGCCATGTCCATTTCCGGCAAGGTGCGACGACCGAAGATGTGGCGCTCGCGGTCGTCCATCAGCGCTGCTACCAATACCTCGGCGCAATCGTGGATGCCTTCGACCTTGAGCTTCATGAATTCGTCGGAGCGCTCGCCCAGGGCTTCGGCGGTGCGGATGCGTTCTTCTTCCACCAGTTGCTGGATTTGCCCACGCAGTTGGCGGTCGCTGATACGGATGAAGCGCCAGGGTTGCATCAGGCCGACGCTGGGCGCCTGGTGTGCGGCCTGGAGCAGGCGCTGCAGCAATTCAGGCGCGACGGTGCCGCCGCTGAAGTGGCGCATGTCGCGGCGTTCGGCGATGGCGCGGTAGACGGCCTGGCGGTCGGCTTCTGGGAAGGCGTTGTCGGTCATGGCCTCTTCGCGGGCAAGCCCGCTCCCACATTGGATTGGGTTTCGACGCGATCCCCTGTGGGAGCGGGCTTGCCTGCGATAGCGCCCTCCCGGTCTGGCGCAAACAGTGCCGCCACCGCCGCCGGATTCGACGGAAAGTAAAAGTGCACGTAGGAAGCCGTCATCCGCCCCTGTCGGAAAACCGCCTCGGCACCACGCCCACCGTTGGGGCTCACGCCACGGGCAATCGGCGTGCAGTCGGTGCTGGTCAGGGAGTGGTGATAGGTGTGACCGCGCAATGTGCCTTCCGGCAGTTCGACATTTTGCAGGGCCAGGGCGGCCAGTTTCTTTTGCATCACGGCATCGCCCTGCAGCAGACCGAGCAACTCGGCACGCTGGCCGTCGACATCGGTGAGCGAGTCCAGCAGGTACAACATGCCGCCGCACTCGGCGAGCAGTGGTTTGCCAGCAGCGTGATGGGCACGGATCGCATCGAGCATCGCGGTATTTTCCGACAGCGCCTGGTGATGCAATTCCGGGTAACCACCCGGCAGATACAGGCTGTCGGCGTCAGGCAATTGGCGGTCATGGATCGGCGAGAAGAAGTGCAACTCGGCGCCCATCGCCCGCAACAGATCGAGGCTGGCGCCGTAGGTGAAGGCGAAGGCTTCGTCGCGAGCCACGGCAATGCGTACGCCGTTGAGCAACGGCTCGGCCTCAATGATCTGCGGCGCAGCGAACGTCACCGGCGGCGGCAATGCGACTTCGCAACTGCTGCCCAGGGCTTGGGCGGCGGCATCGAGGCGCAGGTCGAGGTCATTCAGTTCGCTGGCTTGTACCAGGCCCAGGTGGCGGCTGGGCAATTCGATCCCGGTCTCGCGGGACAGCGCCCCGTACCAACGCAGGCCTTCGGTCAGACTGCCTTCGAGCAATTGTGCGTGGCGCAGCGTGCCCACGCGGTTGGCCAGCACGCCGGCGAACGGCAGGTCCGGCTGATAACGCGCCAGGCCCAGCGCGAGGGCGCCGAAGGTCTGGGCCATGGCGGTGCCGTCGATCACACCGAGCACCGGCACGCCAAAGTGGCGCGCCAGGTCAGCGCTGGACGGCGTGCCGTCGAACAGGCCCATCACGCCTTCAATGAGGATCAGGTCAGCCTCGCCGGCGGCTTCCCACAACAGGCGACGACTTTCCTGCTCTCCCACCATCCACATGTCCAATTGATACACCGGCGCACCACTGGCGCGCTCGTGGATCATCGGGTCGAGAAAGTCCGGCCCGCATTTGAACACGCGCACCTTGCGCCCCAGGTTGCGGTGCAAACGGGCGAGCGCGGCGGTGACGGTGGTTTTGCCCTGGCCGGACGCCGGTGCGGCGATCAAGACGGCCGGGCAATGACGGGGCTGATTCAAAGTTCGACGCCCTTCTGTGCCTTGATACCGGCCTGGAACGCGTGCTTGAGCATGCCCATTTCAGTGACGGTATCGCCCATTTCGATCAGTTCGGGCTTGGCGCCACGGCCGGTGACCACCACGTGTTGCATCGGCGGACGGGCTTGCAGGTCGCTGAGCACTTGGTCCAGATCGAGGTAGCCGTGTTTGAGGGCGATGTTCAGTTCGTCAAGGACGACAAGGCCGATGGCGGGATCTTGCAGCAGCTCGCGGGACACCGCCCAGGCGGCTTCGGCGGCGGCGATGTCACGTTGGCGGTCCTGGGTTTCCCAGGTGAAGCCTTCGCCCATGACGTGAAAACGCACTTGCTCAGGGAAGCGGCGGAAGAACAGCTCTTCGCCCGTGCTGTTGCGCCCCTTGATGAACTGCACCACACCGCACTGCATGCCGTGGCCCATGGCCCGAGCCAGCATGCCGAACGCAGAGCTGCTCTTGCCTTTGCCGTTGCCGGTGAGCACCAGCAGTAAACCGCATTCGTTGGGCGAGTTGGCGATGCGCTCGTCGATCACGGCTTTTTTGCGCAGCATGCGCGCCAGGTGGCGTTCGTCGCGTTCAGGGGAATCGGTCATGGCAGCTCTCCGTTGGGGCTGGACAAAAAACGGCGGGCAGGAAAAAGACAAAACAGACAGCCAAGCATCGCCCACCGTGATGCTGTTGGATGTTTCAGGCCGGTCTCCGGGCTCATGAGTGGCGATCGCCGACGCTGCGCCTTCCCATATCGCGGGGCGATACAGTGGCAGAAAGCAGGGTCTTGACTCATTTACCGTTGCGGGGGCAGCGCCGGGATCGCGGCAGCACTGTGTACAAGTGCGCTCACTCACCGGCTTCCCTGTTTCACTCGGTCGACCCGTGGGTCACAGAGCACCTGGAACAAGTCGCGAAGGGTAGAGGGTTGGGGGTGGAGCGTCAATTAAAGCCGGCTTCGCACTTGAACCATCGGACCGCTGCATGCCTCTACCCTTGCAGGTACCCAGGAGAAAAACATGCACAAGACCCGACTTGCCCTACTGATCATGTTCGCAGGCGCCCTCGCCGCCTGCGGTGAAAGTTCGACCTTGCAAGTGTCTGACGGAACCGGGCCTTCCCCCAAGCTACCGGAGCCGAACAAGACCCTGATCCCCACGGTAAACATCGCGCCAGCCATCGGCTGGCCTGCGGGTGCGAAGCCAACTCCCGCCGCGGGCACCCAGGTGGCGGCGTTTGCCGAGGGCCTGGACCACCCGCGCTGGCTGTATGTGCTGCCCAATGGCGACGTACTGGTGGCAGAAACCAATGCGCCGCCCAAACCCGATGACTCAAAGGGCATTCGTGGCTGGGTGATGGAAAAGGTCATGGGCCGAGCCGGTGCAGGTGTGCCTAGCCCGAACCGCATCACGTTGCTGCGCGATGCCGACCACGATGGCATCGCCGAGACCCGGACAGTATTTCTTGAAAACCTCAATTCGCCCTTCGGCATGACCCTGGTGGGCAATGATCTGTATGTGGCGGACTCGGACAAGCTGCTGCGCTTCCCCTACCAACCGGGAGCAACCACGATCAAGGCAGCCGGTACCAAGGTGGTCGACCTACCCGGCGGCAGCATCAACCACCACTGGACCAAGAACGTGGTGGCGAGCAAAGACGGCCGCAAGCTGTATGTAAGCGTAGGCTCCAACAGCAACGTTGGTGAAAACGGCCTGCAGGCAGAAGAAGGCCGGGCGGCGATCTGGGAAGTAGACCGCGCCAGCGGCCAGCACCGCATTTTCGCCTCGGGTCTGCGCAACCCTAACGGCATGGCCTGGGAACCACAAAGCGGCAAGCTGTGGACAGCGGTGAACGAGCGCGATGAAATCGGTAGCGACCTGGTGCCGGACTACATCACCTCGGTTCAGGATGGCGCCTTCTATGGCTGGCCGTTCAGCTACTACGGGCAGCATGTGGATGCGCGAGTCAATCCGCAAAACCTCGACCTGGTGGCCAAGGCAATTGCACCAGACTACGCCGTAGGCCCGCATACCGCCTCGCTGGGACTGACGTTTGCCGAGAACAGCAAATTGCCCGCCCCCTTCACGAATGGCGCATTCATCGGCCAGCATGGTTCGTGGAATCGCAAGCCCCACAGTGGCTACAAGGTGATCTTCGTACCGTTCGAGGCTGGCCAGCCCAAGGGACAGCCGGTGGATGTGCTGACCGGGTTCCTCGACAAAGACGAGAAAGCCATGGGCCGGCCGGTGGGCGTGGTGATTGATCAGCAGGGGGATTTGCTGGTGGCAGATGATGTGGGAAATAAGGTGTGGCGGGTGTCGGCGGCTAAGTAGACAGGCTTCAGACCACCACAAAACCCATGTGGGAGCGGGCTTGCTCGCGAAGGCGGTGTGTCAGTCACAGATGTGTGGTCTGATCCGGCGCCTTCGCGAGCAAGCTCGCTCCCACACAAGCCCGCTCCCACACTCAGATCTCTGTCAGCTCAGGGATTACGTGCCAGATTCCCTGGCAACACGCGCTTGGCGCTCAGGTAAGCATTCTGCCAATACGCCTTGGACAAGGTGTCCAGCTTCACCGTGCCGCCGGTTTGCGGCGCGTGCACGAAGCGGCCCTCGCCCACATAGATGCCGGCATGGCTGACCTGTGAGCCGCCGCCGGTGGCAAAGAACAGCAGATCACCGGTTTGCAGGTTCTCTTCACTCACATCCTGGGCGCGCATCACGATCAGTTCGCGGGTGGTGCGTGGCAGGGAGATGCCGGCCGCATCGCGGTAGACAAAACCGATCAGGCCGCTGCAATCAAAGCCTGAGTCCGGCGTGTTGCCGCCCCAGCGATAAGGCGTACCGACCAGGCCGAGCGCGCGAAAGAGTACGTCTTCGGCGACTGGCGAGAAATTCTGGGTGGAATAGTTGAACACCGGCTTGGGCTTCACCGCTACGGGAGCGGGCGGTGGACGGCTGGCGCAGGCGCTGAGGAGCGCGGCGCAAACAATAAGAATCAGGCGGGCCGAGGTCGACATGTGCAGAACAATCCTGGTCTGGATGCGGCTTTCGCTGCCGAACGCTGAAAACCAGAACGCGCAAGCAGAGCTCGCGCGTACGGTTTACAACAATATCCAGGGATTCTAGCGCTTACACGTCAAACTTCAAGTATCACTTTAAGTTTACTTGCTAGCGGTAACCGTCGTCGGGGCCATGGCGAGTGCACGCTTGGCTTCGATGAAGGTTTTGCTCCAGTAGCTATCGCCCAGGTTGTCGACTCGGACACCGCCACTGCGACGGCTGCTGGAGTGGATAAACTGGTTATCGCCCAGGTAGATACCGGCATGGCTTACGCGACCACGGCCAGCAGTACTAAAGAAAAGCAGATCACCGGGCTTGAGGTTGTTGCGTGCGACCAACGGTGCATTCACGTTGATCATTTCGCGAGTGGAGCGTGGCAGGTTCATGCCAGCTTCTTCACGAAACAGGTAGCCGATGAAGCCGCTGCAGTCGAAACCGGCTTCAGAGGTACCACCGAAACGGTAACGGGTACCGATCAGGGACATGCCGCGTTCGAGAATGCTGTCGGCCAGGACTGGAAGCTGGTAAGGCTTGTTGCCGGAGAAGGCGCCCAGTTCCTTTTCAGTCGCCAGCTCTTCTTCATAAACAGAAGCAGACTGTGCAGCGACGAATTTTGCCTGATTTTGAACCTGAGGTTTTTGCTGCTCGGCCACCTGTTGAGGGTGGGAGGCGCAACCAAACAACAAGGTAACGAGTGCGAGAGGCACGAGGGGTGCGAAGCGATTTAGCATGGGCACGACCGTGGCTGATGTGTAAAGAAGCCGAGACTATGCCCGCTATCAGATCGATTTGCAAATTCAATCGTGATCTATGTGACTTCTTGTTTGGACGATGACATCTAAGCCCTTAACACCCTATGCGACCGATTTGCGTGGCCAACCCGGCCCAAACGCAGGTTTTCTGGCGCCTGGAATTTGCCGAAAGCCCCGAAAACAAAGGGCTGGCTACCAGCCGAGGGTTTCCTTGAGGAAAGGAATCGTCAGCTTGCGCTGGGCTTGCAGAGAGGCCTGATCGAGCTGTTCGAGCAAATCGAACAACGCGCTCATGCTGCGGGTACCGCGGGTCAGAATGAAGTGCCCGACCTCATCGGTGAGGTGCAGGCCGCGACGGGAGGCCCGCAATTGCAGGGCACGCAATTTGTCCTCGTCAGACAGGGGACGCATCTGGAAGATCAGCGCCAGGGTCAGGCGAGACTTGAGATCCGCCAGCTTGACCGGCAGCTCCCGCGGCGAGGTGGATGCAGCGATCAGCAAGCGCCGGCCGCTGTCACGCAAACGGTTGAACAGATGAAACAACGCCTCTTCCCACTCCGCCTTGCCGGCGATGGCCTGTAGATCGTCCAGGCAGACCAGCTCATATTGCTCGAGGTGGTCGAAGATACCGATACCGCGATCCATCAACTCGGCCAACGGCAAATAAACCGCCGGCTCGCCCATCTGTTCAAAACGCAAACACGCGGCCTGCAACAGGTGAGTACGCCCTACGCCGTGCTTGCCCCACAGATAGATCAGGCTTTCGGTCCACCCGGCGTCGGCTTCGCAGAGCCGCTCGACATAGCCGAGTGCAGCGGCATTGGCGCCTGGGTAGTAGTTGATAAAGGTGGCGTCGTCACGCAGACGCACACCCAAGGGCAGCTGAATCGGTTTCATGCTGACTGAACGGCTCCAAACGAACCGCTAGTGGCCTCTGTGTAAAGTTTGCAAAGTTTATACCCGTGACGCCGGGCGCACAATGCAGCAGACCACAAGCAAAATCAAAGGTTTGCGTTAACTTACCGGTTTTGCGCGGATTGTTTGACGCCCCACCCCCAGAAACAACAAACCCGACCAAGGCCGGGTTTGTGACGCAACGTTTACAGATCAGGGTCTTCGACCCCCGTGTACACATCCGAATCCTTGTACAAGTCATGCACATGGCGCACCAGCACCATGATCACCGCCGCCACCGGCAACGCCAGCAGGATGCCAGTAAAACCGAACAGCTCTCCGCCCGCCAGGATCGCAAAGATCACCGCCACCGGGTGCAGACCGATCCGATCCCCCACCAACAACGGCGTGAGCACCATGCCTTCGAGCGCCTGGCCGACCATGAACACTGCGACAATCCCGAGCATCGGGTACAGGTCGCCACCAAACTGGAACAACCCGGCCACCAGCGCCGCGCCGATACCAATCACAAAGCCCATGTACGGCACGATGGCCGCCAGGCCGGCGATCAGGCCAATCAACAAGCCCAGTTCCAGGCCGATCGCCATCAGGCCGGCAGCATAGATAACCCCCAGGGCCAGCATCACCAGCAACTGACCGCGCACAAACGCACCCAGCACCTCATGACACTCCTCTGCCAGCGAGACGATGCGCTCTTCACGGTTGCGCGGCAGCAGGCTGCGGATCTTGGCCATCATGATGTCCCAGTCGCGCAGCAGGTAGAACGCCACCACCGGGATCAGCACCAGATTGGTCAACCAGCCGATCAGCGCCAGGCTAGACGCCGTGGCCTGGCTGAGTACGACGCCGACAATATCGGTGGTCTGCCCCATATGCTCGCTGATCGCGGCCTTGACCTTGTCGAACTTCCAGAACCCATCCGCCAGACCCAGCTTGGCCTGGGCCCACGGCATCGCCGTGTGCTGCAGCCAATCCAGCATCTGCGGGGCCAGTTCATAGAGGCGGAACAATTGCTTGGCCAACATCGGCACCAGCACCAGCACCAACGCCGTGATGATCAGGGTGAACAAGGCGAAAACCGTCACCACGCCCCAGGTCCGTGACAAGCCGACCTTCTCCAGGCGATCCACCACCGGATCAAACAGGTAGGCCAGCAGCAACGCAACCAGGAACGGCGTCAGGATCGAATGCAGCAAGAAAACAAACGCGCACAGCAGGACCAGCCCACCAAGCCACACCCAACGACGCGTATCCGCCATAAACCACTCCATTGCTTCTATATAAGGAAGAACTGTTACCAACGAAACCGCAGTTGCGCCGCAGGCGTTGCTGCCGCCGGTGCTTCACCAGGCCCAACCTCCTGCAACTTGGCCAGGCCCAACTGGGTACGCAATTGATCGACACTGCCGTTGACGCGATAGACGATGCGGTCGCCATCCACAGACTGCGGCTGGCCACCAAACGGCTCGAGCAGATGCCCCAGGGCGGCATAGCGCTCCAGGTTCATGCCTTGTACTTCGAGCAACTGCTCGCTGCTTACCCCGGCCTTGACCGCAAAGCGCGGTGCCAGCTTCTGGCTGACCGCCAGCATGACGGCATCGGCCACCGCGCCCGTATCGGCGCCTTGGACGCTGCCCTGCTCGCTCTTGTCGCCCAGCCACAAGCGCCACTTGGCCTGCCACTGGTTGCCTTCCTGGCGTGCATGCACGGCCAACAGGGCATCCGCGCCGTAGCGCTCGGAGGCGGCGCGCAGTGGCGTGGCGTCGGCGCTTTCCAGGTTGGACGCGGTGGCCACTACCTGCTCTTCCAAGTCACCCAGCGGCAGCCGCAACGGCAGCCCACGGTGCTGCGCCGCGCGACGCAGTGCCTGGGCGACGCTTTGGCCATCACCGACCAGACTGCTGCCTTCGGTAGAGTCATTCAGCCACCAGCCAAGGATCGACGGCCGGTTGCTGCCCCAGATCGACAGACCCGCATCACGCAAGGCGCGGTCGGTGCTGACCGGGTCAAAATCCACTTGCAGGCTTTCCGGCGGGCCGGCGTCGTAGCCGTATTGCGTGATGATTTGCTGCGGGTCCTTGCGAACCGCCGCCAGGCCCGGGCCATCGGCGGCCTTGGCGTCGCCGGTCAGGCGGATCACCAGGGTTTGCACGGCACGCTGGGTCGCCTGGTCGCGCTCTTGCGGCGACTGGCTACTGACGGGTTCAAGCACTTGATACAGGCCATTGAGGGTTTCGGCATGACTCGCCAGGCTGACCAACGACAAGCAGCCTACAAAGAAGAATTTACACAGACGCATGGAAGATTCCCGAACGACAAATTTAGCGGCTGGAACAGACCGCGTGAATTCGGCTTACCAAGGCTGTGACCACAGCGGCTGGCAAAACATTCACGGGTATCGGTAAGTTTTCGTACTGTCATAACGATAGCGGGTTCAAGGCTATACCTTAATACGTACCAAAGCAGACCGGATTAGCATTTTTTTAACCCATATGCCTCTGCCCGTCGGCCCGAGGATGGCCGCTGCCCCTCAAGCCTGATAAAATCGCGCGCCTTCGCAGACCGTCAACGGCGTGGCCTTTATAAAAGCCCCCGCCCGCCCGGTCGTTACCCCTGAATCCCCCCTAAAGGCCTGGATCATGAGCAAGCAACCCTCCCTGAGCTACAAGGACGCCGGTGTAGACATCGACGCCGGTGAAGCATTGGTCGAACGCATCAAGAGCGTCGCCAAGCGCACTGCGCGCCCCGAAGTCATGGGCGGCCTGGGCGGTTTCGGCGCCCTCTGCGAGATCCCGGCCGGCTACAAACAGCCAGTGCTGGTCTCCGGCACCGACGGCGTGGGCACCAAGCTGCGCCTGGCACTGAACCTGAACAAGCACGACAGCATCGGCATCGACCTGGTGGCCATGTGCGTCAACGACCTGGTGGTGTGCGGCGCCGAGCCGTTGTTCTTTCTGGACTACTACGCCACCGGCAAGCTCAACGTCGAGACCGCCACCCAGGTTGTGACCGGCATTGGCGCCGGTTGCGAACTGTCGGGTTGCTCCCTGGTCGGCGGCGAAACCGCTGAAATGCCAGGCATGTACGAAGGCGAAGACTACGACCTGGCCGGCTTCTGCGTCGGTGTGGTCGAGAAAGCCGAGATCATCGACGGCTCCAAGGTTGCCGCCGGTGACGCCCTGCTCGCCCTGCCATCGTCCGGCCCGCACTCCAACGGCTACTCGCTGATCCGCAAGATCATCGAAGTGTCCGGCGCCGACATCGAAAACATCCAGCTCGACGGCAAACCGCTGACCGACCTGCTGATGGCCCCGACCCGCATCTACGTCAAGCCACTGCTCAAGCTGATCAAGGACACTGGCGCCGTCAAGGCCATGGCCCACATCACGGGTGGCGGCCTGCTGGACAACATCCCGCGCGTGCTGCCAAAAGGCGCCCAGGCGATTGTCGACGTGGCCAGCTGGCAGCGTCCTGCAGTCTTCGATTGGCTGCAAGAGAAAGGCAACGTCAACGAAAACGAAATGCACCGCGTGCTGAACTGCGGCGTCGGCATGGTCATCTGCGTGGCCCAAGAGCACGTTGAAACCGCGTTGAACGTACTGCGTGAAGCGGGCGAGCAGCCCTGGGTCATCGGTCAGATCGCCACCGCACCGGAAGGCGCGGCCCAGGTTGAACTGAAGAACCTCAAGGCTCATTGATGTCCCAGACCTGTGATGTCGTGGTGCTGCTCTCCGGCACCGGCAGTAACTTGCAGGCCCTGATCGACAGCACGCGCACCGGCGACAGCCCGGTGCGCATCGCTGCGGTGATCTCCAACCGCAGCGACGCGTTCGGCCTGCAACGCGCCAGCGACGCGGGTATCGCCACCCGCTCCCTGGATCACAAGGCCTTCGAAGGCCGCGAAGCCTTCGATGCCGCCTTGGTCGAACTGATCGACGCCTTCAATCCCAAACTCGTGGTCCTCGCCGGTTTCATGCGCATCCTCAGCGCTGATTTCGTGCGGCACTACGCTGGGCGCCTGCTCAACATCCACCCTTCCCTCCTGCCTAAATACAAAGGCATGCACACGCACCAGCGGGCGCTCGACGCCGGCGACAGCGAGCATGGCTGCAGCGTGCACTTCGTCACCGAGGAACTCGATGGCGGGCCTCTGGTCGTACAGGCAGTGGTTCCGGTAGAGTCGGATGACTCAGCGCAGAGCCTTGCGCAACGGGTTCACGCCCAGGAACACAGGATTTACCCGCTGGCAGTGCGCTGGTTTGCCGAGGGGCGGTTGATTCTTGGTGAGCAGGGTGCATTATTGGACGGTCAGTTACTCGCGGCCAGCGGCCACTTGATTCGAACCTAGGAGATTTTATGCGTCGCGCCTTGCTCTTCGCTTTTGCTCTGTTTGCCTTGCCTGCCGTGCAAGCGGCAGACCTTCACCCTTTCTCCGTTAGCTACACCGCCGACTGGAAACAGTTGCCCATGAGTGGTTCGGCTGAACGCAGCCTGGCCAAGAATGGCGACGGCACCTGGACCTTGAACTTCAAGGCTTCCATGATGATCGCCAGCCTCACCGAAACCAGCGTGATCCTGTTTGACAAGGACACCCTGCAACCGAAGAGCTACATCTTCGAACGCGGTGGCCTGGGCAAAGCCAAGAAGATCAACCTGGACTTTGATCAAACCGCCAAGAAAGTCACCGGTTTTGAAAACAAAGACCCGGTCAACGTGGCCCTGCAAAGCGGCATGCTCGACAAGTCGACCTACCAGCTGGCCCTGCAGCGCGACGTTGCCGCTGGCAAGAAAAGCATGAGCTACAACGTGGTCGAAGGCACCGACGTCGACACCTACGACTTCCGCGTGATCGGCCCGGAAAAGGTCCAGACCAAGGTCGGCTCCATCGACGCGATCAAGGTTGAGCGCGTGCGTGACCCAACCCAAAGCAAGCGCATCACCCAGATGTGGTTTGCCAAGGACCAGGGCGGCATCCTGGTTGCCCTGCGTCAGGTCGAGACTGACGGCAAGGAATACAACATCATGCTGCAAGACGGTACGGTTGACGGCAAGGCTGTCAAAGGTAGCTGATCGGCTGATGAGTCAAAAAAAGAGCCTCGCTGACTGCGGGGCTTTTTTTTGCCTGCGGATTCTATGTAGAGGCTTCTGCAGTCATCGCAGGCAAGCCAGCTCCCACATTTGGAATGCATTCCCCTGTGGGAGCTGGCTTGCCAGCGATGGCGATAGCGGGCTCTCAACATGAAACTTCTGTCATAAAACTCCAGCTCCCATACCGCAACCCCCCAATCCTCAAGGCCTGCAGCACTGTTGCAGTTCCTGCAATGAATTGTTGCGCGAAAAGTCGGTTTACTTAGCAAGCTAACAAAACATATAACAAAGGCCTGCGACGACTTGCCGCAGACCCACCAGAGATTGGAGCAAGCAGATGACTGTAAAAGTAACTGAACGCGACGATGCACATATGTCCCATGAAGCGCTGGGCCATGGGATTCACATCTGGGATGTACACCAACAAGACCTGCTGGTCGGCATGTTTCACAACGAGAGTGACGCTCACAATTATAAGAACGAGCTCGAGTCGCTTGAGATGAAACGCCAGGCAGAAAGCTCCTGAGTATCGAAATCCTATAGGTGCTCCAGCCCACGCAGCCGGAGTACCTATCAACAAAAACCCCGCCTTTTGAGCGGGGTTTGTTGTTTCTACAGCCTTACCACATCAGATCATCCGGGATCTGGTAGGCGGCGTATGGATCATCCTCGTCCGGCACCTGGCTTTCGGTGAGGATGTTGAGCTGCACGATGCGCTCTGGCGCACGCTCCTGGATCTTCAGCGCCGCTTCACGCGGGATCACCTCGTAACCACCACCGTGATGCACGATCGCCAGGGAGCCGTTGCTCAGCTTGTTGCGCATCAACGTGTTGACCGACAGGCGCTTGACCTTCTTGTCATCCACGAAGTTGTAGTAATCCTCGGTGGTCAGCTTGGGCAGGCGCGAGGTCTCGATCAGTTGCTTGACCTGGGCCGTGCGGGCCTTGGCCTCGGCTTTTTCCTGCTGCTGGCGATTGAGTTCCTGATCGCGCTTGACCTTCTCGGCCTTCGCTTCGGCAGCCAGGCGAGCCTGGGTGTCATCGGCCTCGATCTGGCCCTTGTGGACCAGGCGCTGCTGCTTCTGTTTCTCTTTGCCGACCTGCTTGGCCTGCTTTTGGTTGACCAGACCTGCTTTGAGCAACTGATCGCGAAGGGAAATGCTCATGGTGCTTACTCACTTAGGCAGCCGCTCAACCGCAGCTGGACATGTTCTTTTCCTGGCGTTTGGCTTCACCCCACAGGGCGTCCAACTCTTCGAGGGTGCAATCTTCTATGGATTGATGCGTATCGCGCAATGCCTGTTCGATAAATCGGAAACGTCGTTCGAACTTGGCATTGGCGCCACGCAGCGCGGTTTCCGGGTCGACCTTGAGGTGACGGGCCAGGTTGACCGCGGCAAATAGCAAGTCGCCAACTTCATCGGCGATGGCGGCTGGGTCGTTGTCAGCCATGGCTTCGAGTACTTCATCCAGCTCTTCGCGGACGTTGTCCACCACCGGCAAGGCGGATGGCCAGTCAAAACCGACCTGGCTGGCGCGCTTTTGCAACTTGGCGGCACGAGACAAGGATGGCAGCGCCGTGGGTACGTCATCGAGCAGGGACAGTTGCTCCGGTACGGAGGACTTTTCCGCACGCTCCTCGGCCTTGATCTGCTCCCAACGGTGCTTGACCTGCTCTTCGTTCAACCGGGGGGTATCCAGCGGTGCGTACAGATCGCCGCTGGGGAACACGTGGGGATGACGACGGATCAGCTTGCGCGTGATGCTGTCGATCACGCCGGCAAATTCGAAACGCCCTTCTTCCCGGGCCAGCTGGCTGTAATACACCACCTGGAACAACAGGTCGCCGAGCTCGCCTTGCAGGTGATCGAAGTCACCGCGCTCGATGGCATCGGCGACTTCGTAGGCTTCTTCAAGGGTATGCGGGACGATGGTGGCGTAGGTTTGCTTGATGTCCCACGGGCAGCCGTATTGCGGGTCGCGCAGGCGGTTCATCAGGTGCAGCAGGTCATCTAGTGAATACATCAGTTTCTGTCCGATCAAGTGGGCACGCAGAAGATCAAATGTGGGAGCGGGCTTGCTCGCGAATGCGTAGCGTCAGCCAATGAATCTGGCACTGACACACCGTATTCGCGAGCAAGCCCGCTCCCACAAAAGCCCTCCCACATGTTAGCCCGCGTTCATCCAGCTAATCATGGCGTACGGTTACGCCGCGTCTCGATGATGTTCGGCAACTGGGAAATCCGCCCCAGCAACCGCCCCAACGCGTCCAGGCCCGGGATCTCGATGGTCAAGGACATCAACGCGGTGTTGTCCTCTTTGTTCGAGCGGGTGTTGACCGCCAGCACGTTGATCCGCTCGTTGAGCAGCACTTGCGACACGTCCCGCAGCAAACCGGAACGGTCGTAGGCACGAATGACGATGTCCACCGGATAGGTAAGGACCGGCACCGGGCCCCAGCTGACCTGAATGATCCGCTCCGGCTCACGCCCGCCCAGTTGCAGCACCGAAGCGCAGTCCTGGCGGTGAATGCTCACGCCACGGCCCTGGGTGATGTAGCCGACGATCGCGTCGCCCGGCAACGGCTGGCAGCAGCCGGCCATTTGCGTCATCAGGTTGCCCACGCCCTGGATCTGGATGTCGCCGCGTTTGCCCGGCTTGTAGCCGGTGGCTTTGCGCGGGATCAACTCCAGCTGCTCGCTGCCGCGCTCCGGTTCGACCAGTTGTTGCGCCAGGTTGACCAGTTGCGCCAGGCGCAGGTCGCCGGCACCGAGGGCGGCGAACATGTCTTCGGCGATCTTCATGTTGGCCTTTTCGGCCAGCTTGTCGAAGTCCACCTGCGGCAGGCCCAGGCGGGCCAGTTCGCGTTCGAGCAGGGTCTTGCCGGCGGCGACGTTCTGGTCGCGCGCCTGCAACTTGAACCAGTGCACGATCTTCGCCCGCGCCCGCGACGTGGTGATGTAGCCCAGGTTCGGGTTCAGCCAGTCGCGGCTCGGCGTGCCGTGCTTGCTGGTGATGATCTCGACCTGTTCACCGGTTTGCAGGCTGTAGTTGAGCGGCACGATGCGCCCGTTGATCTTGGCGCCCCGGCAGTTGTGGCCGATCTCGGTGTGCACGCGGTAAGCGAAGTCCAGCGGCGTGGCGCCCTTGGGCAGGTCGATGGCATGGCCGTCAGGGGTAAAGATGTAGACCCGGTCCGGCTCGATGTCCACGCGCAACTGTTCGGCGAGGCCGCCAATGTCGCCGAGTTCTTCGTGCCATTCCAGGACTTGGCGCAGCCAGGAGATTTTCTCTTCGTACTGGTTGGACCCGGCCTTGACGTCGGTGCCCTTGTAGCGCCAGTGCGCACACACGCCCAACTCGGCCTCTTCGTGCATGGCGTGGGTGCGGATCTGCACTTCCAGCACCTTGCCCTCAGGGCCGATCACGGCGGTGTGCAGCGAGCGGTAGCCGTTTTCCTTGGGGTTGGCGATGTAGTCGTCAAACTCCTTGGGAATATGCCGCCACAGGGTGTGGACGATGCCCAGCGCGGTGTAGCAGTCGCGCATTTCCGGCACCAGCACACGCACGGCGCGCACATCGTAGATCTGGCTGAAGGCCAGGCCCTTGCGCTGCATTTTGCGCCAGATGGAATAGATGTGCTTGGCGCGGCCGCTGATGTCAGCATCGACGCCAGTAGCCTGCAACTCGGAGCGCAGCTGGTTCATCACATCGGTGATAAAGCGCTCACGGTCCAGCCGCCGCTCGTGCAACAGCGTGGCGATCTGTTTGTATTGATCGGGTTCGAGGTAGCGGAAGGACAAGTCCTCCAGCTCCCACTTGATATGGCCGATGCCCAGGCGGTGTGCCAGCGGCGCGTAGATGTCGAACACCTCGCGGGCCACACGGTTGCGTTTTTCGTCGTCGGCGGTCTTCACCGCCCGGATCGCGCAGGTGCGTTCGGCCAGCTTGATCAGGGCGACGCGTACGTCATCGACCATCGCCACCAGCATCTTGCGCAGGTTTTCCACCTGGCCCTGGGTGCCCAGCACCATCGACTGGCGCGGGCTGAGGCTGGCGCTGATGGCGGCCATGCGCAGCACGCCGTCGATCAGCTTGGCCACCACGGCGCCGAAACGCTGGCTGACCAGCGGCAACGCGATATGCCCTTCACGCACGCCGCGATAGAGCACGGCGGCGATCAGCGAATCCTGGTCCAGCTTGAGATCGGCAAGGATCTCGGCGATCTCGAGCCCGGTGCGAAAGCTCGAAGTGCCTTCGGCCCACAGGTTCTTGGCCGCATTGTCTTGTTGCTCAGACTCGCGAGCGAACTCGCAGGCTGCCTTCAAGGCTTCACGGTCCAGTGCCGGGTCGACACTGACGGCATGATCCAGCCATGCCTCGAGATTGATACTGCCGTCGGTGTTGATCGGCTGGTGTGCTCTCACCTGTACCATCTTGCTTACCTTCCCTACGACGCACCTCTGATGCGCCAAAATCATCGCCGACTTTACTGCGAACTCCGTGGCAGATCACAGGCCCTGGAGAACGCAGGCCAGTCGGATTAAACGGGCATCCTAGCCCGCTTCAAATAACGCCATGGCCTCGACATGCGCTGTCTGCGGAAACATGTCGAGGATCCCGGCACGTTTTAGCCGGTAGCCTTGCTTGACCAACTCAACCGTGTCCCGCGCCAGCGTCGCCGGGTTGCAGGACACATACACCAGGCGCTTGGCCCCCAGAGTGGCGAGCTTGCGCACAACCTCTTGGGCACCATCGCGGGGTGGGTCCAAGAGTACCGCAGAAAAGCCCTGTTTGGCCCATTCTGCGTCAGTCAAAGGCTGGGACAAATCGGCCTGAAAAAACTGCGCATTATGCAAATTGTTGCTGACGGCATTAAGCGCCGCCCGATCCACCATGGTCTGCACGCCCTCCACCGCGACCACTTCGCGTACTTGTCTGGCCAGTGGCAGGGCAAAGTTGCCCAGGCCGCAAAACAGGTCCAATACGCGTTCGTCAGGCTGTGGGGCCAGCCATTCCAGGGCCTGGGCCACCATCGCCGCGTTGACAGCGGCGTTGACTTGCACGAAGTCGCCGGGACGGTAGGCCAGTTCCAGGCCCCACTGCTCCAGCTGAAAACCCAACGCGGCATCGGCATCCACCGGCTCCGGCTGGCCCTCGCCATGCAGCCACAACTGGGCTTGATGGAACGCGCAGAATTCTTTCAATACCAGCAGGTCCGCGTCCGACAATGGCGCCATATGCCGCAGCAGCACGGCGATGGATGTACCGCTGAACAGCTCCACATGCCCCAGGGCCTGGGGTTTGCTCAGGCGGCGCAGCATGTTCGGCAGACGCTGCATGATCGGTTGCAAGGCCTGTACCAGCACCGGGCAATCATCGATGGCGACGATGTCCTGGCTGGCGACCGCGCGAAAACCCACTTCAAGTTTTTTCGCCTTGGCATCCCAACGCACCGCTACACGGGCACGGCGACGGTAGCCGAATTCCGGACCGCTCAAAGGTGCGGCCCACTCCTGCGGTTCGACACCCGCCACGCGGGACAGTTGCTCGGCGAGCATGCGCTGTTTCAGGGCAAGTTGTTCGCCATGGGGCAAGTGCTGCACGCTGCAACCGCCACAGCGGCCAACGTGGGCACACGGCGCCGGGCGGCGCAGTTCGCTGGCCTTGAACACCCGTTCGGTGCGCGCCTCGACCACTTTGCCGTGGGCCCCCAACACCCGCGCTTCGACTTCTTCACCGGCCAGCGCACCGTTCACGAACCAGGTGCGGCCTTCGAAGAACACGATGCCACGGCCATCGTTGGCCAGGCGCTCGATGGTCAGGCGTTGTTTCTTGCCCACTGGAATCTGCGGGGCCCGGCTGCCGCCCGTCGGTTGGAAGCGCAGGCCTCTCTCGTGCTTGGCCATCAGTTGGGTTCGTCGAAAATGCCGGTCGACAAGTAACGGTCGCCACGGTCACAGATGATCGCGACGATCACCGCGTTTTCCACTTCTTGGGACAAGCGCAACATACCCGCCACGGCGCCACCGGAAGACACGCCGCAGAAGATGCCTTCTTCACGGGCCAGGCGCCGGGTGGTGTCTTCGGCTTCACGCTGGGCCATGTCGATGATGCGGTCGACGCGCGTCGCGTTGTAGATCTTCGGCAGATACTCTTCGGGCCAGCGGCGGATACCCGGGATGGCTGCGCCTTCCATCGGTTGCAGGCCGACGATCTGGATCGCCGGGTTCTGCTCCTTGAGGTAGCGCGAATTGCCCATGATGGTGCCGGTGGTGCCCATGGAGCTGACGAAATGGGTGATGGTGCCCCCGGTCTGGCGCCAGATTTCCGGGCCGGTGCTGGTGTAGTGCGCCTCGGGGTTGTCGCCATTGGCAAACTGGTCCAGCACCAGGCCACGGCCTTCGGCGGCCATGCGCTCGGCGAGGTCGCGGGCGCCTTCCATGCCTTCTTCCTGGGTCACCAGCACCAACTGGGCGCCGTAGGCGGTCATCGCCGCCTTGCGCTCGGCGCTGCCGTTGTCGGGCATGATCAGGATCATCTTGTAACCCTTGATCGCGGCGGCCATGGCCAGGGCGATCCCGGTGTTACCCGAGGTGGCTTCGATCAGGGTGTCGCCGGGCTTGATCTGCCCGCGCAACTCGGCGCGGGTGATCATCGACAGCGCCGGGCGGTCCTTCACGGAGCCGGCCGGGTTGTTCCCTTCGAGCTTGAGCAACAGGGTATTGCTGGTTTCTCCCGCCATGCGTTGCAAGCGGACCAGGGGCGTGTTGCCGACGCAATCGGCAATTGTAGGGTACTGCAAGGTCATGGCGTATTCGCAATCCAGACTGCGGGGGCGGACATCATACCGGGAAAGCCCGGCGGGCCATATCACGCAAAGTAAGGTGCTTATTGCTGATAGGTATAAGCAACATCGGCGGCACCTGTGAAGTTGGCCCACTCACCTTCTGTCAACGCCAGAAGCAAGCGGTCCTCATCGACTGAGCGCCGGCTGGACAGGTCATTGGCCAACGCCAGGTAAGCCCCATCGCTCAGTTCTGCACGGTTGACTCTATCCAAGGCGTCCTCCAGCGCCTGATCGTAATGCCCCAGCGTGGCTTGAAGACGCACCTGATACTTGGCTTGCAGGAACTGCCGCCAATACGTCTTCTCAATCAGCCACCCAGGCCAGTCCAACCTCGTCTCGCCCGCCAGGATGCCGTTAAGCATCGCGGCAACGCTCTCGGGGCTGGGGGTGCCCAACGTCCGATCCAGCCGTTGATCGAAGCCCAGGGGGAGGTCCAGGGCCGCGGACAAGGCAATTCGGTAAGCCAGTATGCGTGTGCCCGCCAGCTCCGGTGTCTGATGCGGATCGAACAAAAGCACAGCGTTCGTGATGGCCGCCAAGCGGCTGCTGGCCCGCAAACAACTGAGCAGCGGCATCCCATCGCCGTCGCCCCCGGTAAGCAGTTCGAACATTCTGAACTTGAGCTCCAAATTGTTGAGCGACACCATGCAACCGTTCACGCCAGCGCTCATGTCGTACCGATGCTCGAACAGGATCGTCGCCAGTTGCGGGGTGTTGGCAGCCCCTTCGATCAAGCGCCAGACTCTGCCGGTGAGGTCTTCTCGCAGGGCTCGGTAACCCACGGCAACAAACTTGGGATCAGCGGCAACACGCTCGATCAGCGTGAAAAACCGCGCAAAAATCTCCCGCCCCTGCAAGTCCTGCCAAAGCGCGAGGTGCGACGGTACGTCCCTGACCGCCAGCACCGCCAACCAGCGGTCGGGACCGGCAGTAACGGGAATATTATGCGGATGCAATCCGAAATAAATGCCAGAACGCCCCGGCTGCTCGCGATAAACACGAAGCATCTGAAGCGTGCCCTGCGACAAGGGGTTGCCGGACAGGTCCATGGCGCGATGGACATCAGCGTAGATAAACAGGTCAGACCGAGTCAGCACTTGGATGCGGTTGTTTGCGAGGTCAAACACCTCCAGCCATTTCAGGGTGACAGCCCCCTTGGGCAGGCTTTCCAACTGAGTGTTGCGCAGGTTCAGATAGCGCAGGTGTTTCAAACCCGACAAGTTCAGTCGCTGTCCTTGGCGAAGGGGGTTCGAGGACAAATCCAACACGCGCAATTGCGTCAGCTCACTCAGCCGGATCACATCGCCCAGCCTGAACTTGAGTCGATTGTTACCCAGGTACAAGGCCCTCAGCCGCGGGACCTCGGAAAGCCCCGGCGGCATCTGCTCGAACCTGTTGTCGCTCAGGTAAAGCCGCGTCACGCCCGGGAAACAGCGCAGGAAACGCGTAGGCAATTGAGACAGTTGGTTTCGCTTCAGGCTCAATACCTCCACGTGTCCGAAATGCGCGCCCAACGTGGGCAGATCGGTCAGGTCCAGGCCATCGAGATTCAGTTCCTTGACCATGGCCGTCCCGTGAGTCGAGGCCTCCCTGGCCCAACATCGCTGGATACGTACAACCGCCTGCGCCCGGGCCTCCCGCGCGGGGCCCGTCGTGCCATGAAGCCATCGCCCCAGCGCAACGTTCATCGCCTCACGTTCGTTGTAGAGATAGTCGATCATCCCATCGCGCTCTCGAACCGAGTCGCCGGCGTCCCGCCACAGCTGTAGAACCTCGTCGTCGGTTCTCGCCGGATACAACGCGCGCAAGCGCGCTACCTGGGCGTGCTCCATCGGCCTCAGCCCTCTACCACTCAGCGGATAAGCGATGCGCCCATCCGCAACACGCTGTGGCGGATGGAAATGCGGACGGCGCCCCACACGCCTCTGGGTCTCGGCAAACTCCCATATGCGTTGCAGACGCCAACGCACCTGCTCGAGCAATTCCCCCTCCCCGGCGCCCTGGGTGAACCCCAATGACTGCCGCTCGGCCAGCGGCAGCGCGGCCAGTAACACCTCAAGGAATGGACCCGGGCGTCCCACTGGCTGTCGCCGCCCGTTTGCCTGGGGGAGATAGGCCTGATACTGGTGGGATACCCGCTCCACCATGCACTTGAGCGCTGCATCGAACGGGCCGACGCTGGTCTGCATAAAACCGCCTTGCCACACTTCAACCCGAAGGTGCGCCGGCCAACCGTCTATTTGCGCCAATGCATGCAGGAGCGCGGTCGCACTGTTCTCATCGGCGCTGGCCGGCAGGTGCGCGCTCTCCAGAATCCTGGTTTTGCGCAGGTATTGCACCCACCATCGGATCGCCGAGGTCAGCGTCAACGGGACCACCCCGCTCTCCAGGCTGCGGCGCTCGGCCGGGGTGACAGCGCGCACCAGGTCTTCGGCGACCCGGTTGGTCAAATCGGGGTAGTCACGCTGCAGCACTTGGGCCAGTGGGTCATTGGAATGCCGGCGATCAGGGCACAACGCCTCGAAGAACATGTGTTCCATCTGCGGCTTGTCCAGCGCCACTTTTGCCTCCAGCACGGTGATCTGATCGGAATGCGCGACGCCCTTGCGCCCCACCAGTGCATCGGCGCGATCGGCACCGACTTCGCCCAGCATCCGCTCGAAAAAAGCCGCACCAACGTCCATACCGGCCTTGACCCGCTGATGGACCGTGAAGCGCTCAAGGGTATCCAGCAGGACGGCGGGGGGAAGCTCATTGCGTACATGCACCCGGCGCAGCATGTCTGTTGTCACCCCGCTGATCCGCAGCACCTGTTCAATCGCATCCGGCCCCAGCGCACGGGCCAACGGCCCCAGTCGATAAAACGGTCGTTGGCCGTCCCAAGTCAGCGGGTCTTCCCATTCATGGCGCCACGCGCCGACGCCGTTATGGGTGAGGGCCGGGGCGTAAGCGTCGTTCAACGAGGGGTGCTGGATGCGCCACGGCTGTGCCGGGTCCGCTTGGGCGACCTTGAAACAGTCGCCTTCGATAAACAGGTAGCGCGCCGAGCCGAGGGCATACAGGCCCAGCGCGTCGGGCTCGGCGCCGATGCGTGAAATATCGTCGCTACGGGCGTACGCCGCGATCTCACGTCGATACGGATAGAACGTGCCGTCGGGCGCACGATTGCGCACCAGCGCCTGGGCGACTTGGTGACGCAGATCGCCGATGGCCTGCGCCGCCGAGAGCCCCAGGCGGGCGCGGTCTTGCTCTGACAACTGGCTCACGATGAGGGCGTAGAAGCTGTCGGCGCCAGTGAACATCTCGCCGCTACGGTGCGCCTGTGCGTCATACGCCGCGAACCGCCCAAGGCGATGATCGATCACGACCAGGGTTCGATCTCGAGTGCCCTTGGAAACATAAGGCACCGGCTGCTCGGCCCAGCTGACGACCAGTGCTCGCCCGAGCCCATCACTCAACACGCCATGGGCATACGCGGCCGCCCAATTCTGGGTTTGCCGGTCAAAGCGGCGGCGGTGGAACAGGCCATCGACAATGGCCTCCCGACGCGCTCCCCGACGGGCCGCGCGCAAGGCGTCATACAGCGCTTCAGGCTGCAATTGCGAAGTCAGCAACTGCATCTGTTGGTGTGCCGACAACGGATGTTCGCGCAGCACCTCAAGCAAACGCGCCAGGCTCACCTGTGGGTGCAGTGCCTGCAATTGCGCAACCACCGCCGGCATGGACAACTCGTGGCCGACGCGATCAGGCAACAATTGCCGCACGCCCCTGCTGACCCCCTTGGCCGTCGAGCGACTGGCCCCGGCGAAGCGCGTCAGTGCCTCAAACAACTCGATGCTCAAGGTCTTGGCCAGCGCCGCCAGTTGCTGGCGAATCAGCGGTGCGCCCGCGGCAAAAACTGTCGGCATCAGCGCGGCGATGGCATTCGGCAGATGCACGACGCGACGACTCGTGGGCCCATAGGCGAATTGATAGTTTTCCAGGGCGATGACGGTGACCGTTTCTGTCGGCGGTCCCATCGTATTGGCGCTGTAGCGTCGCAGCTCCAGGCCTTGCTGATTGGCAATGCTCAACGCGGTGTTTGCCGGCCAGTTCGCCAACTGGGTGAGCAGCGGCGCCATGACCTCAACAGCACCGACGGGCGCAGGGTGATCGGGATTGGCGCCCTGGCTTACCCAGTCGATCAACCGGTCAGTGTTGAAACGCTGCACCGCCTCAACCAGTGACGCCGAAGGCGGCGCGCCCTCCCACACTTGGTTCAGGGCAGCATGCGCGGTGGCACTTGAATCGAGCACGGCGTCCAGCGCACGGGAAGGCACATCCTTCGCGCCGAGCATTCGTTCGAGCAACTGCGGGCCCGTCGGGTGCTGAGGGTCGATGACCGTGTGCGACCGCGAGAGTTGCTGATAAAGACGCTGATGCCGACGCTGCACGGTGAACGCCAGCCGGGTATGCATGCGGCCGCTGATCAATAAATCGGCCAGATCGACAAATGCCTGCAGCAGTTCGCCTGGCCGCCCCTGCAACGCCTGATGCCCCCCGCCGATCAAGCCCTGGGTCAACGCGACGAACATGCCAAACACGCGTGCCCGCCCCAGCCCGTTGGGTGCTCCCGGCACCGGAATCAACAACAGGTTGAGGATTTCATTGAGCAAGGCCTGGAACACCTCGATCACGCTCGGCATCAACCCGGGCATCTCGTTGGCCAGTTCTTGCAGGTTGGCGCGGCAACGCTTGATGTAGAAGGCGCTCAAGCAGACCACGGGCACCTTCTGCACCGGGGTGCGCACACTGCCAATGCTCTGGGCCTTGTCGAGCGAGGGAATGGACTGCGCCAATGCGTAAAGCAGTTGGGCGACGTCATTGAGGCCCTGGGGTCGGACAGAAGCTTTGGCAAGCTGCTTTACGCGTGCACAGTCACGCAGTGACATCATCTGATACAGCCAATCGACCTCGCCTCTGCGGTAGAAGCCCTGGAAGGCGACGTGAAATTCCTCACAGGCTTCGCGGTGGCTGGCATGGTGACGCAACGAGCCACCAGGACGATTCGGGAAGAAGCTGAAGGCGCCCCGGCAACCACTGACGGAAAACACGATATGGGGAATGCTCAGGCTGTCGCCGGGGGGCGGGCCGACGTATTGCCCGGTGAACCCCAGGGATTGCGGCAACCAACTGAGGTTGTCCACCCCGTGGGGGATAAACAGCAGCATTTCCTCAACGTTCTCCCAGCGCACCCCTCCCACCAACGCTTGCTTCACGGCCTGATAACACGCCCTGTCCACCCGGCTTGCGGCAGTGGTTCTCAGGGCCTCGATCAGCGCGAATTCGAACTCAGCCGCGGCCAGTGCCATGACCCGCCCGCCCAACTCGGCGGAGGCCGACAGTGCCTGATCCAGACGCGCCTTGAGTTGCCCGCCGAGATCCAGCCTGCGCACCAGCGCTATGAAATCAGCCGCGTTGGCATTTATACCCTCGTCAAGAAAGCTGGCGTCAGCCAACCCCGTGCGGCCGGGATAACTCCAGCCGGTCAGCCCGTCGTAGTTGATGCACGCGGCGTCCCACAGGGTGAGGCTGGCGGTTTTTATCACATCGCCATCGGCGCCACGGCGAACACGATTGGCCGATTGAAGGTAACGCGTATGGATCTGTGCGACTTTCGGGTCGATGTCCTGACCCGTCAGGGATTTCAGGCCTTGGCGCAGCGACGCCAGGGCCTGTTGCTCGAAAGCCAGGGTCAGTTCATGAATGCCTTGTTCCAGAGCGTATTGCGCAGAAACCCACGCCCGTTGCAGACGTACGTATTCAAACCGCTCGTCGTCGTTGAGTTCACCGAGAAAGGCATCGAACTTTACCCGGTATCCGTCCAGGGCCTGCAAGGCAGACCACTGCGCACGCGACATCAGCGGCCCGGGATGCTGCGCCATAAACGCGGCCAACGTGTCAGGGGAATTCGGTTCAGCCATAGGTACGCTCCTTAAATGAACGAGCCTACCCAGTCGCCATCAGCCGCTCCGGTAGCTATGTAGCGCCACGCATCAAGCGTGGTTTTTGGCGAAGACCAAAGGCCCCATCGCGGCGATCTGCCCTTCGATCAACGCCTCGAACGGCTGGAGCAACGGCTCGAACGAAGTCGGCGCCTCCAGCACCTGCAAGGCCTGCACAATCGCCTCGACCGTCGACAACGCCCCCGGTCCCGGCGCCTTGCGCAGCCGATAACGGGAGACGGCGCCTTCGGCCAGGCTCACCCTGGGCAACGCCGCCAGCAACGGGTTGAGGTGCAACAGTTTGCGCGCCTTGCGCCAGGTGCCGTCAGGCACCACCAGCAACAACGGCTGATCGTCAGGTGTATACCCTTGCAATGGCTGGGCATCGTCGCCGGGAAACAACAACCGCGCCTGATAACCCGGCGGGTTCAACAACGCCGGCAAATCAGCAAACACCTCGCCCACCACCAACTGCGCATTGTTCAGCCCCAATGCCGCCAACCGTGCCGTGTTGAGTGCGTGGTTGACCTCGCTCGGGTGCTGCAACAGCAACACCCGGGTGCGGCTGTCGAGGCTGGGTATCAGTGGGCACAGGCAATGGGCAAGAGGCCTGAGGCAACGGGAGCATTGGGGTCTGGACATGGTTTCAGGCCTGGTTGAGCTGGGTTTTGAGCAAGTCGCGAAAGGTCTGGATCAGTGGCTCACGGCTGCGCCCTCGGCGCATGATCATCGAGAACGGCGCCTGGTAGCCGAAGGTCGCCGGCAGCAAGACGCGCAAGTCGCCCTTGTCGGCCCAGGCCTGGGCGTAGTGTTCGGGCAGGTAGCCGATGTAGGCACCGGACAGCACCAGGATCAGTTGTGCCTCCATACTTTCCACCGTGGCGGCGCTGTGCTTGAAGCCGTGGCGCGCCAGTTCCGCCTGGCTCCAGTAGCCGCGCCCGACCATGCGCTGCTGGGTGATCACCTGCTCGGGGATGCGCCGCTCGTTGAACAACGGGTGGCGGGTGCTGCAATACAACCAGTGCTGTTCGCGGTACAGCGGCATGTAGATCAGCCCGCTCATGCGGTTGGAGAAGGCGCCGATGGCCAGGTCGAGACGGTTGTCCTGCACGCCCAGTTGCAGTTCGTAAGGGCTCATCACCGACAAATGCAGGTGCACCGCCGGGTGTTCGAGGCTGTAGGCGCCGATGACTTCGGCGAACGGCAAGGCTTTGTCGCTGACGGTGGAGTCAAGCACGCCGAGCTTGAGGGTACCGCGCAACTCGCCTTTCAACGCCGCGGCGTACTGCTCGAAGCCTTCCAACTCGCCGAGCAGGCGCAGGGTTTCCTGATGGAACAGCTCGCCCTTGCTGGTCAGGCTGAACCCGCCCCGCCCACGGTGGCACAACACCAGACCCAGCGCCGACTCCAGCTGGCTCATATAGGTGCTGATGGCCGACGTGGACAGGTTGAGCTCGTGCTGGGCACTGGCGAACCCCTGGTGGCGTACGACGCTGACGAAGATGCGCAAGAGTTTCAGGTCGGGCAAGGCGTTGACCATGGGGTCTCCGAAGGCACACACATAATCCTGTGGGAGCCAGCTCCCACATTTGAACGGAGTTTACCTCAGGGATTAGTTTAGAAAAATCTGAACTAAGTATTTGCCCCTGCCGATTCTTTCGCCTCGGGGTATTTCGCAGAATCGGCCTCTAATAAACACAACAACGATGAGGCACTCCCGTGGACAAGATTTTCCACCAACCACTGGGCGGCAACGAAATGCCGCGCTTTGCCGGCATCGCCACCATGATGCGACTTCCCCACCTGCAAACCGCCAAGGGCCTGGACGCCGCCTTTATCGGCGTGCCCCTGGACATCGGCACCTCGCTGCGCGCCGGCACCCGTTTCGGGCCACGCGAAATCCGCGCCGAATCGGTGATGATCCGCCCCTACAACATGGCCACTGGCGCGGCACCGTTCGACTCGCTGTCGGTGGCCGACATCGGCGACGTGGCGATCAACACCTTCAACCTGCTCGACGCCGTACGCATCATCGAAGAAGCCTACGACGAGATCCTCGAACACAATGTGATCCCCATGACCCTGGGCGGTGACCACACCATCACCCTGCCGATCCTGCGGGCGATCCACAAGAAACACGGCAAGGTCGGGCTGGTGCACATCGATGCCCACGCCGATGTGAACGACCATATGTTCGGTGAGAAAATCGCCCACGGCACCACCTTCCGCCGCGCCGTGGAGGAAGGTTTGCTTGATTGCGACCGCGTGGTGCAGATCGGCCTGCGCGCCCAGGGCTACACCGCCGAAGACTTCAACTGGAGCCGCAAGCAGGGCTTTCGTGTGGTCCAGGCCGAAGAATGCTGGCACCACTCCCTTGCGCCGTTGATGGCCGAAGTGCGGGAAAAAGTCGGTGGCGGCCCGGTGTACCTGAGCTTTGACATCGACGGCATCGACCCGGCCTGGGCACCGGGCACCGGCACCCCGGAAATCGGCGGGCTGACCACCATCCAGGCCATCGAGATCATCCGCGGCTGCCAGGGCCTCGACCTGATTGGTTGTGACCTGGTAGAAGTTTCGCCGCCCTACGACACCACCGGCAACACCTCGCTGCTCGGCGCCAACCTGCTGTACGAGATGCTCTGCGTACTGCCTGGCGTGGCGCACCGCTGATGAGCACGCGCGAGGTGCTGCAAGCCGCCGCCGACCTGGTGGCGGCCTTCGCCCGCAATGACCGCGCCGCCTACTTCGGCGCGTTCACGGCCGATGCCAGCTTTGTGTTCTACACCCTGCCCCAGCCACTGCTCAGTCGCGACGCCTACCAGGCGTTGTGGGACAGCTGGCGCCGGGACGAGGGCTTCGAAGTGCTGTCCTGCACGTCGAGCAACGCCGTGGTCAGCCTGCAAGGTGACGTGGCGATTTTTATGCATGACGTGGCCACCGAGCTGCGCATGAACGGGGAGCAATTTTTTAGCCAGGAACGCGAAACCATTGTCTTCAAACGGCAAGGGAATCGCACAGAACAAAAACAAGGCCTGTGGCTGGCCTGTCACGAACATTTGTCCGCTATGCCGGAAGGGCTGCCGCCCCCTTAGCCAATGTGATCGGAGCTGATCATGAATAATAAAAACAACGATAAAAGTATTCGCAAGATAGAAACCAACGGGGTCGAGCAGATCCCGGACCATGAACGTACCGCCGGGCCCAAGGATCTGTTCCGCCTGATCTTCGGCGGTGCCAATACCTTTGCCACCGCCGTGCTGGGTTCCTTCCCCGTGCTGTTCGGCCTGTCGTTCCAGGCCGGGGTGTGGGCGATTGTGCTCGGCGTGCTGGTGGGGGCGCTGATCCTGGCGCCCATGGGCCTGTTCGGGCCGATCAACGGCACCAACAACGCGGTGTCGTCCGGTGCGCACTTCGGCGTGCACGGGCGGATTGTCGGCTCGTTTCTGTCACTGCTGACGGCGATTGCCTTCTTCTCACTGTCGGTGTGGAGTTCAGGCGATGCGCTGGTGGGCGGTGCGAAACGTCTGGTAGGCCTACCGGAAACCGACCTGACCCTGGGCCTGGCCTACGGCGTGTTCGCGATCCTGGTGCTGACCGTATGCATCTACGGCTTTCGCTTCATGCTGTGGGTCAACCGCATCGCGGTGTGGGCGGCGAGTCTCCTGTTTTTACTCGGGATCTTCGCCTTCGCGCCGACCTTCGACAGCCACTTCGCCGGCACCGTCGCCATGGGCCAGAGCGGCTTCTGGGCGGCGTTTATCGGCGCGGCGCTGGTGGCCATGAGCAACCCGATTTCCTTCGGCGCGTTCCTCGGGGACTGGTCGCGTTACATCCCGCGTGAGACGCCGAAAATGCGCATCATGCTGGCCGTGGTCCTGGCCCAGATCGCCACATTGATCCCGTTCCTGTTCGGCCTGGCCACCGCGACCATCGTGGCAGTCAAGGCACCGGATTACATCGCGGCCAACAACTACGTCGGCGGTTTGCTCGCGGTGGCGCCGAGCTGGTTCTTCCTGCCGGTGTGCCTGATTGCGGTGATCGGCGGCATGTCCACCGGCACCACATCGCTGTATGGCACGGGGTTGGACATGTCCAGCGTGTTCCCGCGCCTGCTGTCGCGGGTCAAGGCGACACTGCTGATTGGGCTGATGTCGATTGCCTTCATCTTTATCGGACGTTTCGCCGCCAACCTGGTGCAGAGCGTGTCGACCTTCGCCGTGCTGATCATCACCTGCACCACACCGTGGATGGTGATGATGATCATCGGCCTGATCGTGCGTCGCGGCTTCTATTGCCCGGATGACTTGCAAGTGTTCACCCGTGGTGAAAGTGGCGGCCGCTACTGGTTCAGCCATGGCTGGAACTGGCGCGGGCTGGGGGCCTGGATTCCGAGTGCGCTGGTGGGCCTGTGCTTCGTCAACCTGCCGGGGCAGTTCGTTGGGCCACTGGGCAACCTGGCCGATGGCATCGACATCAGTCTGCCGGTGACGCTGGGGCTGGCGTCGGTGGTGTACCTGACCTTGCTGCGTGTGTTTCCTGAGCCGGCTGCGGTGTATGGGCCGGCCTTTGTGGCGAGGGAACTTGCTCCCGCCGGGGTGCGAAGCGGCCCTAAAACAGCAGCCTCCAGCTTCGCAGGCGAGCGGGAACAAGCGCCCTCGCCACACCAAGCTTCGTCATCACAATAAGAAATCGGAGAATCGCCGTCATGGCTTTGGATTTATTCGTCGTACTCATCTACGCCGCCGGCATGCTCGTGCTCGGCTATTACGGCATGCGTCGCGCCAAGACCCACGAAGACTACCTGGTGGCCGGCCGCAACCTCGGCCCGTCGCTGTACATGGGCACCATGGCCGCCACCGTGTTGGGCGGTGCCTCCACCGTCGGCACCGTGCGCCTGGGCTATGTGCATGGTATTTCCGGCTTCTGGCTGTGCGCCGCATTGGGCATGGGGATCATTGCGCTGAACCTGTTCCTCGCCAAGCCGCTGCTCAAGCTGAAGATCTTCACCGTCACCCAGGTGTTGGAAAAACGCTACAACCCCATGGCCCGCCAAGCGAGCGCGGTGATCATGCTGGCCTACGCGCTGATGATCGGCGTGACCTCGATCCTGGCCATCGGTACCGTGCTGCAAGTGCTGTTCGGCCTGCCGTTCTGGATCTCGGTGCTGCTCGGCGGTGGCGTGGTGGTGGTGTACTCGACCATTGGCGGCATGTGGTCGCTGACCCTCACCGACATCGTGCAGTTCGTGATCAAGACCGTCGGCCTGATGTTTATCCTGCTGCCGATCTGCCTGTACCGCGTCGGCGGCTGGGATGAACTGGTGGCCAAGCTGCCCGCGTCGAACTTCAGCTTTACCGCGATCGGCTGGGACACGATCATCACCTACTTCATGATCTACTTTTTCGGCATCCTGATCGGCCAGGACATCTGGCAGCGCGTGTTCACCGCCCGCGACGAAAAGGTCGCCAAGTACGCCGGCACTTTCGCCGGTTTCTACTGCATCCTCTACGGCCTGGCCTGTGCGTTGATCGGCATGGCCGCCCATGTGCTGATCCCGGACCTGGACAACGTGAACAACGCGTTTGCCGCCATCGTCAAAGTCTCGCTGCCCGATGGCATCCGTGGCCTGGTGATCGCTGCGGCACTGGCCGCCATGATGTCCACCGCCAGTGCCGGCTTGCTGGCCGCCTCCACCGTTCTGACCGAAGACCTGCTGCCGCGCCTGCGTGGCGGTAAACAGTCGAGCCTGGCGATCAACCGTTTGTTCACGATGCTGACCGGTGTTGCCGTGCTGGGTATCGCGCTGGTGGTGAATGATGTGATCAGCGCGCTGACCCTGGCCTACAACCTGCTAGTGGGCGGTATGTTGATCCCGCTGATCGGGGCGATTTTCTGGAAGCGTGCGACCACCTCCGGCGCGATCACCTCGATGACCCTGGGCTTTGTGACGGCGCTGGTGTTCATGTTCAAGGATGGCCTGGACGCGAACACGCCGATCTACTACAGCCTGGCGATAGGGCTGGTGAGTTTTGTGCTGGTCAGTGTGCTGTCGCGCAAGCCACAGGCAGCAACGGCTCGCGCGGTGTGATGCGCAACCGGGTTTAGAGCGGTTTCTTCAGCGGGCACGACGTCGGATGTCGTGCCCGTTTTTTTTACCTGCAACTGACGCCTTGTGGCTGGCCTGGAGGAGTCCGGGACCAGAGAGGCCCATACCCGTCCCTGTGTCGCGCCTGCGGCATATGTTCCACCGGCCACGATTTGATGGTAGGCAGAGCCATGGACTATCGACAATCCATCTGAAGTACCGAGAAACAGCAGCCAGATTAATGTGGAAGCGGGCTTGCTCGCGAAGCCGGTGCACCAGTCAATCTTTCATCGACTGATACGCCGCCTTCGCGAGCAAGCCCGCTCCCACATTGTTAATTCAATGTCGACCAGCGTTTATCTGCGACGCGGCCGGCGCTGCTCATCATCCGTGCGGATCGGCACCGGCTGCAGGGGCGGCTCGATCAGGCCCAGTGCAACACCGAGGTCATGGAGCCAGTTTTGAATTTTCTCTTTCATGGTTGCCCCCTTTGAGGGTAATGCGGGTCGGCGGTCAATTCTTTCGCCTCTTCCTACAGGATAGTAGCCCTAAGTCCTACGCATTGCTTGTACGAAACCACAACGAACTATTACTGAATTCATCGAAATCCTGACGAATCGCTCAAGCACTTGCGCGTGTGTCTTGCTCGAGCCCGACCTTGCCTTCTTGCTGCAGGTCGATCCATGCATTGAGGTTAGCGCCGAGCATACCCTTTCGCCACATCAGCCAGGTGGTCGCAGTGGCAAAATGCCCTGTCAGCGGATGAACGGACACGCTGTCCTTGCCCGGCAGGCTGTCGAGCATGGATTCGGACATCAGCGCCACCCCCGAACCGGCGATCACACAGGCCAGCATGCCCTGATAGGACTCGATCTCGATTGCCCGCCCCATGGCCACGTGTTCGTGGGAAAACCACGTTTCCAGCCGTGTGCGATAGGCGCAACTGCGTCGGAAGGTGAACACCGCACGCCCCGCCACATCCTGCGGCCCGCGCACAGGTGGGTGGTCAGCCTCGCAAATCAACACCAAGCGTTCTTCGCACAGGGCCACACCTTCCAGACTCGCGATGGTAATTGGGCCGTCCACAAAGGCGGCATCCAGGCGACCGGTAATCAACCCTTCGAGCAACTCACCGCTGGGCGCCGATTGCACCTGAAGGTTCACCATCGGATACGCCTTGTGATAGCGGGCCAACAGCTTAGGCAAATGCACCGCTGCCGTGCTGTACATGCTGCCCAGCACAAAGTCGCCGGCCGGTTGTCCGCCCTGGACCGCGCCGTGGGCTTCGTCATGCAGCGCGAGCAGACGGGTGCTGTAGTCCAGCAGCACCTTACCCGCAGGAGAAAGTTGCAAGCGCTGGCGTTCTCGCACGAACAGTTCAACGCCGAGTTGCTCCTCCATCTGCTTGAGCCGCGTCGACAGGTTCGACGGCACACGGTGCAGGCGCTCAGCTGCGCGGGTGATGGAGCCCTCCTCTGCCACCGCCTGGAAAATGCGCAATTGACTGAACTCCATACCTTTCTCCAAAACTGAACAAGTTACTCACTATTATTCAATTTTACAGAAAATCAATGCGCTTTAGGCTGAAGATCACTCGCTAACCCGCAGGAACACAGCATGTCAGCCCGCACCCGCCTACTCGCCAGCTTTATCGCCCTGATGATGGCCATGGGCATTGGCCGCTTCGCCCTCACCCCACAAATGCCGCACCTGCTGAGTGAGGGGCAGATCGACCTGACCGGCGCCGGGCTGATCGCTGCTGCCAATTACCTGGGCTATTTCGTCGGCGCGGTGGATTCGATCTTCGCCCGCAGCCATCACCACGTACGCGGCCGCCTGTATGGCGGGCTGTGGCTGTGCGTGCTGCTGACACTTGCGTCGTACTGGGCCCACGGTTTCTGGCCGCACGTGTTGTTGCGCTTCGGCACCGGCGTTGCGAGCGCCTGGGCGCTGGTGATGATCACCAGCCTGAGCCAACCCCTGGCGCTTGCCGCTGGCCAGCCGCGCCTGGGGGCGTTGGTATTTGCCGGTCCGGGATTGGGGATCTTGCTGACGGGCTTGCTGGCACTGGTTTCGAACCTGCTGGGACAGGATAGCGCCACCTTGTGGCTGGTGTATGGGGCCGTGGCGCTGGTGATGTTGCTCGCCGTGCTGCCCTACCTGCCCCGGCCGACAGCCACCTCTGCACCCACTGCCAGTGCTGGCCGCAACCAGAGCATCGCCCACTTGGGCTGGATCTACTTTCTGTTCGGCTTGGGCTACATCATCCCGGCGACCTTTCTGTCACAGATGGCCAGTGCGCAGTTCAGCGGCGCCTGGCAGGCCGATCTGTTCTGGCCGTGTTTCGGCCTGGCAGCAGCGCTAGGCGTGGTTGTCGCCAGCCTGCGCCGCAAGGACCCGAACACCACGCGGCGCTGGCTGATGACCACGCTGTGGCTACAGGGTGCCGGTGTGTTCGCCTGCTTGCTGGGCAATGGCTGGGGTCTGGCGCTGGGCGTGTCGCTGTGTGGTGCGCCGTTCCTGGCGTGTATGCAATTGGTAATGGCGCGCTTGAGAGAAATCGCGCCCCACGGCTACCAGCGCAGCACCGGTTTGCTGACTGCCAGTTTTGCCATGGGCCAGTTGAGCGGGCCGTTGCTGGCTTCGGTGAGCAGTCATCTGAGCGGCGGCCTGCACCCGGCGTTGGTGATCGCCGGATGCGGCCTGCTGGTGGCAGGTGCGCTGCTCAGCCGGCAACCAGGGGCACAGGCACACGAAGCTGTTCACGACGCGCCAGCACCAGGAAGAACAGCCCACCCAGGAAGCACCCGGTGAACCAGGCGAAGTTGGCCATGCCTTGCAACGCCGGGGTGAAGGTGATCGCGACACCGACCAATGTCGCTGGCACCAGCGCCTTGACCGCCGTCCAGTTCACGCCGCCATCGAAGTAATAACGACCGCCTGGGCTGTCGTCGAACAGCGCATCCACGTCGATCTGCTGCTTTTTGATCAGGTAGAAGTCCACCAGCAGGATGCCGAACAACGGCCCGATAAACGCAGCGAGGATGTCCAGGGTGTAGTGGATCATCAGCGGGTTGTTGAACAGGTTCCACGGGGTAATGAAGATCGATGCCACGGCGGCGATCATGCCACCGGCGCGCCAGCTGATTTTGCTCGGCGCGACGTTGGCGAAATCGAACGCCGGGGAAACAAAATTGGCAACAATATTGATGCCGATGGTGGCGGTCACAAAAGCAAAGGCGCCGAGCAGCACGGCCATGCTGTTATCGATGCGCGACACGGTGGCAATCGGGTCGTGGAGCATTTCACCAAACACCGGCAAAGTGCCCGAGACGATCACCACGGTGACCAGCGAGAACGCCAGGAAATTTACCGGCAGTCCCCAGAAATTGCCGCGTCGCACGTCGTGCATGCTGCGGCAGTAGCGACTGAAATCGCCGAAGTTCAACGTCGGGCCGGAGAAGTACGACACCACCAACGCCGTTGCCACGATCACCTGACCAAACGCCTGCCAGCCCGACAGGGATTTTTCCGATAGGGTGAAGCTGATATTCGCCCAGCCCGCCTTCCACACGATCCACCCCGCCAGGGCAAACATCACCGCATACACCACCGGCCCGGCCCAATCGATAAAGCGGCGGATGGACTCCATGCCGGCCCAGAACACCGCCGCTTGCAGCACCCACAAGCTTAGGAAACCAAACCAGCCGAGGTAGGACAGGCCCGCAAAATGCGGCTCTGCATACACCGCCATTTGTGGGAAAAAGCGCAGCACCACGATGATCAGGGCGCTGGAAGCCAGATAGGTCTGAATCCCGTACCAGGCCACGGCAATCAAGCCACGAATCACCGCAGGAATATTCGCGCCAAACACCCCAAAGGCCAGTCGGCAAATTACCGGGTACGGTACGGCGGCTTGCTGGCTCGGCTTGGCCACCAGGTTGGCGATCAACTGCACGATGCAGATACCGGTGAGCAAGGCGATCAATACCTGCCAACTGGCCAGCCCCAGGGCGAACAGGCTGGCGGCGAACACATAGCCGCCGACGCTGTGCACGTCGCTCATCCAGAACGCGAAAATGTTGTACCAGGTCCACTTCTGCGGCAGTGGGCCCAGGTCCTGGTTGTACAGGCGCGGGCTGTAGCCTTTGGGCAATTGTTCGGTCATCGCTGGGCTCCTCGTAATACCGGCCTGCGCTGCCGTAGCACTGTGCATACGGTAGGCGGCATGGTTTGTATACGAAGCAGTCAGCAGAATGCGTGCCAATGGCACACAATCCCTACCGAATCACGCCCCAAACAGCTTGACCAATGATGGGATGCGGGGACTTCGCTCAGCAACGGTGCACAAAAATCCTGTACACAATCACTGGCGCACCCGATCTGCACACAAATACCCAAGCGTGCAGCATGCCGCCGTCAGGCAGGTGCCCCAGGCCATGTCCATCAGCGCCAACCCGCCAGACCAGCCGTGCAGCGTGGCCCAGTTGCTCAGGTCATAAGTGCCGTAGGCGACCAGGCCCAACAAGGCCCCCAGACGCGCCGCACGCTGCCAACTCGCGCTGGGCAAGACGACAAACACCACGCAGCCGAGGACATACAGGAGATAGAAGAGTACTGCGGGCACTAACCGTGGCTGATCAAGCATCAGCGGGCCCAGCAGGGATTTGTAGGTCGGGCCCATGAGGACGCCGAGCCAGAGGCCGTCAAGCACCAGGAACGCGAGCAAGGTGCCGAGGTAGGCGAATACTGATTTTTTGGACATGACACACCTCTGGCAGAAGACAGCCTGTCGTGGCGAGGGCACCACCTCCCTCGCCACCACAAGCCCTTTCATACAAAGAGGAACGTCGATCAGCTTAGTTCAATGCGATCCGCATGAATCACGATCTGGCCCTGCTTGTAGAGGGCACCGATAGCCTTCTTGAAATTGCCCTTGCTCACGCCGAACAAGTTGCTGATCACCGCCGGGTCGCTTTTGTCGCTGACCGGCAAGGTGCCGTTGTTTTCACGCAACTTGGCGAGGATCTTGGAGTTCAGGCTGGAGGCCGCTTCCTGGCCCACCGGCTGCAGGCTCAGGCTGATGTTGCCATCGGCGCGGATCTCTTTGATAAAGCCTTTCTCTTCCTTGCCCGGACGCAGGAACTTGAAGACTTCGTTCTTGTGGATCAGGCCCCAATGCTTGTTGTTGATGATCGCCTTGAAGCCCATGTCGGTGGCTTCGGCCACCAGCAGATTGACTTCCTGGCCCACCTCGTAGTTGGCCGGCGTCTTGTCCAGGTAGCGATCCAGGCGTGCAGTGGCGGTGATGCGCTTGGTGTGTTTGTCGAGGTAGACGTGCACCACGCAATATTCACCGGCGGTCATCTGGCGCTTTTCTTCCGAATACGGCAGCAACAGATCCTTGGGCAAACCCCAATCGAGGAAGACGCCGATACTGTTGACTTCGACGACTTTCAAACTGGCAAATTCGCCCACTTGAACTTTCGGTTTTTCAGTGGTGGCGATAAGTTTGTCATCGCTGTCCAGATAAATGAAAACGTTCAGCCAATCTTCATCTTCACTGGGAATATCTTTGGGGATATACCGATTAGGCAAGAGGATTTCACCGTCTTGCGCACCATCCAGGTACAAACCAAAGTTAGTGTGTTTAACCACTTGCAAGCTGTTGTAGCGCCCGACTAAAGCCATTTCCAATACCCTCGTTACGTGGGCGGCATTCTACCCGAGTTGTGCCCGCCACGCGCGCGCGCCTGAAAAATCGAGGGGTGGCGTGGCGCGGTGGTGGCAGCGCCCCGCTCGTCTGATCATTGCGCTGAATTTCACTGGCGTACATGCCACTCACCACCCAGTGGTTTCGAGTTAAAACAGTAAGTTAGGGGCTTATTTCAAGGATAAACTTTGCTTATTTCCTGGCGCAGCACTTATTCCCGGAGGATATTTACCAAGCAATTGTCAAGTATTTCCTGTACGATGCCTGGCCAAGTTAATTTTCTACAGGTTAGTGGCCGCCATGCGCGTAAAAGCATCCAACAGCAAAGCAAAGCCAGCTCCCGCCGTTGAAACCAGCGAATCGATCAACAGCCAGATTGCTGCATTCCTCAAGTCCGGTGGCGAAATCCAGCAAATTGCCAAGGGCGTGAGCGGCCAGACTTTCGGCCCGTCCAAGCAGATCAGCCTGGGTAAAAAGTAATACCGCGCAACACACCTGGTCCCTAAGCGCCTTGCCATCAAGGCGCTAGGACTAGAGCCCGAAGCACCCTCCCGACACATCCAACATTGCGTCAATCGACGAACGGGGCTCAACCCCGCGCATTCGCCGGTATGCTTGCACACGTCTAGCACGGGCATCTGCCCGATTTTTCCCCGGTTACTGCTCCTCGCTTTTCATGGAGTGAAGCATGTTCAAAGCGTGCATTTTCCTGCTCACTGCCCTGGCAGCCAGCCCCCTCGCCCAAGCGCAGATCTTTCAGCGCGAATTGGGCGACTTCGACCTGAAATTGGGCACCACACCCAGCCGCAGCATGGCCCAGGGTCTGGTCAAGCCGACGTCTCCGGGCAGCGACTCATTCCACGGCGGCCTCGACCTGAGCCACGACAGCGGCCTGTACTTCGGCCAATTCTCCCCCAGCATGGGCCTGTCGCCAGACAGCACCCTCGAAGTCGACTCCTACATGGGCTTCAAGCACCCGTTCGACCAGACCCTGGGCTACGAAGTCGGCCTGATCCACTACAGCTATCCCAAGCTAAGCCCCCTCGACAGCCAGGAGTTCTACGGCGGCCTGAACCTGCTGGGCAATCGCTTCGGCGCCTCCTTCAGCAACGACCCGAACCGCCAGGACAGCACCCTGTTCGCCGACCTCAGTGGCACCCAACCGTTCGGCATCGGCGTCAGCCTGAAATACACCACTCATCAGTTGGGCACCCCGGCCACCGTCGACGGTGGCTCCATCAGCAGCTTCAGTGATTGGTCGGTGCAATTCTCCCGACAGTGGATGGGCGTTGACCTGAACCTGATCTACAGCGACTCCAGCCTCAGCGGCAGCAATTGCTCGGCCTACTCCGGACACAACTCGCAATGCGATGGCCTGTTGACGTTGAAGGCGGTGCGGTCGTTTTATTGATGGGCTGAACTGTTGCATCCCATGCGGGTTCACATACCTCAATCCCTCGCGCGAAAGGACCCGCCCATGCTGCAACGGCTCAAACTCCTGACGGTGCTGCTGACCCTAAGCCTGGTGCTGGCCGGCTGCAATCGCGTCGGCCTGGCCTACCGCAACCTCGATGTGATCATCCCCTGGACCCTCAACGACTACCTGGACATGAATGCCGGGCAGAAGAGCTGGTTCAACGACACCCTCAAGGAGCACCTGGCCTGGCACTGCAGCACACAACTGCCGGGCTACCTCGACTGGCTCGACCGCCTGCAACAGATGGCCGACAACCATCAGGTCAGCGATGCCGCGCTGCAAGCGCGAACCGCCGAAGCCAAGCAGGCCATCACTCAAATCGCGCGGCAGATCACCCCGTCGGCCATCGAGTTGCTGCAAGGCCTGGACGACCAGCAGGTGCGGGACATGAACGCGGCCCTGGCCAAGGACCTGCGCAAACGCCAGGACGAGTACCTCAAACCGCCACTGGCCGAGCAAATCAAGGACCGTGCCGAGCGCATGAACAAACGCCTGGATGCCTGGATCGGCCCGCTCAGTGCCAGCCAGCAGGCGCGCGTCAGCGCCTGGTCCAGCGCGCTGGGCGAACAGAACCAGGCCTGGATCGGCAACCGCGCCCAGTGGCAGGCGCAGTTCAGCGCCGCCGTGAGGCAACGCCACAGCGCCGGCTTCGCGCCGAAGATCGAGCAACTGCTGGTGGACCGCGAAAGCCTGTGGACCCCGCAATACAGTGCCGCTTACGCACAAACGGAGGCCGAGGCCCGCAGCCTGATTGTCGACGTGATGGCCGAGACCACGGTGCAACAACGCCAGAAACTCACCCAGAAAATCGCCAAGGTGCGCAGCGACTTGCAGGCACTCAAATGCCTGCAAAGCGCAAAAGGTTAATCCGGCGCCAAGGTGCCCAGCCAGGCGACCAACCCGAGGATCAACACCACGGCGCCAAACTCCACCGCGATGCTGCGGCGCAACGCCCGGGTCGCCGTCGCGTTGTCGCCTGAGGTCAGGGACCGCTGCAACCATGGCGTCAGATGAAAGCGATTGAGCGCCGCCAACCCCAGCATCAAGCCGAACACCGCCAACTTGAGGCCCAACAACAGTGCATAAAGCCCCTCGCTGAGCCCGTCCGGATTCAGCCCGACCACCAGCAGGTAATTGGTCACGCCCGTCACGATCAGCACCGCGACAAACCCCATGCCGACCCGCTCGAAGCCCACCAACGCCTGCGCCAACGCCTCGACATGCGGCGCGCCGGGTAACGACGGGCTCATCAACAACAGCCCGAACGCAGCCAACGCGCCGACCCAACCCGCCGCCGCCAGCAAATGCGCAATGTCGCTGATCAAATGCCACACCCCCAGCGCGCCCTCGTGCATCACCCCATGCCCGGCCCATGCCAGCGTCACCAGTGCGACGCCGCCGCACAACGTGGCCAGCCGGGGGTTGAGCAGCACCACGACCAGCGCCACAAGACGCAGGCACCACGTCCATCCCAGTTCGGTGTGCGCCAGCATCATCTGCACATGCGGCCACAGCGTTTGCCAGTCCTCGGCACCACTCATGGCTTGGGTCATGGACACCATCGACAGCACCGACAGCAGCACTCCCAGGCTCGCCATCCACCGCAGCAGCCGCCTCACATCCAACCGGCAGTGCCTTGCGTAGAGGCCAAACAAACCCAGGCCAAACACCAGCATCAAGTCCAGGTACAGCACAAACCGCAACAACACCGGGATCATTTCACTCATGGCTGGACGCTGAACGCCACGTTGCCGAGGATCGGATGCGTATCCGACGACACTGCACGCCAGTCCACCCGGTAGCTGCCGGGCGCCAACAGCGAAGCGGGCTTGATCAACATCACCTTCGGGTCGCTACTGGCCGCGACACTGGCTTTGACCGGCATCGGCGCATGGGCCATGCCGGGCATTGCAGTCATGCTCAGCTTGGCCCCGGAAAACTGCGTCAGCAGGTTTTCCGAGAAGTGCAGCTCTATCACCACCGGCGCAACGCCCTGGGCACCGTCCGCGGGGATGGAGGACAACAGTTTAGGGTGCGCCGAGAGCGTAAAACTGGCGCCCCATCCGACCGACAGCACAGCGCCCACCAACAGCGTTTTCAACATCGACATGCAAGGCTCCAAGCCGCTCATGGCGGCGAGTTATAAGAATAGTGAAACGTCAGAACCACAGGCGCACGCCGACGACCCAGCGCAGTTGGCTGACGTCCTCACCGTCTTCCCGGGTGTATTGCGCGGTCTGGCCATAGCGGCGGTTCCAGGTGACGCCCACGTAGGGCGCGAATTCACGTCGCACTTCGTAGCGCAGCCTCAGGCCCAGCTCGCTGTCCGACAGCCCCGAGCCGACGCCGCGCTGCGGATCGTTGCGTCCATACATATTGAGTTCGGCGGTGGGCTGCAGGATCAGCCGGTTGCTCAGCAGAATGTCGTAGTCACCTTCCAGGCGTGCGGCGGTGTGGCCGGATTCACCGACAAACAGCGTCGCTTCGGCCTCGAAGCCGTACAGCGCCATGCCCTGCACGCCAAAGGCGGCCCAGGTTTGGCCGTCGCCGGGTTTGAAATCCTGGCGTACGCCGCCGACCAAGTCCCACCACGGGCTGATGGCATGCCCCCACAGGGCCTGGGCCTCGGCACTTTCCGTGCGCCCGGCACTGCGCTCACCCTCGCTACGCAACCACAGGCGGTCGATGTCACCGCCGACCCAACCCTTGATGTCCCAGCTCAGCGCACCGTCACCCTCGCCGCCCTGCCATTCCAACTGGTTGACCAGCAACATCGAATGCACGGCGCTGTCGTGCACCATGTGCCCACCCGGCGCGTTGTACACCGCCGCGCGGTCTGCGTCGGTCAACGGCGGGATCGGCGTGCGGCTCTCGGTGAGAGCCGGGGAGGCAGGGCTCATGCCCTGAAACTCGTCCGCCAACGCCAGCGGGCCAAACGTCAGTGCGATGAACCCAGAGGCCATCCAGGCACTTCTATTCACATGCTTATTCATGCACGCGCACCTCACGAAACATGCCCATCTCCATGTGGTACAGCAGGTGGCAGTGATAAGCCCATCGGCCCAGCGCATCTGCCGTCACGCGGTAGCTGCGCCGCGACCCCGGCGGCATGTCGATGGTGTGTTTGCGCACCTGGAACTGGCCGTTCTCGTCCTCCAGGTCGCTCCACAGGCCGTGCAGGTGGATCGGATGGCTCATCATGGTGTCGTTGACCAACACCAGCCGCACCCGCTCGCCGTAGGTCAATGCCAGAGGCTCGGCATCGGAAAATTTCACGCCATTGAACGACCAGGCGAACTTCTCCATGTGCCCGGTCAGATGCAACTCGATCGTGCGGCTGGGATCGCGGCCGTCGGGGTCTTCGAAGGTGCTGCGCAGGTCGGCGTAGGTCAGCACGCGCCGGCCGTTGTTGCGCAGGCCGATGCCGGGGTCGTCGAGCTTGGGCAGCGGGTTCATGGCCTGCATGTCCACCAGCGGGTTATTGCCTTCGCTGGCCGGGTGGCTCTGCATCGCCATGGCACTGTGGTCCATGCCGGCCATCTGCGGCATATCGGCCATGGCGCCGTGGTCCATGCCACCCATGCCCATGTCGTCCATGGTGATCCAGGGGCGCGGCTCCAGCGTCGGCACTGGCGCCGTGGCGCCAGCCTGGCGGGCCAGCGTGCCGCGGGCGAAACCGCTGCGGTCCATCGACTGCGCAAACACCGTGTAAGCCTGCGCCGTAGGCTCGACCAGCACGTCGAACGTCTCGGCGACGGCAATGCGAAACTCATCAACCCTGACCGGCGTTACCGATTGGCCATCGGCGGCAATCACGGTCATTTTCAGCCCCGGGATGCGCACATCGAAGTAGCTCATGGCCGAGCCGTTAATAAAGCGCAGGCGAACCGTCTCGCCCGCCTCGAACAACCCGGTCCAGTTGCGCTCGGGCGGCTGGCCGTTGAGCAGGTAGGTGTAGGTCTCGCCGCTGACGTCGGCCAGGTCCGTGGGGTTCATCTTCATCTGCGCCCACATCAGGCGGTCGGCAGCCGTGGCCTTCCAGCCCTGCGCCCCCACATCGCGGACAAAATCGCCGACGGTGGGTTTGTGCAGGTTGTAGTAATCGGACTGCTTCTTGAGGGTTTTCATCAGGGCGACGGGATCTTCGTCGGTCCAATCCGAGAGCATCACCACATAGTCACGCTGCACCGTGAACGGCTCGGGTTCACGGGGATCGATCACCAGCGGGCCATACACGCCCTGCTGTTCCTGGAACCCGGAATGGCTGTGATACCAGTAGGTGCCGTGCTGCTTGAGGGTGAACTGGTAGACAAACACCCCGCCCGGCTCGATGCCCTTGAAGCTCAGGCCAGGCACGCCGTCCATGGTCGAGGGCAGCAGGATGCCGTGCCAGTGGATCGAGGTCGGCTCAGCCAGGCGGTTTTTCACGCGCAGGGTCACGGTGTCGCCTTCGCGCCAGCGCAGCAACGGGCCGGGCAGGCTGCCATTGATGGTCAGCGCGGTGCGGTTGCGGCCGGTGAGGTTGACCGGGGTCTGGTCGATGAACAACTCAAACTCGGTGCCCGCCAGCACAGTAGGCTGGCCGGGACTGGTGAGGGCCCAGACCGGGCTGCGCCAGAGCCCGAGCCCGCCAAGCAGGCCGCCGGCGGCGAGGCCTTTGACAAAGGTGCGTCGTGAGGGGGTGAAGTGCATGCCGATTCAAGTCCGTCAGTTGAATGGCCGCAGATTAGGCAGGGATGGCTGTCAGCCACCTTAGCGCCAGATTACTGATCTGACAGGTTCGCCCGGCGCCACAGCGGACACCGGGACGTGGAGGGCCTCAGGCGATCTGGGCTTTTGCGGCCACCTCGGCAAATGTCGCCGGGTCCAGCGCGTCGACCTGCTCATCCAACACCTGGCGCGGGTGGTCGTTGCCCGGAATCGAGCTGTCGATCAGCGCCAGCAATTGGGCACCCAGCGGGGTGAGAATGAAGTTCTCGCCGTTGCCGCCCTCCTCCTCAGGCCGCGATTCAATAAAGCCGCGCTTGAACAACAGCGCTTCATAATCCGCAGCAGTCTTTTTCAACGCATCCAGATTGCCGGTGGACTCGCCTGCCGTAGCCTTCTCGGCGGCCTCTTGTTCAGCGTATTTGCGCGGCGCGAAGCTGCCTTCGCCGTTCTGTACTTCATGCAACAGGCGTTCGATCAGATCCCAGTTGTAAGTCGTCATCCCTATTCCTCCTGCAGGCCGACGGAAAAGTGGCCCGATACGCGGTGGACAGGCCTCGCTAAGCGCCGTTCAGTCCAGCCGACGAAGCTGCATAACCGGCGGACATAAAAAAACCGGACAATCGTCCGGTTCTTTCACATCCCCCCTGCCTTACTCGGCAGCCGGTGCTTCTGGCTTGCGGCGCTTGAGCGGGGCCATGCCGTCCTTGCTGACGAGCGACAGGTTGTCGGTCTTCGGCCGGTTGGCGATCTTGCGCTTGGTCGGCGACTTGGCACCGGTTTTCTTTTTGTCACCCTTGGCGTCGGTCTTTTTCTTCTTCACGCCAACGGCCTTGCCCGACGCCTTGACCTTCTTCGGCCCGGTGTAGGTGCCTTTGACTTCCTTGATGGTACGGCGCTCGAACGACTGCTTGAGGTAGCGCTCGATGCTCGACATCAGGTTCCAGTCGCCGTGGCAGATCAGCGAGATGGCCAGGCCATCGTTGCCGGCACGCCCGGTACGACCGATACGGTGCACGTATTCGTCGCCGCTGCGGGGCATGTCGAAGTTGATCACCAGGTCCAGGCCGTCCACGTCCAGGCCGCGTGCGGCAACGTCGGTGGCCACGAGGATCTTCACGCCGCCGGCCTTGAGGCGGTCGATGGCCAGCTTGCGGTCCTTCTGGTCTTTCTCGCCGTGCAGCACGAACGCCTTGTAATCCTGGGCAACCAGGCGACCGTAGATGCGGTCGGCGGCAGCGCGGGTGTTGGTGAACACGATGGCCTTCTGATAGGTCTCGTTGGCCAACAGCCAGTTGAGGATCTGCTCTTTGTGCACGTTGTGGTCGGCGGTGACGATCTGCTGGCGCGTGGTCGCGTTCAGGTCGCTGACGTTGTTGACCTGCAAGTGCTCAGGGTTGTTCAGCACCTTGGCGACCATGTCGCGCAGGGTCGAACCGCCGGTGGTGGCGGAGAACAGCATGGTCTGCTGGCGGTTGACGCACTCGCCCACCAGACGCTGCACGTCGTCGGCAAAGCCCATGTCGAGCATGCGGTCGGCTTCGTCCAGCACCAGTACTTCGACTTCCTTGAGGTCAAGGTTGCCGGCGTTGAGTTGCTCGATCATGCGGCCCGGTGTGCCGATCAGGATGTCCGGCACCTTGCGCAGCATGGCGGCCTGCACCTTGAAGTCTTCGCCGCCGGTAATGATGCCGGACTTGATGAAGGTGAACTGCGAGAAGCGCTCCACTTCCTTCAGGGTCTGCTGGGCCAGCTCACGGGTCGGCAGCAGGATCAGGGTCTTGATGCTCACGCGGACCTTGGCCGGGCCGATCAAGCGGTTCAACACCGGCAGGACAAAAGCCGCGGTCTTGCCGCTGCCGGTTTGAGCTGTCACCCGCAGGTCACGCCCTTCGAGCGCGAGCGGGATGGCCGCTGCTTGCACAGGCGTTGGCTCGACAAATTTAAGCTCGGCCACGGCTTTGAGCAGGCGTTCGTGCAGGGCGAATTGGGAAAACACGGGTGCTACCTCGAAGAAATACAAAATATCAGCTGCATAGGGTAACGGTTTCGGGCGTCCAAACCGAGTTTCTTTACGCGAACGGTGCTAATCAGCCGCTTTTTTGTCAGGACTTTTGTCCAAGAGGCCAACTTTGTAGCACTTCAATGCTCTAATCGCCCCGTCTTGTCCCACAGAAGAATCGGTTTCACCCATGGATATAAAACAGCTCTGGCTCAACGTCCAAGACCTTTGGGGCGCCCTCGATGAGCACCCGTTGCTGCACGCCAGCCTCGGCCTCCTGGTGTTGCTGGTGGTGGCGCTGTTGCTCGGACGGATGGCGCGCTACCTGATCCTGCACACCATCAAGTTGCTCGGCCGGCAACCGGCCCTGCACTGGCTCAATGACCTGCGGCACAACAAAGTCTTCCACCGCCTGGCGCAAATGACGCCATCACTGGTGATCCAGTTCGGCCTGTACCTGGTGCCCGACCTGAGCAAGACAGCGATCCTGTTCATCGGTAACGTGGCCCTGGCGATCAGCATCCTGTTCCTGACACTGGCCATGAGCGCCCTGCTCAACGCCCTGCTGGACATCTACGCGCGCACCGAACATGCGCGCACTCGCTCGATCAAGGGCTACGTGCAGCTGGCGAAAATGGTCCTGTATGTATTTGGCGCGATCATCATCGTCGCCACCCTGATCGACCGTTCGCCGCTATTGCTGCTGTCGGGGCTTGGCGCCATGTCGGCCGTGATCCTGTTGGTGTACAAGGACACCCTGCTGTCGTTCGTCGCCAGCGTGCAACTGACCAGCAACGACATGCTGCGGGTCGGCGACTGGATCGAAATGCCCCAGGTCGGCGCCGATGGCGATGTGGTGGACATCACCCTGCACACGGTCAAGGTGCAGAACTTCGACAAGACCATCGTCTCCATCCCCACCTGGCGCCTGATGTCCGAGTCGTTCAAGAACTGGCGCGGCATGCAGGCCTCGGGCGGGCGACGGATCAAGCGCAGCCTGTTTATCGACGCCAGCGGCGTGCGCTTCCTGCGCGACGATGAAGAGGTACGCATGACCCAGGTGCACCTGCTCACCGACTACATCGGGCGCAAGCAGGCCGAGCTCAAGGCGTGGAACGAAGCCCAGGGCCACAGTGCGCAACTGTCGGCCAACCGGCGGCGCATGACCAACCTCGGCACCTTTCGCGCCTACGCCCTGGCCTATCTGAAAAGCCACCCGGACATCCAGCCGAACATGACCTGCATGGTGCGCCAGATGCAAACCACCGCCCAGGGTGTGCCGCTAGAGATCTACTGCTTCACGCGCACCACGGCGTGGGCGGATTACGAGCGGATCCGGGGGGACATTTTTGACTATCTGCTGGCGGTGTTGCCGGAGTTTGGTCTGAGCCTGTATCAGCAGCCGAGTGGCAATGACTTGCGGGCGGGTGTGTTGCCGGCGGTGCTGGGGGCCAGTCACCTGCCGGCGGTGTAAAGCGCCGCCAATGTGAGGGGGCGGTGCGACAATTCGGCTTGCCCCCCGGCAACTTAAACTTATCTAGGCAGCCCAGCGGGCACCGATCACTTCAAACAGCAAGTCCAGCTCGAAGTCTTGCGGCGTTACTTTGTTATTGCTGATCCAGTCAAATAAGTAGGCGACCTGTTGTCGATTTTTCTTGTCCATCTGCCAAAGGCAATCAAAGTTAAACCCGCCATAAGTATCAGAGTCGTACCAAGCCATCAGAAAAGCGGCAACGGGTTCTGCATCAGAAGTGCCGTCCAGCGCTAAAATGACAAGCGCCCTGATGACATGTAAAACATCATCATTGACATCAACCTTCGGCACAGGAACTGGCCTGCCATAGTGGTTCATTTTTATTTGTTTCCTTCACTCTCTAAACCACCGTGCGAGTAAAAGAGCAGACAATCATCTGCCCTTTTAACGCCGCACGACAAAGCACTTTGTCCGTCACACTCAGGGTCATACGTGGGACATCAGCGCGATCGATCAGGTACGAAAGCGTCCCACAAGCCCGCTCAGTTGCGCGGCCAACTGCGACAGCTCATTGCTTGCCGCGCTGGTCTGCAAGGCGCCCGCTGCCGATTGCGCAGACAGGTCGCGGATTGCCACCAGGTTGCTGTCCACTTCACGGGCGACCTGGGCCTGCTCTTCGGCTGCACTGGCAATCACCAGATTGCGCTCGTTGATCTGGCCGATGGCCGCAAAAATGTCCTCCAGCACCGCCCCTGACGCCTGGGTGATCTCCAGTGTGCCCAGGGCACGCGCGGTGCTGCTGCGCATCGAGTCCACCGCCTGTTCGGCCGTGCTCTGCACGCTGGCAATCATCTGTTCGATCTCGCGGGTCGACTCCTGAGTGCGGTAGGCAAGGGTGCGTACCTCGTCGGCCACGACCGCAAATCCGCGACCGGCTTCACCCGCTCGGGCTGCCTCGATCGCTGCGTTGAGGGCCAGCAGGTTGGTCTGCTCCGAGACGGCGCGTATCACGTCCAGCACCTTGCCGATGTTGCGCACTTTGTCAGCCAGCTCGCGGATCTGCTCGGCGCTGCCCTGAATCTCGGCGGTCATCGATTGCGTACCGCTGATGTTCTCGCGTACTTGCTGGCGGCTTTTTTCCGACAGCGTATTGGACGCCGTCGCCGCTTGTGATGTGGACACTGCGTTGCGCGCCACTTCTTCGACCGCACTGGTCATCTGGTTAACGGCAGTAGCGGCCTGCTCCAATTGCATGTCCTGCTGCTGGAGGCCGCGGTTGCTTTCTTCGGTCACGGCATTGAGTTCTTCCGCGGCTGAGGCCAACTGCATGGCTGAATCAGCGATCTGGATCAGTGTTTCGCGCTGGCTGGCCTGCATGCGTTGGAGTTCAACGAACAACTCGCCAATTTCGTTGCGCCCAGGCGAGACAACCTCGCGAGTCAGGTCGCCCCCGGCGATGCGCTTGAAGTGCTCACCCGCCGCGCGCAATGGACGCAGGACCGTGCCCGAGATAAATACCCAGCAGACAACGGCGAGGGCCAGGGTCAGCAGGATCAAGGCGACGGCCAGGGTTTGCGCAGTTTGCAGCCGCGCAGCCGCCTCCAAGTTGATCTCCTGTGCACGGGCATCCAATGCGCCGACCAGCTTCACGCGAATCTCCTGAAGCTTGGTCATGCCGTTGCCAGCAGCGATGTTGACTTGAAAATACTGTTCTGGGGAACGCGCGCGCGTGGCAGCGCGCTGACCGACGATGGCCTGGCCGTACTCGGTAAACGCCCCTTTGAGATCTTCGGCCAAGGCGTTCAACTGCGTATCACGCAAGTCTTTGGTAGAAACGTCCAGCTTGGCGATTGCTTCATTCCAGATAGCCTCGCTGCGCACCAAGCGTGCCTCTGCTTCGTCGAAACGCCCGCCGGTTGTCTCAATAAACGCCGAGGACACATTGGCGCTGGTGCGGATGGCCAGCAGTAACGCGTTGTTGATGCCGTCGATTTGTCGTGAAGTACGACTCAACTCGTCAATCTGATTGTGACTGCGCACCGCCGACCACCAACTGTTCAGCGTCGAAAACAGCAATGCAACAATGAATAGCAGTAGCACCCCAATCATGCCGGTACGTATTTTCAGATGGGCAAACATTGCAGCACTCCTCACAAGCCAGACTAATTAACAGTGACATTAATATCGGCGTTGTTTCAGGAGCTTAAGTAACAGAAGTCCGAACTGGTTCGATTACCGAACGGTAGATGTGCAATCTTGGAACATTACTTCACAGCCCCCAACCGACTGATCCACACCGCCCCCAAAATCACCAACCCGCCCAACGCCAAGCGCCCCAGCGGTTCATGCTGGTTCCAGATCAGCAAATTCAGCAGCAACCCCACCGGCACATGCAGGTTGTTCATCACCGCCAACGTGCCACCCTGTACCAGGCAGGCGCCCTTGTTCCACCAGTACATGCCCAGTGCCGTGCTGACCAACCCCAGGAATACCAGCACGCCCCATTGCAACGGTGCATCGGGCAGGAAGTTGGCCTTGCCGAACAACAGGAACGCCGGCAACACCACCAGCAATGCGCCCACATAGAAGAAACCGAAACGCCGGTAATGCGGCAGGTCGCTCGGGTAGCGCTGGACCAGATGCTTGTACATCACCTGCCCGGCGGCATAGGTGAAGTTGGCCAGTTGCAGCAGCAGGAAGCCACCCAGGAAGTGCGGGGTGATCTGGTCGAAGCGAATCACCGCCGCGCCCGCCACCGCCACCAGTGCGGCGACCAGCGCCCAGGGGTTGAAGCGGCGGTTGAGGGCGTCTTCGATCAGGGTCACGTGCAACGGCGTGAGAATGGTGAACAGCAGCACCTCCGGCACCGTGAGCACGCGAAAGCTCAGGTACAGGCACACGTAGGTCACGCCAAATTGCAGCGCGCCAATCACCAGCATGCCGCGCATGAACCCCGGTTCCACCGAACGCCAGCGGGTCAGCGGGATAAACACCAGGCCGGCCAGCAACACGCGCACCAGCACGGCGAAGTAGCTGTCGACGTGACCGGCGAGGTACTCGCCGATCAAGCTAAAGGAAAATGCCTGAATCAGGGTGACAACCAGTAGATAGCCCATGCGCGCCTCGCTTCGAATGGGCGGGACATTAAAGGTTTTCGGCGCTTGAAGAAACTCAGGGCAAAAAAAACCCGACCTCGCTAAAGCGGCAGTCGGGCAGGAGCACTCAGGAGCAAAAAGTGCAAAGGGAGGTTCATTACGCGTACTTGAAGGGTTTGCGTGGCACTAGATAAACACCGCGCGATTATCTGACGATTAAAGGATCAGGCGACCTGTGCCAACAGCGCCCTGGCGTGGTTGATGCCCTTTTCCTGGAAGTCACCGCTCAGGTTCACGCCTTCGGCATGAATGAAAGTCACGTCGTGGATGCCGATAAAGCCCATGACCTGGCGCAGGTACGGTTCCTGGTGATCCGACGTGGCGCCGATGTGGATGCCGCCGCGGGCGGTCAACACGATGGCGCGCTTGCCAGTGAGCAAGCCCTGCGGGCCGGTGGCGGTGTATTTGAACGTCACACCGGCGCGCAGCACGTGGTCCAGCCAGGCCTTGAGGGTGCTGGGGATGGCGAAGTTGTACATCGGCGCGGCCATCACCAGCACGTCGGCGGCGAGTAATTCGTCGGTCAATGCGTTGGAGCGGTCGAGGCTGGCCTGTTCGCTGGCGCTACGCTGATCTGCAGGTTTCATCCAACCGCCCAGCAGGTCGGCATCCAGGTGTGGCAACGGGTTGAGGGCCACGTCACGGACGGTGATCCGGTCCGCCGGGTGGGCGGCCTGCCATTGGCTGATGAACTGCTGGGTCAGCTGGCGGGAGATCGAGCCTTGCTGGCGGGCGCTGCTTTCGATGATCAGAACGTTGGACATGGCTGCGTAGGCTCCATCTGTAAATGCTGTAAGTCGATGGAGTGGAGATTAAACAGAGCCAATTCGATAAAAAAGCGCAAAAAACTGCTATAACCCATCTATAAATTTGTTTATAAGCGGAGTATTCCTCTGGAGATGCTCCGCTGTCGGGTTATTTCGGGCTGCAAGCCAGGGCAATGCGCATCTTGATGATGGCGCGGTTGAACTTGACGGTGGTGTTGGTGCTTTTACCTGCCGGCACCGTGACCTTGCGATTGCGTGGCGCTTCCGGGCCGTTGGTGAAGGTTACCGAACACACTGCATCGTTGGTGCCGTAGTTATTCAGGCGGATCGAACTGATGTCACCGTCCACATCGGAGGCGGTGTAATCAATGCTCACGCCGTCGATCTTTTTCGTCACGTCGATGGAATAGGCAAACGCGCTCAGCGGCAGCAGCGCCAGCAACACACAACAGAATTTTCTCATTCGGTGGTCTCCAATAAGGACCGCCAGCTTAGGACAAGAGGAACCCATCTTGAAAGCGCCCCGCGTTACCCTCGATCAATGGCGCACGCTGCAGGCCGTGGTCGACCACGGCGGCTTCGCCCAGGCGGCTGAAGCGCTGCACCGTTCGCAGTCCTCGGTGAGCTACACCGTGGCCCGCATGCAAGACCAGCTTGGCGTGCCGCTGTTGCGCATCGACGGGCGCAAGGCCGTGCTCACCGACGCCGGCGAAGTGCTGTTACGCCGCTCGCGGCAACTGGTGAAGAATGCCAGCCAGCTGGAAGACCTCGCCCACCATATGGAACAGGGCTGGGAAGCCGAAGTGCGCCTGGTGGTAGACGCCGCCTACCCGAATGCACGCCTGGTGCGCGCCCTCTCGGCCTTTATGCCGCAGAGCCGTGGCTGCCGCGTGCGCCTGCGCGAGGAGGTGCTGTCCGGCGTGGAAGAGTTGTTGATCGAAGGCGTGGCTGACCTGGCGATCTGCGGGTTCAGTATCCCCGGTTACCTGGGCACGGAAATGAGCGACGTGGAATTTGTCGCCGTGGCCCACCCCGAACACGCCCTGCACCGCATGAACCGCGAACTGAGCTTCCAGGACCTGGAAAGCCAGATGCAGGTGGTGATCCGCGACTCCGGCCGCCAGCAACCGCGCGATGTAGGCTGGCTCGGCGCCGAGCAGCGCTGGACCGTCGGCAGCCTGGCCACCGCCGCATCATTCGTGGGCAGCGGCCTGGGCTTTGCCTGGTTGCCCCGGCACATGATCGAACGCGAACTCACCGAAGGCGTGCTCAAGCAGCTACCCTTGGAACAGGGCGGCAGCCGTCACCCCACGTTCTACCTCTACTCGAACAAGGACAAACCCCTGGGGCCCGCGACGCAGATCCTCGTGGAACTGCTGCGGACCTTTGACACCGCCCCGTTGGACGCACCTTTCGCCGCCCCCCAGCAAGCCTGAAACGGAGTTCACCCATGGCCTGGTTCGACCACGAGGGATGCAGCCTGCACTACGAGGAATACGGCCACGGCACCCCACTGATCCTGATCCACGGCCTGGGCTCCAGCAGCCAGGATTGGGAATTGCAGATTCCAGTGCTGGCCAGGCATTACCGCCTGATCGTGGTAGACGTGCGAGGTCATGGCCGCTCGGATAAACCCCGTGAGCGCTACAGCATCCGGGGTTTCACTGACGACCTGATTGCCTTGTTCGAGCACCTGAGCCTACCGCCGGCCCACGTGGTGGGCTTGTCCATGGGCGGCATGATCGCCTTCCAACTGGCGGTGGACGAACCGGCCCTGCTCAAGAGCCTGTGCATCGTCAACAGCGCGCCCGAAGTGAAAGTTCGCAGCGCCGACGATTACTGGCAATGGGCCAAGCGCTGGAGCCTGGCGCGGTTGCTGAGCCTGGCCACGATCGGCAAGGCGTTGGGCGAGCGGCTGTTCCCCAAACCGGCGCAGGCCGGCCTGCGTCGCAAGATGGCCGAACGCTGGGCAAAAAACGACAAACGTGCTTATCTCGCCAGCTTCGACGCAATTGTGGGCTGGGGGGTGCAGGAACATCTTTCCCGAATTACCTGTCCTACGCTGGTCATCAGCGCCGACCACGACTACACCCCCGTGGCGCAGAAACAAAACTATGTAAAACTGCTGCCCGATGCGCGACTGGTGGTGATCGAAGATTCCCGCCATGCCACGCCACTGGATCAACCCGAAGTCTTTAACGCTACCTTGCTCGATTTTCTAAAGACAGTCGAAACCACTACCCAGGATCACTGACCCATGCTGAAAAAAATCGCCTTCTTTGCCGGTTCCGTTCTATTCGCTGCCAACCTGATGGCGGCCGAGGCTGCCAAGGCGCCCCGCGTCGAAATCATCACCACCAACGGCAACATCGAAATCGAACTGGACCCGGTCAAGGCGCCGATCAGTACCAAGAACTTCCTGGCCTACGTGGACAAGGGTTTCTACACCAACACGATTTTCCACCGCGTGATCCCGGGTTTCATGATCCAGGGCGGCGGGTTCACCCCGCAGATGTCGCAAAAGCCGACCGAAGCGCCGATCCGCAACGAAGCCAGCAACGGCCTGCATAACGTGCGCGGCACCTTGTCCATGGCCCGCACCAACGACCCGAACTCGGCCACCAGCCAGTTCTTCATCAACGTTGCCGACAATGCGTTCCTCGACCCGGGCCGTGACGCCGGTTACGCGGTGTTCGCCAAGGTGGTCAAGGGCATGGACGTGGTCGATGTCATCGTCAACTCCCAGACCACCACCAAGCAGGGCATGCAGAACGTGCCAATCGATCCTGTCCTGATCAAGTCGGCCAAGCGCATCGACTGAGGTCCGCAGGAGGTTCCGCGCGTGGCCCACAAGGCCGCGCGCGCATTTGAAAGGAGAGCCCGCCCTGCGGGCGTCATACCTAATGCTCTATCGTCGTTTTGAACAACTGATCGATATTTTCCGCGACGCACCCAGCGACGCCCCACCCGATAAAGTCCTGCCCTTCTACCTCTATTACCTGCGCCAGGTCTGGCCGCATTTCGCCGCCTTGCTGGTGGTGGGCCTGATCGGTGCGCTGATCGAAGTCGCGCTGTTCAGCTACCTGAGCCGCATCATCGACCTGGCCCAGGGCACACCGCCCGCGAATTTCTTCCAGGTGCACAGCACCGAGCTGATCTGGATGGCCGTGGTCGCCCTGCTGCTGCGCCCGATCTTCGGCGCCCTGCATGACCTGCTGGTGCACCAGACCATCAGCCCCGGCATGACCAGCCTGATCCGCTGGCAGAACCACAGCTACGTGCTCAAGCAGAGCCTGAATTTCTTCCAGAACGACTTCGCCGGGCGCATCGCCCAGCGCATCATGCAAACCGGCAACTCCCTGCGCGACTCCGCCGTGGCCGCCGTGGACGCGATCTGGCACGTGGCGATCTACGCCATCAGTTCCCTGGTGCTGTTTGCCGAGGCCGACTGGCGCCTGATGATCCCACTGGTGACCTGGATCATCTGCTACAGCCTGGCGCTGCGTTACTTCGTGCCACGGGTGAAGGAACGCTCGGTGATTTCCTCCGAGGCGCGCTCCAAGTTGATGGGCCGCATCGTCGACGGCTACACCAACATCACCACCTTGAAACTGTTCGCCCATACCCAATACGAGCAGCAGTACGCCAAGGAAGCGATCATCGAGCAGACCGAAAAGACCCAACTGGCCAGCCGTGTCGTCACCAGCATGGATATCGTGATCACCACCATGAACGGCCTGCTGATCGTCACCACCACCGGCCTGGCCTTGTGGTTGTGGACGCAGTCGCTGATCTCGGTGGGCGCCATCGCGCTGGCCACCGGCCTGGTGATCCGTATCGTCAACATGTCCGGTTGGATCATGTGGGTGGTCAACGGCATTTTCGAAAACATCGGCATGGTGCAGGACGGTTTGAAAACCATCGCCCAGCCGCTGGCGGTGATCGACCGCGAGCACGCCCCGCGCCTGACGGTGCCCCACGGCGAAGTGCGCTTCGAGCACGTGGATTTCCACTACGGCAAGAAGAGCGGGATCATTGGCGGGCTGAACCTGGAGATCAAGGCCGGCGAGAAAATCGGCCTGATCGGCCCGTCCGGCGCGGGCAAGTCGACCCTGGTCAACCTGCTGCTGCGCCTGTATGACCTGCAAGGCGGGCGCATCCTGATCGACGGACAGAACATCGCCGACGTGGCCCAGGAATCCCTGCGTGCGCAGATCGGCATGATCACCCAGGACACCTCGTTGCTGCACCGTTCGATCCGCGACAACTTGCTGTACGGCAAGCCGGACGCCACCGACGAAGAACTCTGGGCGGCGGTGCACAAGGCGCGTGCCGATGAGTTCATCCCGTTGCTGTCGGACTCCGAAGGCCGCACCGGGCTGGATGCCCATGTGGGCGAACGCGGGGTGAAACTCTCCGGTGGGCAGCGCCAGCGCATCGCGATTGCCCGCGTGCTGCTCAAGGACGCGCCGATCCTGATCATGGACGAAGCGACCTCGGCACTGGACTCGGAAGTGGAAGCGGCGATCCAGGAAAGCCTGGAAACCCTGATGCAGGGCAAGACCGTGATCGCGATTGCCCACCGCCTGTCCACCATTGCGCGGATGGACCGCCTGGTGGTGCTGGAGAAAGGCCAGATCGCCGAGACGGGCAGCCATGCCGAGTTGCTGGCCCATGGCGGGCTGTATGCGCGGCTGTGGCAGCACCAGACCGGCGGCTTTGTCGGCATCGACTAATAATCTACCGCTCAAACACAGTTCAACCTGTGGAAGCGGGCTTGTGTGGGAGCGGGCTTGCTCGCGAATGCGGTGTGTCAGTCAAAACAACTGTGACTGACACACCGCATTCGCGAGCAAGCCCGCTCCCACATTTGATCAGTGCCAGGCGCCATGTTTCATGGGGCCTTTCCCCATTTGGGCACTGGATTTGTGCCACAACCCTGCTGTAATCAACGCAGTGCCCAGACGGGCGCTGTAGTCAATGCAGGGAGCATCACTGTTTTACTGATTCGGTAGAGCGATCTATCAAGGACGTGCTGCATGTCTTTGTTCAAACGTTCAATCACAGAGGGGTTGGGTACGTTTTGGCTGGTGTTGGGCGGTTGCGGGAGTGCGGTATTGGCCGCAGCGTTCCCGGCAGTCGGGATTGGTTTGCTGGGGGTGTCCCTGGCGTTCGGGTTGACGGTGCTGACCATGGCGTTTGCCATCGGACATATCAGCGGTTGTCACCTCAACCCAGCGGTGTCGGTGGGGCTGGTCGTGGGCGGGAGGTTTCCGGCCAGGGAGTTGCCGGCGTACATCGTCGCCCAGGTCGTCGGCGGCACGGTTGCCGCCGCATTGTTGTACTTCATTGCCAGTGGCAAACCCGGCTTCGAACTGGCCTCGGGCCTGGCGTCGAACGGTTATGGCGAGCATTCGCCCGGCGGTTATTCGATGGCGGCGGGATTTGTCACCGAGGTGGTGATGACCGCGATGTTCGTGCTGATCATCCTCGGCGCCACCGACCACCGCGCCCCGAAGGGCCTCGCGCCAATCGCCATCGGCCTGGCCTTGACGCTGATCCACCTGATCTCCATTCCCGTGACCAACACCTCGGTCAACCCCGCTCGCAGTACGGGGCCAGCCTTGATCGTTGGCGGGTGGGCGATCCAGCAATTGTGGATGTTCTGGCTCGCGCCGATCCTCGGGGCGGTGGTGGGCGGTTTTACCTACCGATGGCTCGGCAAGGAAGAGCCTGCCTAGTAGTGAGCGGGCTTGCCCCGCGCTGGGGGGCGAAGCCGCCCCAAACGGTACGCCGCGGTGTATCAGGAAGACTGCGGCGTCTGGATTTGGGGCGGCTTCGCCCCCCAGCGCGGGGCAAGCCCGCTCACTACATGGTTATAGCTGGCGGTATGGCAATGCGGTTCGCGCCTCTTCGGCATAGGCCACGATCCCTACCCGTTCACGCTCCAGGAAATCCTCTACGGCCGTCTTCAACCCTGCGTGCCGCAAGTAATGCCACGACCGCGTGATCACCGGCTCAAACCCGCGAATCAACTTGTGCTCGCCCTGCGCGCCAGCATCGAAACGTTGCACGCCGTGGGCGATGGCGTAGTCCATGCCCTGGTAGAAACAGGTTTCGAAATGCAGGCGGTCGAATTCCGCCAGGCAGCCCCAGTAACGGCCGTAGAAACTGTCGCCACCGATCAGGCTGAACGCCATGGCCACCGGCCGTGTGCCTTGCTTGGCCAGCACCACGCGAATCGCTGCGGGCATGCGCTCGGCAAGCAGGCTGAAAAACTCGCGGGTCAGGTACGGTGATTGGCGGCGCACCGCGTAGGTGTTGGCGTAGCAGGCGTAGACAAAATCCCACTGCGCCTCGCTCAGCTCATGGCCTTGCAGCCATTCGAAGTCGATGCCCTGCCCGGCCACTTGCTCACGCTCCTTGCGCATCTGTTTACGCTTGCGCGAGCTGAGGGCGTCGAGGAAGTCCTGGAAGTCGCGGTAGCCACGGTTCTGCCAGTGGAATTGACAGCCCAGGCGCTGCAGCCAGCCCGGTTGCTGCGCCAACGCTGCGTCGGCCAGATCGTCGGTGAAGTTGACGTGGGCGCTGGAGAGCCCTTCGATTTCCAGATAGCCCGGCAGGCTCTTGAGCAGCTCGAAACCGTCCTCGGCACTCGCCGCCAGCAAACGTGGCCCGCTGACCGGGCTGAACGGCACGGCCGTCAGCAACTTGGGGTAGTACTCGATACCGGCCCGTTCACAGGCGTCCGCCCAGCCATGGTCAAACACGTACTCGCCATAGGAGTGCCACTTGCGATAGCAGGGCAGCGCCGCCACCAGCCGCTCGCCTTCCCAGTGCAGCAGATGCTCCGGTTGCCACCCCGACTGCGGGCCGACACTGCCACTGTCCTCCAGCGCACTCAGGAACGCGTGCCGCACAAACGGCTGGGCGTCCGCCACGAGTGCATCCCAGGTCTGTGGGGCGATTTCGGACAGGCTGATCAGACGTTGCAGCGGCATCGGCATCCTCATTTCTTGGGGGTGTGAAAGCCTCGCGAGTATCGCTTATCGGCGGCTTTCGCACACCCTCGAATCGCCGGACAAGGCTCTAAACCAATAGTTCCCAGCATGAATAATTTGTCATCTAGATGACATCACTTCGCCACTGCGCCGTCATAAACGATCGCGATACTGACGCCTGTTTTTAGAGCGCCTGGTGCTACCAGGCGGCATTTTTTCCGTCCGTCATTGGTCGGTTGTGTCCTGGATGGTTTGCCATCCCTCCTCACTTTCGGAGATTGATATGCGTCTTGCTTCCACTAAAACTGCGGCGATCCTGTGCGGTGGCCTGTTGCTGGCCCTGAGCGTACCGGCCAGCGCTGCAGTCGACGCTAAATTGCTCGACATGCTCAAGGCCAACGGCCAGATCACCAACGCCCAATACAGCGAACTGCAAGCTGAGCTGGCACGGGATCAGAAAGAACAGCAGATCGCACGGCAAGCTCAACAAGAGACCAACGAACAGATCGCGGCCACCGCGAAAAAAACCAACGAACTGAGCAGCTTCGACCAGAAGCTGGCCTGGGCGGCCAAGACTCAGTTCAAGGGTGACGTACGTTTCCGTCAGGAAACCGTGAAAATCCAGGGTGAATCCAACAACGGCGGCCGTGACAAGGATCGCCAGCGCATCCGTGCCCGCCTCGGCGCCTACACCGAGATCAACTCGCAAGTCGACACCGGTATCCGCATTGCCACAGGTAGCAGCGACGATGCGCGCTCCACCAACCAGGATCAGGACAACTACTTCGACAAGAAGTCGATCTGGCTGGACCTCGGCTACATTGACTACCACCCGGACCAGATCAAGAACCTGCACGTGATCGGCGGCAAGATGCTGCAACCGTGGGTCAACATGGGCGACGTGATCTGGGATAGCGACATCAACCCAGAAGGCCTGGCAGTCACCTACAAATACCCACTGGGCAGCAGCGCCGAGCTGTTCGGCAGCCTCGGCAACTACAACCTCAAGGACAACGTCGACGGCGACGGCGTGCAATTCCGCCACGACCTGCGCCTGACCTCCGGCCAGCTGGGGACGCGCTTCTCGGTCACCGACAACCTGAAAATGACCCTGGGCGGCAGCGTCTACGCCTACCAGAATGACAAGGACAGCCGTTGCACAACCACCACCACGCCTTGCGCACTGGCGGTCAACGGTAACTCGGCCGACAACCAGTTCCGCCTGTATGAAGGTTTCGCCCAAGCCGACATCGGCGGCCTGGCAGTGCCTCTGGCGTTCTACGGCCAGTACGTGAAAAACAACGACGCCGTGACCGACCAGGACACCGCCTGGCTGATCGGCGCCAAGTCCAAGGTGTTCGGTTTCAACCTGGACTACAACTACCGCGACACTCAACGTAACGCTGTAGTGGGTGCCTTCACCGACTCGGACTTCGCCAACGGCACCACGGGTTCGCGCGGTCACAAAATGAAGGTCAGCTATGACATCGACAAGAACTTCGCACTCGGTGCCACGTACTTCCTGACCAAGGCCGACTACGCCAGCCGAACCCAGCGTGACGCCAACACCAACACCCTGCAGCTGGACGCAGAAGCCAAGTTCTAAGAGTCAGTGTTACGAGCCTTGGGCCAGGACGGCCCAAGGTGGCTGCAACAGTCTCTCGTGGTCGGATCGGTCCCCATCATCCGTCCGCTCCCGCCACGCGAGCCTGCCTATTCCCCGCCTTTCTGATCCTTGAGCCGCTCGGCAGCCAATTGCTGCGCCAAGGCATCCACATCCCCTACCGGCTCTTGCGGCAGCAGCTTCAGCGTAGCCTGCATCAAACGCATCTGGCGGATAAACCGTCGGCAGTTCGGGCAGAACATCAAGTGATGACGCACCAGCAGACGCTCGCGAAAGGTCAATTGCCCATCAAGATAGTCACTGGACCGCGCCACTTGTTCTTTACAGGTCAGCATTCGCCCGTTTCCTCAAAATGCTCCACCGTGGCGAAGACTTTAAGCCGTGCCCGATGCAGCAGCACACGGACATTGGAGAGTGAGAGCGTCAGAAGATTACAGATCTCTTCCAACTCCAGGCCCTGGCGCTCACGCAGCACCAGCACGCTGCTCTGCAACTGCGACAGGCTCGACAAGGTGTGCTCCAGGCAGTCGCGCAGTTCGCCTTCGGTGAGCAAGGCTTCCGGGGTGTCCTGGTGCCAGGCATAGGGGGCGACGGCCCAGTGGCCATCGTCCGGGGTGAAGCGGTCATCGCCGATGGTGCCATGGGGTGATGGCAGGTCGTCGAGCAGCACTTCACGGCGGTTCTGCTTGTAGCGTCCCTTGGCGGCGTTGGCGGTAATGGTCAATAGCCAGGTCTTGAGACTGGAGCGCCCTTCGAACCTGGACAGGTTGCGGACCACCGAGAGCCAAGCGTCCTGCACGATTTCATCGGCATGGCGCTGGCCGACGATCGCATAGGCCACCGCGCGCATGGCGCTCTGGTAGGTGCTGACCAATTCCTTGTAGGCCCGCTGCTCCCCCTTGAGCAGGCGTTCAAGCAGATCCGCGTCGTCGGCTGCTGCCATGGGCTACCTCAATTTCACTTTGAACATGCGATCACTGTGGGAGCCAGCTCCCACCCATTGACCGCGCCCTCCCCACCGATCAGCGTTTACGCAGGATCACGCTGCCGATCGAGTAGCCTGCGCCGAACGAGCTGAGCACCGCCACGGAGCCCTTGGGCAAATCGTCCTGGTAAGTATGGAACGCAATCACCGAACCCGCCGAACTGGTATTGGCGTAGGTGTCGAGGATCACCGGCGCTTCTTCCACCGTGGCTTCGCGGCCCAGCAGTTTCTTCACGATCAGGTGGTTCATGCTCAGGTTGGCCTGGTGCAGCCAGAAACGCTTCACATCGGCGACGTTCAACTGGTTTTCCGCCAGGTGCACACCAATCAGCTCGGCCACCATCGGGCACACATCGCGGAAGACCTTGCGGCCTTCCTGCACGAACAGTTTGTCGGGCGCGCCGATGCCCTCTTCCGCCGCGCGGTTGAGGAAGCCGAAGTTGTTGCGGATGTTATTGGAGAACTTGGTCAGCAGCTTGGTGCTGACCACGTCGAACTGGTGCTCGGAGGTCGCCAGGTCGGCACGTTCGAGGACGACGGCGGTGGCCGCATCACCAAAGATGAAGTGGCTGTCGCGGTCACGGAAATTCAAGTGGCCGGTGCAGACTTCCGGGTTGACCATCAGGATCGCCCGGGCCTGGCCCAGTTGGATGCTGTTGGCAGCGTTCTGGATGCCGAACGTGGCCGAGGAGCACGCCACGTTCATGTCAAAGCCGAAACCCTCGATACCCAGGGCTTCCTGGACTTCAATGGCAATGGCCGGATAGGCGCGTTGCAGGTTGGAACAGGCGACGATCACGCCGTCGATGTCAGCGGCAGTCTTGCCGGCACGCTGCAGGGCTTGTTCGGCGGCGCCGATGGCCATCTGGCAGAGCACCGACCATTCGTCGTTACTGCGCTCGGGCAGGCGCGGGGTCATGCGCTGCGGGTCGAGAATGCCTTCCTTGTCCATCACGAAACGGCTCTTGATGCCCGAGGCTTTTTCGATGAAGGCTGCACTGGACTCGGTCAGCGCCTGAACTTCACCGCGCTCGATGGCGGCGGCGTTGTCGGTGTTGAAGTGCTGGACGTAGGTATTGAAAGACTGCACCAGCTCTTCGTTGGAGATGCTGTTGGCCGGGGTGTACAGGCCAGTGCCGCTGATGACGACGTTATGCACGGTCGTTCCTCTAAATCTGTCAGGCAGGGAATGTTGGTACCTTCGTACCAAACTGTAAGTAGTCCGAATCCGCCCAGCGGACATCAAACTGGCATCGCTTTATTCCATCGCGCCGTGGCTGCAACCGCCAGCCTGTAACGACGATCCCGGCATTTATAGGCGCGAAGTTTGCCACAACCCTCGGAGTTTGGCGCTATCTGCGCACAAACACCGGTTTCCCTTGGAATGCTCCCACAGGGGGGTTGTGTTGGGTTTCAGGGCTCTACCTGGCTCCATTGCTTGCTCAGGCGCTTGTCGGAAATCGGCACCTTGGTGCCCAACTGCTGGCCAAACAACGACACCCGGTACTCTTCCAACCACCAGCGGTAGAGCTCTAGCTGAGGATCGCGCTTGCCTTCCTGGGCGTGTTTTTTCAGGCGATTCTCGTACTGCGCCCACAAACCGGCCAACTCGCCGCTCCAGACCCGGTCCTTCTGTACCTGGCTCGGCAGTTTCTCCAGACGCAGCTCGATGGCCTTGAGATAGCGTGGCAGTTCCTTGAACCACTGCGCCGGGGTTTCCCGTACAAAACCGGGATACACCAGGTTGCCCAGTTGCTGCTTGATGTCATTCAGGGCTACGGCCTGAGCCAGGTCGATCTTGCCTTTGAAACGTTTTTGCAGTGCGTGCCAGAGCTTCAGAACCTCCAGGGTCAAGCGTGCCAGGCGTTCGGCATGCTCGGTCCAGCTGCCACGCTTGCGCTCGGCCAAGGCGGCCAGGCCTGCGCCATCGCGGGGCAGGCTGGCTTCGCCTTCCAATACGCAGGTGTCGAGGCTGGCCAGCAGGATATCTTCCACCAGGGCGTCGATGCGCCCCAGTTCGCGGTACATCAACCCCAACTCCGTCAGACCGGGCAATTTGCCGCGCAGGAATTTGGCCGGTTCCGCCAGCTGCTGCATCAGCAAACGCTGCAAGGCGCGGCGGTGTTGGAATTCAGCTTCGGCGGCCGTGGAAAAACGCCCTTCCTTGACCGTACCGTTTTCCTCCACCAACGCCGGATAAACCGTCATCGACAGGCCGGCGATCTTTTGCTGGGTCTTCTGCGCCACCGCCGCGAACACCTTGGCCTCTACTGGCTGTTGGCTTTTCGCGGTTTGCGGCACCGCCAACGCAGCCTGGCTGGCTTCGGCGAAGCGTGCGGTCAACTCGGCCAGGTCGCGGCCTTCGCCGAGGAACTTGCCTTGGCCATCGACCACTTCCAGGTTCATCTTCAGATGGTTGTCCACCTGCTGCGCCGCCTCGGCCCAGGCTTCATCGCTGACGCGGGCACCGGTCATGCGCAGCAACTCACGGCCGAGCGCCTGGGGCAGCGAGCCCTGGCCGAATTCGATGCGTTGCAGCGCCGCCTTGACGAAGTCCGGCACCGGCACGAAGTTCTTGCGCAGCGCCTTTGGCAGGTTGCGCACCAGGGCGATGCATTTGGCCTCGATCAGCCCCGGCACCAGCCATTCCAGGCGTTCCGGCGGCAACGCCGGCAACAGCGGCGCGGGCACGCGCAGGGTCACGCCGTCGCGGGGGTGGTTGGGTTCGAAGTGGTAACTCAAGGCCAGGGCCAGGTCGCCCAGGTGCAGGGTGTCCGGGTAATGCGCGGCGGTGACCTCGCTGGCCTCGCGGGCCAGCACGTCTTCTTCGCGCATGATCAACAGTTGCGGGTCTTTCTGGCTGTGGATCTTGTACCAGCTGTCAAACGTCGCAGTCTGGTGGATCTCTGCCGGCAAGCGCGCATCGTAGAAGGCATACAGCGTTTCCTCGTCGGCGAGGATGTCACGGCGGCGCGCCTTGGCTTCCAGCTCGTCGAGCTGTTCCAGCAGTTGCTGGTTGGCGGTCAGGCACTTGGCCCGCGACTGGATCTCGCCACGCACCAAGCCTTCGCGGATAAACAACTCACGGGACACCACCGGGTCAATCGGCCCGTAATGCACTGGCCGGCGCCCGACCACGATCAGCCCGAACAGGGTGATCTGCTCGAACGCCACTACCTGGCCGCGCTTTTTCTCCCAATGCGGTTCGAAGTGGTTCTTCTTGATCAGGTGCCCGGCCAGCGGCTCGATCCAGTCGGCATCAATCTTGGCAACCATGCGCGCATACAGCTTGGTGGTTTCCACCAATTCAGCGGTCATCAGCCATTGCGGGCGCTTCTTGCCGATGCCCGACGACGGGTGAATCCAGAACCGCCGCTGGCGCGCACCGAGGTAATCGCCGTCTTCGGTTTTCTGGCCGATCTGGCTGAGCAGGCCGGACAGCACCGCCTTGTGCAGTTTGGGGAAATCCGCCGGCTCTTTATTGATCGTCAGCTGCATGTCGCGACAGATCAGGCTGAGCTGGCGGTGGGAATCGCGCCATTCGCGCAGGCGCAGGTAGTTGAGGAAGTTCTTGCGGCACCAGTTACGCAAAGGGCTGGCGGTGAGTGCCTGGCGCTGCTCTTCAAAACCGCGCCACAGATTGACCAACCCGGCGAAGTCCGAGTCCGCATCTTTCCACTGGGCGTGGGCCTGGTCGGCGGCCTGTTGACGCTCCGGCGGGCGCTCGCGCGGGTCCTGGATCGACATGGCGCTGGCGACGATCAGCACTTCCTGCAAACTGCCGAGCTTGGCCGCTTCCAGCAGCATGCGGCCCATGCGCGGGTCCACCGGCAGGCGCGCCAGTTGGCGGCCCAACGGCGTGAGCTGGCTGTTGCGGTCCACCGCCGAGAGCTCTTGCAGCAGGTTGAAACCGTCGCTGATGGCCTTGCCGTCCGGCGGCTCGATAAACGGGAAGTCGGTGATTTCGCCGAGGCGCAGGTGCAGCATCTGCAGGATCACGGCGGCAAGGTTGGTACGCAGGATTTCCGGGTCGGTAAATTCCGGACGCCCGATAAAATCCTCTTCACTGTACAAGCGGATGCAGATGCCCGGCTCGACCCGGCCGCAACGACCTTTACGCTGGTTGGCACTGGCCTGGGAAATCGCCTCGATCGGCAGGCGTTGCACCTTGGCACGGTAGCTGTAGCGGCTGATGCGCGCGGTGCCGCTGTCGATCACATAACGGATGCCCGGTACGGTCAGCGAGGTTTCCGCGACGTTGGTTGCCAGCACCACACGACGGCCTGGATGGGACTGGAAAATCCGCTGCTGCTCGGCCGGTGACAGGCGCGCATACAGCGGCAGGATTTCGGTGTGCTTGAGCTGGGCCTTGCGCAGCATTTCGGCGGCATCGCGGATCTCACGCTCACCCGGCAGGAACACCAGCACATCGCCCGGGCTGCGCCGTTCGCTGCGCTCGTAGGCGGCGATTTCATCCAGGGTGGCCAGGATCGCCTGGTCGACGGTGAGGTCATCCTCGACGCGGTTGCCCTCCTCGTCCTGCTCCAGGGTCAGCGGGCGATACCAGGTGTCCACCGGGAAAGTGCGACCCGAGACTTCGACGATCGGGGCATCGTCGAAGTGCTTGGAGAAACGCTCCAGGTCAATGGTCGCCGAGGTGATGATGACCTTCAGGTCCGGGCGGCGCGGCAGCAGGGTTTTCAGGTAGCCCAGCAGGAAGTCGATGTTAAGGCTGCGTTCGTGGGCTTCGTCGACGATGATCGTGTCGTAGCGCTCGAGGTAGCGGTCGTTCTGGGTTTCTGCCAGCAGGATACCGTCGGTCATCAGCTTGATCAGGGTGTTGGAATCGCTCTGGTCTTCAAAGCGCACCTGATAACCGACCAGCGCGCCCAATGGCGTGGCCAACTCTTCGGCGACCCGGCTGGCCACGCTGCGTGCGGCGATCCGGCGGGGCTGGGTGTGACCAATGAGACCGAACTGGCCACGACCGATTTCCAGGCAGATCTTCGGCAACTGGGTGGTCTTGCCCGAGCCGGTTTCGCCGGCAATGATCAGCACCTGATGCTGGTTCAGCGCTTCTTTGATTTCATCGCGCTTGGCCGCAATCGGCAGGCTGTCGTCATAACGAATCACCGGCAGGCTGGCGCGCCGCGCCGTGACCTGGGCACAGGACGCCTGCATGCGCACGACCCACTGCGCCAACTTGTCCTCGTCGGGCTTTTTGCGCAACTCAAGCAACTGCCGACGCAAACGGTGGCGGTCGGCAAGCATGGCGTGGTCGAGGGTTTTGAGCAGTTGGTCGATAGTGGGCGCTTGGTCAGTCATCTGGGTGGTAAAGGTCTTCGGGATGGGGCAGGCATGACCTGCACAGCGGTGGACGGATAAGACGAGGTGGCGATTGTCGCAGATTTCGACGCTTCTGAAGACGGCCCGTCAAAAGCAACGGGACTTTCGCTCATACCGTGGCGAAATTTACTACAGCGGATCAACACTCTCCCCCACACGTTTCTAGCGAAAGTCCGATTTGTGACGAGTGACGCAAGCGTTCCAATGAGCTAGCCAGTCCTGACTGGCTGTTCATTAACGCCGACTCAGAACGGAGCTCCTATGCCAATCGACTCATCCACTTCCACCCCCTATCTACCTTCTTATGCAGACGCGATGCGTGCGCAGCCTCGATCGGCTGACTCGCTGCCACCGCCAGCCTATGAATTCGCGCCCAGTTATACAAAAAACGCCAGTGAGCAGCCTGCGAACCGCCAGGCCTCATCTAGGCCAACCACCAACCTGGCAGCGAACCGAATCAGCAGTCAACCCAGCGCGCAAGCCATGCGCGGGATGAACACACTGAGTGGACTCTCCCGCTGACTGGCCACGTACACGCGCCCTCTCACCACGTACAGGACATGAAATCGTTATGCCCATTGACTCCAATAGCTATGCCTACAGCAATAGTGGTAACAACCACAGTTACGCCACCAAATATCAGTCCATCGCGCCTGAGACCTCTGCCCCGCACAGTTCCTGGCATAACCCGGAACCCCGCGAGCGCTCATCCAGTACCTATTCAAGCGCCAGCTCATCGCAACCACTGCTCAACCAAACACCCAGTTCATCATTGAGTGCCACCCAAAAATCCAATGTCCAGTCACTCACCCATCAGCACAGCGTCCTGTCGAAGCTTCCTGAACAGTTTCCGACGCCTGCAATCCCTAAAGAAAGCTATAACAAGGCCCTGAGCCTGACGGAAAAACGCATCACCCAGGAACAGAGCGCTCCTGCCAGCAGGAACCCAGTGACCCAGTACAAACACCGCCAGGAGGTCAAGAAAACAGACAAAGAGCTGGGGAACGAGATGAAAAATCTCTACAAACAAGCTAGAGATGTTCAGACAAACGGCACCAACCAGACCGACAAAAACCGCGCGTCCAACCACTCGGACTCACTGTTGGCGCTAGGCAACGGCCAGCCCTGGCTGAAAGATGTGCGCAAGGAAAACAGAAAATCGGAAGGCGTCTAATGCCTTGTCGATCAGGCCCGGCCTGATCGACACCTTCACATTGCCTGGCGTATGACAGGCTTTAGTCGGCCGTTCGACCGGTGCGTCGGTAAGGGAAAACATCAATAACCTTACCGGCGCGAATCGCCTGTTGCAGCCCCTTCCAATAATCGGCGTTGTACAACTCGCCGTGCAATTCATTGAACAACTTGCGCTGGCCCGCATCGGCAAACAGAAACGGCGGGAATTCTTCGGGAAACACATCCAGCGGGCCAATGGAGTACCAGGGCTCGGAGGCCATTTCATCCTCGGGGGTGCGCGGCGCGGGGATGTGGCGGAAGTTGGCCTCGGTCAGAAAGCAGATTTCGTCGTAGTCATAGAACACCACGCGGCCGTGGCGGGTGACGCCGAAATTCTTGAGCAACATGTCACCCGGAAAAATATTCGCCGCCGCCAATTGCTTGATGGCCAGTCCATAGTCTTCCAGGGCCTCGCGCACTTGGGCGGGGTTGGCGTGGTCGAGGTAGAGATTGAGCGGGGTCATGCGCCGTTCGGTCCAGCAGTGGCGGATCAGCACCGTGTCACCTTCGACCTCGACGGTGCCGGCGGCGACTTCGAGCAATTCGGCCAGGCACTCGGGCTCGAATTTGCTCAGGGGGAAGCGAAAGTCGGCGAATTCCTGGGTGTCGGCCATGCGCCCGACGCGGTCGACGCTTTTGACCAGCCGGTACTTCTCGATCACGGTGGCGCGGTTGACGTTTTTCGACGGCGAAAAGCGGTCCTTGATGATCTTGAACACGGTGTTGAAGCCCGGCAGCGTGAACACGCTCATGACCATGCCGCGCACGCCGGGGGCCATGATGAACTGGTCGTCGGTGGTCGCCAGGTGGTTGATCAGCGCGCGGTAGAACTCCGACTTGCCATGTTTGTAGAAGCCGATGGAAGTGTACAGCTCGGCGATGTGCTTGCCCGGCAGGATGCGCCGTAGAAAACCGATAAATTCCGCCGGCACCGGCACATCGACCATGAAGTAGGAACGGGTAAACGAAAAGATGATCGACACGTCGGCTTCGTCGGTGATCAACGCGTCGATCTGGATGCCCTGCCCTTCACGGTGCAGCAGCGGGATCACCAACGGCCATTGTTCGTCGCGGGTATAGATGCGTCCTACGAGGTACGCGCCTTTATTACGGTAGAGCACCGAGGAAAACAGCTCGACCTTGAGGTCCGGGTCCTTGCACACCCAGTCCGGCAGGTTCTCGCGCAATTGCGCTTCGAGGCGGCGCAGGTCGGCGGGCAGGTCGGCGTAAGGCTCGCTGAAGCGGTAGTCGGCAAAGATCTGTCCAAGCATCCCGGCGATGTTGCCCGCCGGCAGGTAGTTGCGGGTTTGCGCCGCACGCGCCCGGCGCAGGCTGGGCCGGGTGGTGTGGATGAACATGCAGCCGTCACTGATCAAGTCGTGGCTGAACAGGCCGCAGAAAATCGAGTTGTACCAGGTCTCGGACAGCTCATCGTCGAAACGCAGGTCGATCAGGCCGATGTAAGCGTTTTTCACCAACGGCCACAGGCCTACGTCCAACAGCTCGTCTTCGCTGAAGCTGGCGCGCAGGTGCGTGGTCACTTCACTGACCTTTTCTTCATACAGGTTGATCCGCGCCGCCGACGCCGCCTGCCCCTGCTGCCACTGGGCCTTTTCGAAACGCTCGCGGGCGCCATCGGTGATCTGGCGGAAGTGCTCGCGGTAATCGTCAAAGCCATCGAGGATCATGCGGGCGATGGCAAGGGCGGGCGTCGGTTGCGACATGCGGGAAACCTCTACGGGAATCTGGAAGCCCTGAGCTTAGCCAGTGTAGGAAGGCAGGAGAAGGACGTTTTTTCGCGCACGGTTGTACAACTTGCTGCACTTCGTACATTTACTTTCAATTTTCATAAGTCGACCAGCCGGTCAATAAATGCACCAAAACGTCGCAGTGGATTTTTCCGCACGCCTGAAACGCCGGGGCTTGGCGGGTTGACCGTGAAAAACAGCGCATGTCACTCAAGCGCAGTGATGTGTAACCGCATCGATGCAACGTAAGGGAAACCCTGATTACCTCATTAGTGGCACTTTGATATACAGCGCGCCCCTCCCCACCCTAACAAGGTCAAAAGACCGACCCGGGGACAGGTTCTAATCGCCTAAGGAGCATTGAGATGTCATTGAGGAATATGCGGATCGGCGTGCGTGCCAGTCTGAGTTTTGGGGTTCTGGCCAGCCTGCTGGTGATTGTCGGCCTGTTTGGCCTGGGGCAGATGGCCAAACTGCGCGAAAGCGCGCTGATCATCGAGCAATCGTGGATGCCGAGCATCGAGAATATCCACGACAGCGCCGCCTACGTCGCCAGCATCCGCCTGGAAACCTTGCGCCTGGCGACCACTGATGAGTCGCGGATTCGCGACAACAGCAAAAGCCTGATCACCCGCCAGCGCAGCGAACTGCAAACCTTGCTGGAACATCACGAGACCTTGCTCAGCAACGATCAAGAGCGCGAGTTACTCAAGCAGCTCAAGGTCAATGTGAACAACTACCTCAACCTGGTCGGGCAGATCATCACGCTGGTGGACGGCGACCAGCAACAAGACGCCATCGACCTGCTCAACACGCGCCTGGCGCCCCAGGGCGTGGTCCTCGGCAAAAGCCTGGAAAGCCTGATTACCTTTAACCAGAGCGGCGTCGAGTCGGCGGTGGATGCGGCCGCGCGCACGTACTCGAGCGCGCTGTGGGTGGTCGGCCTGATCATCGTGTTTGCGTTGATCGCGACCTTGGCGCTGGCCTGGCTGCTGACACGCAGCATCACCGCCCCCATCAGCCAGGCACTGACGGTGGCGCGCACCATCGCCGCCGGAGACTTGAGCCAGCCGATCACTGTGCAAGGCCATGACGAACCGGCGCAATTGCTCGGCGCCCTGGCCGGCATGCAGGCCGAGTTGCAGGCCACCATCCGGGGCATCAGCGAATCGGCGCAACAACTGGCCTCCGCCGCGGAAGAGATGAGCTCGGTGATGGAACAGAGCACCCGTGGCCTGCAAGCGCAGAACGATGAAATCGAACAGGCCGCCACCGCCGTCACCCAGATGAGCGCGGCGGTGGACGAAGTGGCGGGCAATGCGGTGTCCAGCGCCGAGGCGTCGAAGGCGTCCGACGAAGACAGCAAGCACGGCCACTACCAGATCAGCGAAACCATCAGTTCGATCCAGAACCTGGTGGACGAAGTGCTCGGCGCCTCGAACAAGGCCGAAGGCCTGGCGGTGCAGGCCCAGGACATCAGCAAGGTGCTGGAAGTGATCCGTGGCATCGCCGGGCAAACCAACCTGCTGGCCCTCAACGCGGCGATTGAAGCCGCCCGCGCGGGCGAGGCCGGCCGTGGTTTTGCAGTGGTCGCCGACGAGGTGCGCTCGCTGGCGCAACGCACCCAGGACTCCACCGAAGAAATCGAGCAGATGATCAACGGTATCCAGCAAGGCACCCAGGACACCGTCGGCGCGCTGAACAGCAGCGCGGAGCACGCCGGCCAGACCTTGCAGCGGGCCAACAGCGCCGGGAGCGCCCTGGAAAAGATCACCGCGGCCATTTCGCAGATCAGCCAGCGCAACCTGGTGATCGCCAGCGCCGCCGAACAGCAGGCACTGGTGGCCCGCGAAGTCGACCGCAGCCTGGTGAACATTCGCGACCTGTCCACCCAGACCGCTGCCGGAGCGACCCAGACTTCGGCCGCCAGCCAGGAACTGTCGCGCCTGGCGGTGGACCTCAATGGGTTGGTCACGCGGTTTGTCCTGTGATCCGCGCAGGGCTCGTGCAACACTCGCCGCCTGATTGATGTAGGAGTGTTCTGTGAGACCTGTCGACACCGTGTACCTGCTGGGGCTCGCTGCCATTTGGGGCGCGAGTTTCCTGTTTATGCGCATCATCGCACCGGAACTTGGGGCAGTGCCGACCGCGTTTTTCCGTGTGTCGATTGCCGCCGCCGGCCTGCTGGCGATGCTCGCGGTAATGCGCGTGAAGTGGGATTTCCAGGGCAAGTTCAAGACCGTCCTGCTGCTGGGGGTCATCAACTCGGGCATCCCGGCGACCATGTATTCTGTGGCGGCCCAGGTGCTGCCGGCGGGTTACTCGGCAATCTTCAACGCCACCACGCCGTTGATGGGCGTGTTGATCGGCGGGTTGTTTTTCAGTGAACGCCTGACGCCGTCGAAACTCGCCGGGGTCAGCCTGGGCCTGCTGGGCGTCGGCGTACTGACCCGCGCGGGGCCGGTGGCGTTTGACCTGGAATTGTTGATGGGCGCGCTGGCCTGCCTGGTGGCCACCACCTGTTATGGCTTTGCCGGGTTCCTCGCACGGCGCTGGCTGGATCAACGCGGCGGGCTGGACAGTCGCCTGTCGGCCCTGGGCAGTATGCTCGGCGCCACCCTGTTTCTGCTGCCGCTGTTTGCCTACAGCGCCATCAACCATCCGCCCGCGAGCTGGGGTGGCTGGCCGGTGTGGGGGTCGTTGCTGGGGTTGGGGCTGGTGTGTACGGCGCTGGCCTACGTCCTGTACTTCCGCTTGCTGACGGCCATCGGGCCGGTGAAGTCGATGACCACGACCTTTCTGATCCCGCCATTTGGGGTGTTGTGGGGCGCGCTGTTGTTGGGCGAGCCGTTGTCGATGGCCCATGTGTATGGCGCAGTGTTGATTGCCGGAGCGCTATGGCTCGTCCTACGCCGACCAAACCTGTAGTGAGCGGGCTTGCCCCGCGCTGGGGGGCGCAGCCGCCCCAAATCCAACCGCCTGCGTCTTACAGATACACCGAGGTGCCTGGGTTTAGGGCGGCTGCGCCCCCCAGCGCGGGCAAGCCCGCTCACTACAGGTTGTCGGGGAAGGCCGGGGCGTGGAGGAGTTTTCATCTGGGACCTGTAGGACGGCCGCTATAATGCCGCCCAGATTTTTCCAAGGATTCCCCATGCTCACATTGCCCTGGCTGTACCTGGCACTTCTTTCCATTGGCTATGGCCTGGCCCTGATCTACGGGCAATTGGGCGTGCTGGCCGGGGTGTCGGTGGCCCTGTTGTTGCTGGCCGGCTACGCGGTACGCCAGCAACGCACGCCATGGGCACGCTACCTGGGCCACGGCTTGTTTATCGTGCTGGCCTTGAGCCTGGCGCTGCACTGGTTGCCGGGCTTCTACAACGGCCGCGGCATTGACCCGCAGCGGTTGACCCCGGATGCAGTGCCCTTCTCGATGTACCTGAACCAGGACAAACCGCTGATCGGCTTCTGGCTGCTGCTGGCCTGCCCGTGGATCGTGGCGCGTCGTTCGTTGCGCCTGTCGATCTGCGTCACAGCACTGGCCCTGACCCTCACGGCCGTTGCCGCGCTGGGTGGCGCGGCGTTGCTGGGCATGATCAGCTGGGCGCCAAAATGGCCGGAGCAGGCGTGGCTGTGGGTGTTGAACAACCTGCTGCTGGTCACGCTGGTCGAAGAAGCGCTGTTCCGTGGCTACATCCAGGGCGGCTTGAGCCAGCGCTTCAAACAGCTGCCCTACGGCGACAACCTCGCACTGCTGCTGGCCTCGCTGTTGTTCGGCCTGGTGCACCTGGGCGCGGGCTGGCAATGGGTGCTGCTGGCCAGCATTGCCGGGGCCGGTTATGGCCTGGCGTATCGCTTTGGCGGGTTGGGCGCAGCGGTAGCGACGCACTTTGGCTTGAACCTGCTTCACTTCGGTTTGTTTACGTACCCGATGCTGGCCGGTTGATTGTTGCAAAAATAAGTTAAATAAACCCCTGCCCGTGCCGATACCCATTGAAAGCCTTGCGGATTGAACAATCATGCGTAATAACCAACCCGTTACCCAGCGCGAACGTACCTTCCCCGCTCAGCAACGGTTGATCTCCACCACAGACGCCAAGGGTGTGATCACCTACTGCAACGACGCATTTGTCGAAATCAGTGGGTTCACCCGGGACGAACTGCTGCGCGCACCGCACAACCTGGTGCGTCACCCGGATGTACCGGCGGCTGTGTTCGCGCATATGTGGTCCACGCTCAAACAAGGCTTGCCATGGATGGGCATTGTCAAGAACCGCTGCAAGACCGGGGATCACTACTGGGTTAACGCCTACGTGACGCCAGTCTTCGACGGCAACCAGGTGGTCGGCTACGAATCGGTGCGCATCAAGCCCACCGCCGAGCAGATCCGCCGGGCCGAAGCGCTCTATCAACGCATCAACCAGGGCAAGTCGGCCGTTCCCCAGCGGGACAAGTGGCTGCCGGTGTTGCAGGACTGGGTGCCGTTTATCCTGGTCAGCCAACTGAGCTTCATGATCGGTGCGTCGCTCAACTCCCACTGGGGCTTTGCCCTGGCGGCGGGCTTGTCGGTGCCGCTCGGCCTGCTGGGCTTGAGCTGGCAGCAGCGCGGCCTCAAGCGTTTGCTGCGCTTGGCCGAACAGACCACCTCCGACCCGTTGATCGCGCAGATGTACACCGACAGCCGTGGCGCACAGGCGCGATTGGAGATGTCGATCCTCAGCCAGGAAGCCCGTCTGAAGACGTGCCTGACACGCTTGCAGGACACCGCCGAGCACCTCAACGACCAGGCAGCGCAGTCCAACACCCTGGCGCACAACAGCTCCAGCGGCCTGGAGCGCCAGCGCGTGGAGACCGAACAGGTGGCCACCGCGGTCAACCAGATGGCGGCAACCACCCAGGAAGTCGCCAGCCACGTGCAGCGCACCGCCGATGCGACCCAGGAGGCCAATCGCCTGACCGGTCGTGGCCGCGACATCGCCGGGGAAACCCGCGAGGCGATTCAGCGCCTGTCGGTGGCCGTTGGCGAGACCGGCGTGACCGTCACCCAACTGGCCAAGGACAGCGATGAAATCGGCGGCGTGGTCGACGTGATCAAAGGCATCGCCGACCAGACCAACCTGCTGGCGCTCAACGCCGCCATCGAAGCGGCACGTGCCGGTGAGATGGGCCGTGGTTTTGCGGTGGTCGCCGACGAGGTGCGCCAACTGGCCCAGCGTACGGCCGAGTCCACCGGGCAGATCCATACCTTGATCGCCAAGTTGCAGCAGACTGCCGCCGCCGCCGTCCAGACCATGGACGCCGGGCATCGCCAGGCCGAAGAAGGCGTGGCACGGGTAATGGAAGCGGATCAGGCGTTGGTGGGCATCAGTGAGGCGGTGGCGCATATCACCGATATGACCACCCAGATCGCGGCGGCGACCGAGGAGCAAAGCTCGGTGGCGGAAGAGATCAGCCGCAATATCAGCACGATCGCGCTGTTGGCGGATCAGACGTCGGAGCAGGCGTTGAATTCTGCGCAATTGAGTGAAGAGCTGACGCATACGGCGAATACCCAGTATTCGCTGGTGGAGCGTTTCAACCGGTAAATCGCTTTCGCGAGCAAGCCCGCTCCCACATTTAACCGTGTACATCCCTTGGAATGCGGTCGAATGTGGGAGCGGGCTTGCTCGCGAAGAGGCCCTAACAGCCGCCGAGAAACCCAGCCACTTTCAGCGCCGCAGCGGCCAGATGCTGCTCATGACTGAACCCCGAAGCCTTCAACGGCTTCAAGTCATGATCCCCCGCCACCAGCCACATCACCTCGATGTTCGGCGACAGCACATAGCCTTCCACCGCCGCCCGATTCCCCAGGGCATCGCGCTCGCCCTGCACGATCAATGTCGGCGTCTTCAACCCCGCCAGATGCTCGACCCGAGGTTTCTCCGGCTTGCCCACCGCATAGAACGGATAACCCAGGCACACCAGCCCATCAGCGCCCAGTTCATCCGCCAACAGACTGGCCATGCGCCCGCCCATGGACTTGCCGCCCACCGCCAGCTTCCCAGCGACATGACGTCGCACCTCGGCATACACCTCCCGCCAGGCGTCCAGCAGTTTCGGCGCCGGGTTCGGTGGGCGTTTACCGCCGTCCACACGGCGCTGGGCCATGTAGGGGAACTCGAAGCGCAACACGTTCACACCGTGCCCAGCAAGGCGTGCAGCCATGTCACCCATGAAGGATGAGTCCATCGGCGCACCGGCGCCGTGGGCCAGGATCAACGTCACAGGCGTATGTCCTGCAACGTTCGACGCGACATCCCACAGCCATCCGCGTTCCCGCACACACTGCGCCCATTGATCCCCGTCAATACTGGCCTTGTGCTCTTTGCCCATGCTTGCCTCGCTATTTAGTCTGCCTATAACTCCAGCCCAAGTGCTGCATTTGCTTGGGTTGAACCGTGGATGGGGAACCATGAACACTACTTTAAGTACCGCCTATAACTACAAGGTGGTCCGCCAATTCGCCATTATGACGGTGGTGTGGGGCATCGTCGGCATGGGGCTCGGGGTTTTTCTCGCCGCCCAATTGGTCTGGCCTGCTCTGAACTTCGATCTGCCGTGGACCAGCTTCGGCCGCCTGCGCCCGCTGCACACCAACGCGGTGATCTTCGCGTTCGGTGGCTGCGCGCTGTTCGCCAGCTCCTTCTACTCGGTGCAACGCACCTGCCAGACCCAGCTGTTCGCGCCGAAAATCGCCGCGTTCTGCTTCTGGGGCTGGCAGTTGGTCATCCTGCTGGCCGCAATCACCTTGCCGCTGGGCTACACCAGCTCCAAGGAATACGCCGAGCTGGAATGGCCGATCGACATTCTCATCACCATCGTCTGGGTGGCCTACGCCATCGTGTTCTTCGGCACGGTGATGAAGCGCAACACCAAGCATATCTATGTCGGTAACTGGTTCTTCGGTGCGTTCATCATCACCGTGGCGATCCTGCATATCGTCAACAACCTGGAAATCCCGGTCAGCCTGACCAAGTCCTACTCCCTCTACGGTGGTGCGACGGATGCCATGGTGCAGTGGTGGTACGGGCACAACGCGGTAGGCTTCTTCCTCACCGCCGGTTTCCTGGGGATGATGTACTACTTCGTGCCGAAACAGGCCGAGCGTCCGGTGTATTCCTATCGCTTGTCCATCGTGCACTTCTGGGCACTGATCACCCTGTACATCTGGGCCGGTCCTCACCACTTGCACTACACCGCGCTGCCGGACTGGGCACAGTCCCTGGGCATGGTGATGTCGCTGGTGCTGCTGGCTCCGAGCTGGGGCGGCATGATCAACGGCATGATGACCTTGTCGGGCGCCTGGCATAAGTTGCGCAGCGACCCGATCCTGCGCTTCCTGGTGGTATCGCTGGCGTTCTACGGCATGTCGACGTTTGAAGGCCCGATGATGGCGATCAAGACCGTGAACGCCCTCTCCCACTACACCGACTGGACCATCGGCCACGTACACGCGGGTGCCCTCGGCTGGGTAGCGATGATCTCCATCGGCGCGCTGTACCACATGATCCCGAAAATCTTCGGCCGCGAGCAGATGTACAGCCTCGGCCTGATCAACGCGCACTTCTGGCTGGCCACCATCGGCACCGTGCTCTACATCGCCTCGATGTGGGTCAACGGCATCGCCCAGGGCCTGATGTGGCGTGCGGTCAACGAAGACGGCACCTTGACCTACTCCTTCGTCGAAACCCTGGTGGCCAGCCACCCAGGCTTCATCGTGCGGTTGGTGGGCGGTGCAGTATTCCTCACCGGCATGTTGCTGATGGCTTACAACACGTGGCGCACCGTGCGTTCGCCACAGCCTGTCGAAGCCGCCACCACTGCGCAGCTGGCCTGAGGAGTCTGTGATGAAACACGAAACGATTGAAAAGAACGTCGGCATCCTGATGCTGCTGATGGTGCTGGCCGTGAGTATCGGCGGCCTGACCCAGATCGTCCCGCTGTTCTTCCAGGACGTCACCAACAAGCCGGTGGAGGGTATGAAGCCCTACACCGCGCTGCAACTGGAAGGCCGTGACATCTACATCCGTGAAGGCTGCGTACAGTGCCACTCGCAGATGATCCGTCCGTTCCGCGCCGAAACCGAACGCTACGGCCACTACTCGGTCGCTGGCGAAAGCGTGTGGGACCACCCGTTCCTGTGGGGCTCCAAACGTACCGGGCCGGACCTGGCACGTGTCGGCGCGCGCTACTCGGACGACTGGCATCGCGCGCACTTGTACAACCCGCGCAACGTGGTGCCTGAGTCGAAAATGCCGGCCTACCCGTGGTTGGTCACAGCCCCGGTCGACAGCAGCCACACCGAGAAAAAGTTGAGCGTGATGCGCACCCTCGGCGTGCCGTACACCGACGACGACATCAGCGGCGCAGTCGCCAGCCTCAAGGGCAAGACCGAGATGGACGCGCTGGTTTCGTACCTGCAAGTGCTCGGCACTGCCATCAAGAGCAAGAGGTGAGCCATGGGATTTGAATTCGATGCGGGCACCATCCGCGGCCTTGGCACGCTGGTCGTCGCCATCGCCTTTATCGGCCTGTCGCTGTGGGTGTTCAACAACCGGCGCAATGCGGAATTCGAGCAGGCGCGCCTGCTGCCGTTCGCCGATGAACCCTCTCCATCCGACGCTCAAGAAGAGCCTGCAATAAGGAGCACCCGGCCATGACCCTATTTTGGAGTACATGGATCTGCGTACTGACCCTGGGTAGCCTGATCGGCCTGACCTGGCTGTTGATCGGCACCCGCAAGGGCGAGACCAAGGGCAGCGTCGACCAGACCATGGGCCACGCCTTCGACGGGATCGAGGAATACGACAACCCGCTGCCCCAGTGGTGGTTCATGTTGTTCGCCGGCACCCTGGTGTTTGCGGTCGGCTACCTGATCCTCTACCCGGGCCTGGGCAACTGGAAAGGCGTATTGCCAGGCTACGAGGACGGCTGGACCCAGAACAAGGAATGGGACAAGGAAATGGCCAAGGCCGACGCCAAGTTCGGGCCGATCTTCGCCAAATTCGCAGCCATGCCCGTGGAAGAAGTCGCCAAAGACCCGCAAGCGTTGAAAATGGGCGGCCGCCTGTTTGCCTCCAACTGCGCAGTGTGCCACGGCTCGGACGCCAAGGGCGCGTACGGTTTCCCGAACCTGGCGGACAACATCTGGCGCTGGGGCGGTTCGGCCGAGGCGATCAAGACCACCATCCTCAACGGTCGCCACGCGGCGATGCCGGCCTGGGGTGAAATCCTCGGCGAAGACGGTGTGAAAAACGTGGCCGCCTATGTCCGTCACGACCTGGCCAAACTGCCATTGCCGGCCGACAGCACCGCCGACCTGGCCGCCGGCCAAGCCGCGTTCAACACCACCTGCGTGGCCTGCCACGGCCCGCAAGGCCACGGCATGGAAGCCATGGGTGCGCCGAACCTGACCGAGCCTGCCGGTTTCATCTACGGCACCAGCCTGGCACAGTTGCAGCAGACCATCCGTCACGGCCGCCAAGGCCAGATGCCGGCGCAGGATGTGCTGCAAGGCAACGATAAGGTGCACTTGTTGGCGGCGTATGTTTACAGCTTGTCCCATGGGGAGCAGAAGGCTGCGCAGTAAGCAGACTTCGTAAACCCTTGAAGCCCCGCCCGGTGTAAACCGGACGGGGCTTTTTTGTGGGGCTGGCTTGCTGCTCGCACTGGCAAAGTAGTAACGTACCTACATTCACCCTAGCCAGGGAAGTCACCCCATGACCATCACCACTATTTCCAGCCGCGAATTCAATCAAGACACAAGCGGTGCCAAAAAAGCCACGCGCCAAGGCCCGGTTTTCATCACCGACCGCGGCAAACCCGCCCATGTGCTGCTAAGCATTGAGGACTACCAGAAATTGACTGGTCTGAATGCCGACATCGTTGACTTGCTGGTGATGCCGGACGCCGCCGATATCGACTTCGAAACCGAACGCGCCGTGATCACTCATCGCCCTGTGGACCTTTCTTGATGTATCTACTCGACACCAATGTCATTTCCGAACTGCGTAAACCCCAGGCTGACGCGAACGTCGTCGCCTGGGCCAGGAGCGTCATCGCACCCCGCATGTTTATCTCTGCGATTACGCTAAAGGAGCTGGAAACCGGGGTGTTGCGCATGGAGCGGCGCGATCCGGCGCAGGGCAAGGTGTTGCGCACCTGGCTCAAGCGCCACGTGATGCCGGCGTTCGATGCGCGGATCCTGCCGGTGGACGCCGCCGTCGCGCTGCGTTGTGCCCACTTGCACGTACCCGACCAGGTCAACGAGAGTGATGCACTGATCGCGGCGACCGCGCTGGTACATGGGCTCACCGTTGTCACGCGCAATGTCAGTGACTTCAAATCCAGTGGCGTGACGGTGATCAACCCCTGGGACGAATAATCGGGCGTTCACTCGCCGCGTCCTCGCGACCTTTTGTCACACCCCCTCCAAAGCACAACTTTCCCCTCCTGCCATTCGGGTCTACGCTTCCCCACAGCGGACCGGTTCTGGCGTACGCGACGACTCCCGTCGCGAGCCGAAAAAATTCCTGTCCACTTGATCAGCTTTTGAATTCCGATTTTGTCCTTACGCAAAACAGGGAAAGGGCGCAGAATCTGGCGTGGAACGCCTTGACCCAGGTCAGCGTTGCGTTGCATTGGCCTCTCGCTTTCTACATACTTGCGGCCGATTTTTACCTATAAAAAAACCTAAACCGTGGAACCTTAGAATGAGCACAGCAATCAGTCCGACTGCTTATAACTATAAGGTAGTCCGCCAGTTCGCCATCATGACGGTGGTCTGGGGGATCCTTGGCATGGGGCTCGGGGTCTTCATCGCCTCGCAACTGGTCTGGCCGGAATTGAACTTCGGCTTGCCCTGGACGACCTTCGGTCGCCTGCGCCCGCTGCACACCAACCTGGTGATCTTCGCCTTCGGTGGATGTGCATTGTTTGCCACCTCCTACTATGTCGTGCAGCGAACCTGCCAGACGCGACTGATCTCCGATGGCCTCGCCGCCTTCACCTTCTGGGGCTGGCAAGCCGTGATCCTCGGCGCCATCGTCACCCTGCCACTGGGCTACACCACCACCAAGGAATACGCCGAGCTGGAATGGCCGATCGCGATCTTGCTCGCCATCGTGTGGGTGACGTATGCCGTGGTGTTCTTCGGCACCATCGTCAAGCGCAAGACCAAGCACATCTATGTGGGCAACTGGTTCTACGGCGCCTTCATCCTGGTCACGGCGATGCTGCACATCGTCAACCACGCCTCCTTGCCGGTCACCCTGTTCAAGTCCTACTCGGCCTACGCCGGGGCGACGGACGCGATGATCCAGTGGTGGTACGGGCACAACGCGGTCGGTTTTTTCCTGACCACCGGTTTCCTGGGGATGATGTACTACTTCGTGCCGAAACAGGCCGAACGTCCTATTTACTCGTACCGCCTGTCCATCGTGCACTTCTGGGCGCTGATCACCCTGTACATCTGGGCCGGTCCTCACCACTTGCACTACACCGCGCTGCCGGATTGGGCGCAGTCCCTGGGCATGGCGATGTCGATCATCCTGCTGGCACCCAGCTGGGGCGGCATGATCAACGGCATGATGACCCTGTCGGGCGCCTGGCATAAATTGCGCACCGACCCGATCCTGCGTTTCCTCGTGGTGTCGCTGGCGTTCTACGGCATGTCGACCTTCGAAGGCCCGATGATGGCGATCAAGACCGTCAACTCGCTGTCCCACTACACCGACTGGACCATCGGCCACGTGCACGCCGGTGCCCTCGGCTGGGTGGCGATGATTTCCATCGGCGCGCTGTACCACATGATCCCGAAACTGTTCGGCCGTGCGCAGATGCACAGCGTCGGGCTGATCAACGCGCACTTCTGGCTTGCCACCATCGGCACCGTGCTCTACATCGCCTCGATGTGGGTCAACGGCATCACCCAAGGCCTGATGTGGCGTGCGATCAACGATGACGGCACCCTCACCTACTCCTTCGTCGAAGCGCTGCAAGCCAGCCATCCGGGGTTCATCGTGCGCGCCCTGGGCGGTGCATTCTTTGCCTGCGGCATGTTGCTCATGGCCTACAACGTCTGGCGCACCGTGCGTGCCTCCGACCCGGCGCAAGCCGAAGCCGCCGCCAAGATCGCCGTTGTGGGAGCTCACTGATGAAGCACGAAGTAGTCGAGAAGAATATCGGCCTGCTGGCCTTCTTCATGGTCATCGCCGTGAGCATCGGCGGCCTGACCCAGATCGTTCCGCTGTTTTTCCAGGACGTCACCAACAAGCCGGTCGAAGGCATGAAGCCGCGTACCGCTCTTGAACTGGAAGGCCGCGACGTCTATATCGCCAACGGTTGCGTGGGCTGCCACTCGCAGATGATCCGCCCGTTCCGCGCCGAAACCGAACGCTACGGCCACTACTCGGTCGCCGGCGAAAGCGTGTGGGACCACCCGTTCCTGTGGGGCTCCAAGCGCACCGGGCCGGACCTGGCGCGTGTCGGCGGGCGTTACTCCGATGACTGGCAGCGTGCGCACTTGTACAACCCGCGCAACGTGGTGCCTGAATCGAAAATGCCGGCGTACCCGTTCCTCGTGGAAAACAAGCTCGACGGCAAGGACACCGCGAAGAAAATGGAAGTCTTGCGCACCCTGGGCGTGCCCTACACCGACGAAGACATCGCCGGTGCAGCCGCAGCCGTGAAGGGCAAGACCGAAATGGACGCATTGGTGGCCTACCTGCAAGGCCTTGGCACCATCATCAAAAGCAAACGGTGACCTTCATGGATATCGGGATGATTCGAGGCCTGGGCACCGTCGTGGTGATGGTGGCCTTTATCGGCCTGGCGCTGTGGGTGTTCAGCCCCCGCCGCAAGTCGGAGTTTGACGACGCGACCATGCTGCCCTTTGCGGATGATCCCGAAGCCATCAAGCACGTCGAGCAAGCTTCTAGGAGTAACAAAGAATGACTACGTTCTGGAGTCTGTACGTCACAGTCCTCAGCCTGGGAACCATCTTCGCCCTGACCTGGCTGTTGCTGTCGACCCGCAGGGGGCAGCGCGCCGAACAAACCGACGAGACCGTCGGCCACTCGTTCGACGGCATCGAGGAATACGACAACCCACTGCCGAAATGGTGGTTCATGCTGTTCGTCGGCACCATCATCTTCGCCCTCGGTTACCTGGCACTGTACCCCGGCCTGGGCAACTGGAAAGGCCTGCTGCCGGGCTACGCCTACCTCGACAACGACAAGCAAACCCCCTTCGCCAACGGCCAGGCCGGCTGGACCGGCGTGCACGAATGGGAAAAGGAAATGGCCAAGTCGGACGCCAAGTTCGGGCCGATCTTCGCCAAATTCGCGTCGATGCCGATTGAAGAAGTGGCCAAGGACCCGCAAGCCCTGAAGATGGGCGGCCGCTTGTTCGCCTCCAACTGCTCGGTGTGCCACGGTTCCGATGCCAAGGGCGCCTATGGCTTCCCCAACCTGACCGACGCCGACTGGCGCTGGGGCGGCGAGCCGGCAACGATCAAGGAAACCATCATGAAAGGCCGCCACGCGATCATGCCGGCCTGGGCCGAAGTGATTGGCGAGCAAGGCGTGGCCGACGTGGCCGGTTTTGTACTGACCAACCTCGATGGCCGCAAACTGCCGGAAGGCGCCAAGGCCGACGTGGCCAACGGCGAGAAACTCTTCGCCACCAACTGCGTCGCCTGCCACGGCCCGGCCGGTAAAGGCACCCCAGCCATGGGCGCGCCGGACCTGACTCACCCTGGCGCGTTCATCTACGGTTCGAGCTTCGCCCAACTGCAACAGACCATCCGTTACGGCCGTCAGGGCCAGATGCCTGCGCAGGAACAACTGCAAGGCAACGACAAGGTGCACTTGCTGGCGGCGTATGTTTACAGCCTGTCCCATGGAGACAAGAAGGCTGAGGAGCAGTAACGCCGCTCACCACCTTTGAAAACCCTGAAAAACCGGTGTGGGAGCGGGCTTGCCCGCGAATGCGATAGTCCAGGCACAGAGGTGTCGACTGGTACACCGCATTCGCGGGCAAGCCCGCTCCCACATCAGCTTCATCACATCAGATCGCTGGTTTTTGAAGGCCGAGCCCGCCAAAACCGACCATACTTGCCAAGTCAATTGATCCAGATCACGTACACCATCAATTGATTTCCCCCAACGCGACCAAAGGTCGCACCCTTTGCGCACCATCGGGGGCGTATCATTAGGCCACTGCAACACCCTTAATTTGACCCCGGCCGGCACGTACTGACCGAGGCAAATCTCCACCGCCGTGGGATGCAATGATGAGCGACCAGATACCGGTACATGACGTTACCCCCCCTGCCAAAACCGTCGATCTCTACGCCTCGCGAGAGAAAATCTACACCCGCGCCTTCACTGGCCTGTTCCGCAATCTGCGCATGCTCGGCGGCGCCGGATTGTTCCTGCTCTACTTCGGCACCGTGTGGCTGAACTGGGGTGGCCACCAGGCTGTGTGGTGGAACCTGCCGGAACGTAAATTCTTTATTTTTGGCGCCACCTTCTGGCCCCAGGACTTCATCCTGCTTTCGGGCATTCTGATCGTTGCGGCCTTTGGCCTGTTCTTTATCACCGTCTACGCCGGGCGCGTGTGGTGCGGGTATACCTGCCCGCAAAGCGTGTGGACGTGGATTTTCATGTGGTGCGAAAAGGTCACCGAAGGCGACCGCAACCAGCGCATCAAGCTCGACAAGGCACCGATGGGCGCCAACAAGTTCCTGCGCAAATTCAGCAAGCACACGCTGTGGCTGCTGATCGGCTTTGTCACCGGCATGACCTTTGTCGGCTACTTCTCGCCGATCCGCGAGCTGGTGATCGACTTCTTCACCGGCCAGGCCGATGGCTGGTCGTATTTCTGGGTTGGCTTTTTCACCCTCGCCACCTACGGCAACGCCGGCTGGCTGCGCGAGCAGGTGTGCATCTACATGTGTCCGTACGCGCGCTTCCAGAGCGTGATGTTCGATAAAGACACCCTGATCGTTTCCTACGACCCGCGCCGTGGCGAACTACGCGGCCCACGTAAAAAAGGCAGCGACTACAAAGCCCAGGGCCTGGGCGATTGCATCGATTGCACGATGTGCGTGCAGGTGTGCCCGACCGGGATCGACATCCGCGACGGCCTGCAGATCGAATGCATCGGTTGCGCGGCGTGCATCGACGCCTGCGACAACATCATGGACAAGATGGACTACCCGCGCGGCCTGATCAGCTACACCACCGAGCACAATCTGTCCGGGCAGAAGACCCACAAACTGCGCCCCCGCCTGATCGGCTACGCGCTGGTATTGCTGGCAATGATCGGCCTGCTGGTCGCCGCCTTCTTCATGCGTTCGCTGGTCGGTTTCGACGTGAGCAAGGACCGTGTGCTGTACCGCGAAAACGCCGAAGGCCGCATCGAAAACGTCTACAGCCTGAAGATCATGAACAAGGACCAGCGCGACCACACCTACGTGCTCGACGCCGCCGGCCTGCCGGACCTGAAGCTGCAAGGCCGCCGCGAGATCAAGGTGGCTGCGGGCGACATCATCAGCATGCCGGTAGAGCTGTCGAGTGCGCCGGAGCAATTGCCGTCCAGCACCAACGAGGTCAAATTCATCCTCACCGATGCCGACGACCCCGACGTGCGTATTGAAGCCAAGAGCCGATTCATTGGCCCACAAGTCCGTTAAGTTAAATAGAGAGCAGAACAATGCCCGTAGCGACTGCCACAAGCCCTTGGTACAAGCACCTCTGGCCCTGGATCATCATTGCCATCCTGGCCTGCTCGGTGACTTTGACCTTGTCCATGGTAACCATCGCGGTGAACAACCCGGATAACCTGGTCAACGACAACTACTACGAGGCAGGCAAAGGCATCAACCGTTCCCTCGACCGCGAACTGCTGGCCCAGACCCTGCAAATGCGCGCCAAGGTGCACCTGGATGAGCTGACCGGCGAAGTCGACGTGCACCTGACCGGCAACAGCAACCCGGCCAACCTGGAACTCAACCTGATTTCCCCGACCCAACCGGAGAAGGACCGCAAGATCAACCTGGCCCGCAGCGCCAGCGAACCCGGCCGCTATATCGGCCAGGTCACCGACAAGGTCGAAGGCCGCCGTTTCGTCGAACTGCTTGGGGTGGAAGGCGACCGCACCTGGCGCATGTTCGAAGAGGAGCAGGTCAGCCACGACAAGGATTTGCTGTTGGGGGATGAACCGCTGCAAGGTGCCGAAGACCTGAAAAAGTAACAACCGGCGCTTCGCGCATCGCGGGCAAGCCCGCTCCCACAGGGGACCGCGATCTACCTGTGGGAGCGGGCTTGCCCGCGATGCGGCCCTCCCAGCCACTACAGATTCCAAACCATGACCACCCCTTGCTACCACTGCGCCCTGCCCGTCCCCTCCGGCAGCCGGTTCACCGCCGAAATCCTCGGCGAACGCCGCGAACTCTGCTGCCCGGGTTGCCAGGCGGTGGCCGAAGCCATCGTCGCCGGCGGCCTGGAAAGCTACTACCAGCACCGCAGCGAAGCCTCGGCCAACCCCGAGGCGCTGCCGGTGCAACTGGTGGACGAACTGGCGCTGTATGACCGCGCCGACGTGCAAAAACCCTTCGTCCACCACAGTGGCGAGCTCGCCGAAACCACCCTGTTGATGGAAGGCATCAGCTGCGCCGCCTGCGGCTGGCTGATCGAAAAACACCTGCGCAACCTGCCCGCCGTGGCCGAGGCGCGCCTGAACCTGTCCAACCATCGCCTGCACGTGCGCTGGGCCGATGGGCAATTGCCGTTGAGCCAATTGCTCAGCGAGTTGCGCCATATCGGTTACGCCGCCCACCCCTATCAGGCCGACCGTGCCGCCGAGCAACTGGCCAACGAAAACCGCCTGGCCCTGCGTCAGCTCGGCGTCGCCGGATTGCTGTGGTTCCAGGCGATGATGGCAACCATGGCCACCTGGCCGGAATTCAATATCGACCTGAGCGCGGAGCTGCACGTTATCCTGCGCTGGGTGGCGATGTTTCTGACAACCCCCATCGTGTTCTACAGCTGCGCGCCATTCTTCAAGGGCGCCCTGCGCGACTTGCGCACCCGCCACCTGACCATGGATGTGTCGGTGTCCCTGGCAATTGGCGGGGCCTATCTGGCGGGGATCTGGACCGCGATCACCGGCGTCGGCGAGCTCTACTTCGATGCCGTGGGCATGTTTGCCCTGTTCCTGCTGGCCGGCCGTTACCTGGAGCGGCGCGCGCGGGAACGCACGGCGGCGGCCACCGCGCAGTTGGTCAACCTGTTGCCCGCCTCGTGCCTGCGCCTCAAGGCCGATGGCCAGAGCGAACGCATCCTGCTGCGTGAATTGGCCGTGGGTGACCGCGTGCTGGTGCATCCCGGCGCGGTGTTGCCGGCGGATGGGGTGATCCTCGACGGTCAATCGAGCATCGACGAGTCCCTGCTCACCGGCGAATACCTGCCACAACCACGCCAGGTCGGCGATGCGGTCACCGCCGGTACGCTGAATGTCGAAGGCGCGCTGAGCGTCGAAGTGCGCGCCCTGGGCCACGACACCCGCCTGTCCGCCATCGTGCGTCTGCTGGAACGGGCCCAGGCCGAGAAGCCGCGCCTGGCCGAAATCGCCGACCGCGCCGCGCAGTGGTTCCTGCTGTGCTCGCTGATTGCCGCTGGCGTGATCGGCCTGGTGTGGTGGCAACTGGATTCGTCGCGGGCGTTCTGGATCGTGCTGGCGATGCTGGTCGCCACCTGCCCGTGCGCCTTGTCGCTGGCCACGCCGACCGCCCTTACCGCCGCCACCGGCACCCTGCACAAACTCGGGCTGCTGCTGACCCGCGGCCATGTGTTGGAAGGCCTGAACCAGATCGACACGGTGATTTTCGACAAGACCGGCACCCTCACCGAAGGGCGCCTGGCACTGCGCGCGATCCGCCCGTTGAGCGCACTGAACAGCGACGACTGCCTGAGCCTCGCCGCCGCCCTCGAAAACCGCTCCGAACACCCTATCGCCCGCGCCTTTGGCCGCGCACCGCTGGCCGCCGACGAAGTGCTCAGCTCCCCCGGCCTTGGCCTGGAAGGCCACGTGGGCGAGCGCCAGTTGCGCATCGGCCAGCCGGCTTTTGTGTGTGCACTGAGCGGCTGTGCGATCCCGACGCCCCCCGATGAAGCCGGCCAATGGCTGCTGTTGGGCGACACCCAGGGTGCCCTCGCCTGGTTCGTCCTCGATGACCGTTTGCGCAGCGACGCCCCGGCGCTTTTGGCGGCGTGCAAGGCCCGCGGCTGGCGTACGCTGCTGCTGTCGGGGGACAGCTCGCCGATGGTCGCCAGCGTCGCCGCCGAGCTGGGCATCGACGAAGCCCACGGCGGCCTGCGCCCCGACGACAAGCTGCACATGCTGCAACAGTTGCACCAGCAGGGCCGCAAGGTGCTGATGCTCGGCGACGGAGTCAACGATGTACCCGTGCTCGCCGCCGCCGACATCAGCGTGGCCATGGGTTCAGCCACCGACCTGGCGAAAACCAGCGCCGATGCAGTGTTGCTGTCCAACCGCCTGGACGCGCTGGTGCACGCCTTTAGCTTGGCGCGGCGCACCCGTCGGGTCATCATTGAAAACCTGTTGTGGGCGGGCTTGTACAATGGCCTTATGCTGCCGTTTGCCGCTCTGGGTTGGATCACACCGATTTGGGCAGCGGTCGGCATGTCCCTCAGTTCATTGACCGTGGTGCTCAACGCCCTGCGCCTGACTCGTCAACCGAGCGCGCCGGCCGCCAACGCCCCTTTAGTCACCCGTCCGCTGCCGGCGTGAGCCGCGCGAACATGGAGTACACATGCCAGCTCTCTACGTGATGATTCCGGCGGCGCTGCTGTTGGTAGGCGTGGCCATCTACATCTTCTTCTGGGCGGTGGACAGCGGCCAGTACGACGACCTCGACGGCCCGGCCCACAGCGTACTGTTCGACGATCAGGACCCCAACCACCTGGCCGCCGTCGACGAAGCCAACCACCCCGAACAACCACCGAAAGACCCGCCCCATGCTTGAACTGGCGCCATTGCTGGTCTCCGCGCTGATCCTCGGCCTGCTGGGCGGCGGCCATTGCCTGGGCATGTGCGGCGGGCTGATGGGCGCGTTGACCCTGGCGATCCCCAAGGAACAACGCAGCCGCCGGTTTCGCCTGCTGCTGGCGTACAACCTGGGGCGCATCCTCAGCTATGCCACCGCCGGTTTGTTGATTGGCCTGGCGGGCTGGGCCGTGGCCAACAGCCCGGCGGCAATGTTCATGCGCGTGCTCGCCGGGCTGCTGCTGATCTGCATGGGTCTGTACCTGGCCGGTTGGTGGAGCGGCCTGACCCGCATCGAGAGCCTCGGGCGCGGCCTGTGGCGGCATATCCAGCCGATTGCCAACCGTTTGCTGCCGGTGTCCAGCCTGCCACGTGCGTTGCTGTTGGGCGCGCTGTGGGGCTGGTTGCCGTGCGGGTTGGTCTACAGCACCTTGCTGTGGGCGGCGAGCCAGGGCAATGCGCTCGACAGCGCAGTGCTGATGCTCGCGTTTGGCCTGGGCACCTGGCCGGTGCTGCTGGCCACCGGGCTCGCGGCGGAGCGGGTGACCGCGTTATTGCGCAAGCGCAGCGTGCGCATGGCGGGTGGCGTGCTGGTCATGCTCTTCGGGATCTGGACGCTGCCCGGCCCGCATCAGCACCTGTTGATGGGCCACTGAATCGCTCTGTGGCATAGCGCCGCTGCCTGTTGATGCAAATCAAGGTGCCCTCCCCGCAACGCCCCTAGACTCGGCCCATTAGCCTATCCGGGGGAACGCCCGCATGCTCGACGCCATTCGTTGGGACACTGATCTGATTCATCGCTACGACTTGGCGGGGCCGCGCTACACGTCCTACCCCACCGCCGTACAATTCGACAGCCAGGTCGGCACCTTCGACCTGCTCCACGCCCTGCGCGACAGCCGCAAGGCCGCGCGACCGCTGTCGCTGTACGTGCACGTGCCATTCTGCGCGAACATTTGCTACTACTGCGCCTGCAACAAGGTCATCACCAAGGATCGCGGGCGCGCCCAAGGCTACTTGCAGCGTCTGGAGCAAGAGATCCAGTTGATGGCCTGCCATCTCGACCCGAAACAGCCAGTGGAGCAACTGCACTTCGGCGGCGGCACCCCGACGTTTCTCAGCCACGATGAACTGCGCCAGGTCATGGCCAGCCTGCGCCGCCACTTCAATTTGCTCGACGACGATTCCGGCGACTACGGCATCGAGATCGACCCACGCGAAGCCGACTGGGCCACCATGGGCCTGCTTCGTGAGCTGGGCTTCAACCGTGTGAGCATCGGCCTGCAAGACCTCGACCCCGAGGTGCAGCGCGCGGTCAATCGCCTGCAAAGCCTGGAAGAAACCCGCGCAGTCATCGATGCCGCGCGCACCCTGCAATTTCGCTCGATCAATATCGACCTGATCTACGGCCTGCCCAAGCAAACGCCGATCAACTTCGCGCGTACCGTGGAAGAAGTGATCAAGCTGCAACCCGATCGCCTGTCGGTGTTCAACTACGCCCACTTGCCGGAACGCTTCATGCCGCAGCGGCGGATCAACACCGACGACCTGCCCTCCCCGGCGGAAAAACTGCTGATGCTGCAAACCACCATCGAGCAACTGACCCAGGCCGGCTATCGCTACATCGGCATGGACCACTTCGCCCTGCCGGATGACGAATTGGCCATCGCCCAGGAAGAAGGCACCCTGCAACGCAACTTCCAGGGCTACACCACCCACGGCCATTGCGACCTGATCGGCCTGGGCGTGTCGGCCATCAGCCAGATCGGCGACCTGTATTGCCAGAACAGCAGCGACCTCAACGCCTACCAGAACACCCTGGCCGGCGCGCAACTGGCCACCAGCCGTGGCTTGGTGTGCACCACGGACGATCGTTTGCGGCGGGAAGTGATCCAGCAGTTGATCTGCAATTTCAGCCTGGCATTCGACAAGGTCGAACAGGCCTTCAATATCGATTTTCGCGGCTATTTCGACGAGATCTGGCCGCAACTCGAAGCCATGGCGGCAGACGGCCTGATCGAACTCGACGCCCAGGGCATCCGGGTGTTGCCAGCCGGGCGGTTGTTGGTGCGGTCGGTGTGCATGGTGTTCGATGCGTACCTGGAGCACCAGAACCGGCAGCGGTTCTCCCGGGTGATCTGATCAACTCGACAACGCGAGGACTTTTCCGACGTCTTCCGAGCTCATGCCTTTCATCGCCTTGGCCAGGGACACCTGGGCGGTGACGAGCCCGGCCTGCAAGGAGCTGATGGCGGTTTGCAGGTTGGCGGTCTTCATCTGCCGTTCCTCTGCCGTCAGGCTTTGGTCCATGGCGATGGCTTGCAGCTCGGCCATCTTTTCCTCGAGCTGCTGCTTGATCTGGCGGATCATCTTCAGGATCTGTTTGACGTTATCGTCCAGGCCGCTGTCGTCGATGTCCGAATCGGGGCTTTTTGCCGCAGCCGCCTTGAATGCATCCGAGGAAATCGTCACCTTGACGCCTTCGGCCGCTGGCAACGCGGCGGTGTCCTTATCCTCGACCGCAGCGGTCGGCTGCGCGTCCGGCACCGTCGGCACGCGGAGCTGGGGGTTATTGACCGCGAAAACAATCATGGGCTGAGCTCCTGCTCGTAAAAACACGTCCTTGTATCGGCCTCGATACAAAAAGCTTTATACCTTTGCCGGTTTTTTGTACAGGCTGGCCTCCTTGCCCCCCAGTGCGTTACCCTTACGTCTTATGTGTGTTTCCCCACAAGGATTTAATAAATGTCCGAGCCAGTAAAACTGCGCGCTCACAGCCAGGCTCATTGCAAGGATTGCAGCCTGGCCCCCCTCTGCTTGCCACTTTCGCTGAATTTGGAAGACATGGATGCGTTGGACGACATCGTAAAACGTGGCCGCCCGCTGAAAAAAGGCGAGTTCCTGTTTCGCCAGGGCGACGGGTTCGATTCCGTTTATGCAGTACGTTCGGGTGCCTTGAAGACGTTCAGCCTGAGCGACAGCGGCGAAGAGCAGATCACCGGTTTCCACCTGCCGAGCGAGTTGGTGGGGCTGTCGGGCATGGACACCGAGATTCACCCGGTGTCGGCCCAGGCGCTGGAGACGACGTCGGTGTGCGAAATTCCCTTCGAACGCCTGGACGAACTGGCCCTGCAACTGCCGCAACTGCGCCGTCAGTTGATGCGTGTAATGAGCCGTGAGATTCGTGACGACCAGCAAATGATGCTGCTGTTGTCGAAGAAAACCGCCGACGAGCGCATCGCCACCTTCCTGGTCAACTTGTCCGCGCGCTTCCGTGCCCGTGGTTTTTCGGCCAACCAGTTCCGCTTGAGCATGTCGCGCAATGAAATCGGCAACTACCTGGGCCTCGCGGTGGAAACCGTGTCCCGCGTGTTCACTCGCTTCCAGCAGAACGAACTGATCGCGGCCGAGGGCAAGGAAGTGCACATTCTCGACCCGATCCAACTGTGCGCACTGGCCGGCGGTTCGCTCGAAGGTTAAGCGAAAGGCTGATCCAGACACCTGTGGCCGCGCCAATCGGCGAGGCCGCAGGTATACTTCGAGTCCGTTTCCAGCCCCAGGACTCTTCGACGATGACCTTCGATTCGTTCGACATCAAATCCCTGATCCGCCCTGTCATCGACTTCCCCAAGCCTGGGGTGATCTTTCGTGACATCACGCCCCTGTTCCAATCGCCCCGCGCCCTGCGCCTGGTGGCCGACAGCTTTGCCCACCGCTACGTCGAAGCCGACTTCAGCCACATCGGCGCCATGGATGCCCGCGGCTTCCTGATTGGCTCGATCATCGCCTACCAACTGAACAAACCGCTGATCCTGTTCCGCAAGCAAGGCAAATTGCCTGCGGACGTGCTGGCCGAGGGTTACCAGACCGAATACGGCGAAGCGTTCCTGGAAGTGCATGCCGACAGCCTGTGCGAAGGCGACTCGGTGCTGATGTTCGATGACCTGATCGCCACTGGCGGTACGCTGATCGCAGCGGCCAACCTAGTGCGGCGCATGGGCGCGAAGATCTTTGAGGCGGCGGCGATTATCGATTTGCCGGAGTTGGGTGGCTCGCAGCGTTTGGAAGATATGGGGATTCCGACGTTTTGTTTGACGCAGTTTGCCCTGACTGAAAGGTAAGGGTTGCCGGGGCTGACGCCATCGCGGGCAAGCCCGCTCCCACATTTTGATGTGTGAACACCGTCAAATGTGGGAGCTGGCTTGCCTGCGATGAGGCCCTAAAAAACAACACACCACTTAAAGCCCCATCTGCTTGCTGATGATTTCGTTCATCACCTCCCGCGTCCCCCCACCAATCGACAAGATGCGATTGTCCCGATACAGCCGCTCCACCAGGCTGCCGCGCATATAGCCCTGCCCGCCCAGAATCTGCACCGCGTCATAAGTGACCCGGTCCGCCGTGTCGGTCGCCAGGTTCTTGGCCATGGATATCTCCTTGATCACACTCTTGCCCGCGGCCATCTTCGCCGCCTGGCGATAGGTGAACTCCCGTGAGACTTCCACCGCCGTGGCCATTTCCGCCAGGCGATGCTTGAGCACCTGGAACTTGCCGATGGGCTTGCCAAACGCCTCGCGCTGGGTCGCCCAGTTGAGGCTTTCCTCCAGGGCCAGCTGCGCGGTCATGTTGGCCATCAAGGCCAGGGCCAGGCGTTCACTCTGGAAGTTGCCCATGATGCAGGCAAACCCCATGTTCTCGGCGCCGATCAGATTGCCTACGGGCACATGACAATCGTCGAAGAACAATTCGGCAGTGTCCGACGCCCACCAACCCATTTTCTTCAGGGGCTGGCCGACGGTGAAACCCGGGGTGTGTTTTTCGATGAGCAGCAGGCTGATGCCGCCAAAGCCCGGCCCGCCGGTGCGCACGGCGACCGTGTAGAAGTCGGCGCGCACGCCGCTGGTGATAAAGGTCTTGCTGCCGCTGACCCGGTAGCAATCGCCCTCGCGGATGGCGCGGGTTTGCAGGTTGGCCACGTCGGAGCCGCCTCCCGGTTCGGTGACGGCCAGGGCGATGATTTTGTCGCCCGACAGCACTTGCGGCGCCACACGCTCGCGCACTTCGGGCCGCGCCCATTTGACCACCGGCGGCAAGCCGATATCCAACGAACCGAGCCCGGCCACGACTCCGGCAGAGCCACAGCGCATCAATTCCTCACTGGCCGCGACCTTGGCAAACAGATCACCGGCATGACTGCCGCCGAGGTCTTCCGGGTAGCCAATCCCCAGGATCCCCGCCGCACCGGCCTTGAGGTACAGCTCACGGGGAAAGCTCTCGGCCTCCTCCCACTGCTCGATGCCCGGCAACATCTCGCGCTCGACGAAACGGCGCACGCTGTCGCGGATCAACTGGTGGCTGGGGTCGAAGTAGTCCTGATAGGCAGACATCGGCAAGCTCCACGGTGAGGTGGAGGGAAATTACCAAGCGCTTGCTTGGTTAGCAAGCCGGGCGCAAACCTCACCCTCAACACAAAACCAATGTGGGAGCAGCTCTGTGTGGGAGCGGGCTTGCTCGCGAACGCGGTGAATCAGTCAATAAATCTGGCGACTGACACACTGTATTCGCGAGCAAGCCCGCTCCCACATTTAGTTTTGCAATGTGGCCTAGAGCGCGATCGGCTTGCGACCTGCAAAGGAGTGCGCCAGCGTGCCGCCGTCCACCAACTCCAACTCCCCACCCAGCGGCACGCCATGGGCGATGCGCGAGGTGATCAGGCCTTTGTTGGTCAGCAGTTGCGCGATGTAATGCGCCGTCGCCTCACCTTCCACTGTCGGGTTGGTGGCCAGGATCACCTCGGTAAAGGTGCCCTGCTCTTCAATGCGCGCCACCAGTTGCGGAATGCCGATCGCTTCCGGCCCAAGGCCGTCCAGCGGCGACAGGTGGCCCTTGAGCACAAAGTAGCGCCCGCGATAGCCGGTCTGCTCCACCGCGTACACATCCATCGGCCCTTCCACCACGCACAGCAGCGTGTCGTCGCGGCGCGGGTCGGCGCATTGCGGGCAGAGGTCTTCTTCGGTGAGGGTGCGGCACAGGCGGCAGTGGCCTACGCCGGTCATGGCCTGGCTCAGGGCCTGGGCCAACCGGGTGCCGCCGCTGCGATCACGCTCCAGCAGTTGCAGCGCCATGCGCTGGGCGGTTTTCTGGCCGACGCCGGGCAAGGTGCGCAGGGCGTCGATCAGTTGGCGAATCAGGGGGCTGAAGCTCATGGGCGAAGGGTCCGACAAAACGACGAGACGCGGTTTATACCCGCGCCCCGGATTAGCGTCAAATGCTCAATCCTGTGCGACGCGCACCACCAACTTGCCGAAGTTGCGTCCTTCGAGCAGACCGATAAAAGCTTCAGGCGCATGCTCCAGGCCGTCGACTACGTCTTCGCGGAACTTGATTTTGCCATCACGCACCCACGGCGCCATCGCGCTGAGGAATTCGGGCTGGCGGTCGCCGTAGTCGTCAAACACGATAAAACCCTGGATACGCACGCGTTTGGTCAGCAAGGTGCGTTGCAGCGCAGGCAAGCGGTCAGGGCCCGTGGGCGGCTGATGGGCGTTGTAGCCGGCGATCAACCCGCACAGCGGGATGCGTGCCTTGGGGTTGAGCAGCGGCAGCACCGCATCGAAGACTTTGCCGCCGACGTTTTCGAAGTAAATGTCCACGCCTTTGAAGCAGGCTTGCGCCAGTTCATCGGCGAACGCCTCGCTTTTGTGGTCGATGCACGCATCAAAACCCAGCTCATCCACCACATAACGGCATTTGTCGGCGCCACCGGCAATCCCGACCACACGCAAGCCCTTGAGCTTGGCCACCTGCCCCACCACCGAACCCACCGCACCGGACGCGGCCGCCACCACCAGGGTTTCGCCGGCCTTGGGCTGGCCGATGTCCATCAGGCCCATGTACGCGGTCATGCCCGGCATGCCGAGGCCCCCCAAGGCCATGGACGGGCTGGGAAGCCCATTGGGCACCGGGATCAGATTGCGCCCGTCGGAAATGCCATGGCTCTGCCAGCCCGTGGCACCGACCACCAGATCACCCACCTCGAATTTCGGGTTGCGCGACTGTTCGATACGGCTGACAGCACCACCGGTCATCACTTCGTCGATTTCCACCGGCGCGGCGTAGGACGGCGCGTCGCTCATACGTCCGCGCATGTAGGGGTCGAGGGACAGGTACAGCGTCTTCAGCAAGACTTGGCCGTCTGCCAGCTCCGGCAAGGCCACGCGCTCCATGCGGAAGTTTTCCGGGGTCGGCGCGCCCACGGGGCGTGAGACCAGCACAATGCGCTGGTTCAGAATGGGTTGTTGTGGCATCTGGGGCTCCTTTCGCGAATCCATCGGTATAGGGTGCAGACCGTATTGGGGGTGCCTGGGTTCGATCGGATCGACACAAACAAAAATGCCAGGCACAAGGCCTGGCATTGGAGTCTAGCCAACCATCGCCGATCAGAACGGCAGCTTCATGCCCGGTGGCAGTTGCATGCCAGCGGTCACACCGCCCATTTTTTCCTGGCTGTTGGCTTCGATCTTGCGCACGGCGTCGTTGACGGCCGCGGCGAACAGCGCTTCGAGCATTTCCAGGTCGTCTTCGCCGACACCTGGCAATACGCTCGGGTCGATGCTCACGCGCTTGATGTCGTGACGACCGGTCATCACCACGCTGACCATATCGCCACCGGCTTTACCGGTGACTTCGGCGTTGGCCAGTTCTTCCTGCATCTTGGCCATTTTTTCCTGCATCTGCTGCGCCTGCTTCATCAGGCCGGCCATGCCACCTTTCATCATGGGAATCACCTCAAAAGTACGTGGATCAATTAGTAGCCCGGTTTCATGACGCTTGGGGCACCGGGGCTTCGACAGGTTCAATAGTATCGTGACGGACGACCGCCCCGAACTGTTGCATCATTTGCTGGATGAGCGGATCGCCGTGGATCGAGTCCTCGGCCTCACGCTGGCGGTTGATTCGCCGACGGGTCGCGGCCTGGGCCGGGGTTTCCTGCTCGGGCTTGATCAGCTCGATGGCGATGGTCAGCGTGCGCTCATGGTACTGGTTCAGTGCGTCATTCAGGCGACGTTGCTGGGTGGCGTTGAACAGGGCGCTGTGGGCCGGGTCCAGGTGCAACAGCCAGTGGTCGCCTTCGATGGAGATCAATGTGCAGTTGGCGGCGATGCTGCCGGTCATGCCAGAGATCGGCAGTTTCGGGAACAATTCCAGCCATTGCAAGGCCAGGCCGGTGGCCGGCGCCGCAGCCGGTTCAGCCTCGGGCTCGGGGGCCGGCTCGGCGGTGTGTTCGCTGGCCAGATCGTCCAGGTAGCTGTAGGCCGAATCCATGTCCGGCTCGATGTAGTCTTCGTCCAGCGGCGGCTCGTCGTCGAGGTCGATGCCGGGAACGGACGCCTCCACCTGGGCGACGGTGGGCTCGGGCACCGGCGCGGACACCCACTCCGGAGCGTCCAATACAACGCTGTCCGGGGTCGGCGTAGGCATCGGCGTCAGCTCGGGCTGCTCGCCGGTGGTTTCCAGCACGGGCTCCACGACGGGTTGCTGCTCCACTTCGGCCTCGGCCTCGGCGTCTACCGGGTCGTTCCACGGCAGGTCGACGACAGCTTGCGGCTCGACAACGGGTGCAGGCTCGGGCTCTGCCACAGGCACCGGTTCAGGCGCTGGCGCGGGAACCGGCGCAGCAGCCACTGGCGCAACCACCGCCGCGCCAGCCACTGGTTTGGCGGAATCAACTGTGGCCTGGCTGATCCCCACTGGCTTTAGCGGCTTTAGCGGCTGTCTCGGCGCATCGGTCGAATCAGCAGGCCGGAAGGCCAGCATGCGCAGCAGGACCATCTCGAAGCCGCCACGCGGGTCCGGGGCCAGGGGCAAGTCCCGGCGGCCGATCAGGCCCATCTGGTAGTAGAACTGCACGTCTTCGGCCGGCAACGCCTGGGCCAGGGCCAGCACGCGGTCGCGGTCGCCATGGCCGTTGTCGACCCCCTCGGGCAGGGCCTGGGCGATGGCGACGCGATGCAGCACGTTGAGGATTTCCGAAAGCACGCCGTTCCAGTCCGGGCCTTGCTCCGACAGATGACGCACGGCTTCGAGCAGCGCCTTGGCGTCGCCTTCAATCAATGCGTGCAGCACGTCGAAGACCTGGCCATGGTCGAGGGTGCCGAGCATGGCGCGCACATCGGCGGCCATGACCTTGCCTTCACCAAAGGCAATGGCCTGGTCGGTGAGGCTCATGGCATCCCGCATCGAGCCATCGGCGGCGCGGCCGAGCAGCCACAGTGCGTCGTCTTCGAACGGCACGTTCTCGACACCCAGCACGTGGGTCAAATGCTCGACCACCCGCTCGGGGGTCATGTTTTTCAGGGAGAACTGCAGGCACCGCGACAGAATCGTTGCAGGAAGTTTCTGCGGATCGGTAGTGGCCAGGATGAATTTGACGTAGGGCGGCGGCTCTTCCAGGGTCTTCAACAAGGCGTTGAAGGAGTGGCTGGACAGCATGTGCACTTCGTCGATCAGGTAGACCTTGAAGCGGCCACGGCTCGGCGCGTACTGCACGTTGTCGAGCAGCTCGCGGGTGTCTTCGACCTTGGTGCGGCTCGCGGCGTCGATCTCGATCAGGTCGACGAAACGCCCTTCGTCGATTTCCCGGCACACCGAGCAGGTGCCGCAGGGCGTCGAAGTGATACCGGTTTCACAGTTCAGGCATTTGGCGATGATGCGCGCGATGGTGGTCTTGCCCACCCCACGGGTGCCGGTGAACAGGTAGGCGTGGTGCAGCCGCTGGCTGTCCAAGGCATTGATCAGAGCCTTGAGCACATGGGTCTGGCCGACCATTTCGCGGAACGAGCGCGGACGCCATTTACGTGCAAGAACCTGATAACTCATCGAAAACCGTCGCAACTGGGAAACAGAAGCCGGTAATGCTAGCGGAGCAAGGGGGAAATTGCATCCGGCACGCTTGCCTAATCTGACTAAGCTCTTGTGACTGGCCCCATAAAGGCCTGAACCCGGAGAGCATATGCGCGCAGTCCTGGGCATTTTATGGATGATTGCCACGGCCAGCCTTGCAGCGCCTGCACCGCTGCGCTTCTCGGTTTCCGACAGTTGGGCGATGCCCATGGTGCAACTGGAGGATGGCCGTCCCACGCAGGGTATTTTGTATGACCTGATGTCGAGCCTGGCCACCCAGGTCGGGCAGCCGGCGCAGTTCCACGTACTGGCGCGGGCGCGCATCGCCCCCGCCATGGAGCATGGCGAGATAGATGTGCGCTGTTATGTCGCCCAGGCTTGGGTCGACGATATGCCCGGCGACTACCTCTGGAGCGTTCCGCTGTTTGTGCAGCGCAACCTGCTGGTCAGCGCCCATGTACCCGCGCAGACGGTGCAACTGGACAAACTGGCCCCGCAGTTGATCGGCACAGTGCTGAGCTACCGCTACACCACCCTCGACCCGCTGTTTGCCAGCGGCCAACTCATGCGTGACGACGCCCGCAGCGAAGAACAGGTGCTGCACAAGCTGGTGGCCGGTCGCTTCAAATATGCGGTCATCAATGAGTGGATACTCGAACGCTTCAACCAGAAGCTGGCACCCGGCCAGCGCTTGCATAAAGTCGCGGTGATCGAGGAGCAGAGCCTGGGGTGCACGGTGCGCAATGACCCGAACGTGCCGGTGCAACAAATTTTGCGCACCTTGCTGCGGATGAAAATGTCCGGCGAAATCGATGACATCATCCAGCTGTACACCGGGGAGCGCGCACCCAACGCCCCTCAAGACTGATCGCCGCCACACTGGCCAACACGATCACCCCGCCCAGCACCACTGGCAGGGCAATCCGTTCGCCAAGCAGCGTCGCGGCCATCAGCATGGCCACGGGTGGAATCAAGTACATCGCCACCGACGCCCGGCTGACCTCGACGTGTTTCAACACATACGCCCAGGCCAGGTACGCCAGGGCGCTGGGGAAAATCCCCAACACCAGCACCGCGAGGTTTTCCGCCAATGGCGCCTGCACCACCGCAGCCGGAAGGCCGGGCAGGTTGCTACACAACATCAGAGTGCCCGCCCACACCATGTAGCACGCCATGGTCAGCGGGCTGTAGCGGTAGGCAAAGTGCTTCTGGATGGCGAAGTACACACTCCACGACAGCGCCGCCACCAGGATCAACAAGCCACGCGGGTCGATGTCACCCACCCCCTGATCACCCCAGACCACCACCAGCACGCCCGCCAGCCCCAGCAGCACGCACCCCCAACGCCAAGCGCTGACGCCCTCCTTCATGCAGAAAAACGCGATCAATACACTGAACAACGGTGCCGACTGCGCCAGCACGCTGGACGCCGCCGCCGTGACGAATTGCTGCCCATAGTTGAGGCTGGTGTGATGCAGGAACACGCCGAAAAAACCCAGCACCAGCAACCACGGCAAATCGCACAGGCGCGGCCGGCCGATGCCCATTACCAGTGCCACGCCGCCCATGAACACTGACGCAATCAGAAACCGCAGCAACGCCAGTTGCCCAGGACTGTAACTCTGCAACCCCATGTGCACGCCAATCGGCGAAAAGGCCCAGCAGAGGATGACGCTGGCAATGACTAGCGTAAGCTTCACGGGTGACGGGGGATTCATCGATGGCGTCCAGAACGAAACAAGGAATGCCGTCAGTCTTGGCCCCAGCAAGGCGTAGGACAATTAAGCGTTTCTGACTTCTGAAATCACTGGAACTGAGCAATGGAACTGGCCCAACTGAAAATGGTGCGAGCCGTCGCGCAAACCGGCAGCGTGGCCCAGGCTGCCGTGCAGTTGCATTGCGTGCCGTCCAACATCACCACGCGCATCAAGCAACTGGAAAGCGAGTTGGGCACGCCGCTATTTATCCGTGCCGGGCGCGGGCTGGTCATCAGCGCCGCCGGGGAGATTTTCCTGGAGTACTGCGAGCGCATCCTGGCCTTGGTGGACGAATCCAAACGCGCCGTGGACGCCAACGCCATCCCCCGTGGCACCCTGCGCATCGGCGCGGTGGAGTCCAGTGCCAGCGGGCGTCTGCCGCCATTGCTCGCGGAATATCACCGACGCTACCCGCAGGTCTGCCTGGAACTGGTAACCGGCGCCTGGGGCCAGTTGCTCGACGACCTGCAACACCACCGCCTGGATGTGGCGCTGGTGGCCAGTGGCGGCAAGCGCGCCAAGCTCGAACACTGCGTGGTCTACAGCGAGCGCCTGGTGTTGATCGCCAGCGCGGCAAGCGCACCGATCCACAGCGCCGCCGACCTGGCTGGGCGCACCTTGCTGGTGTGGCCGCCCGGCTGCCCCTACCGTGCAGCGCTGGAAAACTGGGTCAAGCCCCAGGATTTCAGACCGAACATTGCCAGCTATGCCAGTTGGGGCACGATCATTGGTTGCGTGAGCGCGGGGATTGGCGTGGCATTGGCGCCGGAAGGCATCCTGGCGCGGTATGAGCAGGCCAATCAGCTGGCGTCGTATCGGTTTGACGAGTGGCAGACGGTGGACAATCTATTGTTCTGGAACAAGGACACCCAGCGGCATCTGGCCAGGGATGCGTTTGCCGGGTTACTTCGCGAGACCTTTGGCTGACACATGCCCCTGTCGGAGCGGGCTTGTGTGGGAGCGGGCGTGCTCCCACATTTTTGCGGCGTGTTGTTGAGATCAGCTTTTCGGAGGCGCCAGGCGCGCGTACTGATCCATGCTGATCCAGCCAATAAACGAACGATTCTGGGCATTGATGAACTCAACCTGGGCCCAGCCATCCTTGAAGGCCAGCACGCCAACCACATCATCCTTGACGATATACGGACGCTTGGCCACCTTGGCGCCCGGAGTTTTCAGCAGGTAGGCCTTGTCGGCGGACACCGTCACCAGGCCAATCCACTGCTTGTTGGCGGTCTGGGTCAGGTCCAGGCCAGTGGCAATCTCTGGCATCAACACGCTCATGCAGCCGGGGTGCTGGCGACCCTGCTCAACGGTCAGGGTCACGCCGTCGGAGGACGGACTCACGCTGCCTGGGTAGGCATCGTCGAGCCAGGTGGTCAGTGCATTCGCCTTGCCCTGCAGGTAAAAGGCGCAACTGCGGGTCACACCCTCGCCCAGTTCTTCGGCGTAGAAGCCCTCTACCTGATGCTCTGGCGTCACCGCCAGCATCAAGCCTTCGTACTTGCCCGAATGCAACGCGGGGGCGCCGGCAAACGCAGGCGCCACGACACACAACGACAACACACTCATCGCCAGAAAACGGGTCATCTTATTTCTTCCCTTCAAGTGCGTTGTAGGCTTTCTCAATAAGCTGGTCATAGATGCCGTAATCCTTGCCGTTATAGTTACGCGCCATACCGGCGAAATCCTTGTCTTTCATGGCTTTCATCAACGCCGGGCTCTGGCTGCAAAAACCCAGGAACGCCTTTAGTTGGCTGCCGGCATTAATCTTTAATGCCGCAGCAAATTCAAACACAGTCTTGTAACCACACGCCGCAAAGTTGAACCCCATCACCTGAAACATGCCCCAGGATGCGGACATCAGTGCCGCTTCTTGATCCAGGGCAAAGGCGGTGGCCATGGTTTCCCAGGCCTTGACCTGATCCTTGTTATTGACCTGCCACTGCGGCCCGGCCTTTCTCACATAGGGGTATGACAGCAGCGGGTGCGCCTGGTCGTAGATGTGCTTGGTGTACTTGCGAAACAGGTGCCCTTCAAAGGCGATCACCGGCAACTTGGCCGGGCCAAAGCCCGAGCGCCCGCCGGATTCAACCGTGGCGAAAGCCTTGATGATATTCACCGAAATACCGTTACCCAACTGGGTGGCGGCGTTCTTGAAATCCGTTTCGCTGAGGGTCATGCCCCCGTCGCACGTGGCCTGGAGCATCAACTGACGGTTGCGCCGCTCAGCCTCGATCATCGCCCGCATGCGATCCAGGTACACATTGACCGTGGCCTGCACTGCATCGCCCTGGTTGTTGCCGAACACGTTGAGAAAGCTCGGGATGCGCAGGGTTGGATAGGCTTTGACCGGCACCTTCACTGCTTCCTCGATCAGGCTGTTGAACGTACGGCCGGTGGGGTCGATCACTCCATCGGGATGGGCATACTTGAGATGACGGAACTGATACTGGCTGATGCACTGCACCAACTGGCCGTCGCACTTGCCGTTCTCGGCCAGCGGAAAACCCAGTTTGGGGATGATCAGATTGAATAAATACTGGATGCACTGCACATCGGCGGGCAAGTTACGGGCTTTACCGGGAGCGCCTACCGAAGCACTGATAAGACGGGGCAACCCTTGCAGGCTTTTCATCACAGACATCCTTGTTAGTTAAAGAAGTGATAGCACTTCAATATCAAATTCGCGCCATTGTCATATTCTGAAACAAGTCGCCGGCGGAAACTAACAAGGTGGTTTTGGCTTGTAAAGTGGGGGTATTGAAAGTTGTGAAACAGCCGTCATGTGCTGCGTAATAAACCTGGCAGATGGCTGAATAAAAGAATTTTGATTTGAAGCAGAAGAGGTACTGCGGGAAGAGCGTTATGGAGGCAACCCCACCAGCCACACCCCGGCACACAATGTTCCCGCTGTGGCTGCTGCCTTCCGGCTCTGACCAGGTTCACGGGTAATCGTTGCGGGGGGACCGATGGGGTCACCATCCTAGAGCTTCCAAGCGATGCTCTGTACGATTCTTCACCATCACGCGGATTCGAATTTGGCGTCATTGTAAGGCTTGTGAAGGGATGCTGCGCAAGCCATTTGTATCACCAACTTGCCTCCCTTTTGTACCACCTGAAGGCGCCTACCAGGCCCAACTAAACGGTGTGCCGGCCGTTTCGACCAATGAGGAACAAGCTATGAATACCCCAATGCTTGAGGAGCGTGACCGAGAAGCAGAGCAGCGGGAGAACAAGGAGGCGCGTGCAAGAGCTGAGCATTTCGCGGAGCTGCTGGCGCCCTACCTTGCCGCCCAGTTCGGTTATAAGCGCAACTATGTGACGCTGGGCCTGGGGACTACGGTAAACGCAAGGACGGTCAAATATGACCTCTACCTTCGAGTTACCCCGCAGAGGGGGCAATGGGCAGGGACCAACTGCCTGGTCATCGCCCGGATAGGCTTCACGCCCACTCATAAAGGCCACGGGCGGCGCTTCATGGCATTCTTGGTGGAGTACGCAGAGCGCGTCGGATACAGCAACATCGGTATCGAGTCGACCAATGAAGAGTCGGAGGCGTTTGGGGCAAAGTTTGGGTTACTACGGCATCGCGACGGCAACGACTTAATCGGCACAGTGGAGGAAATCAAAAGGCGCATCGCCGAATGAGTCTCCTACACCTGGGCGGTTGGACCCTTCTTGCCGTGGCTTGCTAAAAGCGGCTGGTTTCCGCAGTCTTGCCCAAGGTCACAGATGGTGGCAAAACGACAGGGAGGGTTAGTCATGGCGATGCGATTCAGGAAATCAATCAAGCTTGCTCCAGGCATACGAATGAACTTGAGTGGGGCTGGCGTTGGTTGGACGCTCGGCCCGCGAGGCGCATCTGTAGGGATTGGCAAACGGGGAGCCCGCTTAAACACCAGCTTCATGGGCATTTCCAGTAGTCAAAAACTCTCCGGCCCCTCACGTAGTACCAAACCAGCCCCAACAAAGTCTACATCCACGCTTGTTTCTGTGACATGCAGCCTGCATGACGATGGGAGTCTCACTTTTCAGGACGCGGCAGGGAATGACTTACCGGAACATGTAATTGAGGCAGTCAAAAAGCAAAACAAAGATGTAATCCTTGTTGTGATCCAACGCAAATGCGACGAAATTAACGGCAACATTGAAGCCTTAGGGACCATCCACCTAGACACCCCCAGCAGTACTTCTAGGCCCGTGTTTGTTGAGGTGCATTTCGGAGAACCAGAGCCGGTCGCTCCCCCGCCTCTTAAGCCGTCTCTGCTAGACAGGTTATTCAAGAAACGGATGCTACGCCTAGAAGCGCAGAACGCCGAAATTCAAAAAAACTTTACCGCTTACTATGACGACTGGTTAAACAACCGAGCAAAACATATCCAGTTAGAACAGGACAGAAAGTTCCTAATTAACGAGGGTATCTACACCAAAATATCTGATATGGAGGCCTGGCTGGAGGACAACCTACAGGACATACAATGGCCCAGAGAGACCGCAATTTCTTTGGAGCTGCTTGAAGATGGCCAGCTTGTACTTCTGGATGTTGACCTACCGGAAATAGAAGACATGCCCACCTCCACAGCTAGTGTGCCTAGTAGAGGGTTGAAGTTATCGGTAAAGGCGATGTCAGCCACAGCTGTTCAGAAACTCTACATGGCCCATGTCCACGCAGTAGCCTTCAGGATTATCGGCGAAACCTTTGCTGCCCTTCCCAAGGCAACCACGGTCGTCATCTCCGGTTACTCACAGCGCCCTAACAAAGCAACGGGGTCTGTTAGCGACGAATACCTTTTCTCTGCTCGGGTAGCGAAGACAGCTTGGGAAGAAATCGATTTTGGACGCCTGGCTGATATTGACGTCGTTGAAGCTTTGGCACGGTTTGACTTGCGCCGGCAAATGTCAAAGACAGGGATATTCAAGGGCATAGAACCGTTCCAGAAGTAGTAGAACTCGTTGCACTGCTGGGGACACTAAGACGGACAACCCGCAACGGCCCCCAGCAGTGCGCGCGAGATCAATACCGAGGGGTGCGGTACGTGGAGTCGGTTTTGCCGGTCGAGCGCGTAGAGCCGAAAGATGAGCCAGAGGACTGGCTGCCACCGTATTGGGGTTGTTTGGTCCCGTTTTGCCCCGTGTACGGATTGGTATTGCCTTTCACCGTCCAGTTATTGGTGTAGCTGGAGTCTGCCGAGGAGCGGACGTGAGGGGCAACATAAGTACCGTTACTCTTGGTGTAACCGGACACGTATTTGTCGGCATGGGCCGTGGCGCTGAGCGCTGCAAGCAGCAACGCCGCAAAGATCGATATACCTTTCATTTTATCTCCCTATTATTATGGCGATACGCCACTAATATCATACTGACACAGTTCGATCAGGAAGGACCTATGAGACCGCTGCTAATCGCTTGTTTATTCGCCGGAATCAGCATGAGTTCCGCTTTTGCCGGGGAAGGCCACGACGCGGGCTATCAATGGGCGGAAGATAACGACATAGACGATACTTCAAGTTGCAGCACTCCATCGTCATCCTTTAATCAGGGCTGCGAGGACTATGTTGAAGAGACCGCCCCCAGCCTTTCCGGCGATGAGAACGAGTATGAGGAGGACGAAGACGAGTAGTTGTCCTCGAAAAATTATGGACGACTTTTTGCTCGAAAGATCTAATGTGTATGGAGCGTCAACTGCCGACAGGTGGGTCATCATCGGCAACGCGCCTGAATAGAATCTCTGTACCGCGACCAGGAATGTTGTGCAATTCAAGTTGAAACTTCATACCGAGCATAAGGTGAGGCGCATATGTAACGAGAAGGGACTTTACCTCTCCATTATCTGAATCAACGTATTTCGCTGCCTCGTCCAACGGCATGACAACCTCCTCAATGCCCACCGAGCCTCGAAACTCAATTGCGTAAACACCTACGTCCTCCCCCTGAAGCTCTAGAAAATATCGGTTCCCTTCAGGATACTCCGCCTTAAGACGCACCTTTCGCAAAGGACCATTAACCTCAACAGATGAAAAGACCTCCTCATTACTTCCAACAGCTCCCACAAACGCCGTATAGGCGGCGTGTAACTCTCCTGTCTGAGGGACTTTCAACGCAGGCGTATCCCCTCGAAGTGAGTTCATAACGCTCTGTAAAGCTGCCTGACGCTCGGGGGTAGATACACCATCCAACAGAAATGAAGCGCCTTCCAGTTCCATGCGCCGGCATTGGCTAGTAATAAACGGGGCGCTTACCCAAGAGCTAAACTCTTCCGGAGTAAGCCCTTTCACCGTTCGAGTGCTAATCCTGAACGTACGCGCCATCGCCAAGGCATCGGCAGTGAATCCTGTAGTGGAAACAGCCGTGACCACATCAAACCCAAATCCTTGCTTGCGTCCCATTAACTGCTGAACCCAGCTACTCGGGGCTGGCCCCTCCGAAGGACGGTCACGGCACTCAATCAACCACTTGAGATTCAAAGAGCCGACACGTCCTTGAAGCACAATGTCGAACTCCCCTCCTCCGACTTCAGTACCACGTGTCCGAAGATTTTGAACTACTTCAAATCCGTTGGGCGCCAAGGTCGACTCGATCCAAGCGACCAAGTTTTCAAGGCGTTTTCCATCTGAAGACATTTCATCACCTCTGCGAACGCCGCTACGTCGAATTATCGTGCACTCGCCTAACCACTGGGCTTGTCCTCTAAGCTAGTTTTGGGGTGAGAAATTCGTGCGTGATTGAATGGTATAGCACGTAAATACATCCCCCCGGTGGGGGGGGAGGCGCCTGAAAAACTTCACTTTGGAGTTTTCACGGGTTTAGGAGCAGGGCAAGGTGGAGGGGCTTTGGGAGGCGTGGCTGGTCTACTGCCCGCAACCATCACCGGGCTGACGCCATCAAACACGGGAACTCTATTTTTCTTATCGTCGCTCATGCCAGGGTCTCCTACTTTTGCGCTGGTTTGGGTGGAGCCTTCGGAGGCGCCGAGGGTCGAATTGATGTAGGCGTCGGAGGCTTGTTCACCCCGCTTGTCGCGGGGCTTTTAGGGGGGCTGGATATGCCTCTCTTTTCCATTTCATTTCCTCATCTATCTAAGGCTTTGGGCGGGCATGAGAAAGTACACAAGGGCGCTAACCTGCATGGCTTGCGCCGCCGGGTTAAGGGGCCATCGAACGGCGTATGACGCCTATGTGGGACCCTATTCCATAAACTCAACCATCAGTACATCGGTATTGCAGATCAAGTAACTTTCAACGCCGACCACGTCTACCCATTGGTCATTCGCATCCACCCAAGAAGGCTGGGTGATTAAGAAATGGCCATCCTTTGGAGACGCCGGCCAAGCTGAAGGGTATCCAAACAGACGCCTTCCATCCAGTAACGTCAACACGATGTTCTTTCCCTCACGCCTTCTGAAAGTAAAGATCCATTCGGAGTTCGACGCCCTCGACGTAAGCCCCAACCAGCGGGCAAATCTGTAGAAATGGTCGTGGTTTGAAGCATAGGCAAGGAGAAGGCCTATACCCACCGCTAGCCCTACTCCCCACGAGCTTTCTACAGTAGGGCTCCATGGCGAGAATATGGGGTACTTTTCCCCGACAAACTCCAAGGCTAAGCGGACGCAAGCCACTAACAGGGTGATGATGCCAGTACCAACGAGCGCTTGAATCGTCCTTTCAAATTGGCCCGGCGTCTTCACGTCTGCCAACCAATAAAACATCATCGTCGTGATAAATCCTGGGATGAGCATTTGAACCAACGGAATGATTTTGGTAGCTAAGTCTTCCATGGCAACTGCTCTTTAAACGATTGACCAGAAATTTACCCGACGGACCATTAAATTGCCATCACCTCGACGGCACCAAATTCATGTCGCAGCATCCACAAGGATGTGCCGCCTGCATGCAGCTATCAGCTCTCCCCTTGCCCATTTGGACCATCCCCCATCGAGAAACCGAAAGAGCCTCTATTTGGGGTTGTTTTCCATAGTAGAATAACGCATTCTCACGTCATCTTAGACCCTATATGGAATTTCTGGCTTTGACTATCTACCTCTATGCCCGCGTCTCGACCGACGAACAAGACCCCGATGCCCAGGCCGACTTCTTGAAGGGCCTTTACCCCCACGGCGTCATCGTAGAAGAACGCTTCACTGGCACGACCACTGACCGCCCCAAGTTCAAGAAACTGCTGGCGAGCCTCCAGGCGGGCGATGGACTCGTTGTAAGAGAGGTATCGCGCTTGGGACGTAACAGCGCTGAAGTGCTGGCCCTGGCGGAGGAGTTGAAGGCGCGTAACGTCAAGCTGACCATCGACAACCTGGGCATCGACATCACAACCCCAGCAGGGGAGATGGTATTCACCATCATGGCGGGAATGGCGAAGATGGAGCGAGAGCTAATGCTTGAACGGCAACGCATTGGCATCGCGAAAGCCAAGCTTGACGGGAAGTACACTGGGCGCAAGGCGCTGGACCCTATCCTTGTGAAAACTGCCCGTGAGCTGGTCAACAATGGCATGGCGAAAGCGGCAGTGGCGGCTCACCTTAAGATTGGCCAGTCCACGCTTTACAAGTACCTCGCAGAGCCCGTCTGAAGCCACGCGTGAGGGCGCCAGGAGAATTAGGGCAAGCCATTATACAAGTCGGAAGGCGCCGTTTTACGCAGCTCCTGAATTACTGCCAGTCTTTGCATAACCAGTCAGCTTCGCGCCAAGCTACGCAATAACCAACCTATGTCCCGCGACTTAACGACCCCGCCGGGGCTCCCCAGGCGGGGGTTTGCTATCACAGGACATCCATCCTCTGAACAACTAACCACGAATCTGACCGCGATTGGTTGATCGACAGCGAAATGCTGGAGCAAATTTTCGCTTGGGCAACATGCCCCTCACCAGTTCTTCGTAGGTCAAACGGCAGGATGGTTGAAGGATCCATCACCGCCTGAAAAATGCCTCTGCGATCAAATCCCTAAATACGCCTGAAAGCCCCGGTTTGCTTGGCCTAGAGCAAGACGGCGGGTAATTAGTGCCAGTCTATAGATACACACACCCATCCTCGTCCATCCAGCGATCGCCCCCCCATGCTCAACGCACTTGCGGGGAGACTTCGCCTATCCCAAAAATAACGGAAAAAAAATGATTTCGCATACCCAGACCAACTCCACAGCGTCGCTCCACGAAAACCAACCCGCGTCCTGTGACTTCGCTGCGTACATTCACACTCCTTACCCCAACCCTCTCCAGAGCGCTCTGCTACATACGTTAATGGATGTAGCGGACCTATGCTTTGAATTGAAGGTGAGAATGCCAGCACATGAAGAACTTCTTAAAGAAGTTGCATACTGCTCCCCCATTCTTCCGGCGGTAATTGCTGAGCACCTTGAAAAAGCATTGTTGGACTCACTCCGAAAAATCCATAAAACCAAAACAATGCTCCAGCGATTGAGCCTTGCCAGAGAGGGGGAGTTTCCCGAGTTCTGAATTAGTAAATCGTGCCCCGGAAAGTTGAGCGTTACTGCAAGTATTTGCCTGACCTGACTGCGCATCCCGGTGCGCCTCCGATTCAATCATCTCCCTTCCCGCGCGCCATCAACCCTGCCTGGAAAACCACGGCGGGGCTTTGGCGCTTGCTATCACTGGACTTCAATCCCATGAAACAACCCATGCGCCTTGTGCGCCTCAATCTACACCTACGTGCAGACCACCTTGCCCGCCTGACTTGTCTTGCCACTGCTATCAGCAGGCGTAAATGGCGCGATACACGGCTTGCTGAAGCCCTGGAACTGGCCCTGGTCAGCGGCCTTACGTGGACCGACACCGACATGCTCGACCTTCTCCAGCCCGACTGGGAGGCCCCGTACTGGCACGCCCTTGGCTCAGTTGTGCGGAGTCGCTGAATGGACGCAATTAACATGAATGCTGACATTGCTCCGCAACGCAGCGACCAAGACACTAACACTCGATTCAAACCAACAGCAGGCAGACCGTCCATCGCTGTCACCGTCGGAAACCACATGTACTTTGTGGACCCAAATACCGGCCTAATCCTCCACTCCACTCGCAAGCTTCCTAGGCACAGAGTCGTAAGTAGGATCGAAGTTTACGTTGGTCTCGACACCAAGCTGCCGACACAAGCAAGGGACAGTGAGGAACTCAGTGAAGCTCTGATTCCATTTGACGCCTGGCTAAACAAAAAGTACTTCAGCGCAAAAAAAGCACTTGACCTGCTTCGTACCTGCGCCACAAAAAATGCTGTTTGCACGCTGAGCCACCTTGCTCAGAACCTGTCTGGAAGAAACTACTGGTTCGGCCGCATTGAAGATCTGGCAAAGGCTTTGGACACACCACAAAGGTCGGTTGAGCGCGCGCTCAAGGACTTGGAAAGCATGAACATAGTGAAGCGCAAGGCCCAAGGACGCCAATGGCCAACACGTATCACGGTTCATCCCTGGTACGCCTGGAGAGGCGACCTCCAAGGCCGTGACGCTGCGTACTCGGATTGGCTTGGCATTAGCCCCGCCGAATTTGGCGGTCGAACGGGCCTGTAGCCCTTGTATTACGGGACCTCAATTTCCTGCCAGATATTATATAAGCAGACAACTGAGGGCAGGCGTGAACCGGGCAGTAGCGCAGCTGCTGTTTGGGTCCATCGAGCCTGACCAACAATCCCGACCAGCTAAGGGGACAAGGTTGTTAGTTTCCAACCAAAGTAAAAACTCAGTCTGTCTTGCTATGGGATTGACTACGAACACCACCCTCTAAGCCTTCGTTACTAGTTGGTCGTCCTCGCTGGGCAGCCGACAGCAGCTTCGCTACTGCCGTCCACCACGGCCGCCCCTGAACTTCCCCCAACGATAACTTGGTCTTTCACCGTAGCGGTCCACCTGTACCTATGTCGGGAATTGGTCCGGTGCGCTTTGCCCCTCAACGTAAAACCCCTCACGTCTAGCAGCCGACTTCTTCGGTCGCTACCAAAACACCATTATCAAAGGACATCAATCCATGACCACGTACATTGCTTACGTCGACGGCGCCTGCCCGAGCAACGGTAAACCCAACGCCAAAGCAGGCTGGGGCGCCTACATCACCAACCCCGAAGGAAAGACATTGAAGCTGGCCGCTCCGGTCCCCCGTGGCCAGCCTCAGACCAACAATAGAGCCGAACTGCTGGCAGCCCTGGAGGCACTGAAGCGTTGCAATAAGCCAATGCCTATCACCCTCTACAGCGACTCCCAGCTTGTGGTCAAAGGGGCAAACGAATGGCTGCCCAACTGGAAGGCCAAGGGCTGGAAGAACAGTAGCAAGAAGTCTGTTGCGCACCGCGACCTATGGGAGCAAATCGACAAGCTCATAGAGCAACGGGAGGTGACTTTCGTATGGGTCGAGGGGCACACCGGCAACCGGGGTAACGAGGAAGCTGACACGCTGGCCTGTCGTGGAGCCAACGGCGAGTGCGTTTATGAGCTGACCATGGCGAGCGTCACGACGTAACAACCGTGAAGGGTGGATGGAGGCTGCGTGTCCATCCCCCTGTTGCTTTAGCCAAACATCAGTGCAGGGCAGCGTAAGTGCCCTTCTGGTTGCGCTCCATGTAGGCCTGCATGACATTGGACTTTTCAGCCACGACCAGCTCCAACCGGGATGCTACCTCAGGGTCCCCAGCCTCCTTAGCCTTGTCATAAGCTTTCAAGGCTTCGCCGTATTCACGACACAGACGCTCCATCACTTCAAGTTAGGCGTCGGATCGCTCCTTATCATCGATTGCATCCATAACTGCCTCCATTGTGTTCCGGTAATCCAGTGTAGCCAGTGATTCGCACCGCAATGTAACCATGACCAGGCGAACAACAAGGTCGAGCCAGGCGAAGCCCTGGACACCCAGGCCGTGGCCCTCCGTGATGAAGCAAAAGCGGCAACGCAAGCGGCCCTGAACATTCGCGTACTGGTCGAAGAGGTCCAATGAGTCAGGTGCAAACTTTCGGTTTCGACCTGGTGGCCTGCGCTTCATTGAAGACAAAGGCCAGCCATGGTTGGTGGCTGTCGACGTTTACAACGCGTTGGGTTTACGGCAACACGGAGGTGTCTTGGTCCCGCCGGACCATCACGAAAGACCTTGAGAGTGCGAACCTCTGTAGACCACCTCCCGGCCGGGAATGCTGGTTAATCAGCGAACCCGATCTCTACAAACTCATCATGCGCAGCGACAAACCCGAGGCCCGCACACTCCAGGATTGGGTAACCCGCGTGGTCCTCCCAGCCATCTGTAAGGACGGCGCCTATGTTCTGGGCGAATAAAAGGTAGCGACCAGCGAGCTGTCCGATGACGAACTATTCATGCGGGCAATGAACATCATGTCTAGGAAGGTCGACCAACTGACCCAGGAACGCGACCTCCGCGCCCGGAAAAAGAGAACGGGGCAGTTACCCACCCCGTGGATGCTTAGAAGTCGAACACCAACTGCGTCCAAGGTGGACTGCGGTAATGCTCACACACGCTCTCCCTCTGCCCGTAACGAGTACGGCTGTAAGCGCTTACATGGACGGTGCGGAGGTACTGCGGTGTGCGACGCCTAACACGTCGTCGTTTCATATCTCTCATGGCTGATTCCCTTGTGGGTCGCCATGGCAAGAGAGTAGGAAATGTGTACCAGCTATCAGCTAGAAGTTATACGGTATTGTATTAGCATACCGTATAGCCCACACTTCCCCCACAGCCCTTGCCTATGGCATTGGTTGAGTCGTTGAAGGGTTAGTACCGCCAAGTCTTCCCCCTTCAGCAACGCTGATACCCTGTCCCCTACGGGACGGGGTTTTTTGTGCCTGACAATAAGCCAAACAGCAAAAACCTTTATCTTTTCAGATCGTATTTTGTCACCCTGATGTTAAAGGCAGCCCCGTGTACAAGGCTGTCAAGGCATGTTGCGCATGGTAACAGCAAAGACCAACCAAAGTGCAGCCAGCCGGGCGCATCTTGAAAACATAACCGACAAACCGCCATGCTGGAACATTGAGGCATCCAACTTTCATAGTGAAGTTAGGCTTACCATCTCAATCACGGGTGCTAGTACATTCGGTTTAAAGTCCTTCCCATAACGACCAAATGTGATTCCGCCTGACTGGTGGCCCAAAACCCCACCAACTAACGACTCAGAAACTCCTTTCTGTTTAAGATGGTCAGCTAGCGTATGACGGAAGCTGTGAAAGTCCTTCTTGGCAGAGTCATCGCGGAAGCCCAACTGTTCACGCACGCGAGTAAACCACTTCGACGGCGCAGCACTGTAACCGTGCTTTTTATGGCAAGTCAGCTCCGGGAACACGCGTTCGTCGCCCGCCTCTTTCACCTTTGCCACGTATTCTAGGAAGCCCAATGCCAAGAGCTTGGAATGTATTGGCACAAGTCGTTCGGAGGACGCTGTCTTCAGCTTCTGGTCCGGCCTTGTAGCTCGTATGTGGATGCAGGCGATACCGTCGATGGTCACCACGTCATCAGTGTAAAGTTGGCACAACTCGTTAAGCCTTGCCCCCGTGTAGAGCCCCAGGAGGGGGAGCCAGTATTGATTTGGCTTAGGGCCACGGGCGGGCGCATACGTCGCAACGTTAAACAATGCCTTCAGGTCATCAGCACTGAACGCGCTTCGCTCATCGCTGACCTTGCGCCGTATACGCACACGCAGACCATCGAACGGATTACGACTGCAATAGCCCTCCCTGACCGCGTACGAAAAGAAGGTCGTCAGATTCTTCACGTAATTGTTGAAGGTCGTCACGCTGATGGTCGTGGTCGCCTCCGAAATCGACTGCTCAAGGGGTTGGTCCGGCAACTGATGCAAGCGCGGGGGAAGTTTCAGCGCCGTCTCCCGGAACAGGTGGGCGTCCTTCCGGGTTATCTGGTCGATGGGCATGTCACCGATGATTCGGGTCAGCAGCACGGCTACCGCACGCTTGTCGTCTAGCGACTTGACCGCGACGCCCTCCCGGCGCTGCTGGACCAGTTGTTCGTCGACCACCGCGAGGAAGCCAGGCGATTGCTGTGCAGATCCTTTTGCTATCACGGAAGACGGGGCTGTGGATGCGTGTACGGCTACTGGGGGCGTTTCCCGCAAGGCTTCAGGCGAAGGCATAGCGACGCCAAGCAACTGCTGCTGACGCAGCCACGACGCCCAACAGGCAAGACGTTTGCCTCCTGCCTCCCAGGCTCCGCGCAGAAGCTCAACAGAGGGTCTACTCCCCTGGAACGCTTGCGTGAACAGGCCTTGGACCTGGGCCAGAATGTCACGCCCACGAATCAGCGCCTCCCGCTTGCAACGAGTTTGCAGGGAGCGACGAATTTCTCTTTGGGGGAATAACGGGCGAATGACATCCGGCACCACGATTCGGAAGTAGTAGACCGAGTGGCGGGACAGCAAAAGGTAGGACGGGATGGTCGACACGGATGTATCACTCCTTGTACCACCGCGTGGCAAAGGGTGAAAACCGTTAAGAATCAATCACCTGGATGATTGGAGGCAACCCCACCAGCCACACCCCGGCACACAATGTTCCCGCTGTGGCTGCTGCCTTCCGGCTCTGACCAGGTTCACGGGTAATCGTTGCGGGGGGACCGATGGGGTCACCATAACGACGCCTGCCTCTCGGCAAGCGGGGCCATTGTACCGATCTCATCGGAAGTTACAACCGTTGGTGCTGGAATAAAAACATCTGGCGGTTCAAGCACTTGCCCACGGCCTCAGCGAGTACATCGCCCCCTGTGGGAGCTGGCTTGCCTGCGATGCAGGCACCTCGGTGTATCAGTTGGACCTAGGTGATGCTATCGCAGGCAAGCCAGCTCCCACAGAAAAGCCATTTCACTGGGCCTGTAGGACCTCATCCGCCCGGCCGCCCTCCTCCTGGATCACCAAGTGAATGAAGTGCAGCTTGGCGATCACCGCCGGCGGCAGTACAAACGGATAGAAATCCGGCTGGCCCATGCTGCGCGACAGCTCGTTGAGCATCCCGGCCAGTTCGATCCACGCGTTGACGAACGACAGGAACGCCGGGCCGCCCGGGTGCTCGGGATCGTAGAGGGTGCTGAGGGGGAACGGCTGGTAATCCAGGTCCATCTCGCGCGCGCTCATGCCGAAGCCCAGGGCGGTGTCGACGGCGTCCATCATGTGCAGGTAATGCGCCCAGGTTTCGGCCCAGTCTTCCCAGGGGTGCATGGTCGCGTAGGCGCTGACGCAGGCCTGCTGCCAGTCGGGACGTGGGCCCTGCTGATAGTGCTGATCGAGGGCATCGGCATAACTGGCGCGTTCGTCGCCGAACAGTTGGCGAAACGGCTCGATCCAGTGGGTGTCGGCAATCAGCCGGTCCCAGTAGTAATGCCCCACCTCATGGCGAAAATGTCCGAGCAAGGTGCGGTAAGGCTCGCGCATCTGCACGCGAACTTTCTCACGATGGGCGTCGTCGGCTTCCTTGATGTCCAGGGTGATCAGGCCGCTGGCATGGCCGGTCATGGGCGCGTTGCCTTCCAGGTCGATGCCGATGAAATCGAAGGCCAGGCCGGTGTCTTCGTCGACGCTTTTGGGTACGACCTGCAAACCCAGGCTGATGAGTTGCGCCACCAGGCGACACTTGGCGGTCTCCACTTTGCGCCAGCGTTCGGGGTTTTCCGGGATCGACAGGTCGGGAATGGTGCGATTGAGGCTGCACGCCACGCACAGCGCCGCAGTGCTGTGGGCCGGGATCAGCCAGTTGCAGGCGGCCGGGGTGTCGAGGTTGGCGCAACGACGGAAGGCGCCCGCTTCCAGGTTGCCGTCCTGCTGCCAGGTGCCTTCGACAGGACCGGGCTGCAGGGAGGCCAAGCGACCTTGCTGGGGCTGATAACCCAACAGCGCCTGACAGGCCAGGCACTGGCTGTTGCGAAAGAACAAGGATTGGCCGCAGCGGCACTGCCATACCTTGGCGTTGCGCGTGGTATCGGCCACGAACGGTGCGGCAATGCGCGAACTGAGTTGTTCGAAGTAGCGGAACATGGCGTCTCTCCCTGGGTGACAGAGACTAGATCATTTCCCCCTAGAGATCGTTCCACATCGTTGTAGTGAGCGGGCTTGCCCCGCGCTGGGGGGCGAAGCCGCCCCAAATCCAGGCACCGCGTTCTTCCTGAAACACCGCGGCGTACCGTTTGGGGCGGCTGCGCGCCCCAGCGCGGGGCAAGCCCGCTCACTACAAAAGACCTTTATCAGAGCGTGATGTGATGCTTGGCCAGGAAGGCAACAAAGGCCTCTTCATCCAGCACCTTCAGGCCCAGCTCGCTGGCCTTGGCCAGTTTTGAACCGGCGCCCGGCCCGGCGACCACGCAATGGGTTTTCGCCGAAACGGAACCCGCCACCTTGGCGCCGAGGCTTTCCAGCTTGTCCTTGGCGACGTCACGGCTCATCAGCTCCAGGGAACCGGTGAGTACCCAGGTGTGACCGGCTTCGGGCAAGCCTTCGACGACTTTCTTTTCGCTGTCCCAGTGCATGCCAAAGTCCTTGAGCTGCTGCTCAATGGCCAGGGCACGGCGGGCGTTGTCGGGGTTATCAAAAAACTCGCGCACCGCCTTGGCCTGCTTCTCGGGCAGCGCCTGGCGCATGTCCAGCCAATCAGCGTTGATCACGCCTTGCAGGCTGCCGAACTTGTCTGCCAGTTTCTGCGCAGCACCCGGGCCGACACTGGGCACGTGCAGTTTGTCGAGCAAACCGCCCAAGGTCGCGCTGGCGGCGAACTCGGCGCTCAGGTCGCCTTGATCCTGTAATTGCAGGCCGCACTCGTCCGGCGACAGCAACGCGCCGATTACGTCCTGGTTATGGCTGTCTTCAAAGAAGCTGTGGATCTCGTGCGCCACTTCCAACCCCACATCGGGCAAGTACGTCAGCACTTCCGGCAAGGCCTTCTGCACCCGCTCCAGGGAAGCCAGGGAGCGCGCCAGCACCTTGGCGGTCTCCTCGCCCACGTCCGGAATCCCCAGGGCATAGATAAAGCGCGCCAGGGTCGGAGTCTTGCTGTTTTCGATGGCGGTGATCAGCTTCTTGCTGGAAATGTCGGCGAAGCCTTCCAGGTCGATGATCTGCTCGTACTTGAGCTTGTAGAGGTCAGCCGGCGAGCCGATGAGCTTTTCATCCACCAGTTGCTCGATGGTCTTGTCGCCCAGGCCGTCGATGTCCATGGCCCGGCGCGAGACAAAATGGATGATCGCTTGCTTGAGCTGCGCCCCACACGCCAGGCGGCCGACGCAGCGGTACACCGCGCCTTCACTGACAGTTTCCTTGCCCTTGCTGCGCTTGACCAACTGGGTACGCTCCACATGGGAACCGCACACCGGGCAGCTCTCGGGGATCGGCACCGCACGGGCGTGTTCCGGACGACGCTCGAGCACCACGGAGACGACCTGTGGGATCACATCACCGGCGCGGCGGATGATCACCGTGTCGCCGATCATGACGCCCAGGCGTGCCACTTCATCCATGTTGTGCAAGGTGGCGTTGGAGACGGTGACACCCGCGACCTTGACCGGCTTCAAGCGCGCCACCGGGGTGACGGCGCCCGTGCGGCCGACCTGGAATTCCACGTCGAGCAGTTCAGTCAGCTCTTCCGTGGCCGGGAATTTATGCGCAATGGCCCAGCGCGGTTCGCGGGCGCGAAAGCCCAGTTCACGCTGGTAGGCAATGCTGTTGACCTTGAACACCACGCCGTCGATTTCATACGGCAGGCTGCTGCGCCGCTCGCCGATGTCGCGGTAATACTCCAGGCAGTCCTGGATGCCCTTGGCCAGTTTCAGCTCATGGCTGATGGGCATGCCCCACTTCTGCAACTGTTGCAGGTTGCCGATATGGGTATCACTGAGATCGGTGGTCACGCCGTAGCAGCAGAACTCCAGCGGGCGGCTCGCGGTGATCTTCGAATCCAACTGGCGCAGGCTGCCGGCGGCGGCGTTGCGCGGGTTGGCGAAGGTCTTGCCGCCGATTTCCAGTTGCGCGGCGTTGAGCCGTTCGAAACCGGCCTTGGACATGAACACTTCGCCGCGCACTTCGAGGGTCGCCGGCCAACCGCTGCCGTGCAGCTTCAGCGGGATATTGCGCACGGTGCGCACGTTCACGCTGATGTCTTCGCCGGTAGTGCCGTCGCCACGGGTGGCGCCGCGCACCAGTTCGCCATCCTGATACAGCAGGCTGACCGCCAGGCCATCGAGCTTGGGCTCACAGCTGTATTCCACCGCGGCACCACCGCCAAACAGATCGCCGGTGGGCAAGTCGAGCCCTTCGGTCACGCGGCGATCGAACTCGAGCATGGTGGTTTCATCGAATGCGTTGCCGAGACTGAGCATCGGCACGTCATGCTTGACCTGGGTGAACGCCGACAACGCCGCACTGCCCACCCGCTGTGTCGGCGAATCCCGCGTGACCAACTCCGGATGCTCGGCCTCCAGGGCCTTGAGTTCGTGGAACAAGCGGTCGTACTCGGCGTCCGGAATGCTCGGCTCGTCGAGGACGTGGTAGCGGTAGTTGTGCTGATCCAGTTCAGCGCGCAGTTCGAGGATGCGGGTGTGGGCGGCGGTCATCGGTGTTCTCTCATAAAGCAAAAGAGCAGCCGTAGCTGCTCAAATGTTGGTGCGCTTATTCTACTCAGCGTTTTTGTGTCAGGGCGCGACGCTCGAACTCGACGATGCGCTGACGGTAGTGTTCGATGGTCTGGGCGGTCAGGACGCTGCGTTGATCATCTTTCAGTTCGCCGTTCAGTTCCTGGGACAACTTGCGCGCCGCAGCCACCATGACGTCGAACGCTTGTTTCGGGTGACGCGGGCCTGGCAGGCCGAGGAAGAAACTCACCGCCGGGGTGCTGAACAGGTCGATGTCGTCCAGATCGAAGGTGCCGGGCTTGACCGCGTTGGCCATGGAGAACAGCACTTCGCCGTTACCGGCCATGCTTTCGTGACGGTGGAAAATATCCATCTCGCCAAACCGCAGGCCGCTTTCGAGGATGTTCTGCAACAGCGCCGGGCCTTTGAAACCTGCAGCGTCGCGGCAGATCACGCTGATCACCAAGACTTCTTCGGCAGCCGGCTGGTCGTTGACCGATTGGCGCGTGGCAGTCTTGCCGACATTCTCATCGGGGAAATCATCATCGCGGCTGCTGAAGCTCGGGCCTTCATCGACGTCGAGGTTCAGGTCGCCCTGATGCGGCTCGGCCACGGCGGTGCTGGCACGCTTGCCACGCTTGGGCGACGGCTCGCGGGCTTCACGCAGCGGCGCGCTCATCGACGGCAGGTCATGCTCGTCCAGTTGCGGTTCTTTATGGGTATCCAGCACACGGGGCGGCCCCAGCAGCTCGGCGCCGCCGTCGTCGTCAGGCAAGTTGGACAGGTTGCGGTCCAGACGGAACTTGAGCTTGCCCTTGCCACCGCGCATGCGGCGCCAGCCATCAAAAAGAATACCGGCAATGACAATAATGCCGATGACGATCAGCCACTCGCGCAGACCGATTTCCATGTAATCCCGTGCCTCTAATAAAAAATGCTGAAAAATAAGGGGTTTAGCACCGTGCAAACCGCTTTAAAACGTGGCGCCAACTCTATGTTCTGACTGACGTTTTGCCCACGCACACGAAAAATTGACATTAAACTAGCACGACCAAAGATAACTTTACACCGTCTGTCAAAATGCCTTGGACAATTATGTCGTTAGGCCATCTTTGCCGGACGGTTAAATCACCTCACATCCTGCTGTAAATTCTCTTTCGAAGCGTGGGTCAGGATTCCACCATCGCCATCGCTTCTTCCACATCCACCGCAACCAGTCGCGAACACCCAGGCTCGTGCATCGTCACACCCATCAATTGATCCGCCATTTCCATGGCGATCTTGTTGTGGGTGATATAGATGAACTGCACGGTCTGGGACATCTCTTTAACCAGTCGCGCGTAACGCCCAACGTTAGCGTCATCCAATGGCGCGTCAACTTCGTCGAGCATGCAGAACGGCGCCGGGTTCAACTTGAAGATGGCAAATACCAGGGCCAATGCGGTCAGGGCTTTTTCGCCGCCGGACAACAAATGGATGGTGCTGTTCTTCTTGCCCGGAGGCCGCGCCATGATCGTTACCCCTGTATCGAGTAGATCTTCGCCCGTCAGTTCCAAGTAAGCGCTGCCACCGCCGAAAACTTTCGGAAATAACGCCTGTAAACCGCTATTAATCTGATCAAAGGTATCTTTGAAGCGGTTGCGGGTTTCCTTGTCGATCTTGCGGATCACGTTTTCCAGGGTGTCCAGGGCCTCGACCAAGTCGGCGTCCTGCGCGTCCAGATAACGTTTACGCTCGGATTGTTGCTGGTATTCGTCGATGGCCGCGAGGTTGATCGCGCCAAGGCGCTGGATACGCGCGGCAATCCGCTCCAGTTCTTCCTCGGCGTCTTTCTCGTTGGCCTGGGTGGTCAACGTGTTGAGCACGCCGTGCAGGTCGTAGCCATCTTCAAGCAGCTGGTCTTGCAGGGTCTTGCGGCGCACGGTCAGGGCTTGCCATTCCATGCGCTGTTGTTCGAGTTGGCCACGGATCAACTGGGATTGCTGCTCGGCCTGGGTGCGGCGCTTTTCAGCGTCGCGCAGTTCGCGGTCGGCGTCTTCCAGGGCGATCTGCGCGGTCTTGAGTTCTTCGTCGACGGTCATGCGCTTGTCGAGCAGTTCTTCGAGCTTGAGGCGCAACTCTTCCAGCGGCGCCTCGCCCTCTTCCAGGTTGAGACTCAGTTGCTCGCGCTTTTCGGTGAGGCGTTCGGATTGCATCTCCAGACGCTCAAGGGCCTGGGCGGTGGACGCGTGCTGAGCTTTGAGCGAGCCCAACCGTACCGCCAGCTGGTGCGCATGATCCTTGTGCTGGCGGGCCTCCTGACGCACACGGTCGAGGCGTTCGCGCAGGCTGTCACGCTGGGCCAGCAGCAGTTCGCGCTGCTCGGTGTCGAGGGCCATGCTGTCGAGGGCTTCCTGCAACTGCAGGCGCGCTTCGCCGATCTGTTCATGTTCCAGGGCGCGCTGCTCGCCCATTTCCGCAACTTCTTCGTCGAGGCGGGTGCGGCGCAGGGTCAGTTGCTCGACCTTGGCTTTGCTCGCGGACAGCTGGGCTTTCAGCTCGCCTTGCTGGCGCGCTTCGTCCTGCAACAGACGGCGCAGGTGTTCGCGGCCGGTCTCTTGCTGGCGCTGGGTGGCGCGCAGGGTTTGCAGTTGGGTTTCCAGGCTTTCCAGGGTGGCTTCGCGCTCTTCACGCTCGGCGATCAGGTTGACGATTTCCTGGCCACGGGCCAATACGCCGCTTTCCGCTTCACTGGCGCGGCGCACCCGCAGGAAGTGCCGGCCGACCCAGTAGCCGTCACGGCTGATCAGGCTTTCGCCGGCCGCCATTTGACCACGCTGGGCCAGGGCCTGCTCCAGGGAATCCACCGGCTTGACCTGGCCCAGCCAGGGCGACAGATCAATCGCCGCTTCAACTTTGTCCAACAGACTGCCCGGCACCCGCGTGCCATCCGCCGCCGGGCTGAGCAAACGCAGATCGCCCTGGGCAAACCCGGCCAAGTCAAAGCCGCCAAAATCATCCACCAGCACCGCTTGCAGGTCGGCGCCGAGTACGGTTTCCACCGCCAGCTCCCAGCCCGCTTCCACTTTCAGGCCTTCCGCCAGGCGCGGGCGTTCGGCCAGATGCTGATCGCGCAGCCATTCGGCGGTGCCGGTGCCCGGGTCCAAAGCGGCTTGCTGCAAGGCTTCAAGGGACGCCAAGCGCCCATTGAGCCGCTGCAAATCGCCCTGGGCCTGCTGTTGCGCCTGGGTCGCCTGTTGCAACTGCTGGCGCAACTGCTCCAGGCGCTCCACTTGTTGTTCTTCGCTGGCCTCCAGCTCTTCCAGGGTCATTTCGCTTTCGGCCAGTTGCTCGCTCAGCTCCATGATCGCCGCGTCTTCCGGGTCGGCGGACAGCAACGCGCGCTCTTCCTGCATGCGGCGCTGGCGTTCGGCCAGGCGTTCCATGCTGGTTTCCAGCTGCTGGATGCGCGACTGCTGCACCTCGGCCTGGCGGCGTGGTTCGGCGGATTGCAGGTTGAACGTGTCCCACTGCTCCTGCCAGCCATGCATGGTGCTTTCGGATTCTTCCAGGGCGGCGGCGGCCTCTTCGGCGGCGGCGCTGGTGACTTCCTGCTCGGGGGTGAGCATGTCCAGCTCTTCGCCGAGGGTCAGCAGCAAGGTGCGGTCGTGGCCCAGGTGGGACTCAGTCTCCAGGCGCGCGCGTTCGGCTTCCTTGAGATCATCCTGCAACTGGCGCAAACGCTGCTGGCCGTGCTGGATGCTCTGCTCGACGCGGGCAATATCGCCGCCCACCGAATAGAAGCGGCCCTGCACCAGATTGAAGCGCTCGGACAAATCATGGTGCCCGTCGCGCAGGCGCTCGATGCTGGCGTCGGCGTTGCGCTGCTCGGCCACCAGGGCTTCAAAGCTGATTTCCTGGGTGCCGATGATGGCTTCGCGCTGGCCGACCTGCTCGTTCAACGCCTGCCAGCGCAGGGCCGACAGTTGCGCCTTGAGCTGGCGCTCCTCGCCCTTGTATTCCTGATACTTCTCGGCGGCCTGGGCCTGGCGGTGCAGGCGCTCCAACTGGCGCTCCAGCTCTTCACGCAGGTCGGTGAGACGGGCGAGGTTCTCGTGGGTGCGGCGGATACGGTTTTCGGTCTCGCGGCGGCGCTCCTTGTACTTGGAGATGCCGGCCGCTTCCTCGATAAAGTTGCGCAGGTCTTCGGGCTTGGCTTCGATCAGCTTGGAGATCATGCCCTGCTCGATGATCGAGTAGCTGCGCGGCCCCAGGCCGGTGCCAAGGAAAATATCGGTGATGTCCCGACGGCGACACTTGGTGCCGTTGAGGAAATAACTGTTCTGGCTGTCGCGGGTCACTTTGCGGCGGATCGAGATTTCGGCGTAGGCCGCGTACTCGCCAATCAACGTGCCATCGGAGTTGTCGAACACCAGTTCGATACTGGCCTGGCTCACGGGCTTGCGGCTGGTGGAGCCGTTGAAGATGACGTCGGTCATCGACTCGCCGCGCAGGTTCTTGGCCGAGCTCTCGCCCATCACCCAGCGGACGGCGTCGATAATGTTCGACTTGCCGCAACCATTGGGCCCGACCACCGCCGCCATGTTACTGGGGAAGTTCACCGTGGTCGGGTCGACGAAGGATTTGAACCCCGCCAGCTTGATGCACTTGAGCCGCACGTTTAGGCGTCCGCCAACGCAGCGATGACCAGCGAGCAACTGCGCTCGCCGTAGGCCGACAACACCAGGCGGATCTGCGCCAGGTCACGGGCGAGTACGGCGGCGAGCAGTTGCTCGAACAGCACCAGGTATTCGCTCATGGACGCCTTGCGTTGATCCAGCGCCAGGTAATACGCGCGGTTCATCGCCGGTTGCAGGTTCTCGACGGTTTCCTGCAGGTACGGGTTGTTGGCGAAGGGGTACGCGGCGCGCATCACGTTGAAGCTTTCTTCGACGAAGGCGCGGATGTCCTGGCGCTCGAAATTGGTCACCAGGCGCTGCTGGATCTGCACGAACGGCGCCATGTCGGCCTGGGTCTGCCAGCCTTGGGCGACCGCATTGCCGAGCAGGATGTACAACTCGCCCATCAGCGTGCACAGGCTCTGCACCTTGTGCGCGGTGAGTTCGGTGACGTGGGCGCCACGGCGCGGCAGGATCGCGATGAGGTGGCGGCGTTCGAGGATCAACAAGGCTTCGCGCACGGAACCACGGCTGACATTGAGGGCCAGCGTGACCTTTTGCTCCTGGATGCGCTCCCCAGGCTTGAGTTCGCCGCGAATGATGCGTTCGGCGAGGTGGTGAGCGATTTGCTCGGCGAGACTGTCCGGCGCCTTGAACGTCATGTTTTCCCTTCAAAATCTTCTATCGATACAAGCGCGGCAGTGTAGCGCATTGGCCCGCTGATGGCGCTACGCCCACCGTGGCGAATTTGGCACGGAATAAGCAAAGCTGAAAACTCAAAAGCCCCTGAAAACGCCGGTTCCAGAAGACTGGACCATAATTGAAAGTGTTGCGATCGCATTTTCTTGACCCCCTGGTCAGAAATTCGTTGACCGAAAAGTCAGAGATGACTAGATTCGGCGCAAAGCGGTTAACAACAATAATGAGTCTGCGAGGCCTTCCGTGATCCAGTTTTTACTCAACCAGGAACTCCGTAGCGAGCACGCCCTGGACCCCAATCTCACCGTGCTCAACTATCTGCGCGAGCATCTGGGCAAGCCCGGCACCAAGGAAGGCTGCGCCAGCGGCGACTGCGGTGCATGCACCGTGGTGGTCGGCGAACTGCACACCGACGCCCAGGGCGCCGAGCAGATCCGTTATCGCAGCCTCAACTCGTGCCTGACCTTCGTGTCGTCGCTGCACGGCAAACAACTGATCAGCGTCGAAGACCTCAAGCACCAGGGCCAACTGCACAGCGTGCAGCAGGCGATGGTCGAGTGCCACGGCTCGCAGTGCGGCTTTTGCACCCCCGGTTTCGTGATGTCGCTGTTCGCCCTGCAAAAGAACAGCGACGCCCCCGACAGCCAAAAAGCCCATGAGGCCCTGGCCGGCAACCTGTGCCGCTGCACCGGCTATCGCCCGATCCTCGCCGCTGCCGAACAGGCCTGCTGCAACAAACCCCAGGATCAGTTCGACAGCCGAGAAGCCCAGACCATCGCGCGCCTCAAAGCCATCGCGCCGACCCAGACCGGCGAACTCAACAGCGGCGACAAACGCTGCCTGGTGCCACTGACCGTCGCCGACCTGGCCGACCTCTACGATTCCTACCCGCAAGCGCGTCTGTTGGCTGGCGGCACCGACCTGGCGCTGGAAGTCACGCAGTTTCACCGCACCCTGCCAGTGATGATCTACGTCGGCAACATCGAAGAGATGAAGCGCATCGAAGACTTTGACGACCGCCTGGAAATCGGCGCCGCCACTGCCCTCTCCGATTGCTACACCGCGCTGCACCAGGCCTACCCGGACTTCGGTGAACTGCTGCAGCGCTTTGCCTCCTTGCAGATCCGCAACCAGGGCACCCTCGGTGGCAACATTGGCAACGCCTCGCCGATTGGCGATTCGCCGCCGCTGCTGATCGCCCTCGGCGCGCAGATCGTGCTGTGCAAGGGCAACACCCGTCGCACCCTGGCGCTGGAAGACTATTTCATCGACTACCGCGTCACCGCCCGCCAGGACAGCGAATTCATCGAAAAAATCATCGTACCCAAGGGCCATGCACTGTTTCGCGCCTACAAGGTGTCCAAGCGCCTGGACGATGATATTTCCGCGGTCTGCGCCGCGTTCAACCTGAAGATCGACAATGGTGTGGTGCGCGAAGCCCGCGTGGCATTCGGTGGCATGGCCGCCACGCCCAAACGCGCCAAAAGCTGCGAGGCCGCGTTGCTCGGCGCCACCTGGAACAGCGCCACCGTCGAGAACGCCTGCGCCGCCCTGGCCGAGGATTTCACCCCGCTGTCGGACTTCCGCGCCAGTAAGGAATACCGCCTGCTCAGCGCACAGAACCTGCTGCGCAAATACTTCATCGAGCTGCAAACACCGCACATCGAGACTCGGGTGACCGCTTATGTCTAACCATCACGCCGTCGTTAAAACCCAGGCCGAACTGGCCGAGTTGTTCGCCCAGGACCTCACCACCGGAGTCGGCCGCAGCGTCAAGCATGACAGCGCCGCCAAGCACGTCAGCGGCGAAGCGCAGTACATCGATGACCGCCTGGAATTCCCCAACCAGTTGCACCTGTATGCGCGCATGTCCGACCGCGCCCACGCGAAAATCCTCAGCATCGACACTGCGCCCTGCTACGCCTTCGAAGGCGTGCGTATCGTCATCACCCACGAAGACGTGCCAGGCCTGAAAGACATCGGCCCACTGCTGCCCGGCGACCCGTTGCTGGCCATCGACACGGTGCAGTTCGTCGGCCAGGTCGTACTCGCCGTCGCCGCGCGTGATCTGGAAACCGCGCGCAAAGCCGCGATGGCTGCGGTGATCGAATACGAAGACCTAGAGCCAGTGCTGGATGTGGTCGAGGCCTTCCGCAACAAGCACTTTGTGCTCGACAGCCACACCCACCAACGGGGTGATTCGGCAGGCGCGCTGGCGTCGGCCAAAAACCGTATCCAGGGCACCCTGCACATCGGCGGCCAGGAACACTTCTACCTGGAGACGCAAATCTCCTCGGTAATGCCCACCGAAGACGGCGGCATGATCGTCTACTGCTCCACGCAGAACCCCACCGAAGTGCAGAAACTGGTGGCCGAAGTGCTGGACGTGTCGATGAACAAAATCGTGGTCGACATGCGCCGCATGGGCGGTGGTTTCGGCGGCAAGGAAACCCAGGCCGCCAGCCCCGCGTGCCTGTGCGCGGTGGTCGCGAGCCTCACCGGCCAGCCGACCAAGATGCGCCTGCCGCGTGTCGAAGACATGCTGATGACCGGCAAGCGCCACCCCTTCTATATCGAATACGACGTGGGCTTTGACGACAGCGGCCGCTTGCACGGGATCAACCTGGACCTGGCCGGCAACTGCGGCTGCTCGCCGGACTTGTCCAACTCGATTGTCGACCGTGCGATGTTCCACGCCGACAACGCCTATTACCTGGGCGACGCCACCGTCAACGGCCATCGCTGCAAGACCAACACCGCGTCCAACACCGCGTATCGCGGCTTCGGCGGCCCGCAAGGCATGGTCGCCATCGAGGAGGTGATGGACGCCATCGCGCGCCATCTAGCCCTCGATCCGCTGGCAGTGCGCAAGGCCAACTACTACGGCAAGACCGAGCGCAACGTCACCCACTACTACCAGACCGTCGAACACAACCTGCTCGAAGAGATGACCGCCGAACTGGAGGCCAGCAGCCAATACGCCGAGCGCCGCGAAGCGATCCGCCTGTACAACGCCCATAGCCCGATCCTGAAAAAAGGCCTGGCGTTGACCCCGGTGAAGTTCGGCATTTCGTTTACCGCCAGTTTCCTCAACCAGGCCGGTGCGCTGATCCATATCTACACGGACGGCAGCATCCACCTGAACCACGGCGGCACCGAAATGGGCCAGGGCTTGAACACCAAGGTCGCGCAAGTGGTGGCCGAAGTGTTCCAGGTGGAAATCGACCGCGTGCAGATCACCGCCACCAACACCGACAAAGTGCCCAACACTTCGCCGACTGCCGCCTCCAGCGGTGCCGACCTGAACGGCAAGGCCGCGCAGAACGCCGCCGAAACCATCAAGCAACGCCTGGTGGAGTTTGCTGCGCGCAAGTACGACGTCAGTGAGGCCGACGTGGCGTTCCACAACGGCCATGTGCGCGTGCGCGAGCAGATCCTGACCTTCGAAGCGCTGATCCAGCAGGCGTATTTCGCCCAGGTTTCGCTGTCGAGTACCGGGTTCTACAAAACCCCGAAAATCTTCTACGACCGCAGCCAGTCACGCGGCCGGCCGTTCTACTACTTCGCCTTCGGCGCGGCGTGCTGCGAAGTGATCGTCGATACCCTGACCGGCGAATACAAGATGCTACGCACCGACATCCTCCACGACGTGGGCGCCTCGCTGAACCCGGCCATCGACATCGGCCAGGTGGAAGGCGGGTTCATCCAGGGCATGGGCTGGCTGACCATGGAAGAGTTGGTGTGGAACAACAAGGGCAAGCTGATGACCAACGGCCCGGCCAGTTACAAGATCCCGGCGGTGGCGGACATGCCGCTGGACCTGCGGGTCAAGCTGGTGGAAAACCGCAAGAACCCGGAGGACACGGTGTTCCATTCCAAGGCTGTGGGCGAACCGCCGTTCATGCTCGGGATTGCCTCGTGGTGCGCGATCAAGGATGCGGTGGCGAGCCTGGCGGATTACCGGCATCAGCCAAAGATCGATGCACCGGCGACGCCGGAACGGGTGCTGTGGGGCTGTGAGCAGATGCGCCAGTTGACGGCGGCGAAGGTGGTTGAGGCTGATACCGAGATGGCTTCGCTCTAGACCGAGGCGCTGCCTTCGCAGGCAAGCCAGCTCCCACATTTTGATCTGTGAACACCGTCAAATGTGGGAGCTGGCTTGCCTGCGATAGCGGCCTGACTGACAACAGAAATGTTGAGGTAGACATGAACAACTGGATCAGCGCCCTCGCCCACCTGCAAACCAGCGGCGAACCCTGCGTGCTTGTGACCATCATCGAAGAACTCGGCTCCACACCACGCAATGCCGGTTCCAAGATGGTGATCAGCGCCGCCCAGACCTTCGACACCATCGGCGGCGGGAACCTGGAATACAAGGCGATGCAGATCGCCCGGGACATGCTCGTGCGTGGCCAGCAGAACACCCATCTGGAGCGCTTCAGCCTCGGCGCCAGCCTGGGCCAGTGCTGCGGCGGCGTGACGGTGCTGCTGTTCGAACCTATGGGCCAGGTGCAGGCACAGATCGCGGTGTTTGGCGCCGGCCACGTCGGCCGCGCGCTGGTGCCGTTGCTGGCGAGCCTGCCGTGCCGGGTGCGCTGGATCGATTCGCGTGAACAGGAGTTTCCGGAACATATCCCCCAGGGCGTGCGTAAAATCGTCAGCGAAGAGCCGGTCGACGAAATTGCCGACCTACCAGCGGGCAGTTACTGCATCGTCATGACCCACAATCACGCGCTGGACCTGGAACTCACCGCCGCCCTGCTCAAACGCAACGACTTCGCCTACTTCGGCCTGATCGGCTCGAAGACCAAACGCGTCAAGTTCGAACACCGTCTGCGTGATCGCGGCTTCGACGCCGCGCAATTGCAACGCATGCGCTGCCCCATGGGCCTCAGCGAGGTAAAGGGCAAATTGCCGGTAGAGATCGCCATCTCCATCGCCGGCGAGATCATCGCCACCTATAACGCCAATTTCGGCCAGCACACCGCCAGCGCCGAACCGATTGCCAAACTGCTGCCGGCTTCACGCCGCAGCCAAGCCATTTGAATTGAGATAACCATGCCTTTGACTCGCAAAGCCTACCGTGCCGCCATTCTGCACAGCATCGCCGACCCCGCCGAAGTTGGCATCGAAGCCTCCTACGAGTATTTCGAAGATGGCCTACTGGTGATTGAGAACGGTCAGATCAGCGCTGTCGGCCATGCGCAGGACCTGCTGCCGACTCTACCTTCCGACATCGACATCACCCACTACCAGGACGCGCTGATCACACCCGGCCTGATCGACACCCACATCCACCTGCCGCAAACCGGCATGGTCGGCGCCTACGGCGAGCAGTTGCTGGACTGGCTCAACACCTACACCTTCCCGTGTGAAAGCCAATTCGCCGACAAGGCCCACGCCGAGGAAGTCGCTGACATCTTCATCAAGGAACTCCTACGCAACGGCACCACCACTGCGTTGGTGTTCGGCAGCGTGCATCCGCAGTCGGTGAATGCGTTCTTTGAAGCAGCGGAAAAACTCGACCTGCGCATGATCGCCGGCAAGGTGATGATGGACCGCAATGCCCCGGACTACCTGACCGACACCGCCGAAACCGGCTACCAGCAAAGCAAGGCGCTGATCGAGCGCTGGCACGGCAAGGGCCGCCTGCACTACGCCGTGACGCCACGCTTCGCGCCGACCAGCACGCCGGAACAACTGGCGCTGGCCGGGCAACTGCTGGGGGAATACCCGGACCTGTACATGCAGACTCACATCAGTGAGAACAAGCAGGAAATCGAGTGGGTAAAAGAGCTGTTCCCCGAGCGAAACGGCTACCTGGATGTGTACGACCATTACCAACTGCTCGGCGAGCGCTCGGTGTTTGCCCACGGTGTGCACCTGTGTGATGACGAGTGCGCGCGGTTGGCGGAGACCGGTTCGGCGGTGGCGTTCTGCCCGACGTCGAACCTGTTCCTCGGCAGTGGTTTGTTCAACCTGCCGATGGCGGAAAAACACAAATTGAATGTAGGGCTGGGCACGGACGTGGGCGGCGGCACCAGCTTCTCGTTGCTGCAAACCTTGAACGAAGCCTACAAGGTCATGCAGTTGCAGGGCGCGCGATTGAGCCCGTTCAAGTCGCTGTATCTCGCCACATTGGGCGGCGCACGGGCGCTGCGCCTGGAAGACAAGATCGGTACGTTGCAGCCGGGCACGGATGCGGATTTCCTGGTGCTGGACTACAACGCCACGCCGCTGCTGAGCTATCGCTTGAAACAGGCCAATGACATTGCCGAGACGTTGTTTGTGCTGATGACGCTTGGGGATGATCGGACGGTGTTGCAGACCTATGCGGCCGGGCAATTGGTACACCAACGCTAATTTCAGCAACACCACAAAACCAATGTGGGAGCGGGCTTGCTCGCGAAAGCGGTGGATCAGTCAACACATCTGTCGACTGATACACCGCATTCGCGAGCAAGCCCGCTCCCACATTTTTTGTCCCCGGTGATTCAGGGAAATTACAGTTTTACTGAAGAGCGCCCCGGCTTCTTGGTCTGCAACAAATGCGAAAACACCGCATGCAAATCATCCGACGCACTTTCCTCATCGAGGTTGAGCTTGCTGTCGATGTGATCCATGTGATGCATCATCAGGTCCACGGCCAACGCCGCGTCCCGCGCTTCGATCGCATCGATCAACTGGGTGTGTTCATCGTAGGAGCAGTGCGAGCGGTTGCCGCTTTCGTACTGGGCGATGATCAATGACGTCTGGGACACCAGGCTGCGCTGGAAGCTGATCAGCGGCGCGTTTTTCGCCGCCTCGGCCAGCTTGAGGTGGAATTCGCCGGAGAGACGGATACCCGCCCCACGGTCGCCACGGGAAAAGCTGTCGCGCTCGTCGTTGACCATCTGGCGCAGTTCGGCCAATTGTTCGGCAGTGGCGTGCTGGACCGCCAGCTCGGTAATCGCGCGTTCTACCAGGCGCCGCGCCATAAATACCTGGCGGGCCTCTTCCACACTCGGGCTGGCAACCACTGCACCGCGGTTGGGCCGCAGCAGCACCACGCCTTCATGGGCCAGGCGCGACAGGGCGCGACGAATGATGGTGCGGCTGACGCCGAAGATTTCGCCCAGTGCCTCTTCGCTCAATTTGGTGCCGGGTGCCAGGCGTTGTTCGAGGATCGCCTCGAAGATATGCGCGTAGACAATATCGTCCTGGGTTCCGCTGCGACCGGCCTTGCCAGCTCGCGGTTGTTTCTTGAGAGGTTGCAACTGTTCGTTCATGGGCACTCGGGTCGGGAGAACGGCGGCGAAATAACGGTAATACGGCAACAGCGTGTTGCTGGCAAGTATCACCTAAAAACAGCGCACATTGTACACAACCGATTGCGCCAACACACTGTACGGCTGTTTGCGGTCTCGGCTGTATTGCAATGAGTGGTTACGTTTGAGTTTAGGCTTGAATCAGCAATTTCTCTGGTTAAAGGAACACCTTTCTATGTCCGAAGCCGCCCAAGCGCCGCTGCGCCCGCTGGCCGACACCTCTGCATCGGCGATCGTCGCCGGTTTCATCGCCATGATGACCGGCTATACCAGCTCCCTGGTGCTGATGTTCCAGGCCGGCCAGGCCGCCGGTTTGACCACGGCGCAGATTTCCTCGTGGATCTGGGCGATTTCCATCGGCATGGCGGTGTGCAGCATCGGCCTGTCCTTGCGCTATCGCACGCCGATCACCATTGCCTGGTCGACACCCGGCGCCGCGTTGCTGATCACCAGCCTGGGGGGAGTGAGTTACGGCGAGGCCATCGGCGCCTATATCACCTGCGCGGTGCTGGTGACGATCTGCGGGTTGACCGGCAGTTTTGAAAGGCTCGTCAAGCGCATCCCGGCGTCGCTGGCTGCGGCCTTGCTGGCGGGGATTCTGTTCAAGATCGGCAGCGAGATTTTTGTCGCCGCGCAACACCGCACCGGCCTGGTACTGGGGATGTTTTTCACCTACCTGATCATCAAGCGCCTGTCGCCGCGTTATGCGGTGTTGGCTGCGCTGGTGCTCGGCACCCTGCTGTCGGGGTGGTTGGGCCTGTTGGATTTCAGCGGCTTCCACCTGGAAGTGGCGACGCCGGTATGGACCACCCCGCACTTCTCCCTGGCGGCGACCATCAGCATCGGCATCCCGCTGTTCGTGGTGGCGATGACCTCGCAAAACATGCCCGGCGTGGCGGTCTTGCGCGCAGATGGCTACAACGTTCCAGCCTCGCCGCTGATCACCGCCACGGGCCTCGCATCCCTGGTACTGTCGCCCTTCGGCTCCCATGGCATCAACCTGGCGGCGATCAGCGCGGCGATCTGCACCGGGCCTCACGCCCATGAAGACCGTAACAAGCGCTACACGGCGGCGGTCTGGTGCGGGGTGTTCTACGGGATTGCCGGGGTGTTTGGCGCGACGCTGGCGGCACTGTTCGCCGCATTGCCCAAGGAACTGGTGCTGTCGATTGCGGCACTGGCGTTGTTTGGCTCGATCATCAATGGCCTGAGCATCGCCATGAAGGAGCCGAAGGAGCGGGAGGCGGCGTTGATCACCTTTATGGTCACTGCGTCAGGCTTGACGTTGTTTTCCATCGGGTCGGCGTTCTGGGGGATTGTCGCGGGGGTGTTGACGCTGTTGATCCTGAACTGGCGCAAGGCATAAAAAAACGGCGACCCTTGGGTCGCCGTTTTTTTCAGTATCACTTAGCCGCGTTGATCGGCTTTTCCGGATACCACACGTCCAGCAACGGGCTGACTTCAGCCTTGGTCAGCTCGGAACGGGTTTTCAGCCAGGCTTCAACGGCAGCACGTTGCTCTTCGGAGACCGAGCCACGCTTCTGCAGGCAAACCAGACCGAAGTCATCGCCGCCGACATAACCCAGACCGTTGGCTTCCATGGCTTCTTTGATGAATGCTTCGAGGAAAGCGTCGATAGCTTCTTCACTCAGGCCTTCGTTGAAGTCCAGGTTCAGTTCGAAACCCAGCTCTTGAAATTCATCAACGCACAGTTTTTTGCGCAGACGCTGGGAACGGTTAGTCGCCATTGGAACAATCCTCTTAAGTAATAACGGGCGGCACTTTAGCAGTTTAAGACGGCGATTGCCCGACTCTCTGGGACGGGCGGCAAATTGCCTGCAAAAAAACGCCGATTTCCAGCTATCGTTCAGCTACAACAGGCCCTACCTTGGGGCATAATGCCGACACTTTCGTGACCAATGAGGGATTTTTCTTATTTGCCCCTCGCCTTTTTCACCCTCCTCAGCAGTAGGGTTTTATTCTTTATGATCAAATCTTTGCGTCCATTGCTCCTTGCCGGTCTTCTTCTGCCACTGGCCTTCTCTGCTACCGCCGCCACCGTCACCAACACCCTGCCACCCAACGTCCAGCAGGCACTGGCAAAAGCCAAGCTGCAAAACAACGCGCTGTCCCTGGTGATGATCCCCCTGAACGGCCCGGGCACGCCGACCATCTTCAACGCCGACGTCTCGGTCAACCCAGCATCCACCATGAAGCTGGTCACCACCTACGCGGCCCTGGAAATGCTGGGGCCCAACCACCAGTGGAAAACCGAGTTCTACACCGACGGCACCCTCAGCGGTGGCGTGTTGCACGGCAACCTGTACCTCAAGGGCGGTGGCGACCCCAAGCTGAACATGGAAAAACTCTGGCTGCTGATGCGCGACCTGCGCGCCAACGGTGTGCAGCAAGTCACCGGCGACCTGGTGCTGGACCGTGCCTTCTTCAAACAGCCGCTCTTGCCCGAGTTCAATGACGATGGCAACGACGAGAACAAGCCGTTCCTGGTCAAGCCCGACGCCCTGCTGGTCAACCTCAAGGCCCTGCGTTTTGTGACCCGCAATGATTCGGGGCGGGTGATCGTCTCGGTCGAGCCGCCAATTGCCAGCATCCGCATCGACAATCAGGTCAAGGTGTCCAACGCCAAGCAATGCACCGGCGACGTGCGCTACAACCCGGTAACGGCTGCCGATGGCAGCGTGACGGTGACCGTCAGCGGCCAGTTGGCCGACGGTTGCAGTTCGCAGACCTATCTGTCGCTGCTCGACCACGCCACCTACACCGCCGGCGCCGTGCGCGCGATCTGGCAGGAGCTGGGCGGTTCCATCCAGGGCCGCGACATCCAGGCGCCAGTGCCCAAGGATGCCAAGGTACTGGCTCGCGCGTTCTCGCCGGACCTGGCGGAAATCATCCGCGACATCAACAAATACAGTAACAACACCATGGCCCAGCAGTTGTTCCTGAGCCTGGGCGCGCAGTTTCGCAACGATGCCGACGGTGACGACGCCAAGGCCGGCCAGCGTGTCGTGCGCCAATGGTTGGCGAAGAAGGGCATCACCGCGCCGCACCTGGTGATGGAGAACGGCTCCGGCCTGTCCCGTGCCGAGCGCGTCAGCGCCCGCGAGATGGCCGCCATGCTGCAAGCGGCATGGAAAAGCCCCTACGCGGCGGAGTACATCAGCTCACTGCCGATTGCCGGCACCGACGGCACCATGCGTAAACGCCTGAAGACCACCGCGATGCGCGGCGAAGCCCACGTCAAGACCGGCACCTTGAACACCGTGCGCGCCATCGCCGGATTCAGCCGCGATAACAACGGCAATACCTGGGCGGTGGTGGCAATCCTCAACGATCCGAAGCCGTGGGGGGCATCGTCGGTGCTGGATCAGGTGTTGCTGGACCTTTACCGCCAGCCGAAGGCGGTGGCGGCCGCTCCAGTCCTTTAATCTGTGGGAGCGGGCTTGCGACGGTATCACGTACGCAAGCCTTCAACCTCCACCCGGTCCCTGCCCGCCTGCTTGGCGACATACACCGCCGAGTCCGCCCGCAACAGCAAGCCATCGATGCCTTCATCCACCCGCCAACTGGCCACACCAAAGCTGGCAGTGACAATGCCCACCGGCTCCATCGGCGCATTGCGCAACGACTGCCACAATTCCATCGCCAGGCTGTAGGCCTGCTTGCCGTCGGTGTTGGGGCACAGCACCATGAACTCTTCACCGCCCAGGCGGCAGAACACGTCGGTACGCCGCAGGCGCACGCTGATGCGCCTGCACAGCTCCTGCAACACCCCATCGCCCACGCCGTGGCCATGCTGGTCGTTGATCCGCTTGAAGTGGTCAATATCCAGCATGATCAACGACAGCGAACCCGAGACGCGGTTGAGTCGTAACATCTCGGCCTTGAGGCGGTCCTGGAAATAGCGGCGGTTGTGGATACCAGTCAGAGAGTCGGTGATGGAGAGCGCGCGCAGCTCTTCCTCGACCCGTTTCAGATCGGAAATATCCGACACGTAGCCATGCCACAAGGTGCCGCCTCCCGGTAATTCTTCCGGCGTGGCTTCGCCGCGAATCCAGCGCAGGCCGCGTTGCGGCAACTGCACACGGTACTCTTCACGCCAATGGCTCAACTGCAACGCAGATAGACGAATCGATGCCCGCACCCGCTCCACATCCAGGGGATGAATGCGCTCAAGCACCCGGCTGGCGTCCTGTTGCAACGTGCCAGGCTCGATTTCATAAATATCGCGCATGCCATCGCTGGCGTAGATGAAACGCCACTTTTCGTGGGCTTCGAGGGTGAACTGGAAGATCCCGCCGGGCACGTGGGCACTGAGTTTCTTGAGCAGGCGGTCCCGCGCGGCCAGGGCCTCGTAGGCGCGCTTTTGCTCGGTGATGTCGAGGTAGATCGCCAAGTGCCCGACCCACAAGCCATGGTCATCGAGCAATACGGTGGCCAGCATATTCACGGTCAGTTGGCTGCCGTCCCGGCGCTTGAGGGTCCACTCCCGAGCCTCGTGCTGGTGGTCGGGACGCTCCACCAGCATCGCCTGGCTTGGCGGAATCCGCTTGCCCATGGCCATGCTCAGCGTGGCGGCGCGGGCATCGAGCTCCGATTCCAGGTGCAGGCTCTCCAGGGTCAAGCGCCCCAACATATCCTCGGACTTGAACCCCAGCATCTGCTCGGCCCCCGCATTGAAGGTGTTGATCACGCCGCGCAGGTCAGTAGCAATGATTGCGACTTGGGTCGCCGCATTCAGCACGCTGCGCAGTTGCCCATGGGCGCCGCGCAACTCCAGCTCTCGCACACGCAACTGCTCGGTGCGTTGCTCGACCAGTTTCAGCGCGCGCTGGCGCTGGCTGACCAACACATACAGCAACGCGCTGAGCAACAGGCTAAGCAGCCCGCCCATGGTCAGGATCGTACTCATCGAGGAATGGTTGGCCTGGTCGAACACCTGGCTCGGACGCAGGTTCAAGGCATACACATGATCCCCCAAGCTCAGCCGGCGTGCGGCCACCAGGTCGCTGCCGCCCGGCGCATTGCTGGACTCATACAGTGCGCGCTTGTGGATGTCGGACGTGTCGATGATCTGCATGACCAGGTTGTCACGGTTCGGCTTGGGCAAACCGTCGGCCACCAATTGCCGCATGCTGATCACCGCCATCACATAGCCGTAGGGCTCAGCCTGGGATTGTTGGGTTTCGGGCAGCTTACTCACGGGGGCCACCAGCAAGACCCCGGCGGCGTAGGCCGGTTCGACGCCGACCAGTTGCATGGGTTGCGACACGGCCAGCTTGCCCGTCTTCAACGCACGCTCAAGAACTGAACGCCGCAGCGGCTGGGCCAGCAAGTCAAAGCCCAGGGGCGAGCCGAGCAGGCTCTGGGTCTGGCTGTAGAGCACCGGCACGTATTCATCGCGCTCGGGCGCCGACGCCAGCTCCCCTTGGGCATTCAACTCACGAATGCTGAACGGCTCACCGCGCTGGCGCGACACGTCCTCTTCAAACGCACTGCGCTGGTCGCGAAACACCCGTGGCGCCCAGGCATAAGCACGGGTCCGCAACAGCAGGGGCTGGGCAAAACCATCGAATTCTTCGCGGGAAACCTCGCCGGAGTTGACGAAAAAACGCCGCAGGCTGCCCAAGCGTTGCTCCTGGTCCTCGAAGCGCTCTTGCAGGCGGGTGTAGCGTTCATTGACCAGCAGTTGAAAGCGTTGGCGCACCTGCTGCTCGTAGAGGTCGGAGGCGGCCCAGGCGATGATCAACGTCAGCGCGCCACCGGCCAGGAACACCATCAACGCCACCAGCCAAGCCGATGCCTGCTCACTGATAAAACCAAGGATTTTCGGGCGAACGGCTTGCAACGGCATAGGCAACACTCACAACGCCAGCGTGCGGGGGGTGTCACTTTGGCTAGGCATTTAGTTATAGCCATCGGCCCTGTATTTGACCAGCGCAAAAAAGCCGCAAGCCCGGAAAAATCCAGGCTTGCGGCTTTTTTAAGAGCGATCAGCGTGCAGTGATTTTCCACGCCCGGTGAATCTTCGCGTTGCGCGCGAAATCCGGGTCGATGGTCTTGTCACTGATCTCTTCGACCGCATAGCGCTCGCTGAGGTTGTCCTCCAGCGCGAACTTGCGGAAGTTGTTCGAGAAATACAGCACGCCACCCGGTGCCAGGCGGGCCATGGCCAGGTCGAGCAACTGCACGTGGTCACGCTGCACGTCGAAGATGCCTTCCATGCGCTTGGAGTTGGAGAAGGTCGGCGGGTCGATGAAGATCAGGTCGAATTCATCACGGCTGGCTTCCAGCCACGCCATCACATCGCCCTGCTCCAGACGGTTCTTGTCGGAGAAACCGTTGAGGGAGAAGTTGCGACGCGCCCAGTCCAGGTAAGTCTTGGACAAATCGACACTGGTGGTGCTGCGTGCGCCGCCCTTGGCTGCGTGCACACTTGCGGTAGCGGTGTAGCAATACAGGTTGAGGAAACGCTTGCCGGCCGCTTCTTTCTGGATACGCATGCGCATCGGACGGTGGTCGAGGAACAGGCCGGTGTCGAGGTAGTCGGTGAGGTTGACCAGCAACTTCACGCCGCCTTCGCTGACCTCAGTGAACTTGCCCTGGGCGCTCTGGCGCTCGTACTGCTTGGTGCCACTCTGGCGCTCGCGGCGCTTGACGACGACGCGGCTCTTGTCGATGTTCAGCGCCTGGGGAATCGCGGCCAGGGCATCAAACATGCGGGCGGAGGCTTTTTCCGGGTCGATGGACTTCGGTGCGGCGTATTCCTGCACATGCACCCAATCGTGGTACAGGTCGATGGCCATGGAATATTCCGGCATGTCGGCGTCGTACACGCGGTAGCAATCCACGCCTTCGCGCTTGGCCCACTTGCCCAGCAGCTTGAGGTTCTTTTGCAGGCGATTGGCGAACATCTGCCCGCCTTCACTCAGGCGTGCTTGTTCAACCACCGGAGCCGGGGCAGGCTTGATCGGGTTGCCGTTCTTGTTGTACTGGCGCTCTTGCGGCTCGACCGGGGCTTGATCGTAAGCGGCTTGCTCACGTTCCGCCTGGCGTTGCTCTGGCGTGCGACGCTCGCCGGTGACGAACTGGTCGGGGTTGACCTTGATCAGCAGCAATTTGCACGGCAACGCACCGTTCCAGAACGAATACTGCTTGTGGCTGCGGATGCCCATGCGCTTGCCCAGGTCCGGCGCGCCGGTGAACACCGCCGCTTCCCAGCCCATGCACGCCTGGCGCAGGCGCTCGCCGAGGTTCTGGTAGAGGTACAACAGGCTGGCTTCGTCACCCAGACGCTCGCCGTACGGCGGGTTGCAGATGACCAGGCCTTTCTGGTTCTGGTCCGGGCGCGGCTCGAACGTGCCGACTTCGCCCTGGTACACCTTGATCCAATGGCTCAGGCCCGCGCGTTCGATGTTGTTGCGCGCAGGTTGGATCAGGCGCGGGTCGGCTTCATAGCCACGAATCCACAACGGCGGTTTGTTCATGCCGATCGCGGCACGTTCCGACGCTTCGGCGTGAAGTTTCTTCCACAAGGCCGGGACGTGACCGAGCCAGGTGGTGAAGCCCCACAACTCACGGTTCAGGTTCGGTGCCATGTCGGCGGCGATCATCGCGCCTTCCACCAGGAAGGTACCCACGCCGCACATCGGGTCAGTCAGCGCGCCGCCTTCGGCAGCGATGCGCGGCCAGCCTGCACGGATCAGCACGGCTGCCGCGAGGTTTTCCTTCAACGGTGCTGCACCCTGCTGCAGACGGTAGCCGCGCTGGTGCAGGCTGTGGCCGGAGAGGTCGAGGGACAGAATGGCTTCGCCACGGTCCAGGCGCAGGTGGATGCGCAGGTCCGGGTTGATCTTATCGATGGACGGACGTTCGCCGGTCGGGGTGCGCAGCTTGTCGACAATCGCATCCTTGACCTTCAGCGCGCCGAAGTGGGTGTTGTCGATGCCCGAGCCATGGCCGCTGAATTCCACGGCCAAAGTGCCGTCCGGCACCATGTGGTCGGCCCATTCGATGTCCAGCACGCCGTGGTAGAGGTCTTCGGCGTCCTTCATCGGGAAGCGCTTGAGCACCAACAACACGCGGTTGGCCAGGCGCGACCAGAGGCACAGGCGGTAGGCGGTTTCCATGTCGGCCATGCCGCGCACGGCCGAGGTGTGCTCGCGGGCTTCCTCAAGGCCAAGCCCGATGGCTTCCTCGATCAGCAGGCCTTCGAGGCCCTTGGGGCAAGTGAGGAAGAGTTCAAAACGGTCCGACATGGGGCATTCCAGGCTTTTCAGCAATAAATGAACGGGCGACGCATCGCCGGCTCGGTTTTCAATCAAGCACTTTTCTTGAAGAGTGCTCGCGTGGCACAAATGTGCCGTCCCACCCCGCCTGCAGGCCCTCTGGGCGTTGAGTGACGGGGCAGATCGATAAAGTGCAGCAACAAAAGGAAATATTCCGACCCTTCGTCGAATAATAACCGACTGCAACGGGCGGGCATTCTCACTAAAGGATTAAACCCATCCTCTTTGCAGGGTGCATCATAGCTGGGTTTGCCAGACAAATGGGGCGAAAAGCCAGCCCAGCTTATGGCTATAGCATCGTTATCGTTACGTGCTTATGACAAAACGATCATTGAATCCATGTGACCTATTGGTTAGAACTCAACACAGGTTGGCGCCGTAACGACGCCGACACATAGGCTCGCCACGCCGGCAGCGAGCCCACCAACGGCAGAAAAACTCTGCCCGGCTCCCAACGGGGCCGAAGGATATCAAGACAGTCAACAAGTGAGGGAAACACCCTATGAGAAGACTTAAGCGTGATCCGTTGGAAAGAGCGTTTTTACGCGGATATCAATATGGCGTTCATGGCAAATCCCGTGAGCTTTGCCCATTTACTCTACCGTCGGTACGCCAAGCCTGGATCAACGGCTGGCGAGAAGGACGCGGCGACAACTGGGACGGTATGACTGGCACTGCGGGAATCCACAGACTCAACGAACTTCACGCCGTCGGCTAATAAGGGCATTCAATTCCGACACACACTGTTGAAGCGATAACGACTTAACCACGCACGTCCTATCCGGGCGGCGGGCTTCGGCCCAGGGGGCTCCTTTATGGAGCCCTTTTTAATGGGCGCTTGTCAGGCCTTTGGCAGTGCGGCGATGGCATCCACCGCCTGGCGGATCAGCGCCGGGCCCTTGTAGATGAACCCGGAGTACAACTGCACCAGGCTGGCGCCGGCAGCGATCTTCTCGGCCGCATGCTTGCCTTCGGTGATACCGCCTGCGGCGATGATCGGCAAGCGCCCGGCCAGTTCGGCGGCCAGCACCTTGACGATATGGGTGCTCTGCTCACGCACCGGCGCACCTGACAGGCCACCCGCTTCGTCGCCATGGGCAAGGCCTTCGACACCGACACGACTGAGGGTGGTGTTGGTGGCAATCACTGCATCCATACCCGAATCCACCAGGGCCTGGGCCACCAGTACGGTTTCTTCGTCGCTCATGTCCGGGGCAATCTTGATCGCCAACGGCACACGCTTGCCATGGCGTACGGCCAGGTCTTCCTGGCGCTGGCGCAGGGCTTCAAGCAATTGCTTGAGGGAGTCACCAAACTGCAGGCTGCGCAGGCCCGGGGTGTTGGGCGAACTGACGTTGACCGTGACGTAGCTGGCGTGGGCGTAGACCTTGTCCAGGCAGATCAGGTAGTCATCCACCGCACGTTCCACCGGCGTGTCGAAGTTCTTGCCGATATTGATGCCGAGGATGCCCTTGTACTTCGCCGCCTGAACCCGCGACAGCAGGTGATCGACCCCCAGGTTGTTGAACCCCATGCGGTTGATGATCGCCTCGGCTTCCGGCAAGCGGAAGATGCGCGGCTTGGGGTTGCCCGGCTGCGGACGCGGGGTCACGGTGCCGATTTCGACAAAACCGAAACCCAGCTGCGCCAAGCCGTCGATGGCCGCACCGTTCTTGTCCAGGCCAGCCGCCAGCCCGACCGGGTTGGGGAAATCCAGCCCCATTACCGACACCGGCATCTTTGCCGGCGCCTTGCATACCAGGCCATTGAGCCCCAGGCGGCCACCGGCACCGATCAGGTCCAGGGACAGATCGTGGGAAGTTTCCGGAGAGAGTTTGAACAACAGCTGGCGGGCCAGGGTATACATGGGCGGGCTAGACTCGGATGGCGGCGAAAGGTGACGGCGATTATAGCCGCGGTGGCGCGCCGCATGCGAGGCGTGCCGCCCAATCATCAGCTGCGATTGGCGACCAGTTCCTCATAACGCGCCCAGATCTTCTGCGCATACTGCATCCGTAGCGCATCACGCTTGGGGCCGGAGCCTACACCGACGTTATAGGAACCCACGGCGGTCCAGTTGTAGCCAAAGCGCTGAATGAACTCGGAAAGAATCGAAGCCGCTACCTCTACCGACAGACACGGCTCGCTCAACAGCCTCTCTTCGGTAATGCCCTGGTTGAGCAATCGCGGCAAATGAATGCTGTTGATCTGCATCAGGCCGATGTCTCGCGTGCCATTGCGATTGGCGGTGTTGATCGCGCTGGCGCGGTAGCCTGACTCTACTGCCGCGATGGCCTGCAGCAACTCCGGCTCAATATCATAACGGCTGGCCACTTCGTCCCAGCAGTACGCCAGTGCCGGGGTGCTGCCCATCAATAGGCTCAGCAACAACCCTTTGCTCCACACCTTAACCATTGCTCACCTGCCCACACACCGAACACACATACGCGACCGGCGCGGGATCATCCGCCCCGGTCCGCACCTCGCAGGTAAAGCGATAGCCCCTGCCATAGATCGTCTTGATAAAGCCCTTGTCGCCCTTCAAGTGCTTGCGCAGCGAGTAGATGCAACGCGTCAGTGATTCCTCGGCCACCTCGCCACGAGGCCAGGCCAGCTCCAGCAAACGATCCTTGGTCATCAGCGTGCCGGCCGAGGCCAGCAGCAACCGCAGGACCTGCCCCTCTTTGGGCGGCAACTGAATGTCCACCTCCCCGCTGGTCAAACGGCCATCGCCATGCAAGGTCCAGCGGGCAAAGACGAGGGGCGCCGTCGATTCATCAATCACGACAGCCATACGTACCTCTGCATCCAACTACTGACATTGAGTTCCCTATTTTCCTGTACCGACTCACCCGCCAACCGCATGACTATAAAAAAACGTCCTACACCTCGCGCCAGGACAAAACCCATTCATCCCGCGATTTTCGGAAGCGTGCCTTAGGACAATTCCTTGCGCGGCCCTACCGACCTAGCCACTCCTGGTAGATCTCATGCAGCTCAACCCCTAACCGATCCTCCAACTGCACCAGCTCGCCCAACGCCATTAAATGGCCGTTAACCCGAACTTCGACGCAGCGGGTGACGCCCGGTGCCAAGGGCAACACCTTCCCCACGTCGAACGCAGCCAGGCGCTTGCGACTGATCAGTTGCTCCTGCAGAAGTATTTCCAGGTGCATGGGAAAACGCCTATTCATTGAGAGATTCCGCGACCCGGCCGCATAAATGCACGTTGCACACGCTTGGACTGCTCGGCACTCAGCAGCGGTGGCACAGCATTGTCGGCCTGCCACAACGCGGCATCATCCGGCGGTTTGAAGACATCCAACTCCGCCACCCACTTCTTGATCAGTGTCACCTGGGCGGGCTTGCCCTTGATCAGCAAGCTGTTGGTATCGGGGGTAGGCAATCAGCGCAAGACGGGCGTCAGCCGGCGCGCCCTTGCGCTCCTTGGCGAGGCGGGCCTCGATCAGCGAAACCATCCCCGGCACCGTAATCGTGTTTGCGCCCGCCCCATAACGGCGATCCGCCACGTCACGGTTGAACACCTGCACCACACCAAACGCCGCTGCGGGCTCGGCTGGTTTGCGGTCCATCAGTTGTGCCAGGCGCAGTACCCGGTCCACATAGCTTGGCGGGCCCGACACATAGAACGTACGCGCTCCGCTTGCACGCAGCGGATAACGCGATTCATCAAGCCCGGCACGCCCCATCAGGCTGCGCAGCCGAGCGACGGAAATGTAGCGGAGCGCCACCGCCGAGCTGCGCGCTTCACCAGCGTCATAGAGGTACACCACGCGCCCGTGGCTGTACCAGATCAACCCTTCGCGCTCGGCCAGCAGTTCCAGAACCTGTTGCGGGGTCTCGAAATCGAATACGCCACTGACCTGCCGACGAGCGGCTTGAGGACTGACCACCACCGGCAAGCCCAGGGGCACGGAAAGCGCAGTAAAAAACCTGCGCAGGCTTTGTTCCTGCGCCAGATAGGGCTCACCCCGGGCAAACGAGGAGCCCAGTAACAACGCAACGCACAACAACCAGTTGCACAGCCGGTGGCGGGTCATGCTTGCACGGGAATCAGTCTGCACCTTGGGGTTTCCTGGGCGGCCGGGCGTAAAGAAACGGCCATACTGAAAGGCACTCAGCTTTCAATCTTGACGGAAAGCTGACGGCAAGTGACCTCCATCACCCCGTGGCATGTGCATTGCTTTGCACTGTGCATCAGAGCGCGCGCCAACGAAGGCGCAGGCTTACGGACAAAGGCGTCGTTACCTTGCAAGGGCCTCTACCGCCACCCGAGGGAACGACGCTTTTTTTTGAGAGAAAAGGCAGGTGTTGATGAACGAACCGGCAGACTACAGCCCGACCCGCAATGCGCTGGCCTGGGTCAATGGCAGTGACGCCCCGGAAAGAAGCAGCCTGGACCTCGGCTTCATGGCCTTGAGCGATTGCGCCTCGCTGGTCGTCGCCGCCACCCAGGGCTTCGCCCAACCTTATGGCCTGACACTCAACCTCAAGCGCCAGGCGTCCTGGGCCAACCTGCGCGACAAACTGGTCAGCGGTGAACTGGACGCCGCCCACAGCCTGTACGGGCTGATCTACGCGGTGCACCTGGGCATCGGCGGTGTAGCGCCGACCGACATGGCGGTGCTGATGGGCCTGAACCAGAACGGCCAGAGCATCAACCTGTCCCACGGCCTGCAACAGCAAGGAGTGGTCACTCCTGAGGCGCTGGATCGCCACGTGCACCAAAGCCGCACAAAACTGACCTTTGCCCAGACGTTTCCCACAGGCACCCACGCCATGTGGCTGTATTACTGGCTGGCGAGCCAGGGCATTCATCCGCTACGGGATGTCGATAGCGTGGTGGTCCCACCGCCGCAAATGGTCGCGCATCTGCAAGCCGGGCGTATCGACGGTTTCTGTGTCGGCGAACCCTGGTCCGCCAGCGCGGTGAAGCAGAACCAGGGCTTTACGATGGCGACCACCCAGGCGATCTGGCCGGATCATCCGGAAAAAGTCCTTGGCTGCACCCAGGCGTTCGTCGACCAATACCCCAACACCGCCCGCGTACTGGTGATGGCGATCCTTGAAGCCAGCCGCTTCATTGAACAAAGCCAGGAAAACCGCCGCTCCACCGCGCAATTGCTCAGTGCCCGCGACTACCTCGACGCGCCGCTCGACTGCATCGAACCGCGCCTGCTCGGCACCTACGACGACGGCCTCGGCAACCACTGGCAAGACCCCCATGCCCTGCGTTTTTTTGCCGAAGGCGCGGTGAACCTGCCGTATCTCTCCGACGGCATGTGGTTCATGACTCAATTCCGTCGCTGGGGCCTGTTGCGCGACGACCCGGACTATCTGGATGTTGCCCGCCAGGTCCAGCAACTAGCGCTCTATCGCGACGCCGCCAGCGCCGTTGGCCTCAGCACGACAGCCGCAGACATGCGCAGCAGCCAACTGATCGACGGCAAGATCTGGGACGGCCATGACCCCGCCGCCTACGCGCGCAGTTTCCGCCTGCACGCAATGACCGATCCCACAAGCCGCCAGGCCTTGCGCTGACAGGAAGAACGATATGCTGCGAATCCTGTTGATCAACGACACCCCGCGTAAGGTCGGCCGACTCAAGGCCGCGCTGATCGAGGCCGGTTTCGAGGTGATCGATGAGTCAGGCCTGACCATCGACCTGCCCGCGCGCGTCGAAACGGTGCGTCCGGACGTGATCCTGATCGATACCGAGTCACCCGGGCGCGATGTGATGGAACAAGTGGTGCTGGTCAGCCGCGACCAGCCCCGGCCCATTGTGATGTTTACCGACGAACATGACCCAGATGTGATGCGCCAGGCGATCAAATCCGGCGTCAGCGCCTACATCGTCGAAGGCATCCAGGCCCAACGCCTGCAACCGATCCTCGACGTGGCCATGGCGCGCTTCGAGAGTGACCAGGCCCTGCGCGCCCAGCTGCAGGCCCGCGACCAGCAGTTGGCCGAGCGCAAGCGCATCGAACTGGCCAAGGGCATGCTGATGAAAATGAAGGCCTGCAATGAGGAAGAGGCCTACACCCTGATGCGCCGCCAGGCCATGAGTCGCCAGCAGAAACTGATCCAGGTGGCGGAGCAGATTATCGCCATGAGCGAGTTGCTCGGCTGATCTGGCGCAGCTCTTGCTAAAGGATCTTCACAGGTAGCCAACGGCGGTTGCCCCTCCACGACAAAGACGTCGCACATCCGGTTTGCCCCTCGCGAACCTGGTGGCGGCGTTTTTGCGTTTTGGCCCCAGTGCATGGGGCCGGTGGGGCGGCCTTAGCCGGCTGTTCCATCACCAGGCCTTCTTACAAGACTTCCAACCGTTGAGGTGCGTGATGAAATCAAGCTTCTGGAAATCCGGGCACACCCCGACCCTGTTTGCCGCATTCCTGTATTTCGATTTGAGCTTCATGGTCTGGTATCTGTTGGGCCCGCTGGCGATTCAGATTGCCGCCGACCTGCACCTGACCACTCAACAACGTGGCCTGATGGTCGCAACGCCGATCCTCGCCGGCGCGGTGCTGCGCTTTTTGATGGGCATGCTGGCCGACAAACTATCACCCAAAACCGCCGGGCTGATCGGCCAGGTGATCGTGATCGCGGCGTTATTAGGCGCCTGGAAACTCGGTATCCACAGCTACGAGCAAGCCCTGTTGCTGGGTGTGTTCCTCGGCATGGCCGGCGCATCCTTTGCGGTCGCACTGCCATTGGCGTCCCAGTGGTATCCCGCCGAACATCAAGGCAAAGCCATGGGCATTGCGGGCGCAGGCAACTCCGGCACCGTGTTTGCGGCGTTGCTGGCGCCAGTGCTGGCAGCCGCGTTTGGCTGGAGCAATGTGTTCGGTTTTGCGCTGATCCCATTGACCCTGACCCTGATCGTGTTCGCCTGGCTTGCCCGCAATGCTCCCGAACGGCCGAAAGCCAAATCCATGGCCGACTACTTCAAGGCCCTGGGCGACCGTGACAGTTGGTGGTTCATGTTTTTCTACAGCGTGACCTTCGGCGGCTTTATCGGCCTGGCCAGTGCCCTGCCCGGCTATTTCAACGACCAGTACGGCCTGAGCCCGGTGACCGCTGGCTACTACACCGCCGCCTGCGTGTTCGGCGGCAGCCTGATGCGCCCGCTGGGCGGCGCCCTGGCCGACCGTTTCGGCGGGATTCGTACCCTGCTCGGCATGTACGGCGTGGCGGCGGTGTGCATCGCGGCGGTGGGTTTCAACCTGCCGAGTTCCTACGCGGCACTGGCACTTTTCGTCTGCACTATGCTCGGTCTTGGTGCCGGTAATGGCGCGGTATTCCAGTTGGTGCCGCAACGTTTTCGCCGTGAAATCGGCGTGATGACCGGCCTGATCGGCATGGCCGGCGGCATCGGCGGCTTTGCCCTGGCGGCAGGAATGGGCGCGATCAAACAGAGCACCGGCAGCTATCAATTGGCCTTGTGGCTGTTCGCTAGCCTGGGCGTGCTGGCCTGGTTCGGCCTGCACGGCGTGAAACGTCGCTGGCGCACCACCTGGGGCTCGGCCGCCGTGACGGCCGCGCGCGTCTGATGAGCCTGCAACTGAGCATCGCCCACGCCAGCGCCATCGGCCCACGCCCGGAAAACCAGGACGCGCTGCGGGTGGTCACGCCCGTGGCCGAACTGGCCGCAAGCAAAGGTTACCTGTGCGCCCTGGCCGACGGCGTCAGCCAATGCGCCGACGGCGGCCTGGCGGCGCGCTCGACCTTGCAGGCACTGGCCCTGGACTATTACGCCACGCCGCAAACCTGGGGCGTGGCCCAGGCGCTCGAACGCTTGCTGCTCGCGCAGAACCGCTGGCTGCAAGCCAATGGCGGCGGCCAGCCACTGCTGACCACCCTCAGCGCCCTGGTGTTTCGCGGCCAGCGTTTCACCCTGGCGCATGTCGGCGATTGCCGGGTGTATCGCTGGCTGGATGGCGAGTTGCAACGCATCAGCGACGACCATGTGTGGGAGCAACCGGGCATGCAGCATGTGCTCAAGCGCGCCCTCGGCCTGGATCAACACCTGGTGCTGGACTTTCTCGACGGCGAATTGCGCCAAGGCGAGTGCTTCCTGCTGCTCAGCGACGGCGTGTGGGCCACCCTTGCCGAGCACAGCATCAGCGCGATCCTGCGTGAGCAAACCGACCTCGAACTGGCGGTCAACACCCTGGTCAATGCCGCACACCTTGCCGGCAGCCAGGACAACGCCAGTGCCCTGCTGGTGCGTATCGACACGCTCGGCGCCGCGACCCTCGGCGACGCGCTGGTGCAGTTGCAGCAATGGCCGCTGCCGCCGCCACTGAAAACCGGGCAATCCTTCGAGGGCTGGCAGGTAGAAGGTGTGCTGGCACACAGTCGACAGTCATTGCTGTACCGGGTACGCGATGCCCAGCAGCAGCCATGGCTGCTGAAAACCCTGCCCCTCAACCGCGACGACGACAGCGACGCCGGGCAGGCCTTGCTGTCGGAGGAATGGTTCCTGCGCCGGGTAGCCGGGCGCGCGTTTCCTGAAGTCCACGCCGCCAGCGCGCGTCAGCATTTGTACTATGTGATGCGCGAATATCCGGGGAGAACCCTGGCACAACTGTTCCAGCAACAAGGCCCATTGCCCCTGGCGCAATGGCTGTCCATCGCCGAGCGGTTGGTACGCGCGGTGGGCATGCTGCATCGGCGGCAGATCCTGCACCGCGACATAAAACCGGAGAACCTGTTGCAGGGGGACGACGGCGAGTTGCGCGTGCTGGATTTCGGCCTGGCCTACTGCCCGGGGCTCTCCGAAGACCGCGCGCACCTGCTGCCCGGCACCCCGAGTTTTATCGCGCCCGAGGCTTTCAGTGGAGAACGTCCTACGGCCCAACAGGATTTGTACAGTGTCGGCGTGACGCTGTATTACCTGCTGACCGGGCACTATCCCTACGGAGAAATCGAAGCGTTCCAACGGCCGCGCTTCACCCAACCCGTCAGCGCCAGCCGGTATCGCCCCGACCTGCCGGAGTGGCTGCCCCTGAGCCTGGGACGGGCGGTGGCCTCGCAACCCACACAACGTTATGAAACCGCTGAAGAGTGGCTGCGCGACCTGGAACAGGCCGACCGCCGCGAATTGAGCGTGCAGCCAAGGCCGCTGCTGGAGCGCGAACCGCTCAAGGTCTGGCAAACCCTGGCCGCCATGTCTTTGCTGCTCAATCTGGTGCTGCTGTACTGGCTGCTGCACCACTAGAGGGCAAATAGCTCTGCGACATCGAGCCCAAGCCCAATAAATCCGGGCATCTGCCAACTTGGCACAACCGCTGCATTAGCTCTTTCAACAACAGACATATAGCCGCCCCTTCAACGACGAAGGGTCGCGCTTCCCGAGAGAACGGGACCAGGACAAAGGCGTCCTCGCTAGGTAACTAGCGGGGACGCCTTTTTTTGTTTGCGCGTGATTTGTCGAGCCATTGCGGAGAACGACATGAAAAAACTCAAATTAGTGATGATCGGCAACGGCATGGCCGGGGTTCGCACCCTTGAAGAATTGCTCAAGCTGAGCAGCGACCTGTACGACATCACCGTGTTCGGCGCCGAGCCGCACACCAACTACAACCGCATCCTGCTGTCGCCGGTGCTGGCCGGTGAACAGACCTTTGAAGAGATCGTGCTCAACGACCTCAGCTGGTATCTGGACAACAACATCAAGTTGCTGCTGAACCGCAAAGTGGTGCAGATCGACCGCGTCAAACGCATCGTCATCGCCGAAGACGGCAGCGAAGCCGAATACGATCGCCTGCTGATCGCCACCGGCTCTACCCCGTTTATCCTGCCGATCCCCGGCAATACCTTGCAGGGCGTGATCGGCTACCGCGACATCGCCGACACCCAGGCCATGATCGACACCGCCAAGACTCATAAGCACGCGGTGGTCATCGGCGGCGGCCTGCTCGGCCTGGAAGCCGCCAACGGCCTGATGCTGCGCGGTATGCACGTGACCGTTGTGCATATCGGCGAGTGGCTGCTGGAGCGACAACTGGACAAGACCAGTGGCCAACTGCTGCAAACCGAACTGGAAAGCCGAGGCCTGGTGTTTCGCCTGTGTGAACAGACCCAGGCGCTGCATGATGCCGGCAATGGTCGCGTCGGCTCGGTGCAGTTCAAGAACGGCGACATAATCCCCGCGGATTTGGTGGTGATGGCCGCCGGCATTCGCCCCAACACCGAACTCGCGGAAAAATCCGGTATCCCGTGCAACCGTGGGATTCTGGTCAACGACACCCTGCAAACCTACGACCCACGCATCTACGCGATCGGCGAATGCGCCAGCCATCGCGGGATCGCCTACGGCCTGGTGGCGCCCTTGTTCGAACAGGCCAAAGTCTGCGCCAACCATTTGGCCCAACTGGGTTTTGCCACCTACAAAGGCTCGGTGACTTCGACCAAGTTGAAAGTGACCGGTATCGACCTGTTTTCGGCCGGGGACTTCATGGGCGGCGAAGGCACCGAGACCATCACCCTCTCCGACCCGATTGGCGGCGTGTACAAGAAGCTGGTGATCAAGGACGACATCCTGGTCGGCGCCTGCCTGTACGGCGACACCGCCGACGGTGGTTGGTATTTCCGCCAGATCCGTGAGAACCACGCCATCGGCGAGATCCGCGACCACCTGATGTTCGGCGAAAACGCCTTGGGTGACGTAGGCCATCAAGGCCAGGACAAGGCCATGAACATGGCCGACAACGCCGAGGTCTGCGGCTGCAACGGCGTGTGCAAGGGCACCATCGTCAAGGCGATCCAGGAACAGGGCTTGTTCAGTGTCGATGAAGTGAAAAAACACACCAAGGCCGCCAGTTCTTGCGGTTCCTGCGTCGGCTTGGTCGAGCAGATCCTGATCAACACCGTGGGCGGTGCGGCCGATGTCAAACCGAAAAGCGAAAAAGCCATCTGCGGTTGCAGCGACCTCAACCACGGACAAATCCGCCAGGCCATCCGCGACCAGCACTTGCTGACCATCGCCGGCACCATGAACTTCCTCAACTGGCGCACGCCCAACGGCTGCGCCACCTGCCGCCCGGCGCTGAACTACTACCTGATTTCCACCTGGCCCGGCGAGGCCAAGGACGATCCGCAATCGCGCCTGATCAACGAACGCGCCCACGCCAACATTCAGAAAGACGGCACCTACTCCGTAGTCCCCCGGATGTGGGGCGGTGTGACCAATCCTGGGGAACTGCGCCGCATCGCCGATGTGGCCGACAAATACAACGTGCCAATGGTCAAGGTCACCGGCGGTCAGCGCATCGACCTGCTCGGTATCAAGAAGCAGGACCTGCCGGGGGTGTGGAAAGACCTCGACATGCCATCCGGCCATGCCTACGGCAAGTCCATCCGCACTGTAAAAACCTGCGTGGGCAGCGAGTTCTGCCGCTTCGGCACGCAAAACTCCACGCAACTGGGCATCGAGCTTGAGCACGACCTGTTCAATATGTGGTCGCCGCACAAGGTCAAGCTGGCGGTGTCCGGCTGCCCACGCAATTGCTCGGAAGCCGGCATCAAGGACGTGGGAATCATCGGCGTCGATTCCGGCTGGGAGATGTACATCGGCGGCAACGGTGGGATCAAGACCGAGGTGGCGGAGTTCTTCGTCAAGCTGAAAACCGCTGAAGAAGTGCGTGAGTACAACGGCGCCTTCCTACAGCTGTACCGCGAAGAAGCCTTCTACCTTGAGCGCACCGTACACTACCTGCAACGGGTCGGCATGGAGCACATCAAGAAAGCCGTACTCGAAGACCCCGCCCGCCGCCAAGCCCTCAACGAGCGCCTGCAGTTCTCGCTGTCATTCGAACAAGATCCGTGGAAAGAGCGCCTGGAACAGCCGCTGCTGAAAAAAGAATTTGATGTGATCCCCGTCCAACAACTGGAGGTGCCGGCATGAACTGGCTGAATATCTGCGCCCTCGACGAGATCAACGTGCTGGGCTCGCGCATCATCCAAGGCCCAAAGGGCGATATCGCGATTTTTCGTACCAGTGATGACGAAGTCTTCGCCCTTGACGACCGCTGCCCACACAAGGGCGGCCCGTTGTCCCAAGGCTTGATCTACGGCAAGCGCGTGGCCTGCCCGCTGCACAACTGGCAGATCGACCTGGCGTCCGGCGAAGCCCAGGCACCAGACGTCGGTTGCGCCCACCATCACCCGGCCCGTGTGGAAAACGGCCGGGTGCTGCTGGCCCTGCGGGACGCCGTGTGATGAACCGTCAGACCACCGCGTCCACCTGCTGCTATTGCGGGGTGGGGTGCGGCGTGTTGATCGAACATGACGGCGCGCAAATCCTGGGTGTGACGGGCGACCCGAGCCACCCGGCCAACTTCGGCAAATTGTGCAGCAAGGGCTCCAGCCTGCACCTGACCGGCGACATATCCGCCCGCGCCTTGTACCCGGAGCTGCGCCTGGGCAAAGGCCTGGCGCGCTCGCGCACCGACTGGGATACCGCGCTGGAACACGCCGCCAACGTGTTCGCCGACACCCTCGCCGAACACGGGCCGGACAGCGTGGCCTTCTACATCTCCGGGCAACTGCTGACCGAGGACTACTACAGTTTCAACAAACTCGCCCGCGCCCTGGTGGGTACCAACAACATCGATAGCAACTCGCGGCTGTGCATGTCCTCGGCGGTGGTCGGCTACAAGCGCAGCCTGGGTGCCGATGCGCCGCCTTGCAGTTATGAGGACCTGGAAAACAGCGACTGCGTGATGATCGTTGGCAGCAATATGGCCTACGCCCACCCGGTATTGTTCCGACGTCTTGAAGAGGCCAAGGCACGCCGCCCCCAAATGAAAGTGCTGGTGATCGATCCACGCCGTACGGACACCTGCGACTTGGCTGACCTGCACCTGGCGATTCTGCCGGGCACCGATGTGGCGTTGTTCCATGGGATCTTGCATTTGCTTCTGTGGGAAGACTGGATCGACCGCGCGTTTATCCAGGCGCATACCGAGGGCTTGGCCGAGCTCAAGCGCTTGGTGCACGACTACACGCCGCAGATGGTCACGCAGCTGTGCGGGATCAGCGTCGAGCAACTGCGCTTGTGTGCCGAGTGGGTGGGCACCTCCAGCAGTTTCCTGTCGCTGTGGTGCATGGGGCTTAACCAGTCCACCGCCGGCAGCGCAAAAAACAGCGCGCTGATCAATCTGCACCTGGCCACCGGCACCATCGGCCGACCAGGCTGTGGGCCGTTTTCCCTGACCGGTCAGCCGAATGCCATGGGCGGGCGCGAAACCGGCAGTTTGTCGAATTTGCTGCCGGGGCACCGTGAGGCAGCGAACCCAGAGCATCGCGCACAGGTTGCGGCGTATTGGGGGGTTGAGTCGTTGCCGGCGGCTACCGGGCTGACCGCTGTCGAACTGTTCGAGCAGATGCAGGCCGGCAAGATCAAGGCGGTCTGGATCGCCTGCACCAACCCGGCGCAATCGCTGCCGGACCAGAACAGCGTGCGCGCGGCGTTGGCGGCTTGTCCCTTTGTGGTGTTGCAGGAGGCGTTTCGGACGACGGAAACCGCAGCCTTTGCCGACCTGTTGTTGCCCGCCGCCAGTTGGGGGGAGAAGGAAGGCACGGTGACCAACTCCGAACGATGCATTTCCCACGTCCGCCGAGCTATCGCCCCACCGGGAGAAGCGCGGCCGGATTGGGCAATTACCGTAGATTTCGCACAGCGCCTGGAACGTCGTTTGCGTCCAGGGCGCGACAGTTTGTTTGCGTTCGAGCAGCCTGCGCAGGTTTTTGACGAATACAAAATGCTGACCCAGGAGCGTGACCTCGACCTGTCAGGCATCAGCCACGCCCTGCTCGACAAGATCGGACCACAACAATGGCCGTTTCCCAAAGGGGCACAGGCCGGCACGCCACGCCTGTATAGCGATGGCCGCTTCCCCACCGCCAGCGGGCGCGCGCAGTTTGTCGCCGACCCGTATCGCGCAGCCAAGGAACAGCGCGATGCACGCTTCCCTCTGACCCTGATCACCGGCCGTCTGCGCGACCAGTGGCACGGCATGAGCCGCACCGGCACTGCCGCGCAGTTGTTCGGGCACGTCAGCGAGGCATTGCTGAGCCTGCATCCGGACGAAATGCGCCGTCATCGCGTGAAAGACGGTGATCTGGTCAACCTGAAAAGCCGTCGCGGGCAAGTGATCGTGGCCGTCAGTGCGGACGACAGTGTGCGCCCGGGCCAGGCGTTCCTGCCGATGCATTGGGGGGATCGTTTTCTCAAGGGCGGCGTGAACGCACTCACCCAGCCGGCATTCGATCCGTTGTCGAAACAGCCGGAACTCAAGCACAGCGGGGTGCGCCTGGAGACCGTGCACCTGCCTTGGCAGCTGTTCGCCCTGATCGAGGGCGATGTGCAGCAACACTTTGAAGCCTTGCGCCCGCTGTGCGAGGGCTTTGCCTACGTGAGCCTGAGCCTGGCCGGGCGCGAGCGCCCTGCCCTGCTGGTGCGTGCCGCACACAGCGAGGCGCCCGACCTGCAACTGCTGACGCGTATTGACCAATTGCTCGGCCTGAATGACGGGCCGGTGATGGCCTATGACGACCCGCGCCGCTCGATTGGCAAGCGGGTGAAAATCGAAAAAGGCCGTATCACGGCGCTGCGCCTCGCCGGGGAAACCTTGGCGCGGCACTGGCTGCAAAGCCTGTGGCTGGAGGGGCGTACAGACGATCAACTGCGCCGCTGGTTGTTGGCGCCCCTCAGCGCCCCGCCGGGGGGCGCGGCGGCCAGCAGCAAGATCCTGTGCAACTGCAAAAACGTCAGCGAGAACGCTGTGTACAGCGCCATTGGCCGGGGCCTGGATCTGGATGGGTTGAAGCGGGAGTTGGGTTGCGGCACGCAATGCGGCTCCTGTGTCCCGGAAATCAAACGTTTATTGGCGAGCAACCCGCAGCCAATCGCAATCAGTGTGTGAGGGCAACGACATGAGCGCAAAAGTCTGGCTGGTGGGCGCAGGCCCCGGTGATCCGGAACTGCTGACCCTCAAGGCGGTAAGGGCCCTGCATGAGGCCGATGTGGTACTGATTGATGACTTGGTCAATCCGGCGGTGCTGGAACACTGCGCGAGTGCGCGGGTGATCACGGTAGGAAAACGCGGTGGTTGTCGCTCGACGCCGCAGGATTTCATCCACCGCCTGATGTTGCGTTATGCGCGCCAGGGTAAGTGCGTGGTACGGCTCAAGGGCGGCGATCCGTGCATTTTCGGGCGGGGCGGCGAAGAAGCCCTGTGGCTGCATGAGCGCGGGATCGAGGTGGAGTTGGTCAACGGAATTACCGCGGGCCTGGCGGGGGCGACGAATTGCGCGATCCCCCTGACGTTGCGCGGTGTCAGCCGTGGTGTAACCCTGGTCACGGCGCATACCCAGGACGACAGCAGCCTGAATTGGCGTGCATTGGCCGAAAGCGGGACGACGTTGGTGGTGTACATGGGGGTGGCCAAGCTGGAGGAGATTCGCCAGCAACTGCTGGAGGGCGGCATGGCGGCGGATATGCCGGTGGCGATGATCGAAAACGCTTCGTTGCCTCACCAGCGCGAATGCCGCAGTGCGCTGTCGCGGATGCATGAGGACGCCCAGGCGTTTGCCTTGAAGAGCCCGGCCATCCTGGTGATTGGCAAGGTCGCGGCCAGTGGGCAAGCCGCTTATGTAGCGGCAGCGGCCAGCGCCTGAGGCAAATTGCAGGCGAAAAAAAGCCCGGCCTGAGCCGGGCTTTTTTCTACCACTCAGTAATTACTGAGCTTGGGCTTCAACCGACGCTTCTACGCGACGGTTAACAGCACGACCAGCTTCAGTTGCGTTGTCAGCAACTGGGCGGGATTCGCCGTAACCTACGGAAGTTACGCGGTTGGCAGCAACGCCGTCTTTAACCAGGACTTGCTTAACAGCGTCAGCACGACGCTGGGACAGCTTCTGGTTGTAAGCGTCTGGACCTACGGAGTCAGTGTGACCAGCCACTTCTACGTGGGTAGCTGGGTACTGCTTCATGAAGTCAGCCAGGTTTTTCACGTCGCCGTAGCTGTTAGGCTTAACAACGGCCTTGTCGAAGTCGAACTTAACGTCCAGCTCAACACGAACAACCTGAGCAACTGGAGCTTCTGGCTCTGGAGTTGGCTCTGGAGCTGGTGCTGGGGTAGGAGCTGGAGCTACTGCGCCAGCGTTGCCGCCGAAGTTCACACCCAGGCCAACCAGTGCGGAGTAATCCCACTTGCCGTTGTCCAGAGCGTAGTCAGCTTCAACACCAGCACGAGCGTACAGGTTGTCGGTGAAGTAGTACTTCACGCCAGTACCAACGATAGCCAGGGTCGACTGATCGCGACCGCTGTGGCCGTCAGCTTTGACGTTGCCACGGCTCTGGTGACCGAAACCACCTTCTACGTATGGACGCAGGCTGTCTACGCCAGCTTGACCGAAGTGATACTGGGCAACCAGGCTGCCGGTATCGCCTTTGATTTTCTGGTTACCAGTACCGTCGTTCGAACGGGTGTGGTTGGTTTTGTCGTAGGACAGGTTCAACGACAGGTCGTCGGTCAGGAAGTAACCAATGCGAGCGCCTGGGTTGAAGCCGTCTTCGATGTGCTTAACGCTATCGTTGAATTGCTTCTTGTAGAACAGCTCGCCTTCAACTGCGCCTTGGCCTTGTGCCAGTGCGCCGAAAGAAGAAGCGGCAATAAGAGTACCAATGGCCAAGCCCAAGGTGTTTTTCAGTTTCATCCGTTAAATCCCCATCTGGTGATTGTAAAGCAGTCCCACAAACCGGGGGACAACTCGGCGACAAGTCTAACAGAACTTGCCTACACGTAAGAGATATTTGCCACGCACTAAGTTTCAGTCTCGCCCGCAAATTTCTCACGTAATTTATCTAGAGCACGTTTGTAACGCATTTTTGTAGCACTCAAACCCATGTGCATGATGTCAGCGATTTCCTGAAACTCGAGCTCTGCGACAAATCGTAGCACCAGAATTTCCCGGTCAATCGGGTTCACATACACCAACCAACGATCGAGTCCGCCCTTCTCCTCGGGTGCCGGCGTCTTCTCTTCAGACGCTTCCTCAAGGGGGTCCAGACTCAACGCGTCCATCAAGCGACGCTTTCGTCGTTCCTTGCGATACTGCGTGATGCACTCGTTGTACGTGATGCTATAGAGCCATGTCTTGAACTTCGATTTCCCCTCGAAGTTCTTCAAGCCGTACAGCACCTTGAGCATCACTTCCTGACAGACATCATCCGCATCTCTATCGTTCCCTAAATACCTTGAACAAACGTTGAACAGAGTGCGTTGATATCTGCGCATCAATTCTTCGTACGCGCGAGTTACGTGAAACAGCTCCGTGTGCGAGCGCGCGACCAACTCCTCATCAGAGAGCTCACGGGGGTCATAGCGCGTGGACAGCGTTTGGGCTTTATTCAAAACAAGTCGTGCCGACAGTCAGGTCAATGTCCGCTACAGCCCGGTCACCCGGGTTTGCGGCGGCGTACATTAGCAGGGTTTGCCGGATTAGCGGCTACTGACCTGCTGCTCCAGGAGAATCCGATTGGACAACGACACGAGGTCGCCGTCGTCGGTCAGCACTGTCGTCTTGACAGTACCGATCTCCTCGATTTGCCCTTCGACCTCGCCCACACGCACCTGTTGCCCCACCTGATACAGCTCACGCACATAGATTCCCGCAAGAATCTGGCCGGCAATTTCCCGGCTTCCGAGGCCCATGGCCAGTGCAACGGCCAGACCAACGGTAATCAAAACGATCACAATCACGTGGTTGAGCAGGTCAGTCTTGACCTCCAACTGGCTGATCGCGACCGAAATACTGATGATGATCACCAGCCCCTGGGCAATTCGCCCGAGGCCTGCGGCATAGTCCAGCCCCACGCCTTCCGCGGCGCCGCGCACCAGGCCATTGGCCAATTGCGCCAGCAGAACGCCTACCAGCAGCACCAACGCGCCGCCGAAAACCTTCGGCAAATACAGCGCCAGCATGTCGAGCGTAGCTGAAACTCGCTCAAGTCCAAGGGATTGAGCCGCAGAAACCAGAAAAATCAGCAATACGAACCAATAGACGATCTTGCCGATCAGCGTGGAGATCGGCACTTGCAGCCCGGCACGCCCCAGCAACTTGGTCAGGCCGGTGCCAGCCATCAGGCGATCAAGGCCCAGTTTGGCGAGCAATTTGGACAGCAGGGTGTCGAGCAGCTTGGCCACGACAAAGCCCAGCAACACCAGTACCAGAGCACCAAACAGGTTGGGAATGAAGTTCGCCACCTTGGTCCACAACGCGGTCATCGCGGTGACCAGGCTCTGGGTCCAGAGATCAAGTTCCATATTCAATCAGCCTTATCAGCAGTGCGAGCAAGAGATCTACGACGGGAAACCGGCGATACGTGGGCCGAACCATTGTTCAGGGCCATCATCAACGCCGGCAGCCAACGACCGAGCAGACCGAACAAATCACCCGCCCCTACCTGACGGTTGGCGGTTTTCAGCACGCGACCCAGGCAGGCATCGTCATCCCGGTTGGATGGCGAAGCATTGAGCATGTCACGCAAAGACTGTTCGAACGGATCGTGCATAAAGACCTCTCGCAAGTGTTTTAAAAGACGAGGGTAAAATTCTTGGGGTCACATAGGACCCTTCCTACGTTCAGCTCATATTCAGCTCAAACCCAGCGCAATCGTCGAAATAGCCACCATTGTCCCAGCGCAACCGCCACCATCATTAGGCAGGCAATCACGAATCCGTAGGGGCTGGCGGAGAACGGAATCCCGCCCACATTGATACCCAGCAAACCGGTGAGAAAGCTCATCGGCAGGAAGATCCCGGTGATGATACCGAAGCGGTACATGGTGCGGTTCATGCGCACGCTCAAACGCCGGTCTTCGGCCTCCAGCACAAGCCCCACGCGCTCCCGAGCCAATTCGAGCTCTTCCAGGTAACGCGTCAGACTGTTGTTCAATTCGTTCCAGTAATCGGCATCGTCGTCACAGAACCACGGCAATTTGATCCGCGTCAGCTGGGCAAAAATGTCGCGCTGCGGGGCGAGGAATCGCTTGAGCCCGGCCGCTCGCCGACGGATCTGCAAAACGCTGCCATGTTCCGGGGTATACCGTTCGTCGGTATCGAGTTTTTCTTCCTCGGTATCGACGATTTCAGACAGGTCGGTGACCAGATCCTGCACTTTATTGGTCAGATACTGCGCCATATAAAGGATAAGTTCTGACGCCGTTTTAGGACCTTTGCCATCCGCCAACTGCACCAACAGCTCATCGGTGGCACGCAACGGTCGCAGGCGCAGGGAAATCACCCGGTTGGCCGCAGCAAAGATACGTACCGAGACCATGTCCTCCGGCTCGGCGCCGGGGTTCAGGTTGACCCCGCGCAGGAACAGCAACAGCTGCGCATCCGGCAGTGGCAACAGGCGCGGGCGGGTGTTTTCCTCCAGCAGCAGGTCGCAGGCGAATTCACTCAGGCCACTGGATTTGCGCAGCCAGGTCTGCGTTTGGGGATGACTGCGATCCCAGTGCAGCCACAGGCTTTCCTGGGGCTGCAGTTGCAAATCGTCAAGCTCAGTCCGGGCAATCGAACGCGCACCGCCTTTACCGTCCAGCACCAGGGCATGCACCAGCCCCCATTGCGCGTTTTCTTCCTCGAACATCCTCACCCCTGTCGGCTATTGCAGTTTATTCAGGCATTTTCAGCGGGCTTGGCGAGACAATCACGCCATTGTTGTCAGCGTAGATGTACTCACCCGGACGGAACGTCACCCCGGCAAACGTCACCACCACGTTCAGGTCGCCGATCCCGCGCTTGTCGGTCTTCATCGGATGGCTAGCCAGGGCCTGCACCCCCAGGTCGGTCTGCGCGATGACATCGACATCACGGATGCAACCGTAGATCACCAGGCCTTCCCAACCGTTTTTCACGGCTTTCTCGGCGATCATGTCGCCCAGCAAGGCGCGGCGCAGGGAACCACCACCGTCAACCACCAACACCTTGCCAGCGCCCGGCTGGTCGGCTTGTTCCTTGACCAGCGAGTTGTCCTCGAAGCACTTGATGGTGACGATCTCACCGCCAAAGGAATCTCGGCCACCGAAGTTGCTGAACATCGGCTCGACGACCTGCACCAGGTCCGGGTAGGCATCGCACAGGTCGGGGGTCACGTAATGGTTCATCGAAAAAATTCCTTTCTGCCAAAGAAGTGTCTTTCAAGGAAGTACCGGTCGAAACAGGCGCAGAACATCCCACTCGCTTCGCCGCAACGCAATAGCCACTGCGCGACTGAATATGACCAGAAGCGTTCAGCGCGTCATATCTTAGCCGCAACCGCAAAGGAGCGAAACGCCCGTGGCTGAGCGCTCCATCAAACCTTAGTCGCAGGCTCGACCGAGGCACCGGGCAAAGGTGTGAGCGGATCCTTCAGCCATTGCGTCATCAACGGCCACACTTCAGCCTGCGCCGCTTTGCTGACCAGCATCTCTACGTGCCCGAAATCCCCGCTGAAACCCTGCTGGCGTCCCAGGCACAGGTACTGGCGATGCTCAGAACCCACCTGTTCGAACAGCTTGCGGCAGGCCCAGTCCGGGTCTTGATGATCGCCGGCGGCGCTCACCGCCAACAGCGGCACATCGACCTCGGCCAAACCTTTCCACCAATCATTCTTACCCTCGCCAAAACGGCCAAACAGGCCATTCCAGCGCATGGCTTCGATCAGCACGCCCGCCGGCTCATCCTCTGGGCCGCGCTTGTAGCGTGAGCCGGAAATCCCGCCGATGCGTTTCAACAGCAAGCGCCCAGTCCACTCCACCGGCGGCAGCTTCAACGGCCAGTGCGTGCGACTGACCTGACAGCCAAACAATGCCGCAGAAGCCACCGCCGGTGCCCCCAGATACTCGCCTCCCAGGGCCGCAGCCAAGGTCGTGGCGCCCAGGGAATGGCCGATCCAGTGCGGAACCTGCGCACTTTGCTCACGTACAAACGCGCCAATGGCCGGCAAATCGTAACGCGCATAGTCGGCGACGCGGTTGCGCGTGTAGTCATGGTTGCGCTTGGACAAACCATGACCGCGCATTTCCGGGATCCATACATCAAACCCTTGGCGCGCCAGGTAGGCCCCCAGGCCGAGCCCCTTGGGCGAATACCAGAAGCGTCGGTTGGAAAAACTGCCATGCAATAAAATAACGGGAATGCCCCGGTTTTCCGGGACATCCGCCAGGCCCAAACGGGTAACCGCGAGCTCGACGGTGCCGTCGGGACTGTTACCGGGTTTGAGTCGGTAGACATCTTCACTCAGGTCGCCACGACGTTCAGCGCTGATCAGGGCGACAGGAAACAGGTTGCTACTGCTTTGCATAATGCTCTTGCACAAAAAAGGGCGGCGTCCGCGGGGATTGCCGCCCTGTACAGATAAGAATGCCGGTCACCCGCGACAGGTGACCGGCACTTTTGACGTATCGACCTTAGGCGGACGCTTGGCCTTCCGCCAGGAAGAACCAGGTTTCCAGCACGGAATCGGGGTTCAGCGAGACGCTTTCGATGCCCTGCTCCATCAGCCAGCGGGCCAGATCCGGATGGTCGGAAGGGCCTTGGCCGCAGATGCCGATGTACTTGCCAGCCTTGTTACAGGCCTGGATGGCGTTGGACAGCAGCTTCTTGACCGCAGGATTTCGCTCGTCGAACAGGTGCGCGATGATCCCGGAGTCGCGGTCCAGGCCCAGGGTCAGCTGGGTCAGGTCGTTGGAACCGATGGAGAAGCCGTCGAAGTACTCCAGGAACTCTTCGGCCAGGATGGCGTTGGACGGCAGTTCGCACATCATGATCACGCGCAGGCCGTTTTCGCCACGGGACAGGCCGTTTTCAGCCAGCAGGTCAACAACCTGGCTCGCTTCGCCCAGGGTACGCACGAACGGCACCATGATCTCGACGTTGGTCAGGCCCATCTCGTTGCGCACACGCTTGAGGGCGCGGCATTCGAGCTCGAAGCAGTCACGGAACGCTTCGCTGATGTAACGCGAGGCGCCACGGAAACCCAGCATCGGGTTTTCTTCTTCCGGCTCGTAGAGCTTGCCACCGATAAGGTTGGCGTATTCGTTGGACTTGAAGTCCGACAGGCGCACGATGACCTTTTTCGGGTAGAACGCCGCCGCCAGGGTGCTGATGCCTTCCACCAGTTTCTCGACGTAGAAGCCCACCGGGTCGTTGTAGCCGGCGATGCGCTTGTCGACGCTTTCCTTGATGTCCAGCGGCAGGCCGTCGTAGTTCAACAGGGCCTTGGGGTGCACGCCGATCATGCGGTTGATGATGAACTCCAGGCGGGCCAGGCCCACACCGGCGTTCGGCAGTTGCGCGAAATCGAAGGCACGGTCCGGGTTGCCGACGTTCATCATGATCTTGAACGGCAGGTCTGGCATGGCATCGATGGAGTTTTGCTTGATGTCGAAGCCCAGTTCACCTTCAAAGATGAAACCGGTATCGCCTTCGGCGCAGGAAACCGTCACGCCCTGGCCGTCTTTCAACAACTGGGTAGCGTTACCGCAACCCACCACCGCAGGAATCCCCAGCTCACGGGCGATGATCGCCGCGTGGCAAGTCCGCCCGCCACGGTTGGTGACGATCGCGCTGGCGCGCTTCATCACCGGTTCCCAATCCGGGTCGGTCATGTCGGAGACCAGTACGTCACCTGGCTGGACTTTATCCATTTCGGACACGTCCTTGATGATCCGCACCTTGCCGGCGCCGATGCGCTGGCCGATGGCACGGCCTTCCACCAGCACGGTGCCGGTTTCTTTCAGCAGGTAGCGTTCCATGACGTTGGCCGAAGTGCGGCTCTTCACGGTTTCCGGACGGGCCTGCACGATGTACAGCTTGCCGTCGTCGCCGTCTTTGGCCCACTCGATGTCCATCGGGCACTTGTAGTGCTTTTCGATGATCATCGCTTGTTTGGCCAATTCGCTGACTTCAGCGTCGGTCAGGCAGAAACGCGCGCGCTCGGCCTTGTCGACATCAACGGTCTTGACCGAGCGACCGGCCTTGGCCTCGTCGCCGTAGATCATCTTGATGGCCTTGCTGCCCAGGTTACGGCGCAGGATGGCCGGGCGACCCGCTTCGAGGGTGCCCTTGTGTACGTAGAATTCGTCCGGGTTTACCGCGCCTTGTACGACGGTTTCGCCCAGGCCGTAGGCGCCGGTGATAAACACCACGTCACGGAAGCCGGATTCGGTGTCCAGGGTGAACATTACGCCGGCGGTGCCGGTTTCCGAACGCACCATGCGCTGCACACCGGCAGACAGGGCCACCAGCTTGTGGTCGAAACCTTGGTGTACGCGGTAGGAAATGGCGCGGTCGTTGAACAGCGAGGCGAAGACTTCCTTGGCCGCGCGGATCACGTTTTCCACGCCGCGGATGTTCAGGAAGGTTTCCTGCTGACCGGCGAAGGAGGCGTCCGGCAAGTCTTCGGCAGTGGCCGAGGAGCGCACGGCGACGGCCATGTCCGGGTTGCCCGCCGACAGGGCGGCGAAGGCGGTGCGGATTTCCGCGTTGAGCTTCTCGGGGAACTCGGCTTCCATGATCCACTGGCGGATCTGGCTGCCGGTCTTGGCCAGGGCGTTGACGTCGTCGACGTCCAGTGCGTCCAGCGCGGCGTGGATCTGAGCATTGAGGCCGCTCAGTTCGAGGAAATCGCGGTAAGCCTGGGCCGTGGTGGCAAAACCACCGGGCACCGATACACCAGCGCCTGCAAGATTACTGATCATCTCGCCGAGGGATGCGTTCTTGCCCCCTACGTGCTCTACATCATGGACGCCGAGCTTATCGAGGGAAACTACGTACTCTACCAAGGTGATCTCTCCACTAACTGTGTTGGAAAAGCTCAGGACGCGGGCTGCTCAGTAGGAGCTTTCGCCGGCGTTTGTGGCCTGGACCTGGAAAATAAGTGAGAATGCGGCCCACTGTGGGACGGCAAAATCGCGCCTATCATATCCAAGATTCGTCATCAGCTTAAGGCCCAGGGCTCAAATGAAACGATCTGCTTTCTTTATCTCCGACGGCACCGGCATCACAGCCGAAACATTGGGTCAAAGCCTGCTCGCGCAGTTCGAAAACATTACCTTCGCCAAATTCACGCGGCCTTACATCGACAGCGTGGAAAAAGCGCGGGCCATGGTACAACAAATCAATCTGGCGGCTGAAAAAGACGGCTTTCGGCCGATCATTTTCGACACGATCGTCAATCAAGACATCCGTGAGATTCTCGCAACGTCGAATGGTTTCATGATCGACATCTTCTCGACCTTCCTGGCGCCCCTGGAACAAGAGCTGAGTGAACACTCCTCGTATTCCGTAGGAAAGTCCCATTCCATTGGCCATAACTCCAACTATATGGAGCGTATCGAGGCGGTGAACTTCGCCCTCGACAATGACGACGGTGCCCGCACGCACTACTACGACAAGGCCGACCTGATCCTGGTGGGCGTATCGCGCTGCGGCAAGACCCCGACCTGCCTGTACATGGCCATGCAATTCGGTATCCGCGCGGCCAACTACCCGCTGACCGAGGACGACATGGAACACCTGACGCTGCCTGCGGCCTTGCGTTCGCACCGGCACAAGCTGTTCGGCCTGACCATCGACCCGGACCGACTTACCTCGATCCGCAACGAGCGCAAGCCCAATAGCCGTTATTCCAGCTATGCGCAGTGCGAATTCGAGGTGCGTGAAGTGGAAAATCTGTTCCGCCGCGAGAATATTGCGCACATCAATTCCACGCATTTCTCGGTGGAAGAGATTTCCGCGAAGATTCTGGTCGAGAAAGGGGTAGAGCGCCGTTTCAAGTAACCCCGAAGCCTGTAGTGAGCGGGCTTGCCCGCGCTGGGCGGCGCAGCCGCCCCAAATCCAGGCGGCCGCGGTCTTTCTGAAACACCGCGGCGGCCTTATTGGGGCGGTTTCGCCGCCCAGCGCGGGGCAAGCCCGCTCACTACAATTGAAATCGTCCGCCGCCCTGCCCCAGCGCGGTCGCCAGCGCATCAAACCCGGCCAACAGCAACTGATCATCCCCCGACGTATTGCAGATACTCGCCCGAATAAACTGCGGCACCGCCGTCTGCCCCACGGCAAACGCCTCGGCGGTGGCGATCAGGTAATTGTTCTGTTTGAGCTCGGCTTCGATTTCCGACGCGCGCCACGGCTCCGGGACTTCAATCCAGAAGTGCGGGCTGTTGAGGTGCGTGCGGTATTCAAGACCGGCCAACAACCCTTGCACCAAGGCTTTGCGGCGACTGATCTCATTGATCTGCTGGCGCAGCAGGTATTCGGCGGTGCCGTTTTCGATCCACTGTGTCGCCAGTTCCAGCGTCACCGGCGTGGCCATCCAGCAGGTCGAGCGCAGCGCCGCCGAGATGCGGCTGACCAAGGCCGGTGGTGCATGTACATAGCCCACGCGCAACCCGGCAGACACTGCCTTGCTCAAGCTGCTGATCAAAATCGTACGCTCAGGCGCGAAATAGCTGAGGGGCGGTGGACGATCCTCCACCAGCACGCCGTGGGCTTCATCTTCAAGAATCAGTAGATTGTGTTCCCGACAGACCCGGGCCAAGGCTTCGCGGCGCGGAATCGAAAGTACTGCAGTGGTCGGGTTCTGAATGGTCGGCGTGCAATACAACGCCGAAACCCGGTGGTTACGACAGACTTCATCCAACGCCCCCGGCAGCACGCCTTCCTCATCCATCTCCAGGCCGATCAGACGCACGCCCAACATGCGCGCCGCCGTGATCAACCCTGGATAGGTCAGTTGCTCGGTGACCACCGTATCGCCGGCGCGCAGCAACGCCATCATGGCGCAGAGCAAACCGTGCTGGCCGCCGTTGACGCAGATGACCTGCTCGGGAATCGGATGAAAATCGCGTTGTACCAGCCATTGCGCACCCGCCTCGCGATAACGCGGCAGCCCGGCGTCGGGCGTGTAGGCACTGATGTCCTGGAGGAACTTGGCGTTGGTCGCCAGGGTTTGCAGGCTCTGGGCCAGGAAGGCCGTTTCCTGCCCGGGGATATGCATGTTGCGGCTCATGTCGAAGTACTGGCGCGGCTCCTCGCTGAAGTTGCGAAAGCCTTCATCGCGCTGGCGCTCCATCCCACGCTTGCGCACGAAAGTTCCGTCCCCCACCCGCGCCACCACCAACCCCAGGCGTTCCAACTCGCCGTAGGCCCGGCTGATGGTGCCGATGGTCACCCCCAGATTGTCGGAAAGCACCCGATGAGGCGGTAGCTTTCGTCCTGGTTCAATCAGCCCTTCAAGGATGCCCCGTTCCATGACATCGGACAGGCGCTTGTACTTCACGCCCTGACCGCTGGACAACCCCTCACGCATAATTGACACCATGTCAATATTTGTTTTGACAGCCATCTTTCGCCCTAATAGTGTGCTTTTACGGGTTCAATCACCGGATGAAACAACTCAATACACAGTCAATATAGAGTTCAATTCCGGCTCATGGAAGTAATAAACGATGCCAATGTCCGCCGTTCTCGAAAACACTGAAAAAACCAATTCCCAGAAACAATGGCTGGCCGGCCTGGTCACCAGCGTGATGTTCCTGATCGTGTGCCTGAGCTGGGGCACCACCTGGCTGGGCATCAAGATCGCCGTGGAGAGCGTGCCGCCGCTGACGTCCGCCGGCCTGCGCTTCCTGATCGCCTTCCCGCTGTTCCTGTGTTTTGCCATGGTGCGCCGGGAGCCGATCCTGTTTCCCCGGGAAAGCCGCTGGTTCTTCGTGTTCGTGACGCTTTCCTACTTCAGCGTTCCTTATTACCTGCTCAACTACGGCGAGATGCATGTCTCGTCCGGGCTTACCGCCCTGCTGTTCAGTTGCATGCCGGTGTTCATCCTGATTTTCTCCGCGCTGTTCCTGCGCGAGCGCATCTACTTCTCCCAGGTGGTCGGCATCGGCATCGGTTTCGGCAGCCTCTACATGATCATCAAGAGCCAGGGCCTGCACCTGGACCACGCCGAGTTTCTCGGGGTACTGGCCATTCTGAGCGCCGCGATCATGCACGCCTTGTGCTACGTCATTACCAAGCAAAAAGGCAGCGCCATCAGCGTGATCACTTACAACACCCTGCCCATCGGCATTGCCGGGCTGATGCTGTTCGTGGCGGGCCTGTGGTTTGAAACGCCGACCTTCGAGGCCATCACCCTGCGCTCCTGGAGCGCGTTGTTCTACCTGGGGCTGGTGGCCTCGGTCGGCGGGTTCATCGTGTACTTCATGCTGCTCAAGCGCTTGAGCCCGATCATCCTGTCGTTCGTGTTCATCATCTTTCCGGTGTTCGCGGTGATCATCGGCGCCTGGTACGAAGGCATGGCGATTTCCCGCGACCTGATGCTGTACTCGGCCATCCTGCTGGCAGGCTTTGCGATCACCAAGTTGCCGATTGAAAAACTCCTGGCCAAGAAAAATTGAGCTTGCGGCCCCATCAACATCAACCACGCGAGAGAAACATGGACGTCCTCCGCCCAAAAGCCCTGGAACAGATCTACGCCCACGCCAGCTCCAGCTATCCCGAGGAATGCTGTGGCTTCGTCTTCGCCGACGGCAGTGTGCACCTGGGCAGCAATATCCAGAACGAGCTGCACCGCAAGAACCCCCAGATATACCCGCGCACCGCCGCCAACGGCTACACCTTCTCGGTGGCCGACACCCTACTGATGAACAAGGCGTCTCGCGGCAACAACCCGGTGGTAGTGATCTATCACTCCCACCCCGACGTAGGCGCCTACTTCAGTGACGAAGACCAGGACAAGGCGCTGTTCATGGGCGAACCGATCTTCCCTGTGAGTTATCTGGTGGTCGACGTTCGCCAGGGCCACGCCCTGGGCTCAAAGCTGTTTGCCTGGGATGGCAAGCATTTCGCCCTCAACCCTTTCAACGACCTGCACACGGAGTTGTCCATGAACGCTGTCTCTTTCCCCGACATTCTGGTTCGCGTAGCCAAGCTGCCGGAATCGACCCTTGAAGGCACCGGATCGACATTGCGCGAAGTCATTGAAAACCTCTGCATCAATCACCCGCAACTGCGCCCGCACCTGTTCCACGAGAAGAACAACCAGCTCAAGGAGCACTTCCTGTTTACCGCCGAGGAAGAACTGGTGGGCGCCGATGATCGCCTCCCGGAAAAGGCCAGGATCGAAGTGCTGCTCGCCACTTCTGGCGGCATCAATGTCGACACGCTGAGCAATGAAGAGGTGCAGCGCTATGTGCGCCACATCACCCTGCCCGGCGTTGGCCGCGAAGGCCAGTTGAACCTCAAGAAAGCCAAGGTGCTGATCATCGGCACCGGCGGCCTGGGCTCGCCCATCAGCCTGTACCTGGCGGCAGCCGGCATCGGCACCCTGGGGCTGGTGGATTTCGACGTGGTGGAAAGCAGCAACCTGCAACGCCAGATCGTCCACGGCAACAGCACGTTGGGCCTGCCCAAGGTCGAGTCCGCCAAGCAGCGCCTGCAAGACCTCAACCGCCACATCCAGATCAATGCCCACGACACCGCCCTGAATGCCGACAACGCCCTGGAGCTGGTGGGCGCCTACGATCTGGTGATCGACGGCACCGACAATTTCGACACCCGCTACCTGGTCAATGACGCCTGCGTCCAGCTTGGCAAACCCCTGGTGTACGGCGCCATCTACCGCTTCGACGGGCAGATCAGCGTGCTCAACTATAAAGGTGGGCCGTGCTACCGCTGCCTGTTCCCCCAGGCTCCGCCCGCCGAACTGGCGCCCAATTGCAGCGCCGGCGGGGTCATCGGCGTGCTGCCCGGCGTGGTCGGGATGATCCAGGCCACCGAAGCGATCAAATTGCTGATCGGCATCGGCGAACCCTTGTCCGGCCGCCTGATGCGCTTCGATGCGCTGGCGATGAAGTTCAGCGAGATCCGCTTCAAGCGCCGCGCCGACTGCCCGTGCTGCTCGGACCTGCGCCACAGCCAGACCCAGGCGCCAGCGGTCTGCGCCGACGCCGTGCCAAGCCAGCCGTCGCTGGCCGCAGAACGCTACATCAAGCCCCGCGTCCTCAAGCAACTGCTCGAACACCACCACAGCGCCGATGTGCTGCTGGACGTGCGTGACGCCAGGGAACTGGAAGTGTGCAAACTACCAGGCGTGGTGCACATTCCCCTGGCCGAACTGGACAGGCAACTCGACAGCCTCAGCCGCGACAATACCCACTACCTGATCTGCTACGCCGGTACCCGCGCCGAACAAGCTGCCACGACCCTGCTGGCGGCCGGTTTCGCCAACACCAAGGTCTTGCAGGGCGGGATGAAACACTGGGTGCGCGACGTCGAACCCGACATGCCGCTGTATTGAGCCGGGGATCGACTGATGCTGCATGACTCCATCCTCGACGTGATTGGCCACACGCCCATCGTGCGTCTGGCGCAGTTTTCCGAAGACCTCGGCATCGAGGTCTACGCCAAGCTCGAATCCCTCAACCCCGGCGGCAGCCACAAGGCGCGCATCGCCCTGGGCATGATCCTCGACGCCGAACGGCGTGGCGTGCTGATCCGCAACGCCGGGCAAACCATCATCGAGCCCAGTGGCGGCAACACCGGCATTGGCCTGGTAATGGCAGGCAATGTGCTGGGCTACAAAGTGGTGCTGGTGATCCCCGATAACTACAGCCCGGAAAAACAGAAGTTGCTGCGCCTCTACGGGGCCAAGGTGGTGCTGTCGGACAGCCGCCTGGGCAACAACTCCCATGGCGAAAAGTGCCTGGAAATGCAGCTGGAAAACCCCAGCTACGTGATGCTCAACCAGCAGCGCAATGGTGCCAATCCGCAAACCCACCGCGAGACCACCGCGCCGGAGATCCTGCGTGCCTTCGGTGATCTGCGCGTGGACTACTTCGTCAGCGGCATCGGCACCGGCGGCCATATCACTGGCATCGGCGAAACCCTCAAGGCCACATGGCCGCAGCTGCGGGTGATGGGCGTGGAGCCGGAAGAATGCGACCTGCTGAAAAACCAGCACGCGCCGCACCATATCCAGGGCCTGTCGATTGGCCTGATTCCGAGCATTCTCAACCTCGACGTACTGGACGGCATGCTCAAGGTGTCGCGCCAGGAGTGCATCGACATGATGAAACGCATCATGCGCACGGACGCCATCAGCCTGGGCCTGTCCTCGGCGGCCAATATGGTCGCCATCGCCAGGCTCGCCCCGGAACTGCCCACCGAAACGGTGGTACTGACCATGGTCTACGACAATGCCGACAGCTACCTGCCCAGTTTCGAATAAACGGTTTCCCAACCATCCAGAATGTGGGGGTGCCTCCATGGGGGGCTTTATTGACATGCAACAGCTGCACGATGAGTTGCTCACCCACCTCATCAAGACCCTTACGCCAACGCAGATGAAGCAGCTGGAACCACACCTGGCGCCCTTGGTGCAGAACGCCGCCCAGGCCGTGGCCGAAGACCTGATCGCCTACGCCTACCGTGACCCGGCGTCGCGCGGGCGCGGCGAACTGATCCTGGAGTCCTACGCCTCGTTCAAGGCTGTGCTGTTCTATCGCCTGGCGCACCTGGTGTGGAATTTCCCGGACCAGACCAACGGCGTGTTTTCACGCATTGCCCTCAAGCTCAGCAACCAGGGCAAGATCCTCTCCGGCGCCGAGATCCACCCGGCCGCGCGCATCGGCCGGCGCTTTGTGCTCGACCATGGCTACGGCACCGTGATCGGCGAGACCTGCGAGATCGGCAACGACTGCTACATCCTCTGCGGCGTGACCCTCGGTGCCCGTGGCATTGCCAACAACCCGGACGGCAAGCGCCACCCGCGCCTGGGCAACAACGTCGAGATCGGCTCCGGCGCGCGCGTGCTGGGTTATGTGCTGATCGGCGACGACGTGTTCATCAGCCCCTCCTGCGTGATCACCCAGGACGTGCCGGCGGGCACCAAGGTCAAGGTGGTGAACCAGGTGCAATTGCAAAAAAACGACGAGTCGGACCACAGCAACTACCTCGGGGCCTTCGCCCTCGACGAGCGCCTGCACGTGGTCGGCGAGATCAATGCCAACCACAAGGTCACCGTGCTGGACGCCGACTTTCACCCCTTGCAGGGGTTGTTGCTCGAACCCACGGTGAAAGAACGCCATCACCTGCAGTTCCGCCTGCACCGCATCGACTCGGACGGCTACCTGCCGCGCCTGCCGCTGAACCTCAAGGTCTGCGGCCCGGAGTTTGAAATCACCCTGCTCTCCCCCCCTGGCTTGAGCGCAATGGTGCGTCATTTATTGCAAGCCAGCCCACTGATCGTCCGAGGTTGAATATGTCCGTGCACACCATGGAAACCCTGGCGCTGTTTGACAGCGCGCCCTACCAGAACGCATTCAGCGCCCGGGTGATTGCCGTCAGCGAACACGGCATTGCCCTGGAACACACGTTGTTCTACCCCACCGGCGGCGGGCAACCGGGCGACACCGGCCACTTAACCCTGGCGGACGGCACGCGGGTCGAGGTGGTCGGTACGGTACGCGACCCGGTGCTGCGTTCGATCATCTGGCACCAGGTGGAACACTGCCCCGAACAATTGACCGCCGGTGTGCAAGTCGACGCCGGCCTCGATTGGGAGCGACGCTACCAGCACATGAAGATGCACACCTGCCTGCACCTGTTGTGCTCGCTGATCGATGCCCCCGTGACCGGCTGCAGCATCAGCGCCGACAAAGGCCGCCTGGACTTCGACCTGCCGGAAATGACCCTCGACAAAGACAGCCTCACCCGCGACCTCAATGCGCTGATCGAACAGGCCCACACGGTAAAGGCCCTGGCGATGCCCGCCTCGGAATACGCCACCCTGCTGCAGATCACCCGCACCCAGGCGGTCGCGCCGCCAGTGATCCAGGGCTCGGTGCGCATCATTGAAATCGCCGGCATCGACATCCAGCCCTGCGGCGGCACCCATGTGATCAACACCGAGGAAATCGGCCGGGTGTTCTGCGAGAAGATCGAGAAGAAGAGCAAACACAACCGGCGGGTGATCCTGCGCTTCGAGTAATGGCCACGCAGCTGGGGAGCCAACCCCCCGGCCGCTTTTCGTACAGCGAACTGACAGGAAATTTATCCGCCTTGTAACATTCAGAAACGTAGAATCTCGCCAGCAGGTCATCGTCCTGATGCACTGCCACCTGACTCTCGGAGAAAGAGCGCCCGCCCCTTCTCGCGGGGTCTTTCGAACAGAAGCCAAGCTCACCCCACCGCTCCCCTGAACCTGAACGCTGCAGGAATGACTGCCTATGAATAAAGTGCTTCGTCACTACATACCAGCATCCACCATGCGCTTGCTGCCCAACCGTTGGGATTTGGTCGCCCTGCCGCTGGTGATCGGCTTTCTGCTGTTTTTTTCCATCACTGCGCGGGAAACCTGGGCCCCCATCGAGACGCTGCAGAGCGAGGTCATTTCCCTCGACCCCGCCAACCTGCCGGAATATGCGATGCGCACCACCCTGCGCATGCTCGCGGCGATGGTCGCGGCGCTGATCTTCACCCTGCTCTACGGCACCCTGGCCGCCAAAAGCCGGCGCGCCGAAAAACTGCTGGTGCCCGTGCTCGACATCCTGCAATCGGTGCCGGTGCTCGGTTACATCTCGTTTACCGTGACCTTCTTCCTGCTGCTGTTTCCCGGCCGCGTGCTGGGCGCAGAGTTCGCGGCGATCTTCGCGATCTTCACCAGCCAGGCCTGGAACATGACGTTCAGCTTCTACCAGTCGCTGCGCATGCTGCCCCATGACCTGGTGGAAGTGTCCACCAACCTGCGGCTGTCCGGCTGGCAACGCTTCTGGAAGCTCGACGTGCCGTTCGCCATGCCGGGGCTGGTGTGGAACATGATGATGAGCATGTCCGGCGGCTGGTTTTTCGTGGTCGCCTCCGAAGCCATCACCGTCGGCGACAAGACCATCACCCTGCCCGGCGTCGGTTCGTACCTGGCCTTGGCCATTGCCCAGAAAGACCTGCATGCCGTGGGCTATGTGATCCTGGCGATGATCGCGGTGATCCTGATCTACGACCAGTTCCTGTTCCGCCCACTGGTGGCCTGGGCCGACAAGTTCCGCATGGAAACCACCGCCTCCCAGGGCGCTGCGCCGCAATCCTGGGTGCTGAACCTGATCCAGCGCACGCGCATGGTCCAACGCATCCTGCGCCCCATCACCCGCGCCATCGGCCGCATCGGCAACAAACGCTTCAGGCTCGCCGGCGGCGCGTTCAAGGCATTGCCGAGCGAATCGCCGGCAGCGTCCAAGGTGATCGATTGGGTATGGGGCGGGTTGATTGGCCTGCTCACGGCCTACGCGCTGTACCACATCGTGCAGTACGTCGGCACCGAAGTGACCTTCGCCGAGGTCGGCCATGTCTTCGTGCTCGGTTTGATAACCCTGCTGCGAGTGACCGGCCTGATCCTGATTGCCTCGCTGATCTGGGTACCGCTGGGCGTGATGATCGGCCTGCGTCCGCGCCTGGCGCAAAAGATCCAGCCCGTGGCGCAGTTCCTCGCGGCGTTTCCGGCGAACCTGCTGTTCCCGGTATTCGTCATTGTGATCCTGCACTACCACCTCAACCCGGACATCTGGCTCAGCCCGCTGATCGTCCTGGGCACCCAGTGGTACATCCTGTTCAACGTGGTGGCCGGTGCCAGCGCGTTTCCCAATGACTACAAGGAAGCCGCCGCCAACTTCCGCATTCGCGGCTGGCTGTGGTGGCGCAAGGTGATGCTGCCGGGCATTTTCCCGTACTACGTCACCGGCGCGATTACCGCATCGGGTGGCGCATGGAACGCCAGCATCGTTTCCGAGTATGTGTCCTGGGGCCAGGACAATGTGGTCGCCCACGGCCTTGGCGCCTACATTGCACAAACCACCGCGGCGGGCGACTTCCCGAAAATCGCCCTGGGCGTGGTGGTGATGTCGATCTTTGTGGTGGTCTTCAACCGTGCGGTCTGGCGCCCGATGTACGCCATGGCTGAGAACAAACTGCGTCTGAATTGAGGGGCAATTTGCCGAGATGAGTACCTATACCGAACACACTGCCGACACCCCGGAAATCTACTCGCTGAAAAATGTGAACCGGGTGTTCGGCAAAGGCAAAGACGAGCTGCAAGTGCTCAGCGGCGTGGACCTGAGCCTGCACGAAGGCGAGATCGTCGGCATGCTCGGCCGTTCCGGTTCCGGCAAGTCGACCTTGCTGCGCATTATTGCCGGGCTGATCCAGCCGTCGTCGGGCGACGTGCGCTACCACGGCGTACCGCTGACCGGCCCGGCCGAAGGCGTGGCCATGGTGTTCCAGACCTTTGCCCTGTTCCCGTGGCTGACCGTGCTGGAAAACGTCGAGGCCGGCCTGCAAGCCTTGCAGGTCGAACGCAAGGAAGCCCGCCGCCGTGCCCTGGCCGCCATCGACCTGATCGGCCTGGACGGTTTTGAAAACGCCTACCCCCGCGAATTGTCCGGCGGCATGCGCCAGCGCGTCGGGTTTGCCCGTGGCCTGGTGGTCAACCCGACCCTGCTGCTGATGGACGAACCCTTCTCCGCCCTCGACGTGCTCACCGCCGAAACCCTGCGCACCGACTTGCTGGAGCTATGGAGTGGCAAGCAATTACCGATCAAATCGATCCTGATCGTGACCCACAACATCGAAGAAGCAGTGTTGATGTGCGACCGCATCCTGGTGCTGTCCTCCAACCCCGGCCGGGTGGTCGCCGAGATCAAGGTGCCGTTTGCCCACCCACGCAACCGCCTGGACCCGACGTTCCGGCAAATGGTCGATGACATCTACGCGCTGATGACCGACCGACGCAGCGCCGATGCCAGCGCCGGCAAGCCGGAGTTGAAGATGAGTAGCCTGCTGCCGGAAGTCTCCACCAACCTGATGGCCGGCCTGATCGAAACCCTGGCCGCCGAGCCCTACAACGGCCACGCGGGCTTGCCCAACGTGGCCGAGCGGCGCTTGCTGGAAGTCGACGACCTGTTCCCGGTGGCCGAGATGCTCGAGCATTTGGGCTTCGCCGAACTCAAGGGCGCCGACATCACCCTCACCGACGCCGGCAAGCTGTTTGCCGACTACGGCACCCAGGAACGCAAGACCCTGTTCGCCGAGCACCTGATCCAGCACGTACCGCTGGCCGCGCGCATTCACCAGGTACTGCTCGAACGCAGCGGGCACCGCGCGCCACGGGTGCGTTTCGAACAGGAGTTGGAAGACTCGATGACCGAAGCCTTCGTGGAAAAGACCCTGGAAAGCGTGGTGGCGTGGGGGCGGTACGCGGAGATTTTCTCCTACGACGACCACACTGAGACATTCAGCCTGGAAGACGTCGAAGGCAGCATGTAGTTAGTCAGGACCAACACAGTTCCAAATGTGGGAGCGGGCTTGCTCGCGAAAGCGGTGTTTCAGCCAGCACAGGTAGCGACTGACACTCCGTTTTCGCGAGCAAGCCCGCTCCCACACAAGCTCACTTCGACATTGAATCTCTGGTGTTTTCAGATTACGAACAAATCCACAAAGCGATTGACCGGCGTGGCCTCAAGCTTCGCCTGATCCTTGCACAACGCAAAAATCTCCCCGCTGCGCTGCGCGGTAAACCGCGTGGCCAGGTTGGCCTTGAACTTGTCTTCCAGCAATGCAATACCCTCCACCCGACGACGGCGATGACCAATCGGGTATTCCACCGCCACCTGCTCGGTACTGGAGCCGTCCGTGAAAAACACCTGCACCGCGTTGGCAATTGAGCGTTTGTCGGCTTCCAGGTATTCGCGGCTGTAGCGCGGCTCTTCGACGATGACCATCTTGTCGCGCAACGCGTCGATGATCGGGTGCGCGGCGTGGAATTCATCTTCGTACTGCTCGGCCACCAAATTGCCAAACGCCAGCGGCACGGCGGTCATGTATTGCAGGCAGTGGTCACGGTCGGCAGCGTTGGCCAGTTGGCCGACCTTGGAGATGATGCGGATCGCCGATTCATGGGTGGTGATCACGATGCGCTCGATTTCATGCAGGCGATCCTTGACCAACGGGTGCAAGGTCACGGCGGCTTCGCAGGCGGTTTGCGCGTGGAACTCGGCGGGGAAGCTGATCTTGAACAGCACGTTTTCCATCACGTAAGTGCCGTAGGGCTGGGGCAGGCTGAATGCGCGTTTGTCTTCGGGCTTGAGGGCCAGGTCCTTGTTGGTGTGGCTGAACAACACGTCGTAGAAACCCCATTGCGGCGCGCTCAAGACGCCGGGGATGCCCATCTCGCCACGCAGGGCGATGTCGGCCAGGCGCACACCGCGACTCGACGCATCCCCCGCCGCCCATGACTTGCGCGAACCCGCGTTCGGCGCGTGCCGATAGGTGCGCAGCGCCTGACCATCGACAAACGCGTGGGACAGCGCGGCAAGCAACTGCTCGCGACTGGCCCCCATCAGCTTGGCGGTCACCGCCGTGGAGGCAACTTTCACTAACAGCACATGGTCGAGGCCGACACGATTGAACGAGTTTTCCAGGGCAATCACTCCCTGGATCTCATGGGCCATGATCATCGCTTCGAGTACCGCACGCACAGTCAGCGGCGCATCGCCGTTGGCCACGCGTTTTTGTGAGAGGTGATCGGCCACGGCGAGGATGGCGCCGAGGTTATCCGAAGGGTGGCCCCATTCAGCAGCGAGCCAGGTGTCGTTGTAGTCAAGCCAACGCACGATGCAGCCGATGTCCCACGCGGCCTTGACCGGGTCCAAGCGGAACGAGGTGCCCGGCACCCGTGCACCGAACGGCACCACCGTGCCCTCGACAATCGGCCCCAGGTGCTTGGTGCACTCGGGGAAACGCAGGGCCAGCAGGCCGCACCCCAGGGTGTCCATCAGGCAGTTGCGGGCGGTGTCCAGGGCGACCTGGGAATCGATCCGGTAGTTGAGGACGTAGTCGGCGATGTCCTGCAGGACCTGGTCGTAGTCGGGGCGGTTGTTCTGGTCGACATTGGCGCTCATGGCAGTGCTCCAAGAAAGGGTTGGGGTTAGTCCTCGGGCTCACGGTTGTTGAAAGCAGGTCTTGAATGCCTGCCTTGGAATAGAAACTCTACGTAGGTAGCCCCCTGTGGGAGCGGGTTTGCCCGCGATGGCGGTGTTTCAGTCGATACAGACTTCACTGACCCAGCGCCTTCGCGAGCAAGCCCGCTCCCACACAAGCCCTATCCCACATTAGGGATTGGTGTTGGGCTTAGAAAGCGTCGCCGGGGATGCGCACGAAGCCTTCCATCAATACCCGCGCACTGCGGCTCATGATGGCTTTTTTCACTACCCACTCACCGTCCACCTGGCTGGCTTCGGCGCCCACCCGCAACGTGCCCGACGGATGCCCGAAGCGCACCGCATTGCGCTCCACGCCACCCGCAGCGAGGTTGACCAGCGTGCCGGAAATCGCCGCCGCCGTGCCAATCGCCACTGCCGCCGTGCCCATCATCGCGTGGTGCAACTTGCCCATGGACAGTGCACGCACCAGCAAATCCACATCGCCGGCCTTGATCGCCTTGCCGCTCGAGGCCACGTAGTCCGCAGGCTTGGCCACAAATGCGATCTTCGGTGTGTGCTGGCGCCGGGCCGCTTCATCCAGTTGTTTGATCAGGCCCATGCGCAGCGCGCCGTAGGCGCGAACGGTTTCGAACATCGCCAGGGCTTTCGGGTCGCTGTTGATCGCGCCTTGCAGTTCGGTGCCGGTGTAGCCGAGGTCTTCGGCGTTGATGAAGATCGTCGGGATGCCGGCGTTGATCAGCGTCGCCTTGAAGGTGCCGACACCCGGCACCTCGAGGTCGTCGATCAGGTTGCCGGTGGGGAACATCGAACCGCCGCCGCCCTCTTCGTCCGCCGCCGGGTCCATGAACTCCAACTGCACTTCGGCGGCCGGGAAGGTCACGCCATCCAGCTCGAAGTCACCGGTTTCCTGCACGGCGCCGTCGGTGATCGGCACGTGGGCAATGATGGTCTTGCCGATATTGGCCTGCCACACACGCACCACGGCCACGCCGTTGCGGGGCACGCGGGCCGGGTCGACCAGCCCCGCGCTGACGGCAAACGAACCAACCGCCGCCGACAGGTTGCCGCAGTTGCCGCTCCAATCCACGAACGGCTTGTCGATGGACACCTGGCCGAACAGGTAATCCACGTCGTGCTCGGCGCGGGTGCTTTTGGCGAGGATCACGGTTTTGCTGGTGCTCGACGTGGCGCCGCCCATGCCGTCGATTTGCTTGTCATAGGGGTCGGGGCTGCCGATCACCCGCAGCAGCAGGGCGTCGCGTGCAGCGCCCGGCACCTGCGCCGCTTCGGGCAGGTCCGTGAGGCTGAAAAACACGCCTTTGCTGGTGCCGCCACGCATGTAGGTGGCGGGGATCTTGATTTGCGCTACGTGTGCCATGGTTCCCCCTCAGGCCGTTGCCGCCGATTCCAGGAAGTCCTGGGCAAAACGCTGCAACACGCCACCCGCTTCGTAGATCGACACTTCTTCGGCGGTGTCGAGGCGGCAGGTCACCGGCACTTCGACACGTTCGCCATTCTTGCGGTTGATCACCAGGGTCAGCGTGGCACGCGGGGTGCGTGCGCCGACCACGTCATAGGTTTCGCTGCCATCGATCTGCAACGTATGACGGTCGGTGCCCGGCAGGAACTCCAGCGGCAACACGCCCATGCCCACCAGGTTGGTGCGGTGGATGCGCTCGAAACCTTCGGCGGCGATCGCTTCCACACCGGCCAGGCGCACGCCCTTGGCCGCCCAGTCGCGGGACGAGCCCTGGCCGTAGTCGGCGCCGGCAATGATGATCAGCGGCTGCTTGCGTTCCATGTAGGTTTCGATGGCTTCCCACATCCGCGTGACCTGGCCTTCCGGCTCGATCCGCGCCAGGGAGCCCTGCTTGACCTTGCCGTTTTCCACCACCATTTCGTTGAACAGTTTCGGGTTGGCAAAGGTCGCGCGCTGCGCGGTCAAGTGGTCGCCGCGATGGGTCGCGTAGGAGTTGAAGTCGACTTCCGGCAAGCCCATTTTCGCCAGGTATTCACCGGCGGCGCTGTCGAGCATGATCGCGTTGGACGGCGAAAGGTGGTCGGTGGTGATGTTGTCCGGCAGCACCGCCAGCGGGCGCATGCCCTTGAGCGGACGGGCCCCGGCCAGCGCACCTTCCCAGTAAGGCGGGCGACGGATATAGGTGCTTTGCGGGCGCCAGTCGTACAGCGGCGCGACTTTGGGGCCGGTGTCTTCATGGATCGCGAACATCGGGATGTACACCTTGCGGAACTGCTCCGGCTTGACCGAGGCCTTGACCACCGCGTCGATTTCTTCGTCGCTCGGCCAGATGTCTTGCAGGCGGATTTCCTGGCCATTGGCGTCGAGGCCGAGCACGTCTTTTTCGATGTCGAAACGGATGGTGCCGGCAATCGCGTAGGCCACCACCAACGGCGGCGAGGCGAGGAATGCTTGCTTGGCGTACGGGTGAATGCGCCCGTCAAAGTTGCGGTTACCCGACAGCACGGCGGTGGCGTACAGGTCGCGGTCGATGATTTCCTGCTGGATCACCGGATCGAGCGCGCCGGACATGCCGTTGCACGTGGTGCAGGCAAACGCCACCACGCCAAAGCCGAGTTGTTCCAGTTCATGATCCAGGCCGGCGTCTTCCAGGTACATGGCCACGGTTTTCGAACCTGGCGCCAATGAGGATTTGACCCACGGTTTGCGCGTCAGCCCCAGTTTGTTGGCATTGCGTGCCAGAAGGCCTGCGGCAATCACGTTGCGCGGGTTGCTGGTGTTGGTGCAACTGGTGATGGCCGCAATGATCACCGCGCCGTCGGGCATCTGGCCGGGCACTTCGTCCCATTGGCCGCTGATGCCTTTGGCGGCCAGGTCGCTGGTTGCCACGCGCGCGTGGGGGTTGCTCGGGCCTGCCATGTTGCGCACTACGCTGGACAGGTCGAACGTCAGGCCGCGCTCGTATTGCGCGCCTTTGAGGTCATCGGCCCACAGGCCAGTGTGACGTGCATATTGCTCCACCAGCGCGACCTGTTCGTCTTCGCGGCCGGTGAGTTTCAGGTAGGCGATGGTTTGCTGATCGATATAGAACATCGCCGCCGTGGCCCCGTATTCCGGGGCCATGTTGGAGATGGTCGCACGGTCGCCGAGGGTCAGGGCCGAAGCACCTTCGCCAAAGAACTCCAGCCACGCGCCCACCACTTTCTGTTTGCGCAGGAACTCGGTCAGCGCCAGCACCATGTCGGTGGCGGTGATGCCCGGTTGCAGCTTGCCCGTCAGCTCGACACCGACGCTTTCCGGCAGGCGCATCCACGAGGCGCGGCCGAGCATCACGCTCTCGGCTTCGAGGCCGCCGACGCCGATGGCGATCACGCCCAACGCGTCCACGTGCGGGGTGTGGCTGTCGGTGCCGACACAGGTATCCGGGAACGCCACGCCGTCACGCACCTGGATCACCGGGGACATTTTCTCCAGGTTGATCTGGTGCATGATGCCGTTGCCCGGCGGAATCACGTCGACGTTCTTGAAGGCTTTCTTGGTCCACTCGATAAAGTGGAAGCGGTCTTCGTTGCGCCGGTCTTCGATGGCGCGGTTCTTCTCGAACGCGTCCGGATCAAAACCACCGGCTTCGACGGCCAGGGAGTGGTCGACGATCAATTGCGTCGGCACTACCGGGTTGACCTGCGCGGGGTCGCCACCTTGCTGGGCGATGGCGTCGCGCAGACCGGCGAGGTCGACCAGGGCGGTCTGGCCGAGGATGTCATGGCACACCACACGGGCCGGGAACCACGGGAAGTCGAGGTCACGCTTGCGTTCGATCAGTTGGCTCAGGGACACATCGAGGGTGGCCGGGTCACAGCGACGCACGAGGTTTTCGGCGAGTACGCGGGAAGTGTAGGGCAAGGTGGCGTAGGCACCGGGGGTGATGGCCTCGACAGCCGCGCGGGCGTCGAAGAAATCCAGGCGGCTGCCGGGGAGCGGTTTGCGAAATTCAGTGTTCATCGTCAGGACTCGGTCACGGTAGTTGCAAAAGGAAGACCTGTGCCTATCCAGAATTGAAATGCGATCCCAGTGTGGGAGCGGGCTTGCTCGCGAAAGCGGTGTGTCATTCAACACACCTGCGACTGAGACACCGCTTTCGCGAGCAAGCCCGCTCCCACATTTGATCCGGTTTCCAATTCAGGGTCGCCGGTCTTCTTACTCAGCGACGTTCGATTGCCACGAACTTGCGCTGTTCTACGCCGATGTACTCGGCGCTTGGACGGATGATGCGGTTGTTGGCACGCTGCTCGAACACATGCGCAGCCCAGCCGGTCAGGCGCGAGCAGACAAAGATCGGCGTGAACAGCTTTGTCGGGATACCCATGAAGTGGTACGCCGAGGCATGGTAGAAGTCGGCGTTGGGGAACAGCTTCTTCTGCTCCCACATGGTCTTGTCGATGGCTTCGGACACCGGGAACAACACGGTGTCGCCCACTTCGTCAGCAAGCTTTTTCGCCCAGCCCTTGATCACTTCATTGCGCGGGTCGTTGTCTTTGTAGATCGCGTGGCCAAAGCCCATGATCTTGTCCTTGCGCGCCAGCATGCCGAGGGTGCCTTCGACCGCTTCTTCAGCGGACGAGAACCGTTCGATCATTTCCATCGCCGCTTCGTTGGCACCGCCATGCAGCGGGCCGCGCAGGGAGCCGATGGCGGCGGTGACGCAGGAATACAAGTCCGACAGGGTCGACGCACACACCCGGGCGGTGAAGGTCGAGGCGTTGAATTCGTGTTCGGCGTAGAGGATCAGCGACACGTTCATCACCTTGACGTGCAGCTCGCTCGGCTTCTTGCCGTGCAACAGGTGCAGGAAATGCCCGCCGATGCTTGGCTCGTCGGTCACGCAGTCGATGCGCTGGCCGTCGTGGCTGAAGCGATACCAGTAGCACATGATCGCCGGGAAGGCGGCGAGCAGGCGGTCGGTGACGTCGCGTTGCACGCTGAAGTCGGTTTCCGGCTCGATGTTGCCCAGGAACGAGCAACCCGTGCGCATCACGTCCATCGGGTGGGCGTCGGCGGGGATGCGCTCCAGCACTTCCTTCAGGGCTTGGGGCAGGTCGCGCAGCTTGCTCAGCTTGGCGCTGTAGGCGGCCAGTTCGGCCTTGCTCGGCAGTTCACCGTACAGCAGCAGGTAGGCGACTTCTTCAAACTGCGCATCGGCGGCCAGTTCGCGCACGTCGTAGCCGCGATAGGTCAGGCCGGCACCGGCCTGGCCCACGGTGGACAGTGCGGTCTGCCCGGCCACCTGGCCACGCAGGCCGGCGCCGCTCAGTACTTTTGCTTCAGCCATGTCTGTTCTCCAATCTTGTACTTATAGGGAGTCGCGAGTGGAGCTGGGTTCGTGTGGGAGCGGGCTTGCTCGCGAAGACGGTGTGTCAGTCACAGCAATTACAGCTGATACACCGCTTTCGCGAGCAAGCCCGCTCCCACACAAGCCTGCTCCCACACAATCACTTTTTCGCAGCAAACAACGCGTCGAGCTTCTGCTCGAAGGTGTGGTAGTCGATGCGGTCGTACAGTTCCATGCGGGTTTGCATGGTGTCGATCACGTTCTGTTGGGTGCCGTCGCGACGGATCGCGGTGTAGACGTTTTCGGCGGCCTTGTTCATGGCGCGGAAGGCCGAGAGCGGGTACAGCACGATGGAAACATCGGCAGATTTCAACTGTTCGGTGGTGTACAGCGGCGTGGCGCCGAATTCGGTGATGTTGGCCAGGATCGGCGCTTTCACCCGGGCGGCGAACAGCTTGTACATCTCCAGTTCAGTGATGGCTTCAGGGAAGACCATGTCGGCGCCGGCCTCGATGCAGGCGGCGGCACGCTCAAGGGCGGACTCCAGGCCTTCCACCGCGAGGGCGTCGGTGCGCGCCATGATCACGAAGCTGTCATCGGTGCGCGCATCCACGGCGGCCTTGATGCGGTCGACCATTTCCTGCTGGGACACGATTTCCTTGTTCGGGCGGTGGCCGCAGCGCTTGGCACCGACCTGGTCTTCGATGTGGATGGCGGCAGCGCCGAACTTGATCATCGACTTGACCGTACGCGCCACGTTGAACGCCGAGGAGCCGAAACCGGTGTCCACGTCCACCAGCAGCGGCAGATCACACACGTCGGTGATGCGGCGCACGTCGGTGAGCACGTCATCCAGGCCGGTGATGCCCAGGTCCGGCACCCCCAGGGAACCCGCCGCAACCCCGCCACCCGACAGGTAAATGGCCTTGAACCCGGCGCGCTTGGCCAGCAGCGCGTGGTTGGCATTGATCGCGCCAACCACTTGCAGCGGGTGCTCACTGGCGACGGCGTCACGGAAACGCTGGCCTGGGGTGCTCTTGTTATTGGAACTCATCATTCACCTCGTGATTGGGCTGGGCCGTCGGGGAAGTGACGGGCAATGTTGCGTTTGGATGCGCCGATGTGGCGGCGCATCAACAGTTCGGCCAGTTCACCGTCGCGATCGGCAATCGCATCCAGAATGCGGTGGTGTTCGGCAAAGGCCTGGCGTGGACGATTGGGTGTGGCGGAGAACTGGATGCGGTACATGCGCACCAACTGGTACAGCTCGCCGCAGAGCATTTGCGTGAGGGTGCGGTTGCCGGCGCCCTGGATGATCCGGTAGTGGAAGTCGAAATCGCCTTCCTGCTGGTAGTAGCCGACGCCAGCCTGGAACGCGGCGTCGCGTTCGTGGGTATGCAGCACTTGGCGCAGTTCTTCGATTTCGGCGTCGGTCATGCGCTCGGCCGCCAGGCGGCAGGCCATGCCTTCGAGGGATTCGCGGATTTCATAGAGTTCGATTAACTCGGCGTGGCTCAACGACACCACCCGCGCGCCAACATGCGGTATGCGCACCAGCAGGCGCTGGCCTTCCAGGCGGTGGATCGCCTCGCGCAGCGGGCCACGGCTGATGCCGTAGGTGCGCGCCAGCTCCGGCTCGGAGATCTTGCTGCCGGGGGCGATCTCGCCCTTGACGATGGCGGCCTGGATACGGCGGAAGACGTTCTCAGACATGGTCTGGGATTCGTCCGTTGTCGCCACCGAGGCTTCCGCTTGATCCAGCATATTGTCGACACCTTTAAAATCAATGTGGCAAAAACTAGCCAATCAAGCCTGGATAGTCAAAGAATAAATCCACATTGTCGACAATCGTCTAATAACCCCCTTCACACTTGATAAGGGCATGGCCGCCTGCCAGCGCTGGCGCCAAAAAAGCATCATGTTAGAATGCCCGCCGCTTTTGCCTGACATCACCTGATGAAAAGGCGCACGAGGGAGTTTGCGCAGCAATGCCAGTCGCCTTGAATTGAACATCGCACTGTACAGCCTCGGGATTTATGAGACTCAAGCCCTTCCTTCTATTGATCAGCCTGTTGACCCTACCAAGCCTTGGCATTGCCGCCGAGAAGACTGTGTATGGCCTGAACGAATACGCCAAGCTGGCGGGTATCGACCTCGAAGTCGCCGCCAAACTCGACACCGGTGCCAAGACCGCCTCCCTCAGTGCCCGCGACATCAAGCGCTTCAAGCGCAATGGTGAATCCTGGGTACGCTTCTACCTGGCCATCGACACCGCCCATTCCCACCCCATCGAACTGCCCCTGGCCCGCGTCAGCAAGATCAAGCGCCGCGCCGGTGACTACGACCCCGATGAGGACAAGAAATACACCGCCCGTCCGGTGATTGCCCTCGACGTCTGCATGGGCAACGCTTTACGCAGCATCGAAGTGAACTTGACTGACCGTAGCGCATTCCAATACCCGCTGCTGATCGGCTCCGAAGCCTTGAAACGCTTTGATGCGCTGGTCGACCCCAGTCTTAAATACGCAGCAGGCAAACCCGCCTGCGCCGCCGACGCTTATACCGCCGAGTAAACCGAATGCGCTCTCTGACCCTGCACCTGAAAATCCTGATCACCATCCTGGTGGTGTTGGGTATTTCGGTCACCGCCTACCAGATTTTCGTGCTGGGGATCCCCGTTACCGAGGACGCCACCGACGACTTGTGGAATATCGACGCCAAGGTCGAGTTCGTCGCCAACCCGAAGGACCCGGTGAAGATCCAAATGTTCGTGCCGCCGCTGAGCCGCGACTTCGTCAGCCTCAACGAGAGCTTCATCTCGAACAACTACGGGGTCAGCGTCAACCGCATCGACGGCAACCGCAAGGTGACCTGGTCGGCGCGCCGCGCCAAAGGCAACCAGACCCTGTATTACCGCCTGGTGCTGACCAAGCGTTACAGCGGTGAAAAGGTCAAGATCAAGGGCCCGACCTTCCGCGACAGCATCGCCGTGGAAGGCCCGGAAAAAATCGCCGCCGAAGCCCTGCTGGCGCCGATCCGCCAGCACTCGGCCGACGTCGAGACCTTCATCACCGAAGCCATCAAGCGCACCAACAACCTCAACGACGACAACGTGAAGCTGCTGCTGGCGGGCGACCCGTCGACGCCGCACAAGGCCAAGATCGTCGAGTTGCTGCTGTCCATCGCCCACGTGCCGGTGGAAAAAGTCCACACCATCCGCCTCGTCGCCGACCAACCACAAACCCCGGAGCTGTGGCTGCGCAGTTTCAACGGCAATGACTGGCTGTACTTCAACCCGGAAACCGGCGAACAAGGCCTGCCCGCCGACCGCCTGCTGTGGTGGACTGGCGATGAAAACCTGATCACGGTGGATGGCGGCAAGAAAGCCATGGTGACCTTCAGCCTGAACAACAGCGAGATGAACGCGATTCGCCTGGCCAAGCTGACGGACGAAAACACCGACGCCAACTTCCTCGAATACTCGTTGTACGGCCTGCCGCTGCAAACCCAGCAGACCTTCATGATCATGGTGATGATCCCGATCGGCGTGCTGGTGATCCTGATCCTGCGCAACCTGATCGGCTTGCAGACGCTGGGTACCTTCACCCCGGTGCTGATCGCCCTGGCCTTCCGCGAGACGCAGTTGGGCTTCGGGATTGTGCTGTTTACGATTATCACGGCGCTGGGGCTTTCGTTGCGCTCCTACCTGGAGCATTTGAAGTTGCAGATGCTGCCGAGGCTGTCGGTGGTGCTGACGTTTGTGGTGGTGCTGATCGCCGCCATCAGCCTGTTCAGCCACAAGCTGGGCCTGGAGCGCGGCTTGTCGGTGGCGCTGTTCCCTATGGTGATCCTGACCATGACCATCGAACGCCTGTCGATCACCTGGGAGGAACGCGGCGCCAACCATGCGCTGAAAGTGGCGATCGGCACGTTGTTCGCTGCGTCCCTGGCGCACCTGATCATGAGCGTGCCGGAGCTGGTGTACTTCGTGTTTACCTTCCCGGCGATCCTGTTGATCCTGGTGGGCTTCATGCTGGCCATGGGGCGTTATCGCGGCTACCGCCTGACCGAGCTGGTGCGTTTCAAGGCGTTCTTGAAGGCTGACCAGTAATGTTCGGTTTCTGGAAGACCTGGAAAGCCCTCGAAGCGCGGGGAATCATGGGCATCAATCGGCGTAATGCCGACTACGTGCTCAAGTACAACAAGCGCAGCCTGTACCCGATCGTGGATGACAAGATCATCACCAAGGAACGGGCAATTGCCGCTGGCATCCACGTGCCGCAAATGTACGGAGTGATCTCCACCGAGAAGGAAATCGACAAGCTCGACGAGATCATCGGTGGGCGCAGCGACTTCGTGATCAAGCCGGCTCAGGGCGCCGGCGGTGATGGCATCCTGGTGGTGGCGGACCGCTTCGAGGGCCGCTATCGCACGGTATCGGGCAAGATCATCAGCCATGAAGAAATCGAGCATCAGATCTCCAGCATCCTCACCGGCCTGTATTCCCTGGGCGGCCACCGCGACCGCGCGCTGATCGAGTACCGCGTGGTACCCGACCAGATCTTCAAGAGCATCAGCTACGAAGGCGTGCCGGACATCCGCATCATTGTGCTGATGGGTTACCCGGTGATGGCCATGTTGCGCCTGCCGACACGCCAGTCCGGCGGCAAGGCCAACCTGCACCAGGGCGCCATCGGCGTGGGCGTCGACCTGGCCACCGGCCTGACCCTGCGGGGCACCTGGCTGAACAACATCATCACCAAACACCCCGACACCACCAACGCGGTGGACGGCGTGCAACTGCCCAACTGGGACGGTTTCATGAAGCTCGCGGCCGGTTGCTACGAGCTGTGCGGGCTGGGTTATATCGGTGTGGACATGGTGCTCGACCAGGAAAAAGGCCCGCTGATCCTGGAACTGAATGCGCGGCCGGGGCTGAATATCCAGATCGCCAACGACTGCGGGCTGACCCTGCGCACCCACGCGGTGGAAGCGCGCCTGGAAGAGCTGAAGGCCGCTGGCGTGACGGAAACCCCGGAAGAACGGGTAAAGTTCGTGCAGGAGATGTTTGGGCATATCCCGCCGGTTGAAGGCTGAACACCAATCTAATGTGGGAGCGGGCTTGCTCGCGAATGCGGTGGATCAGTTGAAACACCTGTGACTGACACACCACATTCGCGAGCAAGCCCGCTCCCACATTTGAACCGCGGTCTAGGACCCAGTTCTTCGGGGCGCTACAATCCCCTCCCCCCACGCACACGGCTGATCCATCCCGCGCATGCCTACCTGCTCCGTACACCCGCTGCCCTACCGGGCCAACCCCGCTGACTACTTCACGGCGATTCGCCATGCCCCCGGCGCGGTGCTGCTGGACAGCGGCCGCCCGGCGGCCGAACGTGGGCGTTATGACCTGCTCAGCGCCTGGCCACAGGCTACATTGACGGTTTCGCCTGACGAAAACGGCACTGATTTCCTGCAACGCTTGCGGGAAAACGTGGCGCATCTGGGCGAGGCGGATTTGCCTCCAGGTTATGAATTACCCTTTGCCGGTGGCCTGATCGGCTACCTGAGCTACGACTTCGGCCGGCACCTGGAACAGATGCCGCACCTGGCGACAGACGACCTGCACCTGCCGGACGCACGCTTCGGACTGTATGCCTGGGCGTTGATCAGCGATCACCAGGCGCGGACCAGCCAACTTGTATTCCACCCCACGCTGGCCGACAGCGAGCGCCAACGCCTGATTGCGCTGTTCAGCGCTGGCATGACCGACACGCCTGCCACCTTCAAACTCCAGGGCCCCATGGCCCCCGACCTCACCGCCGAGGCCTATCGACAGGCCATCGTGCGGATCCAGGACTACATCCAGGCCGGCGACTGCTACCAGGTCAACTTTGCCCAGCGCTTTCGCGCGCCGTGCAGCGGGGACCCGTGGGTCGCCTACTGCGCCCTGCGCGCAGCCTGCCCTACGCCTTTCTCCGGGTTCCAGAGCCTGCCCGATGACGGCGCCGTGCTGAGCCTGTCGCCGGAACGCTTCGTGCACGTCAGTGAACGCCGCGTTGAAACCCGCCCGATCAAAGGCACCCGCCCCCGTGGCCTGACGCCAGAAGAAGACGCCGCCAACGCCGCCGAACTGCTGACCAGCCCCAAGGATCGCGCCGAAAACCTGATGATCGTCGACCTGCTGCGCAACGACCTCGGCCGCACCTGCCGCACCGGCTCGGTGAGCGTGCCGGAACTGTTCAGCCTGGAAAGCTACCCCAACGTGCACCATCTGGTCAGCAGCGTTGTAGGCACCCTGGCCGATGACAAGGACGCCCTCGACTTGATCGCCGGCAGCTTCCCCGGCGGCTCCATCACCGGCGCACCGAAGATCCGCGCAATGCAAATCATCGACGAACTGGAACCGACCCGGCGCGGCTTGTACTGCGGCTCGCTGATGTACCTGGACGTGCGCGGCGAGATGGACAGCTCCATCGCTATCCGCAGCTTGCTGGTCAAGGACGGGCAAGTGTGCTGCTGGGGGGGCGGCGGGATTGTCGCGGACTCGCAGTGGGAGGCGGAGTATCAGGAGTCGCTGACGAAGGTGCGGGTGTTGTTGGAGACACTGGAAGGTTTGTAGTGACTGGGCTGGCCTCATCGCGGGAAAGCCCGCTCCCACATTTGACTGCATTCTCATGATGGAACTCGGTCAAGTGTGGGAGCTGGCTTGCCTGCGAAGAGGCCATCAGCCGCGCTGAAAGCCTTACAGGCTCAACGACCGATTCGACGCCTTGATAAATTCCTGCTTCAACGCCTCAAACGTGTGCACCGCCGGGAACTGCGGGAACTCGCGGATCACATTCTCCGGCGCATGGAACAGGATCCCACGATCGGCCTCGCCCAGCATGGTGGTGTCATTGTAGGAATCGCCCGCAGCAATCACCCGGTAGTACAGGCTTTTGAACGCCAGTACTGACTGACGCTTGGGGTCTTTCTGGCGCAGTTGGTAACTCACCACGCGGTCGGTTTCGTCGGTGATCAGACGGTGGCACAGCAGTGTCGGGAAGCCCAGTTGGCGCATCAGCGGCTGGGAGAATTCGTAGAAGGTATCCGACAGAATCACCACCTGGAAGCGTTCGCGCAGCCAGTTGACGAACTCGATCGCGCCGTCCAGCGGCTTGAGGGTGGCGATCACTTCCTGGATGTCGGCGAGCTTGAGCCCATGTTCGTCAAGAATGCGCAGGCGCTGCTTCATCAGCACGTCGTAGTCGGGAATGTCACGGGTGGTGGCCCGCAGGGATTCAATACCGGTTTTTTCGGCGAAGGCGATCCAGATTTCCGGAACCAGCACCCCTTCCAGGTCGAGACAGGCAATTTCCACAAGACACTCCTATTTATATTGTTAACGCTGAGCGAGCAAAAGGACTGCCGAACTCTAGCGATTCAAGCTCGCGGCCGCAACGCAGGGCGGATTTTGATACCATCGCCCACCTATAGAGCGCTTAGCGCCACTGACCTTGTAGGAACCGTGCTGATGAACCAAGCCTTCGACGTCGCTGAACTCGCCGCGACTTATGCCAACAAGTCCGCCCAGGACATTCTCAAACTGGCGTTCAGCCAGTTCGGCGATGACCTGTGGATTTCCTTCAGCGGTGCCGAGGACGTGGTGCTGGTGGACATGGCCTGGAAGCTGAACAAGAACGTCAAGGTGTTCAGCCTCGACACCGGCCGCCTGCACCCGGAGACCTACCGGTTCATCGAGCAGGTGCGTGAGTTCTACAAAATCGACATCGAGCTGATCTCGCCGGACCAGACCAAGCTGGAACCCTTCGTCAAGGAAAAGGGCCTGTTCAGCTTCTACAAGGACGGTCATGGCGAATGCTGCGGCGTGCGCAAGATCGAGCCCTTGCGCCGCAAACTGTCCGGTGTCAGCGCCTGGGCTACCGGCCAGCGCCGCGACCAGAGCCCTGGCACCCGCAGCCAGGTAGCGGCGCTGGAAATCGACTCGGCGTTCTCCACGCCAGAGCGCACGCTGTACAAGTTCAACCCGCTGGCACAGATGACCAGCGAAGAGATCTGGGGCTACATCCGCATGCTGGAACTGCCGTACAACAGCCTGCATGAGCGTGGCTTTATCAGCATCGGCTGCGAGCCGTGCACCCGCCCGGTGTTGCCGAACCAGCATGAGCGCGAAGGGCGTTGGTGGTGGGAGGAAGCGACGCAGAAGGAATGTGGGCTGCATGCGGGGAACATCATCAGCAAGGCTTGAAGCTGATGCAGTAAACAATGTGGAATGAGCTTATGTGGGAGCGGGCTTGCTCGCGAATGCGGTGTATCAGTGATGAATGTATCAACTGACACTCCGCATTCGCGAGCAAGCCCGCTCCCACATTTGTTTTGTATTGGCCATTAGAGATGTACACACACGTGTAACTATCGGTGCCATTTATGTGTGCAATTTTTGCTTGTCCGCACCAATACGTAACACCTATTCCCGCCTATCTTTCCCGTTCGTGAATCGCCCTCTTCCCGCCAAAAAATAAATAGCTGTTCAATCGGTCAATTTATATTTCTTGTAATTCAGTAATTTATTTATCCCACCTACAAAAACGAAATTACCTACAGTTTTCATAGATCGAAAACTGGCACGCATGTGGCTTAAGGTGAAAAGCGCTTTGTATACAATAAATACAAAACCTACATACACTTTGCCATCTGCGGCTCTCCTGCGGATGTGCTGGAGCCTGCCGGAATGCGTACAAGTCTCTCGAATAACATCGCACTGGATCTGCCCTCCGACCTCCACCCCGCGGCCGTCGACCCTGGCCCGCTGGTGCTGAGCCCGCGCCTGCACAACAAGGACCTGGCGCCCACCAAAGTCGAAGGGCGTCGCTGGGGGCGCTATAGCATCTTTGCGCTATGGACCAACGACGTGCACAACATCGCCAACTATTCGTTCGCCATTGGCTTATATGCACTGGGCCTGGGCGGCTGGCAGATATTGCTGTCCCTCGGCATTGGCGCTGCGCTGGTGTACTTCTTCATGAACTTGTCGGGTTACATGGGGCAGAAGACCGGCGTGCCGTTCCCGGTGATCAGCCGCATCAGTTTCGGTATTCATGGCGCACAGATTCCGGCGTTGATCCGCGCCGTCATCGCGATTGCCTGGTTTGGTATCCAGACCTACCTGGCCTCGGTGGTTTTCCGCGTGCTGCTGACCGCCATTCATCCAGGCTTTGCCGACTATGACCACGACTCGATCCTCGGCCTGTCATCCCTCGGCTGGGCGTGTTTTGTCGCGATCTGGCTGGTGCAACTGGTGATCCTGGCCTACGGCATGGAAATGGTGCGCCGCTACGAAGGCTTCGCCGGGCCGGTGATTTTGCTGACCGTGGCCGCGCTGGCCGGTTGGATGTATTTCCAGACCGGCGGCAGCATTGCCTGGTCGATCCGCGAGCCGCTCAGCGGTGGTGAGATGTGGCGCAATATCTTCGCGGGCGGCGCGCTGTGGCTGTCGATCTACGGCACGCTGATCCTCAACTTCTGCGACTTCGCCCGCTCCTCGCCCTGCCGCAAGACCATCCAGGTCGGCAACTTCTGGGGCCTGCCGGTAAACATCCTGGTGTTTGCCGCGATCACCGTGCTGCTGTGCGGTGGGCAATTCCAACTCAACGGCCGGGTAATCGAAAGCCCGACCGAAATCATCGCCGCCATCCCGAACACCTTCTTCCTGGTCCTGGGTTGCCTGGCGTTCCTGATCGTCACCGTGGCGGTGAATATCATGGCCAACTTTGTCGCGCCGGCCTTTGTATTGAGCAACCTGGCGCCCAAATACCTGAACTTCCGTCGTGCCGGGTTGATCAGCGCCACCGTGGCCGTACTGATCCTGCCGTGGAACCTCTACAACAGCCCGCTGGTGATCGTGTACTTCCTGTCGGGCCTGGGCGCGCTGCTGGGGCCGTTGTACGGGGTGATCATGGTCGATTACTGGCTGATCCGTAAAAGCCGGGTAGATGTGCTGCAACTGTATAGCGAAGACCCGAATGGCGCTTATTACTACAGCCGCGGGGTCAATCTGCGTGCCGTAGCGGCATTTGTTCCTGCAGCAGTGATCGCCATTCTCCTGGCCCTGCTGCCCGGTTTCGCCAGCGTGTCACCGTTCTCCTGGATGTTTGGCGCCGGTATTGCAGGGTTGCTCTACCTGCTGATCGCCAAGCGCCAGCCGTTCTACGCCGATGTCAGTGGCGAAAGCATTGCCGTCGATAACGTCAGCCATTAATCAAGGACATTCCATGCGCATCCTCGTGGTCAACGTCAACACTACCGAATCCATCACCGAAACCATCGCCCAGCAGGCACGCGCCGTGGCCGCGCCGGGCACCGAGATTGTCGGGCTCACGCCTTACTTCGGCGCGGAATCGGTGGAGGGCAACTTTGAAAGCTACCTGGCGGCCATCGCGGTGATGGACCGGGTGATGGCCTACGACCAACCGTTCGATGCGGTGATTCAGGCCGGCTATGGCGAACACGGCCGCGAAGGCTTGCAGGAATTGTTGAACGTGCCGGTGGTGGACATCACCGAAGCCGCCGCCAGTACCGCGATGTTCCTCGGCCATGCCTACTCGGTGGTGACCACTCTCGACCGCACTGTGCCGCTGATCGAAGACCGCCTGAAACTCGCAGGGCTCTACCAGCGTTGCGCCTCGGTACGCGCCAGCGGCATGGCGGTGCTGGAGCTGGAAGAAGACCCGTTGGCCGCGATGGAAGCCATCGTGCGCCAGGCGGAACTGGCCATTCGCGAGGACAAGGCCGAGGTGATCTGCCTGGGTTGCGGCGGCATGGCCGGGCTGGATGAGCAGATCCGCCAGCGCACCGGCGTGCCGGTGGTGGATGGGGTGACAGCGGCGGTGACCATTGCCGAGTCGCTGGTACGACTGGGGTTGTCGACGTCGAAGATCAGGACCTATGCGACCCCCAGGCCAAAGAAGGTCATCGGTTGGCCGGGCCAGTTCGGCCGGTAGACCGAGCTGCCTGCATCGCGGGCAAGCCCGGCTCCCACAGTTGATCGCAGTGCAACGGTGAAATGCAGTCTCCTGTGGGAGCTGGCTTGCCTGCGATGCAGGCGACTCGGTCCACCAGGAGGATCAAACCGCACTGAAGCGCTGCCCCAACTGCTGCTCGGCAAACTGCTCGATAATGAAATCTACAAATGCGCGAGTCTTTCCAGGCAGCAGTTTATGTTCGGCGTAGTAGAGGGAGATGTTGCCGTCGTCGACGTACCAGTCAGGCAGCACCCGCACCACCGCGCCGCTGTCCAGAAACGGCACAGCCATGGGCATACTCACCAGGGCAATGCCCAGGCCCTGGGCGCTGGCGCAGCAGGCGGCCTCGGAGTCGCTCATGGTCATGCTCGGCTTGAGCACCAACGGCCGGTGCTCACGCTCGATACTGGTCAATTGCCAGGAACGTATGCGCCCGGTCTGCGGTGAGCGGATCAGGATGCCGAGGCAGCGCGACAAATCTTCGGGCGCCCGCACCGGCGGGCGTTGTGCCAAGTAATCCGGCGCGGCCACCAGCACCCGATGCGCGGGCGTGAGTTTGCGTGCCACCACGCCTTGGGGCAGTTCAAAACCGCCGCCGATGGCCGCATCGAAGCCTTGGCCGATCAGGTCGACCTGGCGGTTATCGAAATGCCAGTCCGGGCTTATGTCCGGGAAGCGCGCCATGAACGCGCCCAACAGCGGCACCACGTAGCGGTTGCCAAACACCGTGCCCATACTGACCTTGAGCGTGCCCACCGGCCGCCCTTCGGCGCTGGCCAGGTTGGCCACGGCGTTCTGGATGGTGGTGAGGCTGCCGCTGACTTCTTCAAGGAACAGCTTGCCGGCTTCGGTTAGGGTCAGGCGGCGGGTGCTGCGCTGGAACAGGCGCACACCGAGGCGCGCTTCCAGCTTGGCGACGCTTTTGCCCACCGCTGCCGGTGTCAGGCTCAGGTGCCGCGCCGCCTCGGCAAAACTGCCTCCTTCGGCGCTGCGCACAAAGCATTCGATACTGCCAAAGCTTTCCATATCGCCACACTCTAAACTTTTGGTTTACACAGACTATAGCAATCACGGTCTACCGATAGGGGTGGGTGAGGTCGATACTCGGCTCCAACAACAAGGCATCCCGCCTTGAACAGCTAGGAGATCGACATGACCACACACAACCTCAGCGGCAAAGTCGCCTTGATTCAAGGCGGTTCCCGCGGCATCGGCGCCGCCATCGTCAAGCGCCTGGCGGCGCAAGGTGCAGCGGTTGCCTTTACTTACGTGAGCTCGGCCGCCAAGGCTGAAGAATTACAAAACAGCGTGATCAGAGAAGGTGGCAAGGCCTTGGCGATCCACGCCGACAGCGCCGATGCCGCAGCGATCCGCAACGCGGTCAACGCCACCGTCGAAGCCTTTGGCCGCCTGGACATCCTGGTGAACAACGCCGGCGTCCTGGCCATCGCGCCGCTGGAAGCGTTCAAGCTGGAAGACTTCGACCAGACCCTGGCGATCAACGTGCGCAGCGTGTTTATTGCGACCCAGGAAGCGGCCAAGCATATGGGAGACGGCGGCCGGGTGATCAATATCGGCAGTACCAACGCCGAGCGCATGCCCTTTGGCGGCGGTGGCCCGTATGCGATGAGCAAGGCGGCGCTGGTGGGCTTGACCAAAGGCTTGGCACGGGATCTGGGGCCACGCGGGATTACCATCAACAACGTGCAGCCTGGGCCGGTGGATACCGACATGAACCCGGCGAACAGTGATTTTGCCGAGAGCTTGATCGGGCTGATGGCGGTGGGGCGGTATGGGCATGTGGAGGAGATTGCCAGTTTTGTGGCGTACCTCGCCGGCCCGGAAGCCGGTTATATCACTGGGGCGAGCCTGACCATCGATGGTGGTTTCAGCGCCTAGTTTGCTGGAACACTGCAAAACCCAATGTGGGAGCGGACTTGCTCGCGAAAGCAGTGGATCAGTCGATCAATCTGTTGACTGACGCTCCGCTTTCGCGAGCAAGCCCGCTCCCACATTTTTTACCGCGTTTATTCAGCGGATGGGCGGCAAGCCGTAAGCCGCCAGGTCAAAGTCCGCAAGTCTGCGGATGATCTGGTCGGCATGCTGGTACTTGCTGTCGGCCATGGCCTCATCCGGCACGGCGATGGCGGTCATGTTCGCAGCCTTGGCGGCGGTCACGCCGAACGGCGAATCTTCGAACACCAGGCAGTCCTCGGGTGCAATGCCCAGGCGGCGGGCGGCGGTGAGGAAGATGTCGGGCGCAGGTTTGGCGGCGCCGACTTCCGGGTCGTCAGCGGTGACGATGGTGTCGAACAGGCCAAACCACTCGCGGTGCAACGTCGTCTTGTGGCCAAACGAATTGCGCGAAGAGCTGGTGCCCACGGCAATCGGAATGTCATGCGCCTTCAAGTGGCGCACCAGCGCTTCGGCCCCGGGCATGCCCAGGGCGGTGGGGAAACGCTCGCTCATCAAGGGCTCGCGGACCCGCAAAAACTCCGCCGGGGTAATCGGCAGGTCCAGCGCCTTGACCACGTAGTCGGCCAGGTCCTGGGCACCACGCCCGATGATGTGCTGCTTGATCCCCCAGTCATAGGTGCGGCCGTAGCGTTCAGCGATGATCTGCGTGACTTCGGTGTAGATGCCTTCTGTATCCAGCAACAACCCGTCCATATCGAAAATCACGGCCTTGATCGGGACAGCGGTACGCGGTGCATTCATCACTACAGAACCTTGGGAGCGGAGGACTAAAAGGATTCAGCACAATAACGGCCACCCTTGCCGCCAGGCAACCCTTTAGACTGTGCGCCCTTTCTTTTGAAGTGCCCGCGATGTTCTACCGTCTCGCCGCCGACAGCCTGGTGCTGTTTCACCTCAGCTTTATCCTGTTCGTGCTGTTCGGTGGGTTGCTCGCCCTCAAGTGGCGCCGCGTGATCTGGCTGCACTTGCCTGCCGTGGCCTGGGGCATCGCGGTTGAGCTGCTGCACCTGCCCTGCCCGCTGACCCGCTGGGAAAACCTGTTTCGCCACCTCGCCGGGCAGGATGGTTATGGCGGCGGGTTTATCGAGCATTACATCCTCACGCTGATCTACCCCGCCGGGCTGACGCCGGATATTCAACTGGCGCTGGGCGCAGTGGTGGTCGCGGTCAACGTCGCGGTGTACGGCTGGCTGATCCGACGTTACGTACAGGCTTGAGACAGCTTCGCTGGTGAAGAATCAGACTCCCTTAGTCCCTTCATAGACGCTCCCATGTCCGAAGCCTTCGAAGTCCCCAGCCCCCACGAAAAACACATCGAACACACCACCGAACATGCCCACGCCCGCGGGGACAATTTCGCCAGCCGCATCGCCGTGATGACGGCCCTCATGGCCACCCTCGGCGCCATGCTCAGTTACCAGGCCGGCTCCACCGAAAGCGAAGCGGCGATGGACAAAAACAACGCCGCCATCATCAAGACCGAAGCCGCCAACCAATGGAACTACTACCAGGCCAAATCCAGCCGACAGAACCTGGCGGAACTGGCCACCCACATTCCCGGCGTGGACGCGGCGCATTACAAGGACGAGATCGAGCGCTACAAAAGCCAGAAGGAAGACGTGCGCAAGCAAGCCGAGAAGCTTGAGGCCACCTCGAAGGAATGGGATGAAAAGTCGGAACAGGCGCTGCACCAGCACCACCGCTGGGCCCAGGCGATGACCGCGATTCAGATCGCGATTTCGCTGGCGGCGATTACGTTATTGACGAGGAAGGAGTGGTTGAAGCGCATGTCGTATGCGGCGGCGGGCGTGGCGGTGGTGCTGGGCAGCCTGGCATGGCTGCATATCTGACACCCTGCCAACCCCATGTGGGAGCTGGCTTGTGTGGGAGCCGGCTTGCCTGCGATGACGGTGGGTCAGCCCCCATAATTTGCGCTGTCACTACACCATCCCCGCGCTATATAGTAAAAAGCATAACGACAAACCAACACAAGCCGAGGGACCGCTGGTGACCGTACAACCCAAGGAAGCCGTGGGCGCCGCCTACAGCATCGAATCCATGCGCTACGCCCAGGCCATGACCTGGCAAGCCATCGAACAACTCGCCCAACGCATCCGCCCCGGCATGCTCGAATCCGAAGCCCGCGAACTGGGCAAGCACGTCCTCGCCGACCTCGACATGCAACGCATCTGGCACCCGTTGCTGGTGCGCTTTGGCGCCAATACCCTCAAGGCGTTCAACCAGCGCTCCGAAGGTGACCCGGTGCTGGGCGAAGACGACATCTTCTTTATCGACATGGGCGCCGTGTGGCAAGGCCACGAAGGTGATGCCGGTGCCACGTTCGCCACCGGCAACGACCCGGAAATGATCGCCTGCGCCAGCGCGGCCAAGGAACTCTTCGACCGCGTGCAGGCACGCTGGAAAAACGAGCAGGTCGTCGGCCTCGAGCTGTACCGCTACGCCGAAGCACAAGCCCAGGCCATGGGCTGGCAATTGAACCTCGACATCAAGGGCCACCGCGTCAGCGACTTCCCCCACGCCATCCACCGTGGCGGCGACCTTGGCGACTTCGAGCATTACCCGAATGCGGGACTGTGGATCCTCGAAATCCAGATCGCCCACCCGAGCAAACCCTACGGCGCCTTCTACGAAGACTTGCTCGCCTGACGCGTAAAGGACGCTGCCTGGTTCACGTGCGGGCATGAATAAAGCCCCATAAGTCGTATCATGGGGCCTACTTTCGAGGACGCCCCATGAACCTCAGCATCGTCTACGCCCTGGCCGCCGCCGCCCTCTTCGGCGCCAGCACCCCACTCGCCAAAAGCCTCGGCCTGGGCCTCTCGCCCGTACTGCTCGCCGGCCTGCTCTACCTCGGCAGCGGCGTCGGACTCGCCAGCGTGCGGCTGATCCGTGATCGCGGCTGGAAACCCAGCGGACTGACCCCATCGGAATGGCCCTGGCTACTCGGCGCCATTGCATTCGGCGGCATCCTCGGCCCGGTTGCGCTGATGTTCGGCCTCACCCGCACCTCTGGCGCGACGGCCTCCCTGATGCTCAACCTCGAGTCAGTCCTGACCGCGCTGATCGCGTGGCTGGTGTTCAGAGAAAACGCAGACCGCCGCATCGTCCTCGGCATGTTTGCCATCGTACTGGGTGGCCTGGCGCTATCCGGCGCAGGCGGTGGCGGCGGCCAGCAGGATTGGACCGGGCCGTTCGCGGTGGCACTGGCGTGTTTGTGCTGGGGGATTGATAACAATCTGACGCGCAAAGTATCCGCGTCTGACGCCGTATTTATCGCTGGCGCCAAGGGATTGATTGCCGGATTGGTAAATTGCAGCCTGGCGGTTTATCTCGGCGCACAGATTCCAGGCTTGGCGCAGTTGGCGCCGATCCTGTTGGTGGGGTTCCTGGGCTACGGCATCAGCCTGGTCCTGTTTGTCCTGGCCCTGCGCGGGCTCGGCAGTGCGCGGACCGGCGCTTACTTTTCCACGGCACCGTTCCTCGGCGCGGCGACAGCGCTGCTGGTGCTGGGGGAATCGGTGACACTGGCGTTCTGGGCAGCATCGGCACTGATGGCCATCGGCGTGTGGCTACACCTGACGGAGCGGCACGCCCATGACCATCAACATGAGGCAATGGAACACGGGCACCGCCACGTGCATGACGAGCATCACCAGCACGAACACGACTTTGAATGGGACCCGGCAGTGCCGCATAACCATGTGCATGTCCACAGCCCGGTGCGGCATAGTCACGCGCATTTTCCGGATGTGCATCATCGACATAGGCATTGAGGCGCCTTGGCCCCTGCAAAGCCCGCCCCCATGACAAAACAAGGACGTATACCCGTGAGAGCTTCACTCATTGCTTCATTTGGATTGGCCTGGCTGATTCACACACCACTGTCCTTCGCGGATAACATCAATGGCAAGAACCTCTATTCACAACGCTGCGCCATGTGTCACGGAGCAGATCTCAAGGCCACGGGGCCCCTGGCCAATAAGAGCAATCCTCCTACCCCGGACCTGACAACACGCGCATTCAAGAAACGCATGAGCGACTACCCGGGCGTCATTGTGTCTTCGGTCATACTTCGGCCCAATGGAGACCTGATTCCAAGGACGCTACGGGAGAATGGCGTGAAGGTGCCGCCGCACGCTTGGAGTGTTCAGGATTTTCGCGATTTGAATGAGTATATGAGTGGTGTGATTGCGAAGGGGTGATGACTTTTGGAGCAAGAGGTGATTTTTTAGACGCCAGAAACCACAAACCCCCGGTTTCCTCTAGGAAAACCGGGGGTTTGTGTTTACTTAATGTGGCGGTGAAGGAGAGATTCGAAACTACCCGCAACGGGGTCTCAATTTCCAAAGTGCCCGGTTTACGGGGCCTGTAGCGGTGTTGCCTCTTCAAAAAAACATCATTTTTAGTCCCATGGTAGTCCCATGGCTTTTGCACCAATTTAGTGCGACTGGGTTGGTAGGGGGTAAAAAACGGCACCCCGACCAATTTATGTTGAGGCACGGGAAAAAGGTAATATTGGTAATACGCTCAAAAAAGTAGAATAAATCCCTTTGCTTTCAATAACTTAATGAATATTTAGAAAGGTAATAATTTGGTAATTTATAGGTTAGGTCATTACCTTTACATCGAGTAATTCCTGTCATCGTCAATCCCCAGCAAAACCGGGCGTTTGCGCAAAGATTACCTTTGCCATTACCAAATATTACCCCTCAAGGTAATACGTCAAACCCACGGAATACGGGGGCTACAGCAGGTGTAATGCCATTCCTAACCAAAATTACCTTTTTCCCAGCCCTGGTTCCAAAATAGCCATCAAACGAGCGAGTCCTGAAACTGGAGACTAGTCTGAGGATTCAAGAACAGGAGCCTTCGTATGGCGCATGAATATTCGCTCTCAGATGTGCTTGAGAGGATGTATGAAAATCAATTAGCCCTTGAGGCTGCCGTGATGGAACTCACGCTTCGCCTAGAACAGCAAGGTTCAGTAGAAGCAGGTGAAAACGTGCGTGGAGCATTGGAGGTGATTGGTGAAAACGCCGGGCACATCAAGCAAGGTTTGGCTCGCCTCAAGGGGTCAGAAGCCCATAAGGACCAGGACAACTTATGAAACGCCCCAATCTCGCTGACATCCTTAAGCTGCGTGGCTTGTAGCAGCTTTCGACATCATCGAAGGCAGTCACAAATGGCGAGAAAAAAGATCTATATCGTTTTTGGAAAACTCCCATATTCCTATGTTTTTCTCTCTACCCATCAATGAAACCGGGGCCTCCCGCCCTGCCCCGTCCGTGATCCTCTGCTGCCCCGCCCTGCAACCGCACTGCACTTCTCTTCAAAACTTTGCAATCTGTGAAACTGCCAGGCGCCCGACAAGCCCCCCGGCACGACTGGGCTGCCGGCTCGTTTGCACTACATCTGGGTTTGCACAAAAAAAGGACACAGACCCCGTCGGCGGGAGGGGGATAAGTGCTTTTCTGCTACCTTTTTTTTCTCCCTAAGCGTTTTGGCGCTTTAAGTGACCATCGACTAATTGACAGCCCTCACATTGACTGGCGTACTGCCACCACTGATAGGGAGATTAGCAATGGTAGTATTCGTAGCGGGTATACATGGCGTAGGTAAAACATTCCTATGTCAGGCTCTAGCAGCCGCGACAGGTCTAAGGCACGCAAGCGCTAGTCAAGTTATCCGAGAGGAGCGAAGCTCGCAGTCTTGGGGGACTGACAAGCTCGTGGCAGATGTCAGCGGCAACCAAAGGGCTCTCGCAAACGGGGTGCATCGTATTCTGACCGAGGAATCGGTTCTCGTACTCGACGGCCATTTCGTCCTGAAAACCGAAACAGGTCTCGAAGAGGTGTCATTAGATACCTTTAAAACCCTTGGGCTTTCAGCAATTATTTTGATTGAAACTGATGCTCAACTGGTCGCTCAACGACTTGCACATCGAGACCTAAATACCTCTGCTGGGGATTTGCAAGAGTTCATGCACTTTGAGCGGGTCTCCGCTTTAAAAGCGTCAATGAACCTGGGAATACCATTTTTCTTACTACACAGCCCCTCTACCGACTCATTTACAGACTGTGTAAATAGCATTCTTGAATTTACAAAAGGAAATAACCAGTAATGGAACTTACTCAAAAACAATTTAAAAACATTAATCTACAAGATGTTTTCTTTGCATCTCTAATTAATGACTACGCGGAATTTTCAGATTGGTTCGCACGTAAAGCAGAAGACTCTGCATACGTTTTTGAGGATGATGCAGGAAGCATCAATGGTTTCCTATACCTAAAAACAGAAGAAGACGCTATCACAGATGTAGCCCCTGCTCTACCTGCAAAAAAGCGTATAAAAGTAGGAACTATGAAAATCAACGCCCGCGGCACAAAATTGGGCGAACGCTTTCTTAAAAAGATTTTTGATCACGCCATACATAACGATGTAGAAGAAATTTACGTTACCGTTTTCCCCCACCATGATGTACTGATCAATTTATTCCAAAGATACGGCTTTTTACAAGCGGCAGAAAAACACTCTGCTAACGGCACCGAACTAGTTCTTGTAAAAAGCCTAACTCAACTACAGGGAAATCTAGTTAGTTCGTACCCACTTATAAAAAATACAGGTACAAAAAAATATCTCCTATCTTTAAAACCAGTCTGGCACACCCGCTTACTGCCCGACTCCATTTTGAAGAATGAGAACGCTCGGATCATTGAAGACATCTCTCATACGAACAGCATCCACAAAGTATATTTAGCAGCAATGCGTGGGCTAGAGGCGCTGAAACCAGGGGATATTCTTCTCATTTACCGCACAACTGACGATGCCGGTCCAGCTCATTACCGTTCAGTAGCTACATCGGTAGGGGTCGTGGAGGAATACCGCTCAATTCATTCGTTTGTTTCACGAGAGGAATTTATGGCATATTGCCAGCCATACAGTGTTTTCAGTGATGCGGAGCTTAACCAGTTCTGGGCACGAAAAAATTTCCCTCATGTGTTCCGCTTTACGTATAATGCGGCGCTCAAGCGTCGTGTAACCCGTGGAGAAATGATTGAGCAATATGGGCTCAATCCTAATGATTACTGGGGCTTCATGCCGCTGACACAGAATCAGTTTGATTCCATCATACGGGCGGGCCAAATAGATGAAGGTATTATTGTCAATTAAGCCTGAGTATGCGGAAAAAATACTACAGGGCGAAAAGCGTTTTGAATTTCGAAAGTCTATATTTAGAAACTCCGAAGTCAAAACGGTTGTAATCTACGCAACCATGCCTGTCGGAAAAGTTATCGGCGAGTTCGACTTTGACGAAGTCCTCTCCGACAACCCCAAAGAAATTTGGAGCCTAACAAGCAAGTTTTCCGGGATTACTAAAAAATTCTTTAACGAATATTTTGACGGCCGAGAACTTGCTCACGCAATCAAGGTAGTCGCAGTAAGACGTTATGAGACACCACAAAACCTGAAAGAATACATTCCTAGCGGCGCCGCACCGCAGTCTTTTTGCTACATAAAGGACTAACTTACAAAGCCCGCCAATAGCGGGCTTTTTTATTCCACAACAAATTTTACAAAGTAACCAAATTCATTTTTTCTTTCATCACCAAAGCTGTTTTCGTACCTTCAGTGAATATCGCACTGTTACTTGGTACCGGTGTAGGCCCGTGGGTATGACTCGCCAGTTGAATATTCATTTGCTGCACTAGGTCGAGCAAGTCACACAGCACCTGCAGTACGTTCACACCCTCGGATCCCAACCAGGTCTTGGGCGCGACTAGACGCTGACCAACCGAAGCTACGCTCTCACGCATCCCCTGAATCCTTTCCTGCATATCCCCACCCACCGTGGTGTTGTACTTCTGCCCCACCACCAGGTTCAAATCCCGCCCAGTCGCCTGGTGCAAATCATCCACCGCTGCCAGACTCGCAGATCCCCCCGACAGCAGCTTAAGCGCGCCCAGCGCCTCGATCTTCTTGATCCCACCCACCGACTCGGTTGAATGGTCGTCCACCGTCCTGGTGTGGCTCTGAAAGCTCTCGGTGTTCTCCATCGCCTCCACTTCCCGCTGGACCGCCTTGTCCTGGATCTTGCCATCTGTTTGCCGTAGCCAGTTGCCGTCCGCGTCGACACGCTGCTGGCAGGTTTCGCTGTGCTGCCACACCTGGTCACCTTTCGGCACGCTTGGCAGAGTCAGGCCGTGAGGCAGCACCGTCTGGATATAGGGCTTGTGCGGCAACCCGTAAGCGAAGCAGACCACAACAGTGGTGCCCTCCTCCGGAAACGCGTAGAAGCCCATTTCATCACCACCGACCGGCACCGGTAACGGCACACCCGACAGCACCGGTAGGCTCGCGTCCACCTCTCCGTCCGGGCCGAGCACCTGCAGGTCAACGCCAAAGCGCGGCCGGAAGTCGTCACAGACGCCGGCGCCGGCAGGTGCATCAGGCACGGCGATCACCTTGGCGAACCGTGGCAGGTGATAGCCTCCGGTCAATTCGGGAAACTGGCGTTCTACCGCTCGTTTTATTGCGTCTTCCATTTCAATGCCATCTGAGTGCCGGCCAGCGTCACCGAAGTGACCCGCTCGCCTTGGTTGATTGTCGCGCCTGGGCGCATGCCTGGGAGCGCCGCGATCATGGCGCTCTGGTTGTCCTGGTAGCCGTCGAACAGCTCGGTTGGCAGGTGCAGGGGCGCCCGGGCGCCGAAAAAGCTATCGGCCCATTTGCCCACGAACACTTCCCCGTTGCCCTGTTGTTGCCAGATCAGGTCGTCGATAGAGAAAACCCGGGCCAGGCTGTCCATCGCCTGGTAGCCGGTGGCCAGGCTGTAGAAAAATGGGGCTTTGACCCGCGTGTATGAGCTGTCCGGCACGCGGAATTTCAACCCCGTGTGCTTGCTGATCTCTTCAAGCACGGCGCGCAGATCGACGTGGCGCAGGTTCAGCGGCAAGGGCTTGGCCAGGATCGCGGCCAGCTCGCGGCAGAACAGCACCTGCTGCTGGGAGTTGGCCGCTGTGCAGCGTTCCACGTAGCCGATGAAGTGGCGCTGCAGCGTGCTGTCGTTGTAGCCGATGTCCAACGTCACCAGGCCCTTGAGCGGCGCCGATGCCTGGACTGTGAAAGATGCCCGGCCGGGGCTTCGCAGCTCCAAGCGGACATCCTCTTTGACCAAGGCAACGGGTTCGCCGTTTATGGTCAGCACCTTGTGCAGTTTCAGGCTCATTGGCCGCTCCCCAGCCAGTCGTCTACACGCTTCAACGTGGACTCGAAACCCGACAGTTCGGGTGCGCTTCCAGGCTGGCCGGCGGCGCTGGTGCCGCCTCCTACCGCTTGACCTGGTGCGCCCTGTGCCGTGGCCGCATTGGCCGGACGGCGCTTCTCGACCCGCTCGGGGTTCGACAGTTTTTCAGACAGCGTGAACTGGACCCGCCAGCAAAACAGGCTGTCGTCCTCCCGGGCGCTTACCCCGTCGCTGAACTGCACCTGGCGCACACCAAAACCGTCAGCAGTGTCGTTGACGATGCGGTAAGTCTTGCGTTGGCCACCGCCTTCGGTGGCCTCGGCCTGGCGCATCAGATCGCGCAGGAACGACTTGTCGGAGTAGCGAATGGTCAGGGTCACGGCCAGGGTTTTGGGCTTGAAGCCCTTGTGAGCCGCTTCACTGTTACTCGTCTGCCCCGACAGGTCATCGCTCTCGATGCGCAGGTTTGCGATGATTTTCATGTTCTGCCCGCGCACCGGCAGGCCGTTTAACAGCAGCGACGTCATAGGCCCACCAGTTCGCGCACAAAGCCCAGACTTTCCAGCGAACCAACCAGCAGCGCGCCGGCGCACAGCGGCCATTCATGCCCCGGGGCGTCACCCTCCAGCAGTCGCCGGCGAATCGTGGCGCCGTCACCGGGGCCGATCAAGCGGGCCTGCATTGAGGTGTCGGGCGAACTGTTGGCCAGCATCGCCTGCAGGTCGGCCAGCTTCTGGTCAGACGCAGCTGACTGGGCCTGTTTACGCGCCTGCAGGCTGGCCAGGTCGGCCATGGGCGAGCTGTCGGCCGCATAGCTTTCGAGCATGGCCAACTGGCCGGACATCACCTGGCTCGCCACCTTGGTGATGGGGCAACGCTGCAGGGGCAGTTGACCCCAGCGCGGCATCTGCCCCGCTGCCGGCAACTCCCACTTTTCCACCTCCAGCTTGGACAGGTGCCGCGAGCGGCGTTCAGCTCGCACCAGGTCGGGCATCGGCAACAACGCATTGAAGCGCTGCAGCGTGGCGGCGAAGTGATCCTGACGTGTGGACAGAAAGAGCACTACCAGGCCATACAACTGGCCTTGGGGGCGTGCGACGTCGGTGGAGTCGGTCAGCTTGTTGCCCAACAGCTGCAGCAGGTTGGGCGCAGACAGAAAACGCTGGTGTCCGCCGCTGCCCTGGCCAATGCCGGCCTGAAACGGGGTGACGACGATACACGCCGGCACATCGCCGAACTGCCCCGCGAGAGCCGCACGTCCGGCGCTGATCGCGCCCTGGGAGGCTCCACCGACCGGGCCGGGATTGGTTTTGGCGACCGATGCCAGCTTCTGCAGTCGGGTGCCGGTGTCGGCCATCTGACTGCCAGCCAGGCCCTTGGCTGCGTCCATCTGCTCCATCCACGCCGTGGCCTCGGCAGGCCAGCGCATGGTCACGGGTGCCCAAGTCATAGCGGCGCCTCATCCCAGGACAGAGCAGCAATCGCCTCGACATCCTTGGCCAACCGGGCGACTTCCAGGGCTTTTTTCAGGCGATCCGCGCGTTGCAGGGCGTCCAGTTTGAACTCGCAGAGCCCATTGCACACCAGCTGCAACTGCGCCGCCGTGTGTTCCTTGAACTCCTTTTGACCGGCCACGTCCACGCATGGGAACGCCGCCGGCAGAGCACGCATCGTCATGTTGGTCAGGTTCAACTGATCTTCCAGCGTGCTGCTGTAGAAATGGCGTGCGCCCAGGGCTTCGGACCAGAAGCCGCCAGAAATCACACGATCACAGGCGGCGCTGATCTCGTTGCGTTTGGCGCTGTAGTCGCGCTCGACCACGGCGGGAATATCGTCCTGCCAGCCGCTACCGTTCCAAACCTGATGCTGACCAGGTGCCTGCAACGTGTAGCCGAACGGCAACTGGCCGTGACGCTCGATCACCAGTGGTGCCCCGGTCTCAATGCTGTAAGCGGTCAGGCCCGCGTAGGAGTCGATCAGGGTCCACTGCTCGCCGTCCCAACGCGGCAACTGGTGCTCGCTCGCAACAGGTGGGGCTTTCTCCACACAGCGGGCAGGAATCAACCAAACCCCGGGTTCAAGCGGAGACGCGTCGGCAGTCGTGGCACCGATGTAGATGCCCAGGTGATCTGTCTGAAAAACGGTTTTTGCCGTCGTGCTGGTCATGGTGGGCCTCAATATTTAATGCAGAGCAGGAACGCGATGTTGCGCGGGCGGGCTTCGGTGCCGCCGTTCGCGCCTACCGTGATGGCGTGGGTATGCTCACCTGCAGCGTCCACCGAAACCTTGCCAGTGCCTTCACTGCCGGTACGGCCTGGCGGCATGTCCAATACGCGGTGATCCGACGACGAGCCTTGTCGGTTGATCGTGAAGGTGTGCGTGTGCGCGCCATCGACGGCGGCGGTCGCGGTGTGGGTGTGCGCCAGGTTCTGGCTTGCCTGCCACGAGCCCAGGACGCGGCCCACGTCGATGCCGCGCCCATCGTCCAGCCCTCGAACGAACTCGCCCCGGGCTTCCGGCAGGTTGAAGGTGGTGCTGCCGTCACCGGCGCCGAAGCGCGTGCCGATGGCAGCAAACAGCGCTGCATAGGAGGTGCGCGAAACCGCTGCACCATTCGCCTTGAGCCAGCCCGCCGGTGCATCGGCACGGGCAAACGCTCCGATCAGTCCTGGTGGAGCTGCCGCAGCCAGTGCCGTATCCAGCCCTGTGACCTGGGCGACGGTATGGGTGTGCGCGGACGGAGGAACAGTCAGCGCAAAGTTCACGTTTGCGGAACCGTCCAAGGTCAAAGAACCGGTAGCACCACCGGTGAACGTGATGGTCCGAGGTGCTGACCACTTGCTGGCAGTAGCCGCATTACCAGTTATGTTTACCCCGGTGTACGTGCCGGACAATCGCGCATCGGGGAGCGTGCCGCTGGCCAGATTGCTGGCATTGAGCTGGGTGATACCTGCCCCACTTCCATAGAAAACCCCGGCAGTGAAAACGCCGGCATTACCTACTCCACCCCGAAGGCTGCCATTTTGGTAAAAGTACACACCCTCCCCAATCTGGGAGATAGCATCGCCGTGGCCCGCACGAATCCAGGACATCCCGTAATGGCTCGCCGTTGTGTAACTGGCATTCGCACCGGCGCCGTCATAAGACGCCCCCATTCCCCAGATGCACGCTCCCCAGTCGGCGCTGTTGCCGTTGCCATTACCGTAACCGCCATGAATGCCTTGGAAAAACGCAGTGGCACCGCTTACCAGCCCGCCAGCCAAAGACAACTTGGCATCAAGCGCGCCTTGCAAGCCGGTGGTGTGCGCAATGGTGTGGGTATGCCCCTCGGGTTTAACCGTGACACTCATGCTCGCGTCTGCACTGCCATCCAGCGAAACCTCGCCGGTGATCCCGCCGGTCAGCGACAGCTTGCGAGCCGTCGCCCAGCGGGCCGCTTTGCCCGCAACCGAGGTGCCGTTAATCAGCGCGGTGATCGCGTCCTGTAGCAGCTTGCGTACGCCGGCGACCATCTTGGTGGTGGCCAGGATTGCCGAACTGTCACTGTCAGCCGCATCGCTAATCGCGTTGGGGATCTTGCTCAGCCCAACGTCGTCCTTGGTCGTGGCGCGTGCGCGCAGGTCGGGATAGTCACCGACACGCGCCGCGAAGTGCTTAACCAGCTCGCTGTCGATGGCTTCGACCACACGCAGGTCTGTGATAGTGCTCGATGTCGGTAGATCGGCCAGCGGCACCAGGTAATGCCGTGCACCAACGCTGTCGGAGTAGTCGACTTTATTGGCGCCGAATACCACCTGGAACTTACCCACCACATCGCTCTGTTCACGCTGCAGCACGACGTCCAGCCAAGCCTTGTTGGGCACTGCCGGCACCGTCACGGGTGTTACGGCGGCGCGCTCCAAACGCACACCTTCGATGTACGCCAGGCCCGGCTTGAGCTGATACACGCTGCCCACTTTCGTCATCTGCAGGGCGGTGCCGAAAAAGCAGGCCCGCCCGAACATGTCGCGATTACTCAGGCGCTCCCGCTCGTCGATACCTTTCATGCGCGCGGTGTAGTCGAATTGCCAGGTGCTCGCGTCGATGGTGATTGCGGTCAGCTGCTGGGCGCCGTCGAACACCAGCATGAAGTTGCGGGTGATGTTGTTGCCGATCTGCTCGGGCAGAATGTTTTTGCGCTTCTGCTGCAACGGTACGTAGGCCACCGACAGCAGCACGTTGTCGCTGGTTTCAAGGCCGATCCAGTTGAAATCAAAGTCACCGATGTCGGTGCCCATCATCAGGCTGTACACGACCTGGTTGGGGTTCACGTAGCCGGTTTGGGTCACCGGTGAGGTGTAAACGATCTGGCCCGACGGGGGCTTGAGCCCAGCACGGTTTACCGGTGCATTGACGTCCAGCCCAGGCACGTTGGCCAGGATGAATCGGGCGACGGTCAAGACTTGGCCAGCCGCTTGTTTTTGAGCGATCAGGCTTTGCCCGGCCAGTGTGATGCTTGCAGCCATGAATACTCCCTACAGGCTGGCGATCAGCGTTTGCTGGTCGTCGTTAAAGTCGACCAGGGCAACTGCAAGCCGCACTGGTGTAATGGTCACGAAGTCGTAGCGCCGGCAGGTGCGGCCGTACTGACGGATCAGCACGCGCAACAGGTCGGGGTTTTCGGAGAGTTGCGAGTCGCTGAGGGTCAGCAGCACCACGTCCCAGTCGCGGTCGGGCATGCGCTCCTCGATCTCGATGTAGCCAACACCGAGGCGCTGCATGATTCGCTTGAGCCCCGCCACGCTCCCGGCGTCAACCGAGTTGATAAAGGCGTACTTGACCCGCAGCCGGAACAGGCTTTCCGGTTCGCCGTTGAAGCGCGTGACGTCGCGCTGCCAGGCCCACAGCTCCAGGATCGACAGGTGGCAGGTGTCCGGGTCGAACTGCAGGTAGGGCCATCGCAGCCACTCCACCGCCATTTCCCACCAGCGCTGGGCGGCGCCCATCAACCTGGTCAATTCAGGCCCCGACAGCCAGAACGGCAATTTGAGCTTGATCATTGCAGGACCACCGCCAGGCTCTGGATGCGCGGGATGTTCAGGCCCGACACGATGTCGGTACCGGCGAACGTCAGCGATTCGATGTTGGGGAAACGGGCGTGCAGTTCCTCGGTCAAGCGACTGAAACTGAACCGCGACTGTGGGTAGGTCCTGGTCGGTTTGTAATCGCGCTGGGTGCTTTCGCGAAACGCGGCGCGGATGAACAGGCCGACCTCGGTTTCCAGCGTCTCCAGCTGGACCTCACTAAGGTTGGCTTTGGGCCACACTTTCACGCTGATCGCGTGGAAGGTTTCAGGCATGGCCATCGCCTGCAGATCATCGCCGTGGCCATGGTTGCCGCCGTCGCGGATATGCGTGTTGATCTGCTCCAGGAACGTGTCAGCAGGCACGCCGGCGTCGAACAACACAAAGGCATTCGCGCTGCCCGGGCCACGGGGCGCGCCATGTTCGAAGTAAACGCCATCGGCCGACACACCCGGGAAGCCGGTGATGATCGCCCGGTACACAGCATCGGTGTGCCACTGGTTGACGGCCGAGAACTGATTACGGCCGCGCAGGCGCAGTTGGTCGTCGGGCTCAGCATCGGCGCCGGGCTCATGCATCCAGTCGGTGGTGTTGACCACCTGGACGATGCCCGGCACCGGCTCCGGCAGGACCGCGTAATAACCTGGGGCCAGGTTGTAGCCACTGCCCGCCCCCATCGCTTTGACCGGCACGGCCAGCTGGCTTTGGCCTTCTTCAAAGCTGCGCGGCTCAGTGGTGACCAGTTGGTAAATGTGCTCATTCAGGGTTGGCGACTGGACAACGGTGCCCGCCGGCACCTCCAGCGCGCCGCCGGTGTTGGCCCTGGTGAACAGCAGTTCACCGGTGGCGACCGTCGCGCCCTTACGCTCGACGTTCACCGCCCAGCACAAGGTGTCCAGCCAAACGCCCGTGGCGGTCTGTACGAAGAAATTCGGCAACACGGTGCCGCTGACAAACTCCAGCAACCACAGCACGGGCTTGGTCACCAGGGCGGTGACGATCCGCCAGAACGGGCTGTAGGCGCTGGTGTTGCTGAGGGTGCTGCCCTGCTCCGCTGCCAGCTTTTCCCACGACTGTTTCAGTTGCGCTTCGGTGATCGGAATCCCGGAATCGCTCATTGCCTGCTTGAAATCAACGCTCACAGGCTCACCTCCAATCGGCCGAACTTCACCGTGGTGGCGGTTACCAGGTACTGACCTGGTGATGCCTGGATGATCTCGGCAGTTCCCGGCACCAGGCGCTCGTCGGCCTCCACCAGCAGCTCCATTTGCTGGATGCAATCGCGCTGACGCATACGGTCGCGCTCGGCCACCAGGGTCACCAGCAGGCCGCTTTCGCGGATCATGTGGGCAATGTCCTGGGCAATTGAAGCCCGGTCACTGACCAACAGCGGCTGGCGTGCCGGATCGAGCACCAGGTCATTGCCGGAAATCAGCAGGTCGATGTATTCGCTCATCAGCCACCCACCGCCATGGCAAGCATGTTTTCCATCTGCAGCGGCGTCATAGGCTCCTTGTTGTGGATCTCCACTTTCTCGATGTGAGGGCCGCTGCGCTGGTTCTGGGTCGTGTTCTGAATGCTCTGCATCAGTCCTCCTTTGGGTACGGCCAGGGGTTTGGTTGGGCTGATTGCCGGTGTGTTTTGGTTGAGGGATTCGCGGGCTTGAATGCCTTTGTCCACCTTGTCCGGCAACTCGGTAGCCTTCTGCATCACGACTGGCAGCGGCATAATTTTCGGCGACGTGGCCAAGTCGGCTGACGCCGGCGGCAGCATGATCGGTGCCGGTTGCTTCACCTCTGGCGCGAGCTTCTGCAACGGCACGGCAGGTGCAGCCAGGGGCAACATAGGGGCCATTAGCGGTTGCTTGACCGCCACGGGCTCAGTGGCGCGTTGGGAGAGCATCAGCGGTGCCGGTACAGCAGCTGCGGCGGCAGCGGTCGCCATCGAGGTCGCCCCGGGCAAACTGGAGACGTCCGCCGGCGCGACGGTGCCGGCCACCAGATCCGGCACGGCCGGGGGCGTCGGCATATCGTCGAAAGTGGTCTCAATGTTGACGCCCGGGATCTTGTTGAGCATGGCGATCAGGCCATTAATCGCGGCGTGAAAAATCGCCACAATGCTGTCCCATGCGGCCTTCGCCATGCCCGACCAGCCGCCCATGGACGTGAACCAGGCGCTAAGTGCTTCCAGTTGGGCCGAGACCCACTGAAACGCGGCGGTGTTCATCAGCGCAGCCACCAGGTCGTCCCAATAGACAACTACCGCCGTGATTGCCGCAACCAGCGCGACGATGCCAATGATCACGACTCCCACCGGGTTGGCCATCATGGCGGCGTTGACCAGCCAAATAGCGCCCTGCCACAGCAACATGGCGCCTCTGACCAGGCCGATCCCGGTGTACATAACCACCAGCCCGGCAGCAAAGGCCGTGATCATCACGGTGTGAAACAAGAACATGGCAATGGACCGGAAGCCGGTCCAGGTCAACACGTTCCAGACCGTCACCAGTGCCAGCCAGACGGTTTTGCTCAGGCCCACGGCGAACGTCAGCAGGCCCATGGCCGTGGCCAGGCCCAGGAACGTCAGGGAGACAATGCCGATCAGGCGGGTGATGTTTGGAAACAGCTGAGTCCAGCGGGTCAGTGTGCCGGCGATGCCCACCAGGCGATCCATCAATGGGGTCAGGATCGGAATCAGCGATTGGCCAAACGCGATGCGCAACGCTTGCACGGCTGCGCCGAACTGCTGCCAGGGGTCAACCATGGCCTTGGCCATCTTCTCGGCCTGCTCCAAGCCCCGGACTTTGCTCAGTTGGTCGATACCGTTTCGCAAGCGGCCAGCATCCTTGGCCAGCGCGGCAATGACCTGGGCACCCTCACCACCAAACGCCTCGGTCAGCTTCACGCCGGCCGAGGCGCTGGTAAGGTCGCCGAGCTTGCCCTGTAGCTTGTCCATAATGTCGAGGATTGGCAGCGCCTTGCCCTGCTGATCCGACAGTTTCATCCCCAGCTTTTCCGAGGCGGCGCCCATGTTTTCAAACAACGCCTTGTAGCGCCCGCCGGCATCGCCCCCTTCCATGGTGCTGCTGAGCGTACCGATCACCGCCATTTGCTCGGCCAGATCGACGCCGGCCGTGGTCGCAATCGCCCCGGCTTCCTTGAAGGCGTCTTTCATCGCCGCACCACTGGTACGAAACAACTGAGTAGCCAGGGCCGTCTGCCCGCCCAGCTTTTCCACCCAGGCGCCTTTGCCCATCGCATCCGCCTGGGACTTCTGCAGGTTGTAGAGGGTGCCGACGTACTCGCCCATGGTGTGGGCATCAGTCTTGGTGGCCTTGGCCAGCACGTTGCTAGCGTTGGTGAACGTGGCCAACTGGCTGCCCGTCAGGCCCTTGATTGCACCTTCAACCAGATACGCCGACGCGACGAAAGCCTCGGCGTTTTCGCCATAGTTGACGGAAAACTCCAGGGCCTTGGCGTTGAGCGAATCAAGCGCGTCTTCGGCCACGTTTAGCGAGCGAACTTCGCCCAGGGCGCGGTTCATCTCCAGGGCGGGCTCCAACGATGCACCCATGGCCATAAAGCCACCGGTGACCCCTGCCAGGCCGATACCCATGGTCTTGAAGTGCTCCTGGCTCTGGCTTGCCAGGTCGGAAAACCCGGTTTTCACCTTGCCCAACGGGGCGGTGACTTTGTCAGTCAGGGCAAGGATGAAATCCAGTCGAGAGGAGCGATCAGCCATCGGTGCTTATCCGTTAAACGCGTGGGCAATGCCGTTGGCCACGGCAAATTCCATGCGTTTCCAGTATTCGTCTTCAAGCCACTTGGCAGAGCCCAGGTTTTCCACCGTAGGCTCCGCACCAGGTAACCAGCGTGCGGTTAGGGCCAAGAGCTGGCCCAGGCTGTTTTCGGTCAGGCGCTCGGCGTATCCGAGGGCTTTTTTACGGTGATCTCGACGTCAGGACTGAACTCTTCCAGCAGCGCGCCGGCGATCTGAATGACGGTCACCGGGTTGACCAGGTACAACTTGAGGTCGTCGCGCTGATCCGCTTTCACGCTGGTGGAAAGCAGGTTATGAGCCGGGGCGATCTTGTTGGTCTGGGTCATGGCGTTGAAGTACTTGGTGACCTCGGGCGCGCCCAGGGTGAAGTCGAAATCTTTGTCGGCGATGGTCAGGGTGATGGTGCGGCGAGTCATGGTGTAGCTCCGTGTGGCTCAAGAAAAAGTGGGGGTATCAGCGCAGGCAAAGCCGAACCTGGTCCTGCAGGCCGAGGATCATTTGCCGGCTGAGGGCGAGTTGATCAACGAGGGTGAAATAATCCGGTCGAGCGTTTGTTGCGAGTTCGGCGGCGCCTGCATCAGCCACGCCGCCGGTGCCGGCATGGGCGGGCACTGCGGCTGGACAGGCGGCTTTGACGAGCAGCCGCTGATCGCCAGCATCAACAGCGCGCCGGCGATTAAGGTTTTTGTCGCGTGCATCGGTCAGTTCCTGAGTGTGCTTAACGTCATTGCTCGCGGCCTGGGCCATCCGTTCACTGGTGATACGGGCGGCTTCGCGCAGGCCGTCGCGCTCGTCTTGCGCCTGGTCACGCTCGGCGCGGGCGGCGTCACGCTGGCCTTGCAGCAGGTGAACGCTGAACCAGGCCGCCAGGCACAGCACCAGGATGAAAAGGGCATCGCGCATCACAGGCCCTCCGCGCACATGGCCGCTTCGGCGCGCCGACGAGCGTGCAGTCCTGGTACAAAGCGCTTGCGCCCCTGGGCATCGGTGACCGACGACCACACAGGGGTTTTGCCATCAGCTCCCCAGGCGAGCGCCTTGCAGCCATCCCTGATGCGGCCGGAGTTGATCAGGCCAACGGCCCGACTGGCGCAGGTGCTGGGCACGCCGAAGTTGTGGCCATGGCTGCTCAGTGCGTCGAACGTCTGCTGGCCGACGCGTGGATTCGTCAGGCAGTCGGCCAGGGCCAACTGGCCCTTTTCCACCACCAGCTGCTCCACCTCGGCGCAACGTGCCGGCGACCAGTAGTCACCAACCACCAGCGGGTACGGGCTGGTGTAACGCGTGATGCCCTTGCACACCGTGGGCAGGCCACGGGCGAGTTGATCGGGGTAGACGATGTTCTGGCCCTGCCCTTCCCACTTGCCCAGGAAGGCGAGCAACGGCGCGCTAACCAGCACGATGGCGCCGGCGGCAATCTTGCTGCGCAGGCTCACGGGAAAAGCACCCGCAGCAACGCGGCACCAATCATCTGCGCCAGGATGCCCAGCACGGTCAGCACCGCCAACATACGGGTGACCTTGGTGCCGATGTCGGCCACGGTTGCCGTCAGTTCGCGCTGGCCATCGTTCAGATCCGAGAGCTGTACCGCCATGTGTTCGAACTCGCCTTCCAACCGGGTGACGCGGGTCGGCACGGTTGCGTGGCGGTCTTCTAGGTCGCTGAAACGGTGTTCAAGCACGGCGACACGGCTTTCCAGGTTGCGTTTGGGCGTGGCGCGAATGGTCATCGGCGCTGTCCTTGCTCAATAAGGGATTGGCACGGTACGCAGTGGGTCATTCCGCCCAGGGCACGGCGCTGTTCCGGGATGGGTTTGTCGCAGTCTTCGCAGTGGGTCAGGCTTGGCCCGCTCGGCCGCTTGCGGGCCAACTGGGCGGCGATGGCTTGATCACGCTCGCGTTGCTCCAGGGCCTGGGCGCGGTCGAACAGGCAGGACATCAACGCAGGCCCTCGGTCTCGGTGCTGTCGAGGTACGGCACGCCGTTGATTCGGATGAAATCCGGGCTGGTGACGTCAAACGGCAGCTTGTGCTTGGACTTCTCACCGCCTTTAGGGGCAATGCTCAACAGGCTGGAAATACGGAATTTGCAGCCGAACGCCTCGACGCGCATTTCCTCGTCGGCGGTCTTGGCAAAGAACACCAGGTCGAAGGTTTCCAGCTTGCGGAAACTGCCCGCTTTGCCTGCCGCCTCGATCACCAGGTTGAAGTTTTGGGTGTCCAGCTCCAGCTCGCCGGCGGCAGCCACGTCGCCATCAATGAAGCCGTCCGGGACGCCCTTGGTCTGCGCCACCGCCGAGTTGTCGGTGATGTCCAGGGTCGCGTTTTCGACGTGAACAAGCAGGTCGCCCATGTTCACGTCGAAGTTCATACCGCCAATGCGGGCCATAAGGGTTACTCCGAGTCGTCAGTGGAAAGATCCAGGGCGATGTTCGCCGTCAGGTCTTTCGGGCAGTTGAGGGGGCGCAGGACTAGGTACGCCTCGACGGCGGTTTTGCTCTTCCAGACCAGGGTTACGTCGCCATCTTTGGGCGGCTCGATCTCACCCGGGAACTGCTGGCCGGCGAAGGTCACGGACTTGGCCATCTGGCGCAGGGGTGCCATCAGCGCCGAGGTGGCGGCCGCCATCGAGTTGGGCGAGCTGTTCAGCTTGCGATCACCCACGCGCTGAATCAGCAACATGCGTACACGCCGCGCTGCCTTGTCGATCACGCGCAGGTGCTCGATCACCTGGAAGTCGCTGCCCGGGGCATCCAGCAGATTGCCGTCGCCCCAAAACACGCCTGGGTAGTCGGGGTACGTCTGCGGCACCGAAAGACGGGCGGCGTCCAGTTGGGTCAGCACAGCGGACGGCAACGGGTCGCGACTCGAATCCTTGGGCTCGGCACCCAGCCCCATCACGGCGCCGGTCGCGACACGCATCGGGGTATCGGCAATGCTCACCGCCGCGTTGGCCAAACGACCGGCCAACACGCCCTGGTTATTGCCGTGCAGCTGTGGCACCGGCAGAACGCGGGGCGCGGCGAGACCTTTCACAATCGCGGTTTGCTCAACGACGTAGGCGTCCCAGGTTTGTTCCAGGGCGATGCCCGGGGTAGCTGCCATCACAAAGACGCGACGACCCAGGCGGTTGCTCAAATCAGTGGCGGCATCGTGCATGGCCGACAGCTCGGCACCGCTGGTAACTGGATGGGTGATCACCACGGCCTCGACGGAGTACGTGCGAGTGGCAGCGGCCAGGGCATCCTGCCAGGTGATGTCTTCGGCGATGGGCGCCGCCACACAGGCCCAACGGTCGCCGCCATTCAGGCGTGCGGCTTGAATCTGGGTTTTCAGGTCGCTGGCTGGGACGCCCAGTTGGGTGTCCAGATCGCTTTGGGTGTCGAGCAACACCAGCTTGCCGACGTTTTTCGCGGCGGGACCGATGAACAAGAAATAGCGCTCGATCTCGGTAACGGCGCCTTGGCCGAGGTTGAGATTGTTGACGCTGACTTTACCGAGTGCCATGCAATGCCTCGCTAGCGGGGTGAATTAAGGATTTGTTGCAGCACCTGGTTAATCAGCAAGCCGGTATCGTGCTCAGTGCTGACCCCAATGAACTGGCGTTTTGGCAGGGTTATTTCCCAGCTTTGGGCGCCGGTGCTTTCTTTCTTTTCGTCGTCCAGGATGCGAATGAGCAGGCCCGCTTTGGCGTAGTTAACGTGCTCTTTGATCCAGGCCACCGAGGGCCTGGTCAGCGACTTTTTTCCGGCCTGGCGCACCTTGAAACCGAGACGGCGCAGGCGCTTGGCCTGCTTGTCGGTCGCGGCCAGGCCGGGGGAAACGTTGTTCCACTTGCGCATCTGCGCGGCGGTACGGCGCTCGCTGGCCCCGTTGTGCTGCTGCGCGGCGACCCAACTGGTCAGGGCGTTACGCCAGCCCAGCACGGCTTCATCAGGGCTGACCCGCGTGACCTGCATCAGCTTGGCCAGGCCCGCTTCCATCTTCTTTTGGCCCTTGGTCTCGCCCTTACGGGCGGCGAACGGGGTGCCATCGGTGTTCTTCTGGTCGCGCACGTTTTTTCGGTTCATCGTGCGCACGCGCTTGGTCACGTTGTTCAGCAAACGCCGGCGCAATTGCGGCGACAGCGTCAACAGCGCGAGTTGTTCCTGGACGCCCAGGTAACCCCGGGCATCCAGCTCTAACGTGCTACGTCCGGCCATTGCTGGAGACCTCACCGTGTTCGGCAATCCATAGGTCGAATGGGATAAACGACCAGGACTTACCGAACGCCTCGATCTCGCCGGCGGGGTCTTCGGCCAGGTACTGCGGCTCGATGAACTCCAGGGTGATGTCCACGTCCGCCAGATCGTTATCGAGCATGGTGATGTCAAAACTCGCCCCGGGCAGGTCGTCGCGGTTCTGGTCGTGGGTTTCAAGCCAACTGCCCACCAACGCCATCAGGCGCCCCGGATGATCGGCATAACGCTCCAGGGCAATCGTGGCGAGGTAGCGCATGTCGCCCATACGCATGCCGCCAACGTCGGGCTTCCAGATCAGGTCTAACTTGACCTGGTCGGTCCAGCTGTCGAGCTGTTCAGGCTCGACCAGGCGGCGCTCGATCAGATAGGCCGTCATGGCCTGCAGCTTGATCACAGCAACGCCGCCGTGATGCGGCCACGGCCCTGCAGGGCGCGCACGGCCTGCTGACTGAAAGCCAGGAAGGTTTCCGCACGCTCGGGGGCTTCTTTGCCGGTGTTCTCGGCGCTTTCGCGGCGGGTCACGGTGGGGAACTGCGGCAGCGCGTTACCTTTGGCGCGGCAGTACACCGCACGCTTGTACAACTTCACCTGGAAGGCACGTTCAGGCAGCACCGTGGAGTCAGCGGACTCGACACGCGTGACGCCGTTGGATTGCCAGCGGGCTTTGCACTTGGCTAGGTCCGTATTGACCTCAACCATTGCAGTGTTCAACGCGTCGGCCAGCAGCTCCACCAGGTACTCCGCCGGCAGGCGTTGTTCCTTCTGGAACTCGGACACGGAGAGGTCGGGCCAAAAGCCGTCGTTCTCAATCGCCTGTTCCACAAATGTGGTGGGTTTCCCGGAAAAGCTCATTGCTGGCCGCTCAAATTGGGCGGGGAGCCTGTTTTCAGTGGGACGGTCCATAAATAGGCGGCTCACTTCCACAAGTCCCCGCTGGGGGGGGTAGCCGGTTATTCGGTGGCCGGGTTAGCGGCCGCTTGTTTTGCCAGGGCCTTACGGACCTTTTCGATACGGGTGTCGTTGCCGGCCTGGGCGTACAGCTCCGTTGAACGCTCCAGGTGCTTGAGTGCGACCTCAAACTGCCCTGCCTCCATGGCGCGCATGCCGATCAACTTGTGGTACTTGCTCGGGATCTGCTCCGTCAGTTGCCACTCACCGTCAACCAGCGGCAGCAGGTCGGAGAGGTAAGGCTCCGGGCTGCGGTTGGCTTTGTATTCGGCGTAGGCCCACTCGCACACGGCGTCGGCGACAAAGGTCTGGATGTCGCGGCGCTTGAAGCGCTCCGGCATCTGCTGGCCCTGCTCGATCAGGAAGTCGGCCAGGCACAGGGCGTCTTCAAACTGGGCCGTGTCGAACAGCCAGACCAGCACCTGCACCGCGACGCGATTGGGGAAATTCAGCCCCGACTCGCAATAGCGCTGGACGTATTCCTGGTACTTGGGCAGCAGTTCTTCGCGCTTGAGGGCCTGGCGTCCGGCCAGGCCGTTGATTGCGCTGATGCGCTCCAGATCCTGGTCCAGTGCGGCTTCCTGCAGCAGCAAGTGCTTGCGCGCATTGGCTGGGCTGCTCAGGGCTTCCGCCGGCGAGTAAGGAAGCGCTGCGGAGGCGGCAGCCGCCACAACGGCGGCGCCTCCAAGGGCGATGGTGCGGCGCTTGTGCGCCAGGGCCAGACTCACGCCACCAGCTCCACGTTTTCGGTCATGGCGAACTTTTCCAACTGCTCGATCACATAACCTTCGTTGCGGCTGTTGTAGTCCTCGACGCGGGAGCGCTTCGGATTGTCGATGGTCTGCTTACGCCAACTGGAGTCCTGGAAGTAGATCGACAGGTTGTCCCAACTGGTGACGACGACGCCGTTGACCGGGAAGAACGGCACGCTAAAGCTCGGCAAGCCGCCGTAGGTGGCGATTACCTGAGCCTCTTCGATGCGCTCTTTTTCGGTCGGGGTGTCGCCCTGCTTCGAATACAGCTTGGCCTTGTCAGCGGCCAGCAGGTCGGTACCGATGATCGCGATCAGGTCGCCGGCATCGCGCAGACGTTCGTCCACCAGTTGTTTGGTGTCGTGCACCAGGGCATCCAAGTTGGCGTAGTCGCCACCGGCGCCGAGGGTGACTTTGCCGGCGACCTTGCCTTCCTTGAGTACCTGGGCCGGGATCTGCTCACGGGCTTGTTGCAGCCAGCCTTTGTTGACGTCCTGCAGCATCGGGTATTGGGCAATATCAGTCTGCGGGGCAGCGTGAGTGCCGTGGAAGCCGACCATGATGCGGTCCAGCGCGATCTGCTTTTGTACAGCTGCGGAATAGCGCTGATGGAAGTCCGGGAACTTTGCCCAGGCGTCGATCTTGGCGTACGGCATGCCCACATCTGACTCGGTAGACGACAGTTCGTAGGTCGTCTGATCGAGCGCGGATGCATCCTTGGCTTCGCGGTCCTTGCTGTTGGTGTTGGTACGGCCAGTGACTGGACCCGACACGCCAATGAAGACCTTCTGACCTTTGATCTCGGTCACCGGAATTACGTTGATACGCGCCAGGAAATCAGACTTGGCCGTGATGGCGTCGTTCAGCTCCTGGGCAATGGTCGGATCAACGCTGAACATCTTGGTGGCCAGGTCAACGCCGTAGGTTTCCGCAATGGCGAACTGCAGCTGCGCAAACATTTGGGCGCCGTAGGCACTCAGGGAATAGGCCATGTCAGAGCACCCGCTTTTTGACGGTGGTTACCGGGCCTGGGTTGCGTGGCAACTGGCGACCGGCGGAAGTGTTCTGCAGCGCAGTGAACTGCTTCTGCAGAGCGTCCATGCTCGCCAACAGGGCCTTGTTCGTAGCACTGCCTTTACGGCTGAACTCACGCGTTTCTTCGGCGGCAGTCACGATGCCATCGACGGCAGCCTGCACGTCGTCAATCGGCTCAGGTTCCGGCTCGGGAGCCTCTTCGGCGACGGGCTCAATCACGGCCTGAATGCCGGCAGCGACAATCAGCAGTTGAGCCAGCAGGGCTTTCAAAGCTGTTGCGGTAGCTTCATCCATAGGGGGTTCGGTCTCGGTTGGGGTGGTGGGTTCGACGGGCTCAACGACCGCCGCGAAGCGCTTGAAAAAACCGGTGAGCGCGCCAATCAGCTTGCCCACTTCGCCTTGGGGCTCTGCTTGAAAGGCGCCCAGCTCAACGGACGCGGCGTAGTACGTCGCCTTGTTGGTTTGGCGAGAAAAATAGAGTTCTTGTGTACCCAGGCTCGACGGTGTGTCGGTGACCGCAAGACCGGTCAGGTAGGATTTGCCACTGCCTGCAAAATTTGGCCAAATCTCAATGCTGGTGAACAGCTTCTGCCCCTGGTCATTCAGGTACAGCAGTCGGTCGTTGGGCTTGAGCTGAGCTTCCAGGGCAATCTGGCCTTCTTCCAGGTCGTCGCCCTCTTCAACCAGACGCACCGCGTAAACGGTGCCGAAAGAACCTTCCCCGCGCTGGTGTTCGCACCAGATCACAGCGGTGTATTTCGACGGCTTATAGGTTTCAGCGATGTCGCGCAGTTCCTGGGGAAGGATCTCGCGACCATCGGCGGTGATGCCGCTGGTGGCGACACGTTTCCAGAACGAAACAAGGGAACGGGGCATGGGCGATAACTGCGCTCAATCGTTGAATGAGCCGCCAAGATAGGGAGCTGCCCGCCCTCAAACAAACGGTTCAAATGCGCGTTTCTCCTATATTCACGATATAGGTGAATCGCGGAATTTAACCCCGCGTTTCCAGCGTTTTCGCCGCATAGACTGCGGCCCATGTACTACTCGACCGAAGTTAAAGAAGCCGCCAAACGCTTGTTTCTGCGCCGCTGTAAGGCCAAGGAAATTCAGGCGCAGCTCAACCTGCCCAACATCCGAATCGTCTACTACTGGATACGCCAGGGCGGATGGGAGGACATGCTGTCGGACGAAGAACCGCTGACCGCCGTTGGCCGGCGGATCACCCTCCTCCTGGACAAAGTTGGCAGCCTCTCCAAAGACGATCTGAACGAACTGGATCGACTGACCGTCGTTCGCGAGCGCCTGTTAAAGCAAGCGGTCAAACCGTTGCCGGCGCCAGCCGGGGAATCTGCCGGCGAGCCCCAGGAACGTCGCCCTGGTGCTCGTGGTGAGCGTTCGGGCCGTGGCGAAGGTGGAGGCAAGAAAAAGGACAAGAAGGCCAAGAACGACATCAGCGGGCTGTCCGAAGTGGACTTCCTAGATAAGTTCATCAGCAAGATGTACCGCTATCAGCAGGAACTGTTCGCTGCCAAGCAAAACCCGCTGACCTGTCGCGTCCGTAACGTCCTCAAAAGCCGCCAGGTGGGCCTGACCTACTACTTCGCCGGCGAAGCGTTCATGGACGCGGTACTGAACGGCGACAACCAGGTGTTCCTGTCGGCCAGTCGCTCGCAGTCGGAAATCTTCCGCAGCTACATCATCCAGTTCGCCAAGCAGTGGTTCGACATTGAGCTGACCGGCAACCCGATCACGCTCAGCAACGGCGCCGAACTGCGCTTCCTCAGCACCAACAGCAGCACCGCCCAGGGCTACCATGGCCACGTCTACGTGGATGAGTATTTCTGGATTCGCGACTTCGAAAAGCTCAGCACTGTGGCCAGCGCCATGGGCACCCACAAGAAGTGGAGAAAAACCTACTTTTCGACGCCCAGCGCTGTGTCGCACCAGGCGTATCCGTTCTGGTCAGGTGAGGAATTCCGCAACAGCAAACGCGGCAAGAAGGCCGGCGGCGTTTGGCCCACCGAAGCGGCGTACACCCAGGGTGCACTGTGCCCCGATGGTCAGTGGCGCAAGACCATCACCCTGGACGATGCCATCGCCGGCGGTTGCGATCTGTTCGACCTGGAGCAGCTGCAGCTGGAGTACGACGAGGACAAATTCCAGCAGTTGTTCTACTGCAAGTTCATCGACAGCAGCCAGAGCGCGTTCGGGCTCAAGGATCTGGAGCGCTGCTACTCCGACCTGTCCTTGTGGGAGGACTACGACCCGGAACTGGATCGGCCTTTCGGCAACAGCCCGGTGTGGCTTGGCTACGATCCAAGCCGTACCCGCGACGACGCCACCTGTGTGGTGGTCGCCCCGCCGCTGGAACCCGGGGCGAAATTCCGCATCCTGGAAAAGCACAGCTGGCGGGGGCATTCGTTCACCTTCCAGGCTGCCCAGGTCAAGAAGCTCACCGAGCGCTTCAACGTGCAACATATCGGCATCGACATCACCGGCGTGGGCTATGGCGTGTTCGACCTGGTGCGCGACTTCTACGCGAAGGCCACGCCGATCCACTACAGCCTGGAAACCAAAAACACCCTGGTGCTCAAGGCCCAGGACACGATCCAGGGCAGTCGCATCGAGTGGGACGCAGGCTGGACCGACATCGCCCAGGCGTTCCTGACGATCAAGCGCGGCACCACCACCAGCGGCCAAGTGACCTACAGCGCTTCGCGTACCGACGCCACCGGTCACGCGGACATCGCCTGGGCGGTCATGCACGCCCTAGCCAATGAACCCCTAAACCACAACAAGCGGCGCCGCAGCCGCTACGTTACGAGCGGAACCAATGCCCAAGCCACGACACAAAAAGCCCCAAGCCAGCCAGCAGGTGCAACAGCCACAGCCCATGCGAGCGTTCACCTTCGGGGAACCCGAACAGGTGCTGTCCGGCAACATCGGCGAGTACCTGGGCGTGTTTCTCAGCGACGACGGCGAGATCTACAAGCCGCCAGTGTCACGGGCGGGCCTGGCCAAGCTGCTGCGCGCCAACGCGCACCACGGCGCCATTCCCAAGTTCAAGCGCAACCTTCTGCTGCGTGAATTCATCCCGTCCGAGGGCTGCACCACGCAAACCATGGGCCGGGCGAGCCTGGACTACATGGTGTTTGGCGAGGCGTATTTTTACCGCGACACCAACGCCTTCGGCGAAGTGCTGGAGATGCAGCACCTACCGGCGATCAACATGCGGGTGAAGGTGGATGGCGGGTTCAGGATGCTGCTGCCCGACAGCAAGTACATGGACTTCGACCAGGACGAAATCGAACACGTCCTGGACTACGACGTGGAACAAAACATCTACGGCGTGCCCGACTACCTGGGCGGCCTGCAGGCGCTGCTGCTCAACGAAGCCGCGACCCTGTTCCGCCGGCGCTACTACAGCAACGGCGCGCACGCGGGTTACATCTTCTACACCAACGACCCGGACCTGACCGAAGAGGACGAAGAAAACCTGCGCGCCCAGATCAGCGCCAGCAAGGGTGTGGGCAACTTCCGCTCGATGTTCGTCAACATCCCCAACGGCAAGGAGAACGCGATCCAGATCATCCCCGTGGGTGATTTTCAGGCCAAGGACGAGCTGGAAAAGGTGAAGAACATCACGCGCAACGACGTGATCGCCGCCTGGCGGATGAACCCTGCCCTGGCCGGGATCATCCCGGAAAACAACGGCGGGTTTGGTGATATTGAGAAGATCGATCGCGTGTACACCAGCAACGAGATCAGGCCGATTTGCCAGTTGTTCAACCAGGTGAATGACCGGCTACGACTAGACAGGCGCATCAACTGGCGAGAGCCCGAGAAAGCAGCGGAAAGCGCTACCTAATGCTTCAAAGATAGAGAAAAATACTGCATCAAGTGCGAAAATAGTGGCAATTTGCTGCACCCTGGGGAGGGAACATGCGAGTAACCTGTAAATGCGGACACAAAGGCCGAATTGCATCACGTGAGGTGCTATCTGCCGATTTTGCGAAACTCTACTGCCAGTGCCTTGACGCCCAATGCGGGCATAGCTGGGTGGCAAATCTCACGTTCTCTCACACGCTCAGCCCGTCTGCGCAGACGTTCGACAGGATGCTGATCGATCGGCTTAGAGACATGCCCAGGGCACAACAGCGGGAGTTGTTTGAACAGCTTGGTTTGCAGGCAGTTGCATGATGCAAACCGCCGACAACCACATGTCGGCGGCTCAGGAATCAATCTTCGTCGGACGGATCCGGGTTGCTTATCAGCGCTTCGGTCAACCTGCGCAATTGCTCCTGGTCACGTTGACTCAACTGGCGATAGAAGCCAATCAAGCGTCGCTCAATATGCGAAAGCTCATACCGCGCAGATGCAGCTATTTCAACGTAACCGGCATCGGCGTTAGTGCGATCCAACATGCTTACCACTCCATAAAATCTATTGCTGACGCACTGATATGGGGGCAAGCGGCTGGCAAGGCGCAAACATCGAGGTCAGCTCAGCCCTTTGGCAGCATCGTCTGCCATGGCCTTAACGAAACGCCGAATGGCTCTTTGATCATCTGCCGGGATACTACGGTACTGCTGAACAACGCTGTCTTCATCCTCATTCAGCGAATCGAGGGCCAGAGTGCTACGCAGTCCCGTGAGGATGTAGGGCACGTCGAATTGGAACTGAACCATAACCTTACTCAGGTACGACGCCGTGGCATCGCTAGATCCAGCCTCGTAGTTCGCCTGCGTTCGTTTGGCTATCCCAAGTGCTTCCGCGACCTGGTTCTGCGTCATGCCGCACCGCTTCCGCTCTTCTTGCAGCCGAGAACCGATCTCTTCAGAAAGATGCACTTTTTTTCATCCTTACTATTTACAAGTGCACCTAAGTGCATCATTGTGCATCTCACACCACATGAAATTGCACGGATCTGCACTATGCCGAACTCAAGCGTTACCGAGCAAGCCCGTCAGCAAGCACGGGAAGCATTAGAAAAAAGGGGTCAGTCCGCCAAAGACTTCGCGACCCAACACCAGCTCAACCCAAGCACCGTCTATGCGGTCCTGAGTGGCCAAAGCCAATGCCGTCGTGGGGAGGCACATCGCGCTGCCGTCCTGCTTGGTATCAAAGACGGCGTCATCGCACAGTAATGGGCAACGTACTGAGGGAACAGCAGAAGATGGAAAGCCAGGTTCTAAAAACACGTCGCGAAGTCGTCAGTGCAATTATTTGCATCTTCGAAGGTGGCCGCGAATGCGCCGCTGCCAGGATTGGCCTGCCGCTCAAGAAGTTTGATAACCACGCATATGAGAACAACAACTGCCGTCCTTTGACAGATGCGCAGATTTTCCAGTTGGAGCAAGTCACCGGCACACAACACTTTGCTAATTACGTGGCGGCTATGTACGGCGGCATGTTCGTGCCGGTTACCCACCCCGAGAACCTGGATAACGTGGAGATGTACGCACGGGCCATGCAGAGTTCGGCCAAACAGGGAACGGTCGATCAAGCCATTGCCCAGGCGCTTGAAGATGGCGTGATCACCGACGCCGAAGCCGAGTTGATTCAGAACGCACACACGTTGCACATGGCAGCACGAACTGCCGAAGTCTATGCCGCGATAGACCTATACCGCGCCAAATCGGGGAAAGCACAATGAACAACGCCTCAACGGACATGGACTATCGCAGCACCATCCGCGCCGCTGCACTCACATTCCTGGAACGCCACCAGGGGGAACATTTGGGTGATCAGGGCCAATTCATTGAACGGACCATCAGCCACCTGGTGGATAGCTTCCAAGCTGATAAAGCGCTTGCCCTGCGGCTCACATGTGAGGCTTTGGGCGATCTTGCTGAAATCAATGTTCGACAACAGATCGACATCAAGGCCAGCAAATCAGATGCCGTGGTTATCACCGATCCCGTACGCGGCTGCACCTGGTCAGTGCCTGTTCACTTGATCTATGAACACCTGATAGCCGCCGGCCGCGCCACTCGCATTACCCCCGCTACCTAACACCCCTTTAGCAATGTCCTGAGCCTACCTGCCGTGGGTTTGGGTGAGCTGCGCCCAAAAACGAGGTTTCACGATGGCAACCGCCGTAATTGTCACCACCCAACTGCCACCCGCAGAGGCCGAAGCGTTGTTGGCCAACTTGCGCGAACAGTACCGCTTGAGCCTCAACGAACACTGGTATGCCGACCAGTTCCGCCTTGTGGCGGACGGTCTGCGCCACGGCGCAATTCTCGCCCATGTCCCGGTAATGGCTGCGCAAAAACGCCTTATGGCAGCCCTGTCCCACAGCCTGAAAGCAGTGAAGTAACCATGAAAGAAGATCTTCGCCACGACGTGTTGCAACGCCTCCAGTCCGACTTCGGGCTCAAGCACCGCACAGGCACCGATTACATGCGCGGCGGCACATGCCCCAAGTGCAAAAAAAAGGAGCTGTACTCTCGGTTTGACACGCCATGGATGGTCATCTGTGGTCGCCCTGAAAAGTGCGGCCACACCCTGCACGTAAAAGAGCTGTACGACGATTTGTTCGAAGACTGGAGCAAACGAGCGCCGGCAACAGATCAACACCCCAACGCGACCGCACGCGCCTATCTGGAGTTCGCCCGGGGCTTTCGGTTTGAGCTGATCCAGGGCTGGTTCACCCAGGAAACCTTCTATTCCGCCGAACACAACGCCGGCAGCGCGACCGTGCGCTTCGCCCTGGACAAAGGTGGCTGGTGGGAGCGCCTGATTGATCAACCGCATCGCTTCGGCAAGATGAAGGCCCGCTTCAAGTCCAAGGACAGCTATCGCGGCGTCTGGTGGTGCCCGCCCTGCGTCGATCTGCTTGAGGCCAAGGAAATCTGGATCGTTGAAGGGATCTTCGACGCCATTGCCCTGGTGCACAACGACATCGCTGCCGTGTCTGCAATGTCGTCCAACGCGTTCCCTGGGGACTCGCTCAGGGAGCTGGTTAAAACCCGGGAAGGCGGGAAGCTGCCCAAACTGGTTTGGGCTCTGGACAACGAACCGAGCGCAAACGCCTACACCCGGCGCTGGGTGCGCGAAGCCCATGCCCTGGGTTTCATCTGCGAGTCCGCACAGATCCCGCAACGCGACGGCCGAAAGTCTGACTGGAACGATCTTCACCAGCGTTGGAACTTCATCCAGGACGAAACCAAACGTGCCGACCAGATCGCCAGCGACCTCAAGCAAGCTCGACACCAGGGCGCCCTGCTGCTGGCCGAGAGCGCGGCGGAAAAGGCATTGCTCATGTACGACTGGAACAAGCGCGGGGAATTTCACCTGGGCTTCGGGAGCCGCCTGTACTGGTTCAAGTTGGACATGGAGAAATTCAACCGCGCCATGTCCGACATCGAGGACAGCGAGAACCACGACGACCAGCTGCTGAACCAGGCGCAACAGCGCGAAAAAGCACTGCAGCAGTCCGGCAGCGTCGTGGAGATTGCCAACTGCTACCCCCAGGCCCTCTATTTCCAACGTAACGAGGTAACGGACGAGTCCTGGTACTACATGCGTGTGGACTTCCCCCACGACTCCGAAAGCGTGAAAAACACGTTCACCAGCGGCCAGCTGTCGGCAGCAAGCGAATTCAAAAAGCGGCTGCTCGGTATGGCGGCGGGTGCAATGTTTACCGGCAGTGGCCAGCAGCTCGACAAGCTCATGAAAGATCAGCTGTTCGGCATCAAAACCGTTTCGACCATCGACTACGTGGGCTACAGCAAGGAGTACGCCTGCTACGTCTACGGCGACATCGCGATCAAGGACGGCACCACCTACAAGGTCAACAGTGAAGACTATTTCGAGTTCGGCAAGCTGCGCCTGAAAACCCTGCAGAAAGGCGTTCCGATCAAGCTGCAGCGTGAAGCAAAGGGCTTTGACGAGAAGTGGGTGCAATTGCTGTGGACCTGCTTCGGCGCCCAGGGCTTCGTCGCGTTGGTGTTCTTCTTTGGCTCGCTGTACTGCGAACAAATTCGCGCCCGCTACCAATCCTTCCCATTCCTGGAAGCCACGGGTGAAGCCGGCGCCGGCAAAACAACCCTGCTGAACCTCCTCTGGAAACTGCTCGGCCGCGAAGGCTATGAAGGATTTGACCCGATGAAATCTACCAAGGCTGGGCGCTCTCGCCTGATGGGCCAGGTCTCCGGCATGCCGGTAGTGTTCCTAGAGGCGGATCGCCACGGCGATGATCGGGCGCACGCTAAAACCTTCGAATGGGACGAGCTGAAAGACTTCTATGGCGGCGGCACCCTGGCTACGAAAGGCGTCAAGACCGCCGGCAACGAGACATACGAGCCACCATTCCGGGGAACGATTGCTATCAGCCAGAACGCGGCAGTGGTTGCACACGAAGCGATCATGACGCGCATTGTGAAGCTGCACTTCGTGCGCCCGACCGTCACACCTGAGAGCCGTGCTGCAGCGGATCAACTCAACGCCCTGGACGGTGGCACCCTCAGCCACTTCTTGTTGCGGGCCGTGGGCAAGGAGTCCGCGGTGCTTGAGCTATTCGCCCAGCGAATGCCCGAACACGAATCGAAGCTGCGTCGTTTGCACACCCATTGCTTCGCCTGCAGCACGGCCTATGCCAGTGACCAGGGCAATTGCACCAGCTGCGGCTATGACCTGCGGGGCTACATCCGCGTGGAGCGCATCAGCAAAAACCACGCACAAATGCTCTCGCTGTTGGACGGTATTCGCCTGGTCCTGAAATTGAGTGATCCCCAGGTCGCCGCCACCCAGCGCCAGATCGTGAGGATGGCCATCGAGCGCCAGGCGTCGATCAGCTCCGACCATGCGGCCGTGGCCGAGTTTTGGGAGGTTTACGACTACCTCGAATCCTTGAGCGAAGACCCGGTGGTGGACCACAGCAGCGACTCCACCGTGATCGCTATCAACCTCAACGAATTCTGTGAGCGTGCCGCTGAACACAAACAGAAGCTGGCCGACGTGGCCACGTTGCGCGACCTGCTCAAAGAGTCCCGTTCCCGCAAGTTTCTAGACAGCAACAAAGCCGTACACAGCGCTGTACGTGCTGCGTTCAACAGCCGAAACCCGTGTTCACAACCCCGGCCGACCACAGTGAAGTGCTGGACATTCAAGGCGTAAAGGAGAGCAAGACCGATGCAGATCCAAGTGTTTATGGGCAATGCCGGCGACGGCAAAACAAGCAAGCTGCAGTCAGTGCAAGACCGTCTCGACTTCACCGGCGAGAGCGCGCCGATCATCCAGGCAGGTGCTTATGGGGAAGATGGTTTGTTGGAGATTCTGGAAGTCCGGGCGGCCGGTGGCCAGCGCGAAATCCTGGTGGAGGACTGCAGCAGGCAACAGATTTTGAAAGTGTTGGAATGGCAATCATGCGTTGAGCATGAGCCGGATTTTGACGGCCTGGTGATCCACCTGGCCCGTAAGGACTGACCTTAAAAAAGCAGTGTCGAGGAGTTGCAGCTCCCCGACACCTAACCGCAACAGAGGGCTATAACCATGCAAGCACAGAACCTAAGCAGCAGCGGCGCGAAGGCTACCACACCGGCACGCCACCTGGTGGCCACCGCGATCATCGGCGCGGCCGTCATTGGTTACCTGGTACACAAAACCCCTGAATCACGAACCCGCCTTGAAAGCCTCAGCCAGATGGCCAACACCCTGGGCGAACTCAGCGCAACGGATGCCGCCGTCGTCGCCCAACTGCTCGCCAAACCGGCAACCCGGGGCGTATCGCGCAATGTCTGACAGTCCTGCAGCAACACCAGCGCGGCGCTTCCCCTGGAACATTGATTACACCAGCCTTTGCGATCAGTGCGGCAGGTGGCGCGCCCAAGGTAACCATGACAAGTGCAGTCAGCGGCGCCAGCTGCAGAACGCACATCTACGCAACCACAAGCCCAAAGGGTAAGCCGCGTCCACAAGAAGATGCGCTACCAGATACTTGGCCCGGAAACGGGCCTTTTTGTTTCCGATCGTCAGACTGTCGATACACAAGCACAGCTTTAGGGGTTTACATGAGTGGGGTCGAAGCTCGCGGGAAGTCCGTGAGAATCTATTTTCAATACAACGGGGAGAAATGCCGGGAAGCAATCCCGGGCGGCAACACACCGGCCAACGTGGCCCAGGCTAAGCGCATGGTTGAAATCATCGAGTACGAGATTCAGGCCGGCACCTTCGATTACGCACGGCACTTTCCCAACTCGGTCAAGCTGGTAGAAAACACATTCGGTCACTACCTGGACCTGTGGTTAAAGATCAAAGCCAACAGTGTCGCAGCGTCCAGCTATCGGGGCTACGCCAACAAGGCGGAGGTTCACGTACGGCCACGCTGGGGGAAGGTACAGATCCACAATATCGACCACTTGGACCTACAGGAATGGATACAGGTGACCCTGTCGAAAACGCTCAAAAACAAGACTATCCGCGACATCATCAGCAACGTACGTCAGGTCTTCCGGCTCTATCGCACCCGGATGAAAGTTGCGCACGACCCGACTGAGGGTTTAATGGTGCGACTGCCAGATCCCGAGGCGCCGGACCCGTTCACCCGGGCGGAAATCAAACAGATCCTGGAAACGCCGACCCCGCGTACCTATGAGCTGCTGATGGTGCAGTTCATGTTATGGGCCGGTCCTCGAGTGTCTGAAACCATCGCCTTGGCGTGGGAAGACGTTGACCTGGAACAAGGCAGCGTAACCTTTCGCCGATCGAAGGTACGCGGCGCCTATCGCGTCACAAAAACCCGCCGCTCGATGCGCAAGGTTCGCCTGCTAGCTCCCGCTTGGGAAGCGTTGCGCAAGATCGATGCACTCACCCGAAAGCGGAAACCGGAAACTGTGGAGATTGTTGAGCGGGACAACAAGACGGTGCGCCAGCACACTCTGCACTTTGTGTTCTTGAACACCAAAAGTGGTTTGCCACATGCCAACGACTTTGTCGTGCGCGACCGATTCTTTAAGGCTCACTTGCTTGCGGCAGGGGTTCGTTATCGCGGGCCTGGCCAGTGCCGGCACACGTACGCCAGTCAGTTGCTGACCACGGGCGTTGCGTCAATTGATTGGATTGCCGAACAGATGGGACATACCAACGGCAACATGATCCGTCAGCATTATGGAATCTGGATCAACGAGGATGGGCCAGATGTAGTGGGCATGCTGCAGTTGGCACTGAAGCTTTCGCCGATCACAGCTCTACCCTGAATCCTGTAAGCCCGACCGTTTTGGCAAACCGGCCCACCGCCGTCAGGCTTGCCCAGACGCGCAATGGCTCATGTCGTGAACGCATCGGGATCAGGCGCGCGGTGGCCCCACTTAAGCCGAACGGAAAGGGTCCACTGCCTATCATGACCAGCGACGCATCAGACGACCGCCTCACGAATAGCCAGTTGGCTGGTCTAAATTTACGGGCACGCATTCATAAGCTTTGTGGCTGCTGACTTTCTGGCGCCCGAGGTTCACAAGATACAACTCCTATGGAAAGGTTAATTTTTATCTGGTCGAAGTATTTTTAGTTTTTTTCGTTCCGCTCCAACTATGGCTTCAAACTTGGTTAGCTCCACCTTGATACTTTCTTCAACCTCAATGAGCATTGACAAAATACCCTTCGGATTGAGATATTCGAAGATCGATTTGAGATTTATCCCCAACACTCCCGCACGCGATGTTTTCGTTGCTCTTATTGAACTATATATCTCTCGATCCGAAGCATTCGCTATTGCCGCCTCTACAACATCGTGCATAGAATCCGCAAGAATATAATGGAACGGAAACATTGTCTCCGGGTGCATAACCACAAATGCACTAATAGAAGTTCCGGACATCTCCACGAGAAACCCTGGAAGTTTTCCCTCTAGATAGCGAAGATAACTTTCTTCGTTTTGACTTAGGATTACTAGAGAAATCTCCTCGAGTTCCGCCGGGTAATACTTTAGAGTGAAGTGCTTGCCGTACCGAAACTCATCCATATACTTCAGGAAGCCCAACACGTCGTCCCAAGAGTTCATATCGCTAGCTGCGATCTCGTAAAACTCACAAGCCATTTCGGATGATGAATGTCTTACAAATGAGGCCGCATGATATTCAAGTATGCTCTTGTGAAGAAAGCTAACTTGTTCATAACCATCCTCAAGCATCAAACAAGCAACGTTAACTATATCTTTCCGAAAACCTTCAACTTCACATGACACCCCCCCCGCGTACTCCAAGGCCTCATTAAACGCACGATAAAACTCAATATCTTTCATCGTTCTGCCAAGGCCTAACTGCATCGCCATGAAGCAAAAAGCATCAAATAGACGATGGAGTTTCGACTCGGATAGCCCACTGTGCCGTTCTCTTTGAAAACCCGGCTTAAACCTATCATGCCTAGTAAAAACGGCTGAAAACAAGCTATTAAAAAAATCTGGCAGGGTTGCCGGTATATGACTCTCCATCTCGTATACAAGACACAACAAAGTCAGCATAAGCGGCGTTGTAATTACACCGCGTATATTAGTGGGGGCGCCTATTATAGACTGATATATATTTTCTCTAAGAATCACATCTTCGATCAGCTTGCGCAAAAAAGGTTGATAATCCTCCTCTTCAAATTCGTCTATATTGAAATTTCTAAATCCCGCAAGACGCTGCACTGCATGATGCGGACGTGAAGAGACAATCAAGGGTAAGTCAATATATTTTTTATGGAAATTTTGAATGGCATAAACTGTCGAAGTAACCATGCTCTCTGGGATCTCATCGAACCCATCAAGCACTAGACTAGCTTTACCCTCTGAAGCTAAGAAGTCGAAAACAACTCTGCCGCCTATTATTCCAGCAGCATCCATATAGTCTAAAATTAAATCCAGTAGAGACCGATCACTAGAAACCATACGAAGCTCAATAAATATTGGTATTCTGCCAACACTTAAAATCTCATTACAAAGATTGCGCATCAGGATAGATTTTCCCTGCCCCACAATACCTTCAATAACGGAGTTTCCGTTAATTATATCTTCTGTCGCCGCATATGCATGCAGACTGTTTTTTTGAGTTATTCGTGGCGGGTAGTAAAAGTCACTAATTAACACTCCCTTGTCACGCGACCACATAGTTTTTACTGTGTTTATATTGAGAATAATTTCTGCCAAGCTATTGATAGATACCGCTGCATCCCACTTAGTTTTCTGTTTTTTAAAAGCGACACCTAGCTCTTTAAATATTGTCGTGATTGTGGGTGTCAGCACTTTGGCCAAGGCTGTCGCAGTAATTTCTATAGCCATGATTCGCATCCTTGTAATTTACATCTACTCCCTAGCTGAGAGTAGCAACAGGGTCATTTAGTAGAAAATACATCCGACTCAAAATTGTGAAAAGGCGAGAATCCGCAGAATACTTAATAAATGAATCAAACTCATTGGCGGCGATTATGATCGGGTGTACTCCTCATTTGCTCATTTGTCTGCCCCCGGCCTATGCTACCTACAGTGAAGATCTGAAAAAGATTGCTGGTGGCTGGTCATCTCTATGCAACTGCGAGCTCCTATGACCGCCGTAACCACATAATCGCATCTGTCAGTGCCTGTGCGTTTGTGTCCAAGGTTTCCATAGCTGTCACTGCGTTAAGGGCAACATCCTCCACACCATTATCTGAAAGCCACTTGGTGACCTCTTCTATCGCCGCCCCCAAGGCATACTGATTCTGCAGGAGCAGTGTCAAAGCATCTGCCGTGGCGATGTTGGAATCTGAGTTATCTGACATGAAATCATCCTTGAGTGATGGATTTGAAGAGCCTAGTTCATGCCGCCGGACCACATTGCTTGAACACTCGTTAATCAACCACCTTTTTCGCACGAGAATTGAGCATCTGTCCCAGATCTGTCCCATATAGCCATTTTTCAGACACCAAAAAGCACAAACCCCCGACTTTCTCTAGGAAAATCAGGGGTTTGCGTTTTCAGAATGTGGCGGTGAAGGAGAGATTCGAACTCTCGATACAATTTCTTGTATACACACTTTCCAGGCGTGCTCCTTAAGCCACTCGGACACTTCACCGTATCTCGTCAAACCAGTTCAGTCTGTCGAGGCGCGCTAATGTAGTCGAAAGCCTTTCCGATGGCAAAGGTTTTTTTCAGAATTTTCATGCGCTTAGCGGGATATGCCATTGCATGCCCGGCAAGGGGTGGTGTTTCTGCCATTCTCAGGCACCGTCGGCGGGTGTCTGGGGCGGCTGTCGTGCCCTGCCCTAGGCCGTCCGCCGCTGGGTGAGCGGGAAAAGTCTGACTGGGTAGTCAGTCATGGCGCTTTACCGGGGCGGGTGGGGTGGGTAACGTTTGGGGATGCGTTTCTATAAACAGCCTATCTATAACAAGTCATACAAGGAACCGCGTCATGAGTGAGTTGATTACTTACCACCTCGAAGACGGTATCGCGACCCTGACGTTGAGCAACGGCAAGGTGAATGCCATTTCTCCGGATGTGGTCAGTGCGTTTAATGCGGCACTGGATCAGGCCGAGAAGGATCGGGCGGTGGTGATCATCACCGGGACGCCGGGGATTTTGTCGGGTGGTTATGATTTGAAGGTGATGACGGCCGGCCCTAAAGAAGCCATCGGTCTGGTGACGTCGGGCTCGACGTTGGCGCGCCGTCTGTTGTCGCATCCGTTCCCGGTGATCGTGGCGTGCCCTGGGCATGCGGTGGCCAAGGGCGCGTTCCTGCTGTTGTCGGCGGATTATCGGATTGGGGTCGAGGGCCCGTTCAGCATTGGCCTCAATGAAGTGGCGATCGGCATGACCATGCACCACGCCGGGATCGAGCTGGCGCGGGATCGCCTGCGCAAGTCGGCGTTTCATCGCTCGGTGATCAATGCCGAGATGTTTGACCCGCAAGGCGCTTTGCAGGCTGGCTTCCTGGACAAGGTGGTGGCGCCTGAAGAGCTGCACGCTGCCGCCCTGGAAGCGGCACGGCAGTTGAAAAAGATCAACATGAACGCCCACAAGCACACCAAATTGAAGGTGCGTAAGGCGCTGCTGGACGCCCTGGATGACGCCATCATCCAGGATCAGGGCCATATCCTGAGTTAAGCCTTACATCCGCCACACCAGAGCCCGACCTTGAGTCGGGCTTTTTCTTACACACAAACTCGAAACTTCCCTAGCCGCTCTAGCCGGCCACTGCTGGCACATGTTGAAACATGTACTTAAACATCGCCTATCTCCTACCTCTACAGGGGTAATTGCCGAATACAGTGCACATCCGTACACTGCGCCACCTTTTGTCCCGATAGGCCGTGTCGATGCTTTTTCTGCTGCGTATGTTGTTGATGGGCCTGCATTTTATGCTCGCCGGTGTGCTGGGCGTGCTCGTCGGGATCTGCCGACCGTTCAACCCGGACAACAGTCGCCTGTGCGCACGTTTATACGCACTGCCGGCCATGTGGATTCTGGGGCTGAACCTCAAGGCCGACGTGGACTCGTTGCGAAACAAGCCCAGCGGCTGTGTGATCATCGCCAACCATCAGTCCAACTATGACCTGTTTGTGTTTGGCAACGTGGTGCCCCATCGCACTGTGTGTATCGCCAAGAAAAGCCTGAAATGGGTGCCGTTGTTCGGCCAGCTGTTCTGGCTGGCGGGCAATGTGCTGATCGACCGGGGCAATGCGCACAAGGCGCGCCGGGCGATGCTCACCACCACCGATACGTTGCAACACAAGGACACGTCGATCTGGGTGTTCCCGGAAGGCACGCGCAACCTGGGCAAGGGTTTGCTGCCGTTCAAGAAGGGCGCGTTCCATATGGCGATTGCCGCCGGTGTGCCGATCGTGCAGGTGTGCGTGAACAATTACGTCACGCAGATGCGCCTGAATCGCTGGAACAGTGGTGATGTGCTCATACGCTCGTTGCCGCCGATTCCTACGGTTGGCATGACGGTGGATGACGTGCCGAGGTTGATGCAGGCGTGTCAGGTGCAGATGGAGGCTTGTATTGCGCAGATGGATCTTGAGTGGGTGCGGGGGTGAGGATGTCTTGGGAGCGCTTGGCGCCCCAGCGCGAGCAAGCATTACAGGCTTGTGTTCCCACAATGGAACGCCTTTCGGGCTAAGCTGCCCAACACCTGTCCTCCTAATAAGAAGTGATCAGCACCATGGGTAGAGTTGTTGCGGCCGCTGTCTACAGCGCCGGTAAGAAAGTTACTGACATTACCCTCGACGAAGGCGCGGCCTGGGCCGCCAAACCCGGCCACTTTGTCTGGATCGGCCTGGAAGAACCCAACGCCCAAGAGCTGGCCAACCTGCAACGCCAGTTCAACCTGCATGAACTGGCCATCGAAGACGCCCTGGAAAAACACAGCCGGCCGAAGCTGGAGACGTTCGGCGATGCACTGTTTATCGTCACGTACTCGCCGGTGCGCGAGAACGGCAAGCTGGTGTTTATCGAAACCCATATCTTTGCCGGTAACGGCTACATCATCACGGCACGCAACGGTCATTCGGCGTCCTACGGCTTTGTGCGCCAGCGTTGTGAGGCGCGGCCGTTGCTGCTGGAACACGGGGAAGATTTCGTACTGTATGCGCTGCTGGATTTCGTCACCGAGAACTACCAGCCCGTGAGCGAAGCGATCCATGCCGAGATCGATGAGTTGGAGCGCAACGTGCTGTGCAGTTCTTTGAATGAGCGCGACATCCAGAACCTTCACGGCCTGCGTCGCGACGTGCTGCGGCTCAAGCGCTATGTGGCGCCGATGGTGGAGATCAGCCAGGAACTGCAGAAGCTGAGCTTCCCGTTCATCGACAAGAATATGCGCCCGTATTTCCGTGACGTGCAGATCCACGTGACACGCCAGATGGAAGACCTCACCACCCTGCGCGACATCGCCAGCCAGACCATCGAGATCGGTGTGTTGCTGGAGGCGTCGCGCCAAAGTGTGGTGCAGCGCAAGTTCGCCGCGTGGGCGGCGATCCTCGCGTTCCCCACGGCGGTGGCGGGGATTTATGGGATGAACTTCCAGAACATGCCCGAGCTGCAATGGCACTACGGCTATTTTGCGGTGCTCGGGTTTATCGCACTGGGCTGCACCGGCTTGTGGGCCAGCTTCAAACGTTCGGGCTGGCTTTAAGCCGCTGCGTCAGGCTTGTGCGCGACAAAACGCATCATCCACTCCGCCACGGTCACGCCGTGGTGGTCATGTTCCAGGCTGGCCACGCCGCTGTTGTAGATTTTCTCACCAAGGTTCTGCTGGCGAATATCCAGCAAGGCGCGGGAGTAATCGTGGATGAATTCCGGGTGGCCCTGGAAGCACAGCACCTGGTCGTTGATGTGGTACGCGGCAAACGGGCAGAAATCGCTGGAGGCGATGACGGTGGCGTTTTCCGGTAGCGCGGTGACTTGGTCCTGGTGGCTGATCAGCAGCGTCAGCTCTTCCACCCGTGGGCTCATCCACGGCGCCTTGGCAGCCATCTTGTAGTTGTGGATGCCCACACCCCAGCCCTGGCTTGCGCGCTCACTCTTGCCGCCCAGCAATAGCGCCAGCAGTTGGTGGCCAAAGCAGATGCCCAGCAATTTGTCGCCACGCTCATAGCGGTTGAGCAGGTACGCCCGCAGCCTCTCGATCCAAGGGTCGGTGCCGAAGGAGTCAGCCTTGCTGCCGGTGACGAGGTAAGCGTCGAACTGCTCGCTGTCGTCCGGGTATTCGCCGTTCATCACGTTGTACACGACGAACTCGGCCGCAATCGGCTGCTGGGAAAACAGACGCTGGAACATCTGCCCATACCCCTGATATTGATCCACCAACTCCGGGCGCAGGACATCGGTTTCCAGAATGCAGACGCGTAGCGACATAAAAAATACCTGACACGGTGATGGGAATAATGCACACCCAAGCCTGCCTCGAAACCCACCTGCAAAGCAAGTCCCTCTCTCACAGTCTGAGCCGTGTGAACGCCTAGAAAGATGCGCCCTGCGCGGCTTTTTCCAGCAGCAACGCCGGTGGCGTGAAGCGCTCGCCATACTGCTGCGCCAGGTAGCGGGCGCGGGCGATGAAATCGTTCAAGCCGTACTGATTGATAAACTGCAATGCGCCGCCAGTCCACGCGGCAAAGCCGATGCCGAAGATCGAACCGACGTTGGCATCCGCCGTCGATCGCAATACACCCTCCTCCACGCAGCGCACGGTTTCGATGGCCTGGATAAACAGCAGGCGGTCGCGCACATCCTGCGGCGAGATGCGTTGGTCGGGCCGTTCAAAGCGGCTTTTGAGCTCCGGCCACAGGAATTTCTGCGCGCCGCTCGGATACTCGTAAAACCCACCCCCCGCCGCCTTGCCTCCGCGTTTGTATTCATTGACCAACAGATCAATCACCAACGTCGCCGGGTGCTGCGGCACAGCCTTGCCTTCTGCGAGCAGATCCTTGGCCGCCTGCTGTCGGATATGGCTCATCAGGCTGAGGGATACTTCATCCGACACCGCCAACGGCCCCACCGGCATGCCGGCCTTGCGCGCTTCGGTCTCGATCATCGGCGCCGCCACGCCTTCGCCGAGCATGGCGATACCTTCGTTGGTAAAGGTGCCGAACACCCGGGAAGTAAAGAAACCGCGACTGTCGTTGACCACGATCGGGGTTTTCTTGATTTGCAGTACGAAGTCGAAACCTCGGGCCAGGGTTTCGTCCGAGGTGTGGACGCCCTTGATGATTTCCACCAGGGGCATCTTGTCCACCGGGCTGAAGAAATGCAGGCCGATGAACTTGCCTTGGTCCGGCACGGCCGTGGCCAACCCGCTGATCGGCAACGTCGAGGTGTTGGAGGCGATCACCGCGTCGGCCCCCACCACGCGCTGGGCGGCGGCGGACACCTTGGCCTTGAGTTCGCGGTCTTCGAACACCGCCTCGATGATCAAATCGCAGCCCGCCAGGTCGGCGTCCGAGTCCGTAGGATGAATGCGCGCCAGGGTGGTTTCCCGCTGTTCGGCGCTCAATTGCCCACGGCTGACTTTCTTGTCGAGCAACGCCGCCGAGTGCGCCTTGCCCTTTTCGGCGGCCGCCGGGTTGATGTCCTTGAGCACCACCTCGATACCCGCGCAGGCACTCGCATAGGCGATGCCCGCGCCCATCATGCCCGCGCCGAGCACCCCGACTTTGCGCGTGACGTACGGCGCAAAACCGTGGGGACGGGAGCTGCCCGCATTGATCTCGTTGAGCTGGAACCAGAACGTGCCGATCATGTTTTTCGCCACTTGTCCGGTGACCAGCTCGGTGAAGTAGCGGGTTTCGATCAGGTGCGCGGTGTCGAAATCGACCTGGGCGCCCTCAACGGCGGCACACAGGATCTTCTCCGGTGCCGGGAAACAGCCTTGGGTTTTGCTGCGCAAGATCGACGGGGCGATTGCCAGCATCTGCGCCACATTCGGGTTCGACGGCGTGCCACCGGGGAGCTGATAGCCCTTGTTGTCCCACGGCTGCCGGGCCTCGGGGTTGGCAAGAATCCAGGCGCGGGACTTGGCCAGCAGCTCATCGCGATCCGCCGCCAGCTCGTTGATCAAACCGGCCTGCAACGCCGGTTGCGGGCGGATTTTTTTGCCCTCCAGCAAGTACGGCAAGGCCTTTTCCAGGCCCAGCATGCGTACCATGCGCACCACCCCGCCGCCACCCGGCAGCAGGCCCAGGGTCACCTCCGGCAGGCCGAGCTGCACGGATTTGTCGTCCAGTGCGACCCGGTAATGACACGCCAGGCAAATCTCCCAGCCGCCGCCTAGGGCGGCGCCGTTGATCGCGGCCACCACCGGCTTGCCAAGGGTTTCCAGGCGGCGCAGTTGCGCCTTGAGCAGCAATACGCCGTCATGGAAATCCTTGGCCTGGGCCTTGTCGACCTTGATCAGTTCATTGAGGTCGCCGCCGGCGAAAAAGGTCTTTTTCGCCGAGGTGATGACCACGCCGGCCAGCGTGTCTATCTCCGCCTCCAGACGCGCAACGCTGGCCGCCATGGCCTCGCGGTACGCGCCATTCATGGTGTTGGCGCTCTGGCCGGGCATGTCGAGGGTCAGCACCACGATCTGGTCCTGGCCTTTTTCGTAACGAATGGCTTGGGTCATGCTGGATTCCTTGGGCTCAGAGCCGTTCGATGATGGTGGCGATACCCATGCCGCCGCCGACACACAGGGTGGCCAGGCCGTAACGCTGCTGGCGTGCTTCCAGTTCGTCGAGCAAGGTGCCGAGGATGGCGCAGCCGGTGGCGCCCAACGGGTGGCCCATGGCGATGGAGCCGCCGTTGACGTTGACCCGGGCGGCGTCGATACGCATGTCCTTGATGAATTTGAGCACCACAGAAGCAAACGCTTCGTTGACCTCGAACAGGTCGATGTCCTCGACGCGCAAGCCGGCCTTGGCCAGGGCCTTGCGTGTCGCCGGCGCGGGGCCGGTGAGCATGATGGTCGGGTCGGTGCTTGTCACCGCCGTGGCGACAATGCGCGCCCGCGGTTGCAGGCGCAGTTCGCGGCCCTTGGCCTCGGAGCCGATCAACATCAACGCGGCGCCATCAACAATCCCGGAACTGTTGCCCGGTGTGTGTACGTGCTGGATGCGTTCGACATGGCTGTAGACCCGCAGCGCCGTGGCATCAAAGCCCATCTGCCCGATCATCTCGAAGCTCGGCTTGAGCTTGCCCAGCCCTTCGAGCGTGGAATCGCCACGAATGAATTCATCGTGGTCCAGCAGCACGATGCCGTTCTGGTCCTGCACCGCGACCAGCGACTTGTTGAAGGAACCGTCGGCACGCGCCCTCGCCGCTTTCTGCTGCGAGTGTAGGGCAAAGGTGTCGACATCCTGGCGTGTAAAGCCTTCCAGGGTGGCGATCAGGTCCGCGCCGATACCTTGCGGGGTGAAATGGCTGTGCAGGTTGGTGTGCGGATCCAGCACCCAGGCGCCGCCATCGCTGCCCATGGGCACGCGAGACATGGACTCGACGCCGCCGACCACCACCAGGTCTTCAAAACCGGAACGCACTTTCATCGCGCCGAGGTTCACCGCTTCCAGGCCCGAGGCGCAGAAGCGGTTGACCTGTACGCCGGCGACGCTGACGTCCCAGTCCGCCACCAACGCGGCGGTCTTGGCGATGTCGGCGCCCTGGTCGCCCACCGGGGTCACACAGCCCAGCACGATGTCATCCACCTGCTGGGTGTCGAGGTCGTTGCGCCGGGCCAGTGCGGTGAGCAAGCCGGCCACCAGGGTCACGGGCTTGACGCTGTACAAGGCGCCGTCAGCCTTGCCTTTGCCCCGGGGCGTGCGTATCGCATCAAAGATCAAAGCTTGGGTCATGACGTCCTCGAACCGCTGTACCTGTGTGCCCCTACCTTAGGCCCGATTGACACGGTTTCAATGACGGATGCGCTCATTGCTTTTGACCCCCTCGCTCGGACGAACGGTAGGTCGCCGGGGCAATCCACTGATTAATCGTTTTAGCTGTCTAGCCAACGGTCTGGCGCCAAGATGGCGTTAGGCCTCATGCCGTTTTTAGCGCGAATGCTGATGAGCTGATATGAAATGGATCTAAGCCACGCAGAACGAGGGCTCTAAGGTTGAATCAGTAGGAGGTTGCTGCCGGGTTTTGCTGGAGCAACTGTAAGAAAAGCGACACGTCATACCGTCATACTGCGATAAAACGGCACGTATTTGACGCTCAGGAATAACAAAAAAAGGCAGTCAGCCATGTTCAAGCACTCGAAAGTACGTCAGGCGGGACTTATTCTGTTCGCCACCACACTGATTCTGATCCTACCCAACCTGACCAAGATCATTGGGTAACCCTTAAACACCCGCACTGCGCGTATACACAGCATCAGGACTACAGTTTTTGGCAGCACCTGCCGGGACATTGCCAATAGCAATCCTGTTGCGGGGGCTGTCTTTTTGCCTGGATTTTTCCGGTATCGTGAGCGCCATCGCCACTTTGCAGCAGGCCTTCCTCTTGAAATCGATCCTTGCCCTCCTCGCCCTGTTCATGGCCCTGCCGGTCACGGCGGCGCAATTGACCATCGACCTGGACCATGCCAGCAAGACCTGGCAGACCGCCGAATTGCTCAAACACCCGGCGGTCAAAACAATTCAGATCATCGATGACGTTTCCTACAAGCGCACCATGACTTATCGCGCGGTGCCGCTGGCAGCACTCCTACCGGGCCTCACAGCACAGAGCCATCTGCAAGCGGTTGCCCTGGACGGGTTTGCCGCCGAACTCACGGCCGCGCCCTTGCTGGCAACCCACGGCGCCCGCGCCTGGCTGGCGGTGGAGGACCCGGCGCAGCCATGGCCGGCGCTGGCAGATGGCAAACCGAGTGCCGGGCCGTTCTATCTGGTGTGGACCGACCCGCAAGCCGGGCATATCAGCCCGGAACAGTGGCCGTTCCAGATCTGCGCGATCAAGCAGTTGAAGACCGTCGCAGAGCGTTTTCCGGCACTGTTGCCGGCCCCGGAACTGGCCGCCGATGATCCGATCAACCAAGGCTTTGCGTTGTTCCAGAAAAACTGCCTGGCGTGCCATCGGCTCAATGGTGCCGGGGACGCGCAGGTGGGGCCGGATCTGAACATTCCCTACAACCCCACGGAATATTTCAGCGGTGACTTTCTCAAGCGCTATATCCGTGACCCGCAAAGCCTGAGGCACTGGCCACAGGCGAAGATGCCGGGGTTTGCGGCCAGTGTGTTACCGGACCGCGAGTTGGATTTGTTGGTGGGATATTTGAAGCACATGGCGGGACGTAAACAACAACCCTGAGTACAACATATATCAACGGTGGGAGCTGGCTCCCACACAAGCCAGCTCCCACCGTTGATCGCCTTCGCCTACTGTTGCTGCACAGCAATCACCGGCGTCGGCGCCACGAACACCTTGGCATGCATCTGCTCATGCCCACCGCCACGGCGCATGCCGCGTACCGGGCAGGCGTCGAGGTAATCCAGGCCCACCGCCAACTTCAGGTGCCGCTCGGGCCGCGCCAGTTGGTTGGTCACGTCGAAGCTGTACCACGCGTCATCCAGCCAGGCTTCGGCCCAGGCATGGCTGGCCAGGTGCGCACTGTCTTCGCTGTACAAATACCCCGACACATACCGCGCCGGAATCCCCAGGCTGCGGGCGCAGGCGAGGAACGCATGGGCGTGGTCCTGGCATACGCCAGCACGGCCGGCGAAAGCTTCGGCGGCGCTGGTGTCGACTTCGGTGGCACCGGGTGTGTAGACCATTGAGTGGTTGAGGGCGTGCATCAAGTCGATCAGCGCGTTGCGGTCGCGGCGTTGATGGCAGTGTTGCAGGGCAAACCCGCGCAGGGCTTCGTCAGGCTCGGTCAGGCGCGTACTGCGCAGGAACGGGAACGCCGATTGGCTCTCGTGTTCGGCCTCGCTCAGTTCGTCGATGTCTACCTGGCCACGGGCACCGATGATGATGGCGTCATGGGGCTCGTCCAGGGTCAGCACATGCAGGATGTTGCCGAATGGGTCCACTTGCGCACGTACCGGGCGCGGCAGGTCGAGCTGCCAACTGATGACGTTCTGACGCTCGCTGTCGTGGGGCGTAAGGCGCAGGTACTGAATGCTGGTGCGAACCTGGTCTTCATAGTGGTAGGTGGTTTCGTGGCTGATGGAGAGTCTCATGCGGCCTCCAGGTAGGAGCTGTAGATGGCGTCGCCCAACTGGCGCACCAGGGGGATAAAGTCGGTCAGCCAGGCGTGCAGGCCTTCCTCGAGGATTTCATCGATGGCAGTAAAGCGCAGGCGCGCATCCATCTCGGCGGCCAGGCGCTGGGCCGGGCGGCCGTTGAGGCCGGGCAGGCTGGCGAGGATCTGGTCGATCTCTTCGCTGCAGGCGCGCAATGAACGTGGCACATCGGCGCGCAGCAACAACAATTCGGCGACTTGTCGCGCGCCTGGCGCATCGCGATAGATCTCGGTGTAGGCCTCGAACGACGACAGCGCACGCAGCAAGGCGCTCCATTGATAGTAGGCGTGGGCCGTGCCGTCGGTGACCGCTGCAGCCTGGTCGCCGGCCATTTCATAACGTGCGTCGAGCAGGCGCAGGGTGTTGTCGGCGCGCTCGATGAACGTACCCAGGCGGATAAAGCGAAATGCGTCATTGCGCATGATGGTGCCGTAGGTCGCGCCCCGGAACAGGTGGGAACGCTCCTTGACCCATTCACAGAAGCGGCTCATGCCATAACGGCTCAGGCCCTGCTGGGCAATGTCGCGAATATCCAGCCAGGTGGCGTTGATGTTTTCCCACATGTCGGCGGTAATTCGCCCACGCACCGCATGGGCACTGGCCCGCGCAGCGCCGAGGCAACTGTAGATGCTGGCCGGGTTGGCCGCGTCCAGGGCAAAGAAGTGCAGCAGGTGTTCGGCGTGCAGCTCAGCGTGGCGCTCGCGGTAGTCATCCAGGGTGCCGGTAATCAACAGCGGCATGGCCAGTTCATGCAGGCCATCACCGCGCCCGTCCTGGGGCATCAGCGACAGCGAATAGCTGACATCGAGCATCCGCGCGAGGTTTTCCGCGCGCTCCAGGTAGCGCGACATCCAATACAAATCCGAGGCAGTTCTACTCAACATGGCATCAGTCCTCCACCACCCAGGTGTCTTTGGTACCACCGCCCTGGGACGAATTAACCACCAGCGAACCCTCACGCAGCGCCACGCGGGTCAAACCGCCAGGCACTACACGGGTTTCCTTGCCGGACAGGACGAACGGACGCAGGTCGATATGACGTGGCGCGATGCCGTTTTCGACAAAGGTCGGGCACGTCGATAAACACAGGGTTGGCTGCGCGATATAGGCGTGGGGCTTGGCCTTGATACGTACACGGAAGGCCTCGATTTGCGCTGCGGTGGAGGCAGGGCCGACCAGCATGCCGTAGCCACCGGAGCCTTGGGTTTCCTTCACGACCAGATCCGGCAGGTTGGCCAGGACGTGGGACAGTTCGTCGGGCTTACGGCACTGGAAGGTAGGAACGTTGTTGAGGATCGGTTCTTCGTCCAGGTAAAAACGGATCATATCGGTGACGAATGGGTACACCGACTTGTCATCCGCCACCCCAGTGCCGATGGCATTCGCCAGCACGACATTGCCGGAACGGTACGCGGCCAGCAGGCCGGGCACGCCGAGCATGGAGTCCGGATTGAACGCCAGCGGGTCGAGGAAGGCGTCGTCGAGGCGGCGGTAGATCACGTCCACGGCCTTGGGGCCATCGGTGGTGCGCATGAACACGCGGTCATCGCGTACGAACAGGTCGGCACCTTCCACCAGTTCCACGCCCATTTCCCGGGCCAGGAAGGCATGTTCGAAAAACGCGCTGTTGAAGCGCCCCGGGGTCAACACCACCACGCTGGGGTTGTCCAGGGGGCTGGAGCTTTTCAGGGTGTCAAGCAGCAGGTTGGGGTAATGGTCGATGGGCGCGATGCGTTGGGCGGCGAACAGCTCGGGGAACAGGCGCATCATCATCTTGCGGTCTTCGAGCATATAACTGACGCCGCTCGGTGTGCGCAGGTTGTCTTCCAGCACGTAGTAGGTGCCGTCGCCATCACGCACGAGATCGACCCCGGAGATGTGGGAATACAGGTCGCGGTGCAGGTCCAGACCCTGCATTGCCAACTGGTATTGCTCGTTGGCCAGCACCTGCTCGGCGGGGATGATCCCGGCCTTGATGATGCGCTGATCGTGGTACAGGTCGGCGAGAAACATGTTCAGCGCCTTGACCCGCTGGATGCAGCCACGCTCGACAACCCGCCACTCGCTGGCCGGGATGCTGCGCGGGATGGTGTCGAAGGGAATCAAGCGCTCGGTGCCCTGCTCGTCACCGTAGAGGGTGAAGGTGATGCCGGCGCGGTGAAACAGCAAATCGGCTTCACGCCGACGCTGGGCCAACAGATCATCTGGGGTTTCGGCCAACCAGCGGGCGAACTCGCGGTAATGAGGCCGGACCTGGCCTGCCCCATCGTACATTTCATCGTAATAAGTGCGGATCATGCCGAACTCCTTGTCACCCGGGCGCTAGAACCATCGCAAGGCCCGTGCCAGCGGCATAAACACTTAAAAATCAGTGAGTTGAATTAAAGCAAGGACACAAGCGCACCGTCCTGGTGCAGCCAGATGCCCGCCGTCACGTCGCGCGCTTCATCGCAATGCGGGCTTTGACTATCAGCAGCATAGCCAGAGTTGATTTCACTGCCCGGCCAAGCCTGCGGATAATCGCCCCATCTGCTGAACACGCTCCTTCAGCACACCGCTCTTCCCTTTAGGCCACCCTTCTTGGGTGGCTTTTTTTTGGTGCTGAAAAATGGCGCACAAGTTCAGAATAGTTTTCCCACGCCACAAACAAAATCGGCCGACCCAAAGGTCAGCCGATACGCTGCGTTTTTTCATACAACTACATGGGTAACCCACGCACCTCCTGCTTGACGCCCCACCCTTCGATAATCCCGCCCAGAGGCTCTACCACCGCCCCGAAGTCCTGTTCGAAGTCTCCTATACCGTCGTAGGTGGCAAACATGATTTTGCTCAGTTCCAGATACCAGGCGCCATCGTCGCGCGCACTGACCTGGGCATTCAGGGATTCCCCACGAAACTCACCCGCAGCCCTGCGCGCACGTTCCTCATCCGGGAAAATGGCGTAGAACTCAATGGGGTGGAAACGCGAGAAGTCGAAGCCGCCTTCTTTCATGCGGCGCAGAACGTTGGTGCTGATGTCTTCTTGATAGGCTGTGCTCATGAAAAGTGCTCCTCTGACCGATGGATAGACTTTCCGTGCTTCCCGAGGCCCACGCCGTACTGGCGCATGGACTACGGCGATGACAACACCGCTGGAAAACAAGCATGTAGCTGACAAGACCAGACCTTAGCGATTCATTCGCTGATCTCGCTTGCAGAGTAGCGCGAAGCTTTGACCACCACCAGAGGCACTTTAGTGGCAACCACGCAATGTTCAGGCGGCGGGCAAAATGTCGAGGATTTGAATGCTGTTCTGGTCTTTGAGGATTTTGACCGTCGGCTCAGACTGGCGCCCCTCAAGGTCATTGAGGTCGAGTTCGGCGGCGACCGGCAGCAGCTTGTTGCGGATCATGTGCGCAGCTTCTTCAAGGCTGGGCTTTTCATTGCAGGTGAACTGCTCCACCGAAGTCTCGCCGTGATCATCAACGAAGGTAATGTTCCACGTTTGCATCGGTGCCTCCTCGATAAAGCCCATGTGTGGGCTCACATCCATCTGGACCTTGAGGGATCGCCAAACGTTCCACTCAAGGCTGGAGGCACCGGATCAGTTGCGCTTACTTCTCGGCGTGGTCCTTGAGGGCTTTCAAGGTGTTGAACGGCGCATCCACCACGAATTTGTTGGCCAGCCACGATGGCACGCTGCCGCCTGGCTCGGTGTGCACCTGGTAAGTGACTTCGGTCAGGTTGTCGCCTTTGGGCACCAGTTTCCAGAAGCCCTCGACCTGGGCCACACGCACATAGCCTTTGACTTCCGGCTGGTAGGTCGGCACTTCCAGCAGCTTGCGCGTCAGGGTGCCGTCAGCGGCCTTGGAGGTGGTGATCTCCAGGATGGAGTCACGGTCGGTGACCGGGAACGGAGCCTTGAACTGGGTGTAGGTCCAGCTCTTGTCGCCTTCCTGCTTGAGCAGTTTTTGCGATTTGCACTCGTGAATCCAGGCACAGGCACCCGCAACGTCTTCTTGCAGTGCCTGGATCTTGGCCACCGGCGCCTTGATCGTGGTCACGCCGCGATAGGCCTTGTACTTGGAGCCGGCCACTTCACTCAAGGACACCTTGATCCCGTCTTCATCTTTGGCGACCTGCCAATCCTCAGCCTGGGCCGTAGCAGCAAACAACACCGTAAACCCGCACAGCACAGCCATTCGTTTCAGCGAACCCATTGTTGTATTCCTTATTGTTGAAGTTCCGATAGTAAAGCCCATCAAGCCGCCGTCATCTGCTCCCACCAACCGATCAAGCGGATCGCATCGGCCTGGTCGGTACCGCAGACCTCGATGTCCGCCTTGAAATCACTGCATACCGCCGGCCGCTCCGGCTGCCCGAACAGCAGGCACAGTTGTTCGACCGACAGGTGCAGGCAGCGTTCGCCTGCCGGTTTGCCTTGTGGCATTCCCGGTAATGGCGAACTGATGGAAGGGGCGATGCAGCACGCGCCACAGCCTTCACGGCAATTCATGACAGGCAGGTCCTCGACGACTCAATGTGGATGGCCGGGCTAGAGTACGCCCTTAAACAGCCGTTTTAAAATGGTCTAACAGGGGTTTTTCGCAGAAAACAAAAATGACTGACCAGTCTCCGACACATGGTCGAAGAGCCACGTCACGTTTGCAGGAAAAGTTTACTGCTTGAACTCAAATTCCAACGCCGCGCCTTCAACGTCACGCCGCTCTTCGTTGCGCAGTTGCAGCTTCATCTCATTGCTGAGCAGGCGACCGTTGATCTGGAAGGCGCTGTTGCCTGCCGGTTTCTCGCCAAACATCGGCGGCAGCAGGGGCACGCTCTGGGGCTTGGGCATGGTGCCGATGGGTTGCAAGTGCCTGACCATGTCCGAAGGCAGGGACAGGTCCAACTGTGCCGGTGGCAATTTGGTCTGGGTAACTTCCTGGGACGACTTCGACTTGCTTGTCGTACGCTTTTTCACCGCAGCGGCTTTTTTCTTGGCCTCGACGGCCTTTTTGGCCGGGGCCTTCTGCGTGGCGCCGGCGGTGACCTTGCCCTGGGTCACAGGTGCTGCCGCCAGCACTGTGCTGACGTTACACAGGCTTAACAGGCCAATCACCAAGACAGCGCGAAAAATACAGGTCATATCGCCTACAGCATTAACGGCAGAGGGCCATATGCTCGCTTGTTGTGGGCAGCATGACAAGCGCGGTGATTGGCCAGCGGCCGGTCACGTCCCTATTCCCGGGCTCAAAAGCCGGCGGCGGTTTCCTGGCAAAGTTGGCTGGCGAGCATCCCCAACGTCATCAGCGCCCGCTCTGCCTCGCGGTTCCACGCTGTGCCGCAATTGAGACGGATACAGTGGTTGAACTGCTCGGTGTTACTGAAGATCAGCCCCGGTGCAATGCTGATGCCTTGTTGCAAGGCGCGTACGTGCAGTTCCTGGGTATTGACCCGTCCCGGCAAACTGACCCACAGGATAAAACCACCACTGGGGCGGGTCATCTGCGTGCCTTCGGGGAAGTACTGCTGCACGGCGAGCTGGAAGGCGTTGAGGTTCTTGCGGTACTCCTGGCGGATGTAACGCAGGTGGCGATCATAGCCCCCGTTCTCCAGGTACGCGGCAACGCCCATCTGCGTGACGCTGCACGCCGAATGGGTGCTGAACATCTGCAGGCGCTGGATTTCCTGCTGGTACTTGCCGGCAATCATCCAACCGATCCGCACGCCGGGTGACAGGGTCTTGGAGAAGCTCGAGCAGTAGATCACCCGGTCCAGGCGGTCGTAGGCCTTGAGGGCCTTGGTGCGACCGACTTCAAACATCAATTCGCCGTAAATGTCGTCCTCGACGATCTGAATATCGAAATCCGACGCCAGGCGTAGCAACTGTTTTTGCCGTTCCTCGGGCATGGTGCCACCGAGGGGATTGCTCAGGCGCGTGGTCAGCACCAGGGCCTTGATCGACCATTGGTTGGCCGCCAGTTGCAAGGCTTCCAGGCTCATGCCGGAGGCTGGATCACTGGGGATCTCAATGACCTTGAGGCCAAGCAGATCAGCCAGTTGCAGCAAGCCGTAATACGTCGGCGATTCAGCGGCGATCAGGTCGCCAGGCCGGGTCAGCACGCGCAGCGACATCTGCAGCGCATCGACGCAGCCATGGGTGATCACCACTTCGGACGGGTCGACCACCACGCCCGCATCGCGCATGCGGATCGCCACCTGGCGGCGCAGCGGCTCGAAACCGGGGCTGAACATGTAGCTGAACGCCCGTGGGCTCTGGAAGCGCGTGACCTTGGCCAACTGCTGGTGCAACGCGCGCACCGGCAAGTAATCGACACTCGGCACGGCGGCGCCCAACGGGAACACGCCTTCGCGGCGCGATTCGACCAATACCTGTTGGATAATGCTACTGCGGGTGACCAACCCTGGGCGCTCGACGCGGGCGATGTCTGGCGTTGGCGCGGTGAGCGCCGGCGTCTGGTGCACGTAGTAGCCCGACTGCGGGCGTGCGCGGATCAGCCCCTGGTCTTCCAGGTTGGCATAAGCCTGCAACACCGTGGCGTGGCTGACGTTGAGCTGGGAGCTCATCTTGCGCACCGAAGGCACACGCTCGCCCGGTTGATAGACGCCGCGCCGGATGTCCTCGGCCAGTTGCTGGGCGATACGTTGGTAGAGCAACAGATTGGTCATGACGCAGCACTCGATTTCACGGGTATTTTATTTTTGTGTGAAACATACCGGCACAGTTTAAAAGTGTACGGGGACAGTTGCCACAATAGTCGAGCGCGGTCGGGAGTGACAGTAAAAACTGTAAGGGTGCTTAAGAGCCTTTTGGGTGTACACCAAACAAAATGTGGGAGCGGGCTTGCCCGCGATAGGGGTGTATCAGCAGAAACAACTCTGGCTGACCTACCGCAATCGCGGGCAAGCCCGCTCCCACACAAGCTCACTTACACATTTGGATTTGTGTGTGGCGTCTAGCGGGCGGCGCCCAACTGGCCTTTTTCGTCGGAGAACACGATTTCTACCCGCCGGTTCTGCGCCCTGCCCCGCTCGGAAGCGTTGGCTTCGACCGGGTACTGGTCACCATAACCTTCAACCTGGATGCGTTTTTCGTCGATCCCCAGGTCCACCAGCACATCGGCCACCGATTGCGCACGGTCACGGGACAGCTTGAGGTTTTCCTGCTCGCCGCCGGTGCTGTCGGTGTAACCCTCGATACGCACTACGCGCTTGGGGTTCAGTTGCAGGAACTGCACGATTTTCAGCACGGTGCGGTTGGCGGAGTTTTTCAGTTCCGCTTCACCGGTATCGAACAGCACGTCGCCCAGGGTCATCACCAAGCCACGATCGGTCTGAGTGGTGGTCAGGCTGGCGATCTGTTCTTCGAGCCATTTGCCCTGTTGCTGCACACTGGTCAGCTTGCTTTCACGCAGGGCCAGTTGCAGGCGCTGGCGCTCCAACTCGAGCTTGGCACCGCGCTCGGCATTGAGCGCCTGCTCGGTGTGTTCGCGGGCAATCGCGCTGTAACGCTGGCTCAGATAGGCGTAATGCGCAACGTCGGCGCCACTGCCCCAGTAGCTCGACAGGCGGTCGGCACGGGCCAGGGATTCACCGGCGCGGATCACGTCCTTGGGCGCAAAGCGCAGCACGTTGGCGTCTTCCTTGACCTTCTGGAAGTCGTTGCCCGCCTGCTGCAAAGCCTGCTCGCTATCAGGGTGACTGGCGCAACCGCCCAACACCGCCGAAACCAACAGCAGCGCACCACTCAAACCACGGATCATCGGGCTCATTGGGCTTCCCCCAACTGCAACTGCTTGCGCAGGCGTGTGATGCGGGTGTTGAGCACGTTCAACTGTTCCTGGCTTTTGCGGGTCAGCACCTTGGCTTCGGCCAGGCGCGCGTCCAGCTCGCCTTGCTCAGAGCGCATACGGGCGTTCTTGTAGGACTCGTCGGCCATGCTGCCCTTGGCCCGGGCGAATTTGGCTTCGGCCAGTTTCAACTCGGGCGATTCATCGGTGTTGGCACCCACGGCGCTGGCTTGTTCCAAGGCTTGCTGGGTGAGGCGCATTTGTTCATTCGGCGCAGGATCGGCCGCACATCCCGCCAAAGCGACAACGGCGAGGGCCGCAAAAAGAGGTCGAAGAGTCACTGAAAATCCTTACTTTGCTGGAGTGCCGACAGGTTGCTGCAATTGCGCTTTCCAGCGCTCGAGATTGCGCTGCGTTGCCGCTTGCACCACACCGGACGCGGGCAATTCTGTCATCTTTTTCGCCAGCTGTCCGCGCAGCCACGGATCATTGCAGGCAGAGTTGTGGGAAATCGCCAGGTACAGGCCGGGCTGATCGATGGGCACCTCATGCGCAATCAAGTCATTGCTCATCCCCAGGGTCTGGGCCATGGCCATGCCGGAGTAACGACCGGCAAGGACGTAGTCCACTTCCCCGAGCAGCAATTTCTGAAACGCCGGCGTCAGACTCGGCAGGCGTTGCAGGGTGAGCTGCTGCCCGGCGAACGTTTCGAAAGCGGCGCTCAAACGTGCACGCTCAGAGGCCGCACCTTTGTGGCCGTGCAGGTCGGCGGCGGTGGTGTAGGCCAGTGCCGAGTCCTTGCGGGTCCAGACCAGGTAGTCGGTCTGCACCAGTGCCGGATGGATGTAATCGAGGGTGTCCAACTCGCCCAGGTTCAGCGGCGCGTCGGCGAGGATGTCCATGCGCCCGCTGCGCACTTCGTCCAGGGCCAGGGAGCGTTTGCCGCCGTAGAGCAGGTCGATTTTCAGGCCGAGGTCCTTGCCCACTTGTTGCAGCACATCGGCGGTGGCACCGATCAGGCGTGTGGGGTCTTGGGGGTCGCGCCAGAGCAAAGGCGGTGCGTCGGGGCTGCCGGTGATCACCAGGCGCTCGCATTTGCCGGCGGCCAGCGCCAGGCCTGGCAGTAGCGTGAGGCTCAGCAGTAAGGTCCAGGGGCGCAGTTCCATGGCGAGGTGCTCCAGCAAGTCAAAAAAAAACCCGGTCACAAGGACCGGGCTCTTTATAAGTGAAGCGACTGGATTAGACCAGCTTCTCCAGCTCGGGTACGGCTTCGAACAAGTCTGCCACCAGGCCGTAGTCGGCTACCTGGAAGATCGGCGCTTCTTCGTCCTTGTTGATCGCAACGATCACTTTGGAGTCTTTCATGCCGGCCAGGTGCTGGATCGCGCCGGAGATACCGACGGCGATGTACAGCTGTGGCGCCACGATCTTGCCGGTCTGGCCGACCTGCATGTCGTTGGGTACGAAACCTGCGTCGACGGCCGCGCGGGAAGCGCCGACCGCAGCGCCCAGCTTGTCGGCCAGGGCATACAGGTGCTTGAAGTTGTCACCGTTCTGCATGCCACGCCCGCCGGAGACGACGATCTTGGCAGCGGTCAGCTCAGGACGATCCGACTTGGCCAGCTCTTCGCCAACAAAGCTGGAAGTACCCGCGTTGTGGGCAGCTGCAACGGCTTCAACGGCAGCCGAACCACCTTCGGCGGCAACCGGGTCGAAACCGGTGGCACGCACGGTGATGACTTTCACCGAGGCCGTCGATTGCACGGTGGCAATGGCGTTACCGGCGTAGATCGGGCGCTTGAAGGTGTCAGCGCTTTCAACCGAAACGATCTCGGAGATCTGGTCAACGTCCAGCTGCGCGGCGACGCGTGGCAGGATGTTTTTGCCGTTGGACGTGGCGGCAGCCAGGATGTGGCTGTAGCCAGCGCCCAGCTCTGCAACCAGAGGGGCAACGTTTTCCGGCAACTGGTGAGCGTACGCGGCGTTGTCGGCCAGCAGCACCTTGCTCACGCCAGCGATTTTCGCGGCGGCTTCAGCCACGGCGCCAGCGCCCTGACCTGCAACCAGCACGTGAATATCGCCACCGATTTTAGCGGCAGCAGCCACGGTGTTCAGGGTGGCCGGGGCCACGACCTTGTTGTCGTGTTCAGCGATTACCAAGATAGTCATTGTCAGATTACCTTCGCTTCGTTTTTCAGTTTCTCGACCAGTTCAGCGACCGACTTGACCTTGATGCCCGCGCTGCGTGCAGCCGGTGCTTCAACCTTGACGGTCTTGTTGGTGGACGCGGTGGAAACGCCCAAAGCATCCGGAGTCAGCACTTCGAGAGGCTTCTTCTTGGCTTTCATGATGTTTGGCAGGGACGCGTAGCGCGGCTCGTTCAAACGCAGGTCGGTGGTGACGATGGCCGGCAGTTTCAGGGAAACGGTCTGGGCGCCGCCGTCGATTTCACGGGTCACAGCGACGCTGTCACCGCTCACTTCGACTTTGGACGCGAAGGTGCCCTGGCCGTAACCGGTCAGTGCAGCCAGCATCTGGCCAGTCTGGTTGTTGTCGCTGTCGATGGCTTGCTTGCCAAGGATCACCAACTGAGGCTGTTCCTTGTCGACAACAGCCTTGAGCAGCTTGGCCACGGCCAGGGAGGTCAGCTCTTCAGCGGACTCGACCAGGATGGCGCGGTCGGCACCCAGTGCCAGGGCGGTACGCAGCTGCTCTTGAGCAGTGGTCGGGCCGATGGAAACCACGACGATTTCAGTTGCCACGCCTTTCTCTTTCAGGCGTACGGCTTCTTCCACGGCGATTTCACAGAACGGGTTCATCGACATCTTGACGTTAGCAAGATCGACGCCGGAATTGTCCGCCTTGACGCGAACTTTCACGTTGTAATCGACAACGCGTTTGACAGCTACAAGAACCTTCATGGATTCCTCGTTACTCTCCGGTGAAAAGAAAGTCGCCTAGGCGAACCTGGCGGTTGATGCTCATCGGCACACAAGGGCACCTCCAAAAACGTCGGCGGATGACCTTGCTCACGGGAAATGACGACCGTTCGTCAGTGGTGACTGAGAGGTCATTCTTTATCGCAGCGTGTAAACTGCGCGCCCGAGTTTCGGCGCGCGTCACCTGTCTTGCTTTTGGACGTGCTCTTGAAACCTGCTGTCTGCCTACGGTAAGCGCAAAACCGACCGTATATTGACCGGAACGCCTATTCTGGTCAATACGGCAAAATAGCCAGTCATAAGCCGCGTTGCTTTGATTTACCTAGCCTGCGGGCAATTCAAACAAACGTTTGTATTGGACGCTCGCAGTGGTCTATATATAATGCGCCACCTAGAGAGAAAGGTGGGTCAGGCCTTTGCGCCAGACGACACCGAACCTCCATCCATTAGAAAAAAAGCCTGTTGAGCCTTGAGTAGGAGATAACCTGTGGAACGCGAATACATGGAATTCGACGTGGTCATCGTCGGCGCTGGCCCGGCGGGCCTGTCTGCCGCCTGCCGACTGAAGCAGAAGGCCGCCGAAGCCGGTAAGGAAATCAGCGTCTGCGTGGTCGAGAAAGGCTCCGAAGTGGGCGCACATATTCTCTCCGGTGCGGTGTTTGAACCCCGCGCCCTGAACGAATTGTTCCCGGACTGGAAAGAACTCGGCGCCCCGCTCAACACCCCCGTGGTGCGCGATGACATCTATGTACTGCGCAGCCCCGAAGCCTCCACCAAGGTTCCTGACTTCTTTGTGCCCAAGACCATGCACAACGAAGGCAACTACATCATCTCCCTGGGCAACCTGTGCCGCTGGCTGGCCCAGCAGGCCGAGAACCTGGGCGTGGAAGTCTACCCAGGCTTCGCCGCCCAGGAAGCGCTGTTCGACGAAAACGGCGTGGTACGCGGGATCATCACCGGCGACCTCGGCGTCGACCGCGAAGGCAACCCGAAAGAAGGCGTCTACACCCCGGGCATGGAACTGCGTGGCAAGTACACGTTGTTCGCCGAAGGTTGCCGTGGCCACATCGGCAAGCAGCTGATCCAGCGCTTCAACCTGGACAGCGACGCCGACGCCCAGCACTACGGCATCGGCCTCAAGGAAATCTGGGAAATCGACCCAGCCAAGCATCAACCAGGCCTGGTGGTGCACACCGCCGGTTGGCCGCTGGACATCATGAGCAACGAGAACACCGGCGGTTCGTTCCTCTATCACCTGGAAAACAACCAGGTGGTCGTCGGCCTGATCGTCGACCTGTCCTACAGCAACACCTTCCTGTCGCCGTTCGATGAGTTCCAGCGCCTCAAGCACCACCCGGTGCTGGCCCAGTACCTCGAAGGCGGCAAGCGCATCAGCTACGGCGCCCGCGCCCTGGCCAAAGGTGGCATCAACTCGCTGCCGAAGATGGTGTTCAAGGGCGGCGCATTGATCGGCTGCGACCTGGGCACCATGAACGTGGCCAAGATCAAGGGCAGCCACACCGCGATGAAGTCTGGCATGCTCGCCGCCGACGCCGTGGCCGACCGCCTGTTTGCCGAATCCGAAGGCGGTGATGAACTGACCGCTTACGTCGACAGCTTCAAGTCCAGCTGGCTCTACGAAGAACTGTTCGCCAGCCGCAACTTCGGCCCGGCGATGCACAAGTTCGGCCCGATCCTCGGCGCCGGCTTCAACTGGTTCGACCAGAACATCCTCGGCGGCAAGATGCCATTCACCCTGCACGACACCAAGCCGGACTACGCCTGCCTCAAGCTGGCCAAGGACAGCAAGAAGATCGACTACCCCAAACCCGACGGCAAGCTGAGCTTCGACAAGTTGAGCTCGGTGTTCATCTCCGGTACCAACCATGAAGAAGAACAGCCGTGCCACTTGAAGCTCAAAGACCCGAGCATCCCGATCGGTACCAACCTGCCGCTCTACGATGAACCGGCGCAGCGCTACTGCCCGGCGGGCGTGTATGAAGTGATCACCCAGGAAGACGGCGCCAAGCGCTTCCAGATCAACGCCCAGAACTGCGTGCACTGCAAGACCTGTGACATCAAGGACCCTTCGCAGAACATCACCTGGGTAACGCCGGAAGGCGCGGGTGGGCCGACTTACCCGAATATGTAACGCCAACTGAGGCTCCCAAATGGGAGCCTTTTTTGTGGCAGGAACTCGGTCAAATGTGGGAGCGGGCTTGCTCGCGAAAGCGGTGGGTCAGTTAGAGCATATTTGACTGACAAACCGCTTTCGCGAGCAAGCCCGCTCCCACATTGACCCATTGAATCAGTAAGATCTAGGCGACGCGCTCCTCGCCGGGGTTACGCTCGAAGTAGCGCTTGTACTCGCGACTGAACTGCGACGTACTCTGATACCCCACGCTATGCGCCGCCTGCGCCACCCCCATGCCTTCCACCATCAGCAACTGCTGCGCCTTCAACAAGCGCAATCGCTTCAGGTACTGCACCGGCGACAACAAGGTGCAGCGCTTGAAATGCTCGTGAAACGTCGACGCACTCATGTGCGCATACCCCGCCAATGTCTCGATATTCAGCGGCTCGGCATAATGGGCGTGCAGGTGATTCAATGACGTGGCGATTCGCGAAAACTGCCCCTGCTGTTCCACCAAGGCGCGCAACACATCGGCCTGCGGCCCGCGCAGCGCGGTGAACAACAATTCACGCACCCGCGCCGGGCCCATGATCCGGCTTTCCAGCGGATCATGCAGGCACTGCAGCAGCCGTTCGACGCAGCCACGCATGGCGTCATCCAGCACCACCGAACTCATCGACTCCAACGTCTGCGCCGTCGGCGGCGGCCCGGCCTGAATGCCCATGGCCATCACCAACTCCCCCAGCACCACACGGTCGATGCCCACCGTCACCCCGTAGAGCGGCGCATCCGGTGCCATGGCAAACGTCTCGCACTCGAACGGCACCGGCATGGCCTGGATCAAATAGTGCCCGGCGCCATACTCCAGCGTGCGCGGGCCCAGGTAGGCGACTTTGCTGCCCTGGGCCACGAACATCAGGCTGGGCTCATAGATCTGCGGGCCGCGCGCCACATCGCAGCTGGCGCGCAATACCTTCACGCCCGGCAGGTGGGTCGGCGAGAAACCGTCGCAGGGCGTCAGCCCCTCAATCAAGGAAACCAGCGTGGCGTTGGCATCAAGATGGCGAGTCAACAACATGGCAAAAAACTTCGCGAAAAAGGGATGAACGCATCATCGCAGGTCCGGCGACACAAAAACCCAAACCCGGGGCACCTCCGGACGAATAGGCATGAGACTCGGAGCAATCGCCATGGCCGCTGCAAAGCCCGGCGCGGAGAATGCGCCGCCTCACCTGTCATTGCTTTTTGCGAGGTTTTTCCCATGTACACCGCCATCGGTTATGCCGCCCAGTCGGCCACCACTCCCCTCGCCCCCATGTCCTTCCAGCGCCGCAGCCCGCGCGTCGATGATGTGGCCATCGAGATCCTGTACTGCGGCGTGTGCCACTCTGACATCCACCAGGCACGCAACGAGTGGGGCATCGCCGTGTACCCGCTGATGCCGGGCCACGAGATCGTCGGCAAAGTCACCGCCGTCGGCGCCGACGTCACCGCGCACAAAGTCGGCGATCTGGTCGGCGTGGGCTGCATGGTCGACTCGTGCCGTCACTGCGACGCGTGCAAGTCGGACCTGGAGCAATACTGCCTCGAAGGCCCGACCATGACCTACGCCACCCCGGACCGCGTCGACGGCAGCAACACCATGGGTGGCTACTCCGACAGCATCGTGGTCAGCGAACACTTCGTGGTGAAGATCCCGGCCAGGCTCGACCTGGCCAGCGCCGCGCCGATCCTCTGCGCCGGCGTGACCATGTACTCGCCGATCAAGCACTACGGCATCAAGGCTGGCGACAAGGTCGGCGTATTGGGCATGGGCGGCCTCGGCCACATGGGCATCAAGCTGGCCAAGGCGATCGGCGCCGAAGTGACCTTGTTCACCCGCTCGGCGAGCAAGGCCGAGGAAGGCCGTCGCCAGGGCGCCGACCACGTGATCGTGTCCACCGACGCTGCGCAGATGCAAGCTGCTGCCGGGCAGTTCGATTTCCTGCTGGACACCATCCCGGTGCAGCACGACCTCAACCCCTACCTCGACGTGCTGCGCTTTGACGGCGTGCACATCCTGGTCGGCCTGATCGAGCCGGTCGACCCGCCGGTCAACGCCGCCAAGCTGATCCTGGGCCGCAAGGTGCTGGCCGGTTCGCTGATCGGTGGCATTGCCGAAACCCAGGAAGTCCTGGATTTCTGCGCCGAACACGGCATCAGCTGCGACATCGAAATGCTCGACATCCGCAACATCAACGAAGCCTACAGCCGCATGATCGCCGGCGATGTGAAGTACCGCTTTGTCATCGACATGGCGACCCTCAAGGCCTGATCAGGCCTTCGCGCCCAACTCCGCTGACAGCCGCGCTGCGACCTGTTTGATCACAGGGATCAGCTCGGCCATTTTCTCCAGCGGCATGTAGGGCACGGTACTGGCGATGCTGATGCCGGCGACAATCCGCCGGCTGGCATCGCGCACAGGTGCCGCGACACAACGGATCGACGGTTCGTTGTCTTCCAGGTCGAACGCATAACCGCCCACCACGTATTCACGCATGCGCTGCTCGAACTGGGCCCAGGACTGCTCCGGGTGCTGCGGCCACTGCGGGCTTTTCCCTGCGGCCGGCAAGCTGACGTCGTACAGGCGCTGCCACTCTTCGACCGAATCATCCAACAGCAATGCCTTGCCGATGCCCGTACGCGCCAGCGGCATGCGGTGGCCGACCCGCGAGCGCATTTCCGGGCCATTGCGGCCGGGGTTCTTGTGCAGGTAGAGCACGTCGTCGTACTCGCGGATGGCCAGGTGGATGGTGTCCCCGGTCAACGCCGACAATTCGTCCAGGTACGGCACCGCCAACGTCACCAACGGCAGCTCTTCACGCGCCTGGAAACCCAGCTCGATCAGTTTGGGCCCCAGCAGGTAACCGACTTGCGGCACCACGCGCAGGTAGCGCTCCTCCACCAGGCAACTGGCCAGGCGGTGGGTGGTGCTGCGGGTGGTGCCGATGCGTTTGGCGATCTCTTTGAGATCCCGCGCACCGGCCGCCACCGCTTGTACCACGCCCAGGCCACGGAGCAGGGTCTGGGTGCCGGTGGGGGCGGCTTCTTTGACGGGGGTGTGGGCGTTTTCCTGCATATCGGGCCTATAAGTGTGAAAGCGCGGGCATTATGGCAAAAGCTGAACCTGAGCACAGCGAAGATCAAAATGTGGGAGCGGGCTTGCTCGCGAATGCGGTGTGTCAGTCACCTGATGAGCTAGCTGGCCCACCGCATTCGCGAGCAAGCCCGCTCCCACATTTAGTCCTCACATGGCATGGCTTAGCGTTGTTTCATGCGATCGATGATCACCGCCAACAGCAGGATCGAACCACGGATCACGTACTGGTAGAAGGTATCGATGTTCTTCAGGTTCATCGCGTTCTCGATGATCGCCAGGATCAACACCCCGGCGATCACATGCCGGATCATGCCGATCCCGCCGCTCAACGACACCCCACCCAGCACGCACGCCGAAATCACCGTCAGCTCGAAGCCCTGGCCAATCATCGGTTGGCCCGAGGTCATGCGCGAGGCGAGGATCACCCCGGCCAACGCACCCACCAAGCCGTGTACGGCAAAGATGATGATCTTGGTGCGATCCACATTCACCCCGGCCAGCAGCGCCGCTTCCTGGTTGCCGCCAATGGCCATGGTGTTGCGCCCGTAGGTGGTGTAGTTGAGCAGCCAGCCAAAGAACACAAAACACAGCACGGTGATGATGATCGGCACCGGCACACCCAGCAGTTGGCCGTTGCCGAACACGAAGAAACGTTCATCCATCACCCCCACCGCCTTGCCATTGGAGAAGATGTAGGCCAGGCCGCGCACGATCTGCATGGTCGCCAGCGTCGCAATCAACGCATTGATGCGCAGCTTGGCAATCACGATGCCGTTGATCAGCCCCACCACCAGGCCCATCGCCAACGCGGCCGACACGCCGAGCACCACGCTGTCGGTGTCGCGGATCACGATGCCGGCCACCACGCCGGCGCAGGCGATTACCGAGCCCACCGACAGGTCGAAATGCCCCGACGCCAGGCAGAACAACATGGTGCAGGCGGCGATGCCCACCGTGGAAATCGCCAGGCCCAGCCCGCGCATGTTCAGCGGCGAAAGGAAGTTGTCGATAAACAACGCACTGAGCACAAAGATGCCCAGCGCCGCGAGCAACATCACCCAGTCATCGAGGAACTTGCGCTGGTTGAAACCCGGCCAGAAGCCCTTTGCAGTTTTTACCTCGGACATACTCACCTCGAATTCATCAAGCCCGCGAACGCGGGAGAGCCAGTTGCAACAGCCGTGCTTCGTCCGCTTCGGCGCGGGTCAATTCGCCGGTCAAGGCGCCTTCACTCATCACCAGGATGCGGTCGCTGATGCCCATCACTTCCATCAAATCGCTGGACACCACGATCACCGCAATCCCGCTTGCCGCCAGGGTATGGATGATCTGGTAGATCTCCGACTTGGCGCCGATATCGATGCCGCGGGTGGGTTCGTCG